>DAIMYQ010000005.1:59423-78178 GCA_036734385.1 Paludibacteraceae bacterium | reverse complement strand
CCCAAACTTGCTCCAGAGCTGATACCTAGTATATATGGGTCGGCCAAAGGATTTTTAAACAGTGTTTGCATTAATAAGCCGGCAATTGCCAATGAAGATCCGGCTAACATAGCTGTCAGTGCTTTGGGTAGTCGAAATTGTAATATAATATCTGAATATTCGTTCGCTTTCTGAAAAAATAATGTGTCTACAATTTTTTGAATAGGGATATCAAGACTTCCCCATACCAAATCTGCAATAAAAGCACAAAAGCAGAGTAATAATAAGACAATAAATAGAATTATTGTTTTGTGTGAACGCATTGTTTGTTTATTTTAATTGGTCAATATAAAATGTTTCGTAGGTTGGAAATAATTCGGGATGAAGCACTTTTATAACATCTTTTAAAAGTATGTCTGGTCTAGCTACTGCTGTTTCCCAAAAGTCGTTACCGCCGGAAGGTGTTGTTCGTTTATTGTAATTATATACCCGATGGTTCTTTGCTGCTTCGAAAAGTAACAATCTAGAATCTAAAACTTCCAACTCTTTCATTGTTTTTACGTTTGTACCCAGCCAAATTTCACAATAGCGAAGTTTTTTTAATGCTATTTCAAGACTAATAGGCAGACTTTCTGATGTTGTATCATTGGCAAAATAATAGTCACTTCCTGCATCTGCATATAGTTTCCCCATAAAGCTCCTGCCGCCAGGTAAATACCAAGTTCCTTTAAAACTCATTCCTGATAAAATAGAAGGTTTCTTTGTTATGTGTGTTACCGAGTCTTTCAATTTTTCATAGTGTGTTGCAACATTATGAAAAATGCTATCTGCAAGTTGCTCCTTATTGTAAAAAGCAGCTACAAATTTTATCCATTCAGCACGACCCAAAATATTTGTCTCTGTCCATTCATTATTTGTAATTACTGAAATATTAGAAGATTTTAAGCGATTTGTACTTTCATCTGTTTGATTGTATCCACTTATCATAATAGCAGAAGGCTTCAACATCATTATTTTTTCAATATTCATGGAAAAAGCATCGCCTATATTAACAAGGTTACCGACTTTGTATTTGTCTAATAAATATTTATTGTAAACTCGTTCAGGCGAACTGATGCCGACAACTTTGTCTAATTCACCTATTAAATTCAGAAATTCGAAATGACTGCACGAATTAACTGCGATAGTTTTTAATGGAATGATAATCTTATGTCCGTTACTCGGAGTTACTATGTTTTTATTTGAAACTAAGTAATATCTTTCTAAAATTTCTCCCTTTCTCCAAGGATTGTACACTAAAACACATTTGTAATTTTTATAATAATCTATGGCAAAGCCCTTTGCATAGGAAAGATTTGCAGAAGAAATAATTTGACTGCAGTTGTTTTTTTGCTCTTCTTTGTTGTTACAACTTATCAAAAAAGAGCCCAGAATGCTGAAAAAGAAAAGTTTAATAAATAATCTCATATTGTTATGTTCGAGATGCAAAGTTAATGTTTTTCTGTTATACTAAAGATGCCTTCTATTTTGATTTTTGCTTGTTAATAAAATGGGAGAGATAACTTTGCAAAAGTTTGCTAATTTGCGAAAAAATGGCGAAATTTGCACTCGATTTTGAGTGAAAGAGAACTCTATACAGTTAAGTTTCGTGAATTCTTTTTTGTAATTTGTTGGTTCTTTTTTTTGTTTTTAGCAAAAAAAGTATTTTCTTTGCACTCTATTTTGAAAAATAAATACATTTAAAGATACAGCGATGTCAAAAATTTGTCAGATTACGGGAAAACAAGCCATGGTTGGCAATAATGTTTCTCACTCAAAGAGAAGAACAAAAAGAAGATTCAATATCAACCTTTTTACTAAGAAATTTTATTGGGTAGAACAAGATTGTTGGGTTAGTCTTAACATCTCGGCCAATGGTCTTCGTGTGATTAACAAAATGGGTTTGGATGCGGCTATAAAAAGAGCAGCGGAAAAGGGATACTTATAATTAACGGTTAACAGGGGAGATAAAAAAATGGCAAAAAAAGCAAAAGGAAATAGAATTCAAGTAATTCTTGAATGTACCGAACATAAAACAAGTGGTATGCCTGGAACTTCTCGTTATATTACGACGAAGAATAGAAAAAATACGACGGAGAGATTGGAGCTTAAAAAATATAATCCAATTCTTAAGAAAGTAACAGTTCATAAAGAAATTAAATAGAATAAGTCATGGCAAAAAAAGTAGTTGCGTCTTTACAAAAAGGAGAAGGTCGTGCTTTTGCGAAGGTTATCAAAATGGTAAAATCGCCTAAGACAGGGGCATATATGTTCCAAGAAGAAATAGTATTAAATGAAAAAGTAAAAGATTTTTTAGCAAAATAATCGTATAAAGAATTTTCACGATATATAAAGCCTCTTAAGTAACTACTTAAGAGGCTTTATTTGTGTCAAACTCTAGTTATTTGATGTATAAGATTACTATTTTTTGTACCTTTGTATGCTTGCTGTTGTTTAGCAACAAATTATATCTCATTACTTAATTTGCTATTATGGGGATTTTTAATTTTTTTTCCAAAGAAAAGAAAGAAACATTAGATCAAGGTCTTGCAAAAACGAAGAATAGTGTTTTTACTAAAATAACACGTGCTGTGGTTGGCAAGTCCAAGGTTGATGATGAGGTCTTGGATAATCTTGAAGAAGCTCTTATTTCTTCGGATGTTGGTGTAGAGACAACCTTGCGTATCATTAAACGTATAGAAAGGCGTGCATCAGCTGATAAGTATGTTAATACAGATGAGTTAAATGCCATATTGAAAGAAGAAATTGTAGGATTACTTACGGAAAATAATGGTGATACTTTGGCTAATTTTGATGACGAATATTCGTCTAAACCATATGTAATTATGGTGGTTGGCGTAAATGGTGTTGGTAAAACAACCACTATCGGAAAGTTGGCGTATCAGTTTAAACAAGCAGGTAAAAAAGTATATTTAGGTGCTGCCGACACATTTCGTGCAGCAGCAGTAGATCAGCTTGTCATTTGGGGAGAAAGGGTAGGAGTTCCTGTTATCAAACAAAAAATGGGGTCGGATCCAGCCTCTGTAGCTTATGATACCTTGGCTTCGGCTAAAGCAAATGATGCTGATATAGTTATAATAGATACAGCGGGACGTTTGCATAATAAAGTGAATCTGATGAATGAACTTACTAAGATCAAGAATGTGATGCAAAAGATTATTCCTAATTCACCACACGAGGTTCTTCTTGTTCTTGATGGTTCTACAGGACAAAATGCATTTGAACAGGCCAAACAATTTACAAAGGCAACTCAAATTACATCGTTGGCAATAACCAAATTAGATGGAACCGCCAAAGGTGGAGTTGTTATAGGTATTTCTGATCAATTTAAAATTCCGGTTAAATATATTGGACTGGGTGAAAAAATGGAAGATTTGCAATTGTTTGATAAGAAGGAATTTGTAGAATCATTATTGGGATAATCTTTTCATGATAAAAAATCAAATAGATTTAATTACGTTAGGATGTTCTAAAAATTTAGTTGATACGGAGCATCTTATGCGTCAGTTGCAAGCTGTTGGATATGCAGTGAAACATGATGCTGAAAAAGCCAATGGAGAAATAGTCGTTATCAATACTTGTGGCTTCATTGGTGATGCCAAAGAAGAAAGTATTGATATGATATTGCAGTTTGCTCAAAAAAAATCTAAGAAAAAAATCAAGAAGCTTTTTGTAATGGGCTGCCTTTCAGAACGCTATTTAAAAGAATTGTCTGTTGAAATACCGGAAGTAGATAAGTTTTACGGAAAATTTAATTACAACGAATTAATAAAGGATTTGGGAAAAGAGTTTCACTCTGATTTAAGTCTTCAAAGAAATATCACAACACCATCGCATTATTCCTATGTTAAAATAGCCGAAGGTTGCAATCGTACTTGTTCCTATTGTGCTATTCCATTAATTACAGGGAAATATCAAAGTCGTCCAATGGAGGATATAGAGGAAGAGATAAAATGGCTAGTTTCTCAAGGTGTAAAAGAATTTCAGCTTATAGCACAAGATTTGTCTTATTACGGATTTGATCGATATAAAGGACTTAAACTGGCAGAACTGACGAATCGTTTGGCTGATATCAAAGGTGTTGAATGGTTGAGATTGCACTATCTTTATCCTGCAGGTTTTCCTACTGACCTTTTTAAAGTAATGCGTGAGCGAGAAAATGTGTGTAACTATTTGGATATTGCATTGCAACATATCTCTGATAATATGTTGAAGAAGATGAGAAGGGGTGTAAGTTCTCAACAAACCTATGAATTGGTGAAAATGCTAAGATGCGAGGTTCCTGATATACATATTCGCACAACATTATTGCTGGGACATCCAGGGGAAACGGAAGATGATGTCGAGGAACTAAAGACCTTTATTCGCGAGATGCGTTTTGAACGTTTGGGAGCGTTTGCTTATTCGGATGAAGATGGTACATATTCGAATTTACATTACGATGATAATATTCCGTATGAGATTAAACAACAGAGAGTTAGCGAGATTATGAAAATTCAACAGCAAATCTCTTTAGAAATCAATCAGCAAAAAATAGGAAAGAGCTTTAAAATCATCGTAGATAGTTTGGATGATGATTATTATATAGCTCGTTCTGAATATGATTCGCCGGAGGTTGATACTGAAATTCTTATTAATAGAGCAGACGGAGAATTGTTGATAGGAGAGTTTTATACAGCTAAAATTATCGGGGCTGAAGAATTTGATTTGTATGCACAAATTCAAAAATAATTTATATATTTGCGTATGTCTTAAAATGGTGATATTGTGAATAATAAAGAATTATTGGCAGAAATTGCCAAACGCCTTAAAATAACACAGAAGGATGTATCTGCTGTTTTGGAAAAAACCGTTGAGGCTCTATCTGATTCCCTTTCTCAAGGTAATGATGTTTCTATACAAGGTTTTGGATCGTTTGAAGTAAGAAAAAAAAATGAACGAGTTGTCGTGAATCCTTCCACAAAGAAGAAGATGATAGTTCCGCCGAAGCTAGTTCTTGGTTTTAGAACAAGTAATACCTACAAAGAAAAAATAAAAAACGTATTACCACATGGAAAATAAAAGAACATCCATTCAAGAATTGGTAGATGTAGTATCTCGTCAGACCGATTTTACAAAAAAATTCACGGAAGAGTTTTTGCATGAATTAATTCAAGTAATTCAAGAATATTTGGAAAAGGATGGCTTTGTGAAAATTAAAGGGTTGGGTACCTTTAAAGTTATGTGGAATGAAGAACGTAAGAGTGTAAATGTAAAAAACCAAGAAGAATTTGTCATCCCCGGGCATAATAGGGTTGTTTTTATTCCTGAAAATGATTTAAAGGATGCTGTAAATAAGCCTTATTCACACCTGAGTACAGTCGAAATTGACACAGAGGAACAGGAACAAACACAAACTGAAAAAAACGAAATTGTTGCCAATTCCTTCTCAGAAACTTATATTCCGATTTCAGAGAAAGAAGTTTCTATTTCCGAAAAGGAAGTTACAACAAAAGAATCCGGAGAATTTCTGAAACCTAAATGTACAGATAACGAGCCCCCAAAGAAAAAATATAAGAAGAGAATCGTTTTTTTTATTTTAATCATTTTTGTTTTGCTATTCGTTGCGGGAGCTTATTATTATAGAGATAGTATATCTCAGCTTGTAAATAAATATGTTCCTTTGGAAAAAGAGCAAATTGTTCCGACTGACACGGTTAAACCTGAAACAATAATTCCTATTACTGAATTTCCTGAAGATACATTAACCTATGATTCCTTGCAATATTTGGCATCTGAACCAGTTAATCCACCCGTTCAAGAACTTCAATATTCTAGAGAACTTGTAAAAAAAGCGTCAATTAAGGAAACGGTTATTGTAAAAGATGGTAGCAGGTTGACTACAATTTCTAAAAGGGTTTATGGTCATAAAGCTTTTTGGGTGTACATATATGACGCAAATAGAGGTTCAATGAAATCTCCGAACGATATACATGATGGAATGATGCTTGTTGTTCCAGATTTGGATTATTCGTTAGTTAATCCTAAAAGTCAGAAAGCCATAGACAAGGCTTTGGAATTAGCCGAAAAATACAAATAATTTGCTATAAAAAAGGTAGTCATACTTGATTTAGTATGGCTACTTTTTGTTTAACAAATGCTTAAGCCTTTTTAACAGGCTTTTAAAACTATAATTCTTCAATATTATATAATTTCGTGTCGATAATTAAAATTTAAATAAAAATGAGTCAAGTAGTAGACATTAGGGAACTAAATGCACGTATTGAGAAACAAAGTGCTTTTATAGATGTTCTTGCAATGGGCATGGACAAAGTGATTATAGGACAAAAACATTTGGTGGAGTCGTTGTTCATTGGCTTACTTTCCGATGGACATATTTTGCTCGAAGGTGTCCCTGGGTTGGCAAAAACGTTAGCCATTAAAACCCTGGCACAACTAATAGATGCAGATTACAGTCGTATTCAGTTTACGCCCGATTTGCTCCCTGCTGATGTTGTAGGAACAATGATTTATAGTCAGAAAAAAGAAGAATTCTTGGTAAAAAAAGGTCCTATTTTTGCTAACTTCGTTTTAGCAGATGAAATTAACAGGGCTCCGGCAAAAGTACAGAGTGCTCTTTTGGAAGCGATGCAAGAACGTCAAGTAACACTTGCTGATCACACTTATAAATTGCCGGAACCATTTCTTGTACTAGCTACTCAAAACCCTATTGAGCAAGAAGGTACATATCCTCTTCCTGAAGCTCAAGTTGACCGTTTCATGCTTAAGATAGTTGTTTCTTATCCAAAAAGAGAAGAGGAATGTTTAATCATTCGTCAGAATATTGGAGAAAAAATGCCCGAAATGAAGCCGGTATTGAAGGCTCAAGACATTATTGATGCACGTAATGTTGTTCGAGAAATTTATATGGATGAAAAAATTGAGAAATATATTGTTGATATTGTCTTTGCTACTCGTTTTCCACAAGAATATGGACTCGAACACTTAAAGGATATGATTTCGTTTGGTGCATCTCCTCGTGCGTCTATTAATTTAGCTTTAGCTGCTCGTTCTTATGCATTTATCAAACATAGGGGGTATGTTATTCCTGAAGATATTCGTGCTATCTGTTATGATGTTTTACGTCATCGTATTGGCTTGAGTTATGAAGCAGAAGCAAACAATCTTACTTCGGAAGAGATTATTAGTGAAATATTGAATAAAGTAGAAGTACCTTGATTTTTATGGTATTTTGAATTTATTTGTGTACTAATTATTTTATTGAATGGAAACTAGTGAAGTTTTAAAACGAGTTCGACAAGTTGAAATAAAAACCAGAGGTCTCTCTCAAAATATATTTGCGGGACAGTACCACACGGCTTTTAAGGGTAGAGGTATGGCTTTTTCGGAAGTCAGGGAATACCAATTTGGAGATGACATCCGTAGTATTGATTGGAATGTAACCGCCCGTTTTAATCATCCTTATGTTAAGATATTTGAAGAGGAACGAGAACTTACCGTGATGCTTTTAATTGATGTTTCGGGAAGTAGAGAGTTTGGAACAGTTGATAAAACGAAAAAAAATATCATTACAGAAGTGGCTGCTACATTGGCTTTTTCGGCAATACAAAACAACGATAAGATTGGAGTTGTCTTTTTCTCCGATCAAATAGAGAAGTTTATACCACCGCAAAAAGGGAAAAAACATATTTTGTACATAATTAGAGAGTTGATAGATTTCACTCCGAAGAGTAGAAAAACCAATATCTCTATGGTATTACAATATTTTACCAATGCTATAAAAAAGCGTTGTACTGCTTTTCTGATTTCAGACTTTGTAGATGATGATTTTGAAAAGGCTTTGACTATTGCCAATAAAAAGCATGATTTGGTGGCTCTTCAGGTGTACGATAGGAGAGAAACTGAAATGCCTAATGTGGGTTTAATGAAAGTGAAAGATGCTGAAACGGGTAACTTTATGTATGTCGATACGTCTGATGTAAAGCTTCGAAATTTGTATGCCAATGAGTGGCAAGAACACCAAAATATGGTATACAAAACATTCAGTAAGTGTGGTGTCGATGCTGTTTCGATAAATACGGAAGAAGATTATGTGAAGGCTCTTATGAATTTATTCCGAATTAGAAGTTAATTGGAAAATGAATAAAAAAGTTATAATATTTCTCATTTGTTTTTTAGAAACATTATCTGCCGGAGTTTTTGCTAATGATTTTTCGGTTTCTGCTCGTTTGGATTCATCTCAAATTCAAATAGGAGAGCAGACTAAGTTGCATTTTGAGGTTTTGCAGCCTGCAAAAGGTAAAGTCATAATGCCTATTTTTCGTGATACAGTTGTTTCAGGAGTGGAAGTTGTAAAAGCATTGAAGCCCGATACAATAAACTTAGAAAATGGTCGAATTAAAATTAGTCAGGATTATTTAATCACTGCCTTTGATAGTGGTTATTATACTATTCCATCCATCCGTTTTGCTTTAGGTCAACAGATTGCAGCAACCAACCCAATCGCACTTACGGTAAATACTGTTAAGGTAGATGTGAAAAAAGATGATATTAAGGATATAAAATCGGTAATGGATGCTCCATTTAGTTGGAAAGAACTTTTTAAGTGGATTGGACTAGTTTTAGGAGCATTGCTCATAGTTGCTTTAATAGTTTATTTATTAATGAAATATGTTTTCAAAAAAGATATTACTATTCTTCCTGCAAAAGAAGAAGTAAAGTTGCCTCCTCATGTTGTCGCTATTGGAAAGTTGGAAAAAATAAAAACCGAAAAGCTATGGCAGACAGGTCATATAAAAGAGTTTTATATTCAACTTACCGACGTTATAAGGGAATATATGCAAAATCGATTTGGTATTTCGGCATTAGAAATGACCTCTGATGAAATATTAAGGGCGATTAATTCTGTACCGGAAGCTAAACTTGTAAGAGATAATTTATATCAGGTATTAAAACTATCTGATTTAGTTAAATTTGCAAAATTCGTTCCCTTACAAAATGAAAACGATTTAAGTCTTGTCAATGCGTATATCTTGGTAGATAAAACAAAACAGGAAGAAGTAGTACCTGAACAACCAGAAAAAGAAAAAGAAGTATGATTTTTGCACATCCATATTATTTATTTTTGCTGTTTTTATTGGTTCCGATTATTGCATGGTATATTTGGAAACAACACACGATAACTCCGGAAATACAATTTCCATTTACACGTGTTTTTTTGAAGGCTTCAAAATCGACTAAAATTTATTTTCGTCATTTTTCCTTTGTCTTGAGATGTTTGGCCATTTCTTTGATAATTATTGCATTAGCACGTCCTCAAAAAACCGATAATTGGAGCAGTCAAACTACTGAAGGAATAGATATTGTTATGACATTGGATATTTCTAGTAGTATGTTAGCTGAGGATTTACGTCCAAATCGTTTAGGTGCTGCGAAAGACGTTGCGGTTGAATTTATTTCCGGAAGACCAAATGATAACATTGGTTTGGTCGTTTTTTCAGGAGAAAGTTTTACGCAATGTCCGATTACGATTAATCACAAAGAATTAATTAATCTATTTTCCGGTATACAGAGTGGAATGATAGAAGATGGAACTGCTATTGGAACAGGCTTAGCTACTGCAGTAAATAGAATAAAAGCGAGTCAGGCTAGATCAAAGGTTATCATTTTATTGACAGATGGCTCAAACAATAGAGGAGATATAGATCCAATTACTGCAGCGGAAATTGCAAAGAGTTTTGGTATCCGTGTTTATGCTATTGGAGTAGGAACATACGGTAAAGCTCCATATCCATTTCAAACACCTTACGGCGTCCGTTATCAAGATGTAGATGTTGATATTGATGAGCCTTCTTTAAAACAAATTGCCTCCATGACAGGTGGCGAATATTTTAGGGCGACAGATACCAAAACATTGCGATCCATTTATCATGAAATTGATAAAATGGAAAAGACGAAGATAAATGTCAAGGAATTTAGTGAGAAAGAAGAACTATACCACATTTTTGCCTTGATGGCTTTGTTTTGCATTGTTGGGGAGATTTTGTTACGTAATACAGTATTCAGGTCAATTCCATAATTTTAAATTATTTAAAATAAAATGTTTAGATTCGCTCATCCAGAATATTTATATCTGCTTACTTTAGTCCCGGTTTTTATCATGTTCTTTATTTATAGTCTTATTATCAAAAATAAAAGATTAAAGAGATTCGGAAATAAAGTTATATTGAAGCAGCTTATGCCCGATGTTTCCCATTGGCGTCCTCGTATCAAGTTTTACATATTGCTCTCTGCCATGGCTTTGACTATTTTTATTGTTGCCGGCCCTCAGTTCGGTACTAAATTAGAAAAGGAAAAACGTCAAGGAATTGAGCTAATGGTTGCTATGGATGTTTCAAATTCAATGATGGCAGAAGATATTGTTCCTAATCGTTTGGCAAAATCGAAGCAGATTTTGAGTAAACTGATAGATGAACTGGAAAATGATAAAGTTGGATTGATTGTTTTTGCAGGTGATTCTTATATACAAATGCCAATTACCACGGACGTTATATCTGCCAAGATGTTTCTTTCCTCTATAAATACAGGGATTGTACCTGTGCAAGGAACTAGTATTGGTTCTGCCATTAAGTTAGCAATGAATTCTTTTAGTCCGGTAGAAGGAGTTAAGCGGGCCATTATTGTTATTACGGATGGAGAAAATCATGAAGAGGATGCTGTTCAGGTAGCACAGGAAGCCAAGGAAGCCGGATTTATCGTTCATGTATTGGGGGTGGGTTCTCCTGAAGGAGCACCAATTCCGGTACAAGGTTCAAATAGTTTTAAAAGGGATGCTGCAGGAAATGTGGTAATTTCGAAATTAAATGAAGCTATGTGTCAGGAGATTTCCAATGCAGGCGGAGGTATATATGTTAGGGCTGATAATACCAATGCTGCTCTTCGGATTTTGACAAAAGAACTGGATAAAATGACAAAATCAAAAATAGATAGCAAGGTCTATAAAAATTATAATGAGCAATTTCAACCTATTGCGTGGTTAGTGTTGTTTTTATTATTATTGGATTTTTGTATGTTAGAAAGGAAAAATCCGTTATTAAGAAAAATAAAATTGTTTTAATTGATGAAAGTTATGAGATATAAACTTATTTTATTTCTTCTACTCTTTTCCGCTTATTCGTTTTCGCAAGAGGCGAACCCATATATAAGGGGAGGAAATAAATTGTATAATAAGGGAAAATATACTGATGCAGAAGTAAAGTATAGGGAAGGACTGTCAAAAGATAAAAAATCTGTGGAGAGTACCTATAATTTGGCGAACACCCTATATAAGCAAAAAAAATATGCTAAAGCCGCTCAAGAATATGAAAAGGTTGCATCACTTGTTAAATCAGATGATTCAAAAAAAGTATCGACCATTTATCACAATTTGGGAAACTCACATTTTAGGACAGAAGAATATGCAAAAAGCATAGATGCCTATAAGAAAGCTTTAAAGAATAATCCTAAGGACAATGATACGCGTTATAACTTAGCGTTGGCCCAAAAAAAGATTATTCAACAACAAAACAACAAAAATAAAAATCAAAAGCAAGACAATAACAAGGCCGACAAAGACAACAAAAAACAGGAAAAACAATCCCCAAATAATCAAAATAATCAACAGCCTCCAAAGCAAAAAAAAGATGAATTATCAAAAGAAAATGCACAGCAAATATTAGATGCGTTTCTTCAAGATGAAAAAAATGTTCAGGATAAAGTAAAGAAACAGCAGCATAATTCTGCGAAAAAGAAACTGGAAAAAGATTGGTAAAAGATGAAAAGAATATTGGTTAGTATATATTTTTTATTGGTGGTATGTTTAGGAGTTTTTGCTGAGGACGTACAATTTGTGGCATCTGCTCCTCCCACAGTTGTTGCTGGACAACAATTTAGGGTTGCATACACTGTAAATCAAGAAGGAAAAGATTTTCGAGCTCCTGATATGAGTCAATTTGATGTGTTAATGGGACCTTCCACTTCACGCAGTAGTAGTTATCAGTATATGAACGGAAAGGCATCTTCTTCAATGACAATTAGTTACATATACATTCTTGTCGCAAGAAAAGAAGGTACATATACCCTAAGTCCCGGATCTATTAATGTTAAGGGTGATAAGCATACATCAAATTCGTTGACTATTAAGGTATTTCCCATGGATAGTCAAGGAGGTAACCAGAGTTCATCGTCATCTTCTTCAACGAGGATGTCTCGTCCGTCAGCCGCAGTACCAGATAATAGCTCTTCGATTTCTAATGATCAAATATTTGTTAAACAAACATTCTCTAAAACAAAAGTATACGAACAAGAAGCTATTTTAGTAACATACAAGTTGTATACTCGTTATGATTTACGTGATTTATCCTCTGCCCAATTTCCTGATTTTAAAGGATTTTTTTCTCAAGAAATAGATTTAAATAAGGACAGACAATTTACCGTTGAAAACTATAATGGAACTAATTATAATACAATAATTCTTAAGCAATATTTACTGTATCCTCAACGTTCCGGATACTTAGAAGTTGGGAGGGGAAAATTCGAAGCGATTGTCCGGGTTAAAACAGGTGTTCGTACACAAAGTATTTTTGATAATTTCTTTGATACTTATCAAGAAGTGAAGAAAACTCTCACAACTCCTTCTGCAAGAATAGAAGTAAAAGCTTTACCTCAGGGTAAACCAAAAAGTTTTAATGGTGCTGTGGGTAATTTTACCTTGCAATCGAATATTTCCAATCAAAACATAAAGGTTAATGATGCTCTAACGTTGAAAGTTACCATTTCAGGTAATGGAAATATGAAATTACTGAAAAATCCTGAGGTTAAATTTCCTGTTGATTTTGAAACGTACGATCCGAAGGTTGATAATAAATTTAAGATTGGTACAAGTGGAACAATTGGTAGTAAAGTGATTGAATATTTGGCTATACCTCGTTTTGGCGGTAATTTTGAAATACCTCCGGTAGAATTTTCTTACTTTGATTTATCAACAAATACGTATAAGGTGCTTACTACTCCAGCTTATAAATTTAAAGTAAGTGGTAATGGGGTTGCTGCTAATAGTGTTGCCACAACTTATAATAATCAGGAAAACGTAAAAATGGTTGGGAAAGATATTCGTTTTATCAATAATGATAATTTTGAACTGAACATAAAAGATGATTTTATATTTGGATCAATTACATTTTGGTTAGGTTTTATTTTACCTTCATTGTTGTTTATCGTTGTGGTATTGGCTTTGCACAAACAAGCTAAAGAAAATGCCAATATTGCTTTAACCAGGACTAAACGGGCTAATAGGTTAGCAAAAAAGAGACTTTCTTTGGCTGATAAGTATTTAAAGAAAGGTGATGAAGTTGCCTTTTATGAAGAAACTATGAAAGCTCTTTGGGGATATTTGGGTGATAAGTTGAATATACCTAATGCAGTATTACTAAAAGAAAATGTTCAAACGGAATTATTACAGCATGGAGCGACAGAAGATTTAATCTCAGAATTTTTGGATTTGCTCACAGCTTGTGAATATGCTCGCTTTTCTCCGGCGAATAATGAAGAGTTAACTATGGATAAAATTTTTATGCGAGCAATTAATGTTATTAGCGTATTGGAAAACAATTTAAAATAAATAAAATTTATGAAAAAAGTTGTTCTTGTTTTTATTGTCCTATTGAGTTATTCGTTATCGTCTTTAGCTCAGAAGCAAGATTTAAAACAAGCAAATAGTCTATATCTCTCTGCTCATTATGTGGAGTCTATAGCCGCGTACGAAAAGCTACTTCAAGGTGGCGTAGAGTCTGCTGCGTTGTATTATAATTTAGGCAATGCATATTATAGAACAGGAAAAATAGCTGCTTCCATTCTTAATTATGAAAGAGCCCTTAAACTAGACCCTAATAACAAAGATGCTAAGTATAATTTAGAGTTGGTTAATTCAAAAAAAGTTGATCGGATAAATTCTGTTGATAAGTTGTTTTTTGTTCAATGGATTGATTCTCTGAGAGATATGTCAAATTCAAATTCGTGGGCAATAAAAAGCATTGTTTTTTTCATTTTTTTTATACTTTTGTCAACAGTGTTTTTGTTTGCAAAATATGTTTGGCTTAGAAAAACAGCATTTTTTTCTGCAATTTTTTTAGTTTGTGTTGCTGTTGTATGTTTTGTTTTTTCATACCAGCAAAAAGAAAGAATTGTCAATGTAAAAGAAGCTATTGTTTTTTCTCAAACCGTATCTTTGAAAAGTTCCCCCGATGATAGTGGTACAGACTTATTCTTTTTGCATGAAGGCACAAAAGTAATCATCAAAAGCGAATTGGGAAAGTGGTTTGAGGTTCAAACAGAAGATGGAACTAATGTTGGCTGGCTACAGACTAATACTATTGTAAAAATTTAAAATAAAAGAATGGATTATATACAGATTGGAAATAATGTTCTCGAAAACGTAGTTCAATGGGATAAGAATTTAACGCTACAACTGAATAACGTTCATGCCCCATTTTTGGATGCATTCATGTGGTTATCAACTACAACAATTGTTTGGGTTCCTTTTTTCCTTTCAGTGTTTTATATTATTGTTAAAAACAAAAAACGAGAGTCTTTTTTAATTGTAATGTCATTGGTTTTGGCAATTGTTTTTTCAGACCAAATTGCATCTTCTTTTTTTAAACCTCTTTTTGAGCGTTTTAGACCGACTCATGATCCTTCAATTAGTTATCTTGTCGAAACTGTTAATGATTACAAGGGAGGAAACTATGGCTTTGTCTCATCGCATGCCGCTAATTCTTTTGCGTTTGCCGTGTTTACCATGTTATTGTTTCGGTCATCAACGTATTCTACGTTGGTCTCTTTGTGGGCTATATTTGTTAGTTATACTCGAATTTATTTGGGAGTACACTTCTTTTTGGATGTGTTTTTTGGTGCAATCTTAGGCGGACTTTTGGGATATGCATTGTATATGTTTTACCTTTTTTTAAAGAAGAAGATGCCTCAGTACGTTTATAATAGACAGAAAAAAAATAGTAAGTATTTTATAGCTTTTCCTCGACACGATGTCATGTCTATTGTATTCTTTTTATTCTTAACATTCTTTTTTATTTTTACGGCTTCCTATAATTTTCGAATGGTTTTTTAAAAAAAACGTTTTTTCTTGAATATATATAGAAAATAACTTACATTTATGGCAAGTTTCTCTAAAATATACTCTAGTTATTAACTTAATATGGTGAAATTATGGAAAAGATGATGACGTTCAATGAGTTGCGTAAGATCAAAGATAACTTACCTCATGGAAGTATTTCTAAAATTGCACAAAAATTAAATGTTTCGGAGGAAACAGTACGGAATTATTTTGGTGGTCATAACTTTAAGCAAGGCAGTTCTTGTGGTCTTCACATTGAACCGGGGCCTGATGGAGGTACTGTAGTGTTGGATGATACAACTATATTGGATATGGCTCTCAAAGAATTGGCTTAACATAGAAAAGCGGAAATGTAAAAGTTTCCGCTTTTTTTGTGCTATAAAACATGAATTCTGTGTGAGTTAAAACTTACTGGAGGTTATCTCCAAACGCATACTTGATTTTGTGTTTTTACCACTTCGTAGCCTAACTCCTTTTGGGCTAAATAACGGTTTAATAGTTGTATTGCTATTTGAGTCAGTAGAAACTTTGACCGGAACAAGTACAAAGTCATTTAATTCACCTATTGTTGTTTCATCTTTTTGTAAAACTGATTGTAGATAATTGGCCATTGATGCAAAGCTGTATTTATTCTCATCACTATCGTAGGTTCCTAGAAAAGAATAAATCCCGATGGATGTTGCTGGATACAAACTTTGTGCAAAGAATTTGTTTACGTCTTTTTCGCGTAGTAATAACAGATAACTAGGAGCTTCGTATTCTCCTTTATAATCATCAAAGATAGCTTCTTCCACGATTAATTGAGCGTTGTTTATATTTAGCAGTTGTTCTTTGCTCATTTTGGACAATATTCTGTCGAATGGTATCGTGATTTTAGGGAAAAGACCTGCAGGAGAACTGACGTATTCTACGCTATCATTTAAGCTTATTTCTGTGCGGAGATTATTGGGGTGAGAAATGCAATTTACTCCTGTTACTTCTTTGTTAGAAGGATAAATCACAGTTTTTCGTATTGTTGAATCATTATCATAAGTTACAGTATCAGTATAATGGTAGGCTAATTCTATGTTTGCCGAATCTATCAACAACACTGTACCATTTCCATATTGGTTGGTAGCATATATGCCCTTGAAAAAGTTAACAAAGCTGCTCTGACTAGTATAAATATCTTGTCTGCTGAAGAACTCATCTCGCAGTTCATTTGATAATAATACTTTTACTCGAGGAACATAATCGCTATCATATCTGATTGAATCAGGAATTGTTTGGTCTGCTGCTGTATATACTTTGCTTCCAAGTATAGTTTGTTTATCACAAAATTTCGAAACATCAATATTCGAATAATAATTTTTTTCGAAGTCAAAAAGTTCATTTAATTTATAAATGGTTACTTCTTGTGTAGAAAGAGAATCTCCCATAAAATTCTTGTAATACAACACTACAAAAAGAGAATCTGCTGCAATATCTTTAGCCGTGGAGTCATTGGGAGTAGGAAAGGCGTAATTTTTTACATATTTAAATTGAGACATAAAGTCTCCTTTTACTGTTCCAAATACTGGATCTGTATATGTTCCTAAAATGAATTTGGTACTCCTAGCATACGTGGAATCTACAAATAAAGTAGAAGTATGGACAAGAAAAGAGTCTATGGTAACTGCTACTTTGTCCTTAGACGGTTGAACTAGCATTTCTAAATCATTTGCAGGATCTTCACAAGAGGAAAGAATACAACAAACAACCACAATAAGAGGCAAAATCTTTAATTTCATGTGTTCAGTAAATTAAGATAACATGGTGACACCTCGAAGAATAATAATTTTGAAATCAAAAAGTTCAAAGATTACCATGTTTAGTTTCATTTGGAAAGGTCTCATAAACCCAAAATTTCATCGTAAAATTTATCGTACGAATTTACATAATTTTCTGGAGTTTGGTAGGGAAGGAACATCTTTTTCGATTTTTTAGCATATTCTATCAATTCAGTATTTGTTTTTTCACTTCCTTGTATAATACCATCTGAAAAATCGATTGCTAATTTTGAAAGAGAATTGAAACTTCCATCGTTGGCAATTGAAGTTAAATCATTTTTTTTAATGCCTTCTATAAGAACTTTCTCAGAAAAATCACTATCGAAAGGTACCTTGTAATCATTATCATACAAAGAATAAATTACTTTTGAGTTGGCAAAGAAAGGATCTTCGTTGTATGCTTTTTTGATATAAAGAGGCATTAATGCTGTCATCCAACCATGGCAGTGTATGATGTCAGGAGTCCAGCGTAGTTTTTTAACTGTTTCAATGACCCCCCTGGTAAAAAAAATTGACCTGTCATCATTATCCGGATATTCTTCTCCGTTTTCGTCGCATAAAGTAGTTTTTCTCTGGAAATAATCTTCATTATCAATAAAATACACCTGCATGCGAGCTGCTTGAATGGAGGCAACCTTAATGATAAGTTGATGATCTGTATCGTCTATAATAAGGTTCATGCCAGATAATCGAATAACTTCATGCAGTTGGTTTCTACGTTCGTTTATACAACCGAAGCGAGGCATAAAAGTCCTTATTTCTTTGCCTTGTTCTTGTATAGCTTGAGGCAATTTTCTGCATAAATCAGCTATTTCAGATTCTGGGAGGTAGGGACAAATTTCCTGTGTCACGTATAAAACCTTGACTATTTCCATTCAAAAAAATATTAGAGAAAAATAAAAAAACAATTCTATATGCAAAGATATAGAAAAAAAACTGTTAATAAACAAAAAAAACGGAGGAATTATGCTTTTGGATAGTAAAAAAAGAATTGTAATGTTTTAAAGGGTTATTAAAAATGAAAAGTAGTTGCTGGATATTTTAATTAAACTTTGTCAATCTTTTTTTATCTTTCCGAATATTTTTCTTTAAAACGGTATTTTGGGAACTTGGTACTCCTTTTTCTTTTTCTTTTCGATTTTTATTTGTTTTTTTGCAACGCTAAAACACGAAGAGATGAAAATAGTTAAAAAAATAGACGAATTACAGGATGAAATTGCCCGATATGACAATGCCAGAGTAGGTCTTGTTCCCACAATGGGAGCTTTACATCAAGGACATTTATCGTTAGTGAAAAAATGTGTGCAAGAAAATGATATTTGTGTTGTAAGTATATTTGTTAATCCAACACAGTTTAATGACAAAACTGATTTGGAAAAATATCCGCGTAATTTGGAGAAAGATGCAGAATTGCTTCAAACTGTAAATTGTTCTATTATTTTTGCACCTTCTGTTGAAGAAATATATCCGATTCCTGATGAACGAAAGTTCGGTTTTGGTTCTTTGGAAACAGTTATGGAGGGTAAATTCCGTCCTGGACATTTTAATGGAGTAGCTCAAATTGTAAGTAAACTTTTTGCAATTGTTAAACCGAATGTTGCTTATTTTGGTGAAAAAGATTTTCAGCAATTGGCAATCATTAGGGCAATGGTTAAACAGCTTGGACTTAAGGTAAAAATTCAGTCATGCCCGATAATAAGAGAAAAAAGCGGTTTGGCTATGAGTAGTCGTAATGCCTTGTT
>DAIMYQ010000005.1:50773-59323 GCA_036734385.1 Paludibacteraceae bacterium | reverse complement strand
ATACAATATAAAAAGTAAGATGTTTATACAGGTATTAAAATCAAAAATTCACAGGGTTACGGTAACAGAAGCCAATTTAAATTACATTGGAAGTATTACTATAGATGAAGATTTAATGGACGCTGCTAATCTCATTGAATTTGAAAAGGTTCATATTGTTGATAATAATAATGGAGAACGATTGCAAACTTATGTTATAAAAGGCAAAAGAGGAACTGGTACGATTTGTTTAAATGGTGCTGCGGCACGTAAGGTACAACCTGGTGACACCGTGATTATTATGGCGTATGCTTATATGGACTTTGAAGAGGCAAAACAGTTTAAACCCAAGGTTGTTCATCCGGATACTCAAACAAATAAATTAGTATAAAGGAATAAAAACCACTTTTAAGAAAAGGTGGTTTTTTATTTTGTTTTTAATCTCTAATTTCCGAATTTAGCACGAATTTTAGCACCCAGAAAGTAATGGCAAAAGTAAAGACTGTATACGTCTGTCGAAATTGTGGTAATGATTCTCCAAAGTGGTTTGGAAGATGTTCTTCCTGTGGAGAATGGAACACTTGTGTTGAAGAAGTTGAACGCAAAGATACATCTTCTAAACAACTTCCATTTGGCATGGAAATTACTAAACAAAAGCCGATGCTGTTGCGTGATATTGAAGGCGTAAATGAAGAACGCATCGATATGAAAAATGAAGAGCTCAATCGGGTGTTAGGTGGAGGGTTGGTACCAGGATCATTAGTTCTTATAGGAGGTGAACCGGGAATTGGAAAGTCAACTTTAGTGTTGCAAGTAGCTCTTAATTTGCCTAATTTACGTGTTTTGTATGTGTCGGGGGAGGAAAGTGCCAGACAGCTCAAATTGCGTGCAGAACGCATCTCTGATAAGCAAACGGAGTGTTACATTGTTAGTGAAACGTCACTTGAACAAATTTATGTGCACATACAAAACATTAAGCCTGATTTACTTATCATAGATTCTATACAAACCATATTTAGTGAATCGGTAGAGTCTTCTCCAGGTAGTATTACTCAAGTAAGAGAATGTGCCGCTTCTATTTTGAAGTTTGCAAAAGAATCTGTCACTCCCGTGTTTATTGTCGGTCATATTACGAAGGATGGAATGATAGCAGGTCCGAAAATTTTGGAACATATTGTTGATACGGTGTTGCAATTTGAAGGTGATCAGCATTATATGTATCGAATTTTGCGTTCTATTAAGAATCGTTTTGGAAGTACTTCTGAATTGGGAATATTTGAAATGCGTCAAAATGGTTTACGTGAAGTTAGTAATCCATCCGAATTATTGCTTTCGCAAAATCATGAAGGTTTAAGTGGAGTTGCCATTGCGTCTGCTATTGAGGGTATAAGACCGTTTTTGATAGAAGTTCAGGCTTTAACTAGTACGGCTGCCTATGGTACTCCACAACGCTCTGCAACGGGCTTTGATGTGCGAAGAATGAATATGCTATTGGCTGTTTTGGAAAAAAGAGCCGGATTTAAAATTGCACAGAAAGATGTTTTTTTGAATATTGCAGGTGGGCTTAAAGTGAAAGACCCTGCTATCGATTTGGCAGTTATTAGTGCTGTTTTATCCTCAAGTTTGGATTTTGCTATTGATAAAAATTTGTCCTTGACGGGTGAAGTTGGTCTTTCTGGAGAAATACGTCCTGTGAATAGGATTGAACAACGTATTGGTGAAGCGGAGAGGTTGGGTTTTAAGAAGATAGTGGTACCCGGTTTTAATTTGAAAGGGGTAAATATCAAAAATAAAGACATTGAAATTATTTCTGTGAAAAAGGTGGAAGATGCTTTTAAAGTTCTTTTTTCATCGAAAGTTAAAAAAGCATAAGTGATTTTACTTCAAAAATTATTGTTTTTGAAGTAAAAAGACGGATATTTTTCTACAAATCTCAAGCTTTTTAGAGAAAAAATTATTATTTTTGTGCTGCTCTTTAGAAAAATAACAAATCTATTAATCAATAAAATAAATAACAACATGGTTTCTTACAAAGAACTTGGTTTAGTGAACACCACAGAGATGTTCAAAAAAGCTATCAAAGGAGGTTATGCAATACCTGCTTTCAATTTTAACAACATGGAGCAAATGCAAGCTATTGTAGCTGCGTGTGCTGAAACAAAATCTCCGGTTATTTTACAAGTGTCCAGTGGTGCTCGTAAATATGCTAACCAAACATTGTTGCGTTATATGGCTCAAGGAGCTGTTGAATATGCAAAAGAATTGGGTTGGGAACAACCTCAAATTTGTTTACATCTTGATCACGGTGATACTTTTGAACTTTGCAAAAGTTGTGTAGATATGGGATTTTCATCAGTCATGATTGATGGTTCTCATCATTCTTACGAAGATAATATTGCATTAACCAAGCAAGTTGTTGAATATGCTCACAAATATGGTGTATCTGTAGAAGGTGAATTAGGCGTTTTAGCAGGTGTTGAAGATGATGTCGCTGCGGAAGTCAGTCATTATACTCATCCTGCGGAAGTAATTGATTTCGTCTCTCGTACTGGCGTTGATTCTTTGGCTATTTCAATAGGAACTTCTCATGGAGCGAACAAATTTACTCCTGCTCAATGTACTCGCGATGAAAATGGAACTCTTGTTCCTCCTCCATTGCGTTTTGATATTTTGGAAGAAATAGAAAAGAAAATACCTGGATTTCCTATTGTTCTTCACGGATCTTCTTCAGTTCCACAAGAATATGTTAAAACTATCAATGAAAACGGTGGTAAATTGAAAGATACCATTGGTATTCCTGAAGATCAATTGCGTAGAGCTGCTGCTTCTGCAGTTTGTAAAATTAATATTGACTCAGATGGACGTTTAGCAATGACTGCTGCTGTACGTAAATTTTTCAATGACAGTCCTGATAAATTTGACCCTCGTCAATATCTTGGACCGGCTCGTGAAGAATTGAAAAAATTATATACACACAAAGTAGAAAAAGTGTTGGGTAGTGCTGGAAAGGCATAATTAATACTTGTTATTCAAATAAGAAAGGCAACCTTTATAAAGGTTGCCTTTCTTATTTGAAAATATTTGATTCTTTATTTTGCTAATTCTTGAATAATGGCAATTATTTCTGCTCCCAAAGTTTCTGCTTCCCCCATTGTTTGTGCTTCTGCATAAATGCGTATGATAGGTTCTGTGTTTGATTTACGTAAATGAACCCATTTTTCAGGGAAGTCTATCTTTACACCATCTATATCGGTAATAGGGTAGTTGGTAAATTTTTCTTTCACTTTGAGAAGAATAGCGTCTACATCTATTTTTGGTGTAAGTTGTACTTTTTGTTTTGAAATAAAGTATGGAGGATAAGTTGCTCGAAGTGCCGTAACTTTCAATTTTTTGTGAGCCAAATGACTTAAAAATAAAGCAATGCCGACCAAAGCATCCCTTCCATAATGACTTTCAGGGTAAATAACGCCACCATTACCTTCGCCGCCTATAATGGCATTTGTTTCTTTCATTTTAGTTACCACATTGACTTCTCCTACGGCAGCAGCAGTGTAAGAACCTCCATGCTTTTGAGTAATATCACGTAGAGCACGGGTTGAGCTAAGGTTGGAAACTGAATTGCCGGGAGTGTTTTCCAAAATGTAATCAGCTACAGAAACTAATGTATATTCTTCACCAAACATTTCTCCATTTTCACAAATAATAGCCAATCTATCGACGTCAGGATCTACTACAAAACCCACATCAACTTTTTCATTCTTTATAACATTAGCTATTTCGGTTAGGTTTTCAGGAATTGGTTCCGGATTATGAGAAAAATGTCCATTAGCGTCGCAATTCAATTTTGTTATTTTTTTTATTCCTAATGCTTGCAACAGTTGTGGAAGAATAATTCCACCGACAGAATTTACGCAGTCAATAGCAACGCTAAAATCAGCCTTTTTGATAGCTTGTATATCTACCAATTTAAGGGCAAGTACATTTTCTATATGTTTTTTGTTGTAAGTATCGTTGCTAAATACTTTTCCTAAGGAAAGAACTTCTGCAAATGAAAAATTTTCTGATGCGGCTAGAGCTAATACTTCTTTTCCTGCTTTATCATCTAAGAATTCTCCATTTTCATTGAGAAGTTTCAATGCATTCCATTGTATTGGATTGTGACTTGCTGTGAGAATAATTCCTCCAATAGCTTTTTCCATTGTTACAGCAATTTCTGTAGTGGGAGTAGAGGCAAGTCCAATGTTTACAACATCAATTCCCATACCCATAAGAGTGCCTGTTACGATGTTATTTACCATTTCGCCGGAAATGCGAGCATCTCTTCCGACCACTATCTTATTTGTATGTAAACTATTGTTTTTAGATATCCATGTGGCATAAGCTGCTGTGAATTTAACAATATCAAGGGGACTTAATCCTTCTCCGGATTTTCCTCCAATAGTTCCTCTAATACCTGAAATAGATTTGATTAAAGTCATATATTGTATAATTAATTTGTTATGGTTAAAGATACGGTAGAAATAACAGTGGTAACAGATGTTTGGTATGTGCTAAATCCTATTTTGGAGGTTGCAATAATTGTTGCTTCAGCGTCATTGTGTAGGTAAGGCATAACATCATTCCATGCAATGCAAGGAGTGCTGCTATCCGCTGTATATATAAATTCATAACCATTTCTACTATCAGCAGTTGAAATATTATCCGCAATAACTGTTCCTTCAATATTAGTTGCTACATAACGCACAATAACAGAGCATCCTTCTGTTGCTGCTCTTTTTGTTGTATCATTACTGATAATGTTAATATAGGCACCCCGAGGAGTTTTAAAATAAAGATTTTCCGGCCATGGAATTGTGTGACTGAAACAATAAGCCGAATCGCTTGATATTTCTAGATTATTTGCCTGTATATAATCATTTAATTTTGTTTTTTCTTTCTTTAGCTTTTCTGCATACGTTTCATCATTACTGCAGCTTGAGAAAAAAGGGAGAATCAGTAAGAATAGTAGAAAAAATTTCAGTGTTACTTTCATTCGAAAATAGTTTAAGTAATTGTTTACAGTACAAATAATGATCAATTATCCTGAAAATAATTGATTTATGAATTTTCAATGCTTAATATTTTTATCCTGTATAAAATAGATGTTCGAGGAGTAATACATTGCCTGTCACCAGCTACACCATGAGCTAAATAGGAAGGAATGATAATAACTGCCTCTGTTCCTGTGTTAAACAATTTGATAACTTCTTCCAAACCCCTTTCAACTTGACACTTACCAACGATAAACTTTTTAACTCCTTGTTTATCTGAAGAATAACAAACAGAACCATCTAACAATTCGAGAGAGTAGGCGAGTGCAACTTTTTGATTTTTTTCTGCTTTACGACCTTTTCCTTCTTTCTCAATACAATACCAAACTCCGATATCTGTTTTTTGCATAGGAAGTCTGTTTTTTTGTATATATTCCAGAATTTCTTTTGATTCGTCTTCTATATATGCTTGGTTTAGTACCAATAACTTTTCAGCAACCGTATCTACCCGACTAACCTTATTTGCAGGATCTTGAGGCGATTGTTTGTTACAACTAACTAAACAAGATAAGCATATAAAAAAAGTAGCAAATAAAAAGGAACTTTTGTTCATAAGAATTTTCTATCGAATATTTACAATGCTTATAATATCACCAAACACACCCGCAGCTGTTACACTTGCTCCGGCACCATATCCTTTAATAATCATCGGATCATTAAAATAACGTTCAGTTTGTATAGTAATTATATTGTTGCTTCCTTCCAAATCGTAAAATGGATGACGATTGTCAACTTCTTGCAAACCAACCTCACAAGCACCATTTTCCATCTTAGCCACAAAGCGGAATTTCTTTTGTGCTGCTTCTAAGCGTTTTCTTTGTGACTCAAATTCAGCATCCATTGCAGGAATATTTTTCCAAAAATCGTCTAATGAACCTTCAAAATACTTGGCTGGAACGAATAGATTTGTTTTAACATCTTCTTGTTCTATCTTGTATCCTGATTCACGTGCTAAAATAACTAATTTGCGAATAACGTCTTTTCCACTCAAGTCAATACGAGGGTCGGGTTCAGCAAATCGTGCTTCCTGAGCCATTTTTATGGATTGAGAAAAAGAAATTTCTTGACTTATCGTGTTAAAAATAAAGTTTAATGTACCTGACAATACAGCTTCAATTTTTAAAATTTGGTCACCACTATTGATCAAATTGTTGATTGTGTTGATGATTGGCAATCCTGCTCCTACATTTGTTTCGAAAAGATATTTAACCCCTTTTTTGCGAGCAATTTCTTTTAGTTTGATGTAGTTTTCGTATTTTGATGAAGCTGCTATTTTATTAGCAGCTACCACAGAAACATTATTTTCCAATAAATTCTCATATAAATCAGCTATTGGAGCACTTGCGGTACAATCAACAAATACAGAATTGAATAGGTTCATTTCTAATATTTTCTTACTAATTTCTATAGGAGCAGTAGGCTCTCCCTTTTCTCGAACCTCTGTTTGGTAATTATTCAAATTAATACCTTCCGCATTAAAGTAAGACCCATTCAAATCAGTAATACCGACCACATTAATTTTAACACTATTCTGATTTAGTATTTTATTTTGTTGCTGTTTGATTTGTTCCAGCAAACTTCCACCTACTGTACCTGTTCCTACTAAAAATATATTAAGAGCTTGATAATCAGCTAGAAAGAAAGAATCGTGTATAACATTTAGTGCTTTGGGTAAATTACTCATTTTTACAACAAATGAAATATTTGTTTCGGAGGCTCCTTGTGCACACGCAATTACGTTAATTCCACTTCTGCCCAATGTGTTAAATAATTTTCCGGCAATACCTGTGTTATTTCTCATATTTTCGCCCACAATAGCAACAGTTGCCAAATCTTTTTCTTGAGTAATTTTGTCTATATCTCCGCGTTCAATTTCTTTCTTGAATTCAGTAGTTAATGCTTCAAGCGTTGCTTCTGCATCCGAATTTTTTACAGCAAAAGTGGTAGAATTTTCCGAAGATGCCTGAGAAATTAAAAAAACATTAATGCCGGCATCCGATAATGCTTTAAATGTTCTGAAACTAATTCCTAAGACACCAACCATACCCATTCCTTGAAGGGTAACCAAACAGGTATCGTGGATAGATGAAATACCCTTAATCGTTTTTCCTTCAGAATTTTCTTTATTCGTAATTTTTGTCCCTTTTACAGTTGGATTATTTGTGTTTTTGATAAAAACAGGAATATTTTTCGCATAGACAGGATAAATTGTTGGAGGATATACGACTTTAGCTCCAAAATTCGATAATTCCATTGCTTCAACATAACTTAACTGCTCAATTGTATAGGCATTCGGAACTAGTCGGGGGTCTGCCGTTAAAAATCCGTCAACATCAGTCCAAATTTCCAATTGTTCTGCATTTAAAGCGGCAGCAACAAGAGCTGCAGTGTAGTCTGAACCACCTCTTCCTAGATTAGTAATTTCATTTGTCTTTGAGGATGTTGCAATAAATCCACCCATAATACATGTTTTGGGAAGACTTTTAAATGTTTCCTGTATTTTGGAAACAGTTGTTTTTAGGTCAATATTTCGTTTTCCTAAAACGGTTTCTGTTTTAATGATTTCTAAAGCATTAATCAATTTTGCATCAATGGCATAGCTTATGAAAAAAGAAGAAATGCGTTCTCCGTAACTTTCAATTACGTCTAATGTTTTTTCAGAAAGGTCTTTAATTAAAAAAACTCCATTGTAGATGTTTGCTAATTCTTCAAAATAAAGGTTTACTGTTGCATAAACCTCTTTTTTATCTTTTTCAGCAATAACTCCATCAATGATATTTTGGTGAATATTAACAATTTCTTTGAGGTCTTTTTCGTATTCTTTATTACCCAAAGATGCTTTTTTTGCTGTATTTATTAGCTTGTCTGTAATTCCTCCAACAGCTGAAACAATCACGATTGTTGGTTCGGAAATAGAATTAACAATATTTTTTACCTGGAAAATGTTTTTAATTGAACCCACAGAAGTTCCGCCGAATTTTAAAACTTTCATTATACGATGTTTTTATATGAAGTAAATCCATGTGAAATAAGGTGCAATATTACTATATTTTTAGGTTATACTGAAATTTGAAAAGCTAATTTTCCAAAAAACACTATTAATTAAAAGAAAAATAATTCACTAAAAAAAAAACACGTATATTTGCAGTTCCACAATATTTTTTGTGAGAATTTTTCCAATAATTTAAAAGGATTTTGAAATGGAAACACTTGAAAACAAAGAAACTCTATTGCCAGAAGAAAATAAACCGGCAAAAGAAGAAATTGTAAAGAAGCAATCAAAGAAAAAAAAGGAAGTAGTTGTTGAGTTACCACTTGAATCTTTGAGTGTAGAACAAAGTGTGCAACCAGCGAAATCAGAATCTGAAAAGGAAGTTGTAGCAGAGGAGTTGTTGTCGTTTTCTGAAGTACTTGAAAAAATCAGAGAATCAATTCAGTTGGACAAGTCAAAAACGGAAATAGCGAGGTTGAAATCTTTATT
>DAIMYQ010000005.1:16760-50673 GCA_036734385.1 Paludibacteraceae bacterium | reverse complement strand
GAAGATGTAAACAAAACATTTCCAATAATTAAAGAATTGCAGCAAGAATGGAACAATATAGGTTCTGTTCCGTCTGAAAAATACAAAGAATTGGTTAGAAAATATCAGTTGTATTTAGAACAATTCTACGATTTTGTTAAAATTAGCAATGAGCTACGTGATTATGATTTCAAGAAAAATTACGATGCCAAAGTTGAATTGTGCAAAGATGCTGAAAATCTACTAGAAGAAAAAGATATAAATCAGGCATTTAAAAAATTACAGATTCTTCATTCTGAATGGAGAGAATTAGGTCCAGTGGCTCGTGAGTATAGAGAAACTTTATGGCAACGGTTTAAGTTAGCTTCTGAAACTATCAATAAAAATCATGCTGTTTTTTATGAAGGGAAAAAGGGTGAAGAAGAACAAAATTTGGCGAAGAAGGAGGAGTTATGCGAGTTAGTCGAGAGTGTGCGTTTAGATGAAATAAAAACGTATAAGGGTTGGGATGAAAAGACACAAGAAATTCTTAAATTGCAGGAAGCGTGGAAAAATATTGGTTTTGCTCCCAAAAAGAATAATACTAAAATTTATGATAGATTTAGAAAGGCTTGTGATACATTTTTTATTCAAAAAAGTATTTTTTATAAGGAGTCCAAAGCCGTATTAAATACTAATTTAGACAAAAAAAGGTTGTTGTGCGAAAAAGCTGAAGCTCTTAAAGATAGTAAGGATTGGAAAGTAACAACAGACGAGCTCATTAAACTTCAACAAGAATGGAAAACGGTAGGTCCTGTTAGTAAGAAAGTTTCTGATTACATTTGGAAACGTTTTATCACAGCTTGTGATTTTTTCTTTGCTGAAAAGGAAAAAGAATTTAAGGGGAAAAATTCCGAGCAAACGGAAAATTTGGCAAAAAAGAAAGAAATAATTGCCGAAATTATTGCGTATCAAGGGTCTGCTGTAGAAGGGTTGAAAGAACTTACCGCTCGTTATGCTGAAATTGGGCATGTTCCTTTTAAAGAAAAAGATAAAATATATAATGAATATCGTAAAGCTATTGATGATCAGTTTAATAGATTGAAAATAAATGACACTGACAGAAAATTAAATTTTTTCAAAACATCTATTGTAGGGGCTGGCGAAAAATCTACAAATGGGTTATACCGTGAAAGGGAAAAGTTAGTACGTACCTACGAACAAATAAAATCAGATATTGCAACACGCGAGAATAATTTCGGATTTTTAAATGCAAAATCCAAGAAATCAGGAACATTGATAGAAGAAATGGAACACAATCTTGAGAAATTAAAAGAGGAACGTGACTTGATATTGAAAAAAATACAGCTATTAGATGAAACTATTTAGTAAATAAGGAAAAAACAAAAAATGAGAAAGAATTTTAGCAACGATAGTTCATCAAAAAATTATATCAGAAAAAACGATAGAAAAGCCGACAGAAATGCTGAACGTAAACCTAGCCGTTTTGGTACTCAAGAAAAAACATATAGAAAAGTTTACGAAGACTCTACCGAAGGGAGTGACTCTTTTTCTAAAAAAAGAGTTGGAAAGTCTTTGACTAAGTCAACTGAAAGTTATTCTAGACCAACTAAAAAATTTGCTTCGTCAACCGGAGATAAAAGATCCTACAATTCAGTACCCAGAAAGCCTGTTCTAATTAAGCGTAAAGTAGAAGCTGTAAGTGATGGTAAAATACGTTTGAATCGTTATTTGGCTAATTCGGGTATCTGTTCACGTCGGGAAGCCGACGAATATATTGCGGCGGGTGTTGTAAGGGTAAATGATGTTATCGTTACGGAAATGGGAATGAAAGTTGGGTATGATGATAAAGTACATTTTCATAGTCAATTGGTAAGACCCGAAAAGAAAGTATATGTTTTGCTTAATAAGCCCAAAAACTGTGTTACTACATCGGATGACCCGCAAGATAGACTTACCGTGCTTGATTTAGTGAAAGGTGCTACAAACGAACGTATTTATCCTGTAGGGAGGTTAGACCGTAATACTACGGGCGTTTTGCTTTTAACCAACGACGGTGATATGGCAGCTAAATTGACGCATCCAAAATATAATAAGAAGAAAATTTACCATGTAAGTCTTGATTCTCAGTTGACAAATGATGATTTGACAAAAATTACTAATGGTATTGAGTTGGAAGACGGTCTTATTGTTGTGGATGAAGTTAGTTTTGTTGATGATACACACAAAGAAATAGGTGTCGAAATTCATTCCGGAAAAAATAGAATTGTACGTCGTATATTCGAATCGTTGGGATACAAAATCATTAAGTTGGATAGGGTATATTTTGCAGGGTTGACCAAGAAAAACTTATCACGTGGCAAGTGGAGACACCTTAGCCAAATGGAAATCAATATGCTAAAGATGGGATCTTTCGAATAATCCATATTCTATTTTTACATAATTTTCCCAAGCCTAGTTTTATTTCTTTCCTGAATAATGCAGAAAAGCTTCTGTTACTTCGTTGTTGTATGTTTTAGAGACAGGAATATCTCCTAAACGGTCGACATCTAGTTCGAGACTAATACCTTCTTTGTCTGTCCGAATCGCTGTAATATGTTCAAAATTAACCATATAAGAACGATGACAGCGTTTGATAGCAGTCGATTCAAGTTCTTCTGATAGTTGCTTTAATGTATTTCGAAGCATAAACTCAGAAATTTTCCCTTTGTTTTGATATTTTATAATTACGTAATTATCAGCAGATTCTAAATAGATAATATTGTCAAAGGTAACAGAGAATTTTAATTCTCCCCTATCGTTTTTGAATGCAATGACAGAAGGTTCTAGTTTAGTATTGATTGTGTATTCCTCTTTTTCCAAATCTTTCAGTTTATGCTTTTTATCTTCCAAAGAAAAATATAACCAAGAGACACAGTAGGGCAACAAGATGATTAAAAAGGTATTAATATTTGACTCTCTAAAAACGTCAGCAACAATATCTATAGACAATGGAGTTGGAAATTCGCGTACTGACAAGGTGTATACCGTATACAAAGATGCTAATACAACAATCTCTGTTAGTATCCATAAAAAATATTCAAGATAATACAATTTATGCCTTCTTACGAATAGGTACATTAAATATCTGCTGAGGGAAATCACGAGAATACCCGTTAAAACTAAAATACAGGAAAATAAAAAATATTTTATGGGAGAAACCTCATACCAAGTAGCAGAACTAAATGGCTTGTATAAATTAACAAAACACAAGGCAAAAATAGCAGTGAATATAATCAATTTAATAAGGTTTCCCTTATTAGTTAGATGTTCTGCCACGTGTTTTTTGCTTCCGATGCTCATATTCACTCTTTAAAACTCTTACAAATTTAGATTATTTTTTTGAGTATAAATAGATAAGTTAGAGATATCTTCCAACATAATGAATCAATTTTTATTTTTTCATTGACCACATATATTCATTTCTCACCACTATTTTTAGGGGTTTAACCCAATGTGTGGTTTAGAAACCCTTTTATTTCATTTCTTAAACAAAGAAACTTTTCTTTGTTTTGTTTTTTAATACTAAAATTATGAAAGTTTTAGAAAGATTCAATGCACTTAAGGCAATTTTTGATTTCAATAAAAATTGTGCAATAGAAAATTCTCCTCTAGAAATCGTTTCCTCTTCTTTTACGGTAGAAGAAAAAAATAAAGATTTGGCAATTCTTCAAAAGTCATTTGAAAATTCTTTTGGTTGTCATCTATCAGATTATAGTGTTTCTGAAAATAACTCTTTTAATTATCCTATTTTTCGTTATAAAGGGTCTAAAAAAAACAGTTCTGTGATTATTTTGCTTCATGGATTGAATGAGAGAAGTTGGGAAAAATATTTGTGTTGGGCTGAGTTTTTAGCTTTGCATACAGGAAAACCAGTTTTGCTTTTTCCGATAGCCTTTCATGTTAACAGAACTCCATCCAATTGGTATTTACCGAGAGCTGTGAGTAATTATGTCTCTGAACGTAGGAATATATTGCATAGTCCCGAAAACCTTAGTGTTGCAAATATTGCCCTTAGTGATAGATTGACTGATAATCCGTTAAGATTTTATACTTCAGGCAAAGAAACCATCGACAATATCTGTCAGCTTCTTATGCAGATTAAACAAGGGAGAAATCGGTACTTTACAGAAGATGCTAAAGTAGACTTTTTTACCTATTCTATAGGCTCTTTACTCGGACAAGTGATGTTATTATCAAATCCAGAATCATTATTTAGTGATTCTAAATTGTTTATGTTTTGCGGAGGTTCTGTCTTTAATAAAATGAATGGAAACTCCCGTTACATTATGGATAAGGTCGCTTTCTCTAAATTGTTCGACTATTATCAATATACTTTTTTGAATAATTTGGATAAACAAGATACTTGTGATCAGGCTTTTAAGTCAATGATAGATGCCAATGTAATGAAAGAATATAGGGAAAAATCTTTTTTACAAGCTGCTTCAAGGATAAAAGCCATATCACTTAAAAAAGATACTGTAATTCCAACACAAGGTATTCGGAAAGCTTTGGGAGATATTTGTGCTGAGAAATGCTTAACCGAATATGATTTTTCGTTTGAATATTGCCACGAAATGCCATTTCCAATGCAAGAAAAATATGCTGAAGAGGTAGATGTTATGTTTGATAAGGTGTTTTCTATTGCCGGAGATTTTTTATGCTAGTCATATTCATCTTATTTCCTATAAAGTTGTATGAAAACTCCCAATTGTCTAAATTCTTTTACTAAGGTAAACTTCGTTTCCAACCTGTCTATTTCGTTATCTTCGAATTCATTATAAACATTTGAATATAAAACGTATTTATCTGTATCTAAATTTTTGTAGGGATGTTTATCCATATTGTTTGATAGATCAAGAAATTTTTGTTCCGTTATATTTGGGAAGGCACAGCCTACATCTTGAATTTTTATTCCTTCTTTTTTCATGTACACCATCATTTCATTTCTTAACTTATAATAGTTAAGATGTGCCAATGAGGCATCCCATCCTTGCGATATTTTTTTTGGGTACACCCAGAAATTTCCAGTTAAGGAACCAATGAGTACAAAAGTAAAAAGAATATATTTTACTTTTTCTATTTGTATTTTTTCAAAAATAAGATATATTGTTATTAGTGAGAAAACGAGATATAGAGGTAAAATATAACGATGCCCACTCAAATATTTGTACATTAAAAAACTATAAGACAGGGTTAAAGTTAGAATTACCAAAATAAAAGACATTCGGAGAAATTTTTTGTCATGTTTTATTGCTTTAAAATACTTTATACCAATAAAGCATGTAGTGACCCAAAGAAAAATACGTCCGAAGTCAATCATTCGCCAACCAAGTAATCCAATATTAAACAAAAAACCTTTAAAATCAACGGGTTGAAAACTTATTGCCCATGGAGAATCTTCATGATAACCGATCCATCCTTTTTGTGTAAAATGAATATAGTTATAAAAGATGAAAATTAATAGAGCTGGTAGATAAATGAAAGATTTGCGTAATAACTGATCAAGAATTGATTTTATACTGCTTCGTTTTATATTGAAAACAATGTCAATGATTAGTATAGCAAAAGCTACCATCATTCCACGCATACTTACAAGAAAAAGTCCTGTAATTGACATAGAAAGTATTACTTTTTTTTCACTCAAAACTGCATTTAAACCAAGTAAAAAGAAAAAGACCAAAGCAATATCAGGAGAAATTAATGTGCTTTGACTAAGTAAAGTAGCATCGGACAAAAAAATGAGCAGTGCATAATAAATATATTTCTCTGTAATGAATTTTTTGAGTAAAAGGAATGCTTGAATGACTATTCCAAATAGAAACGGAAACATAGCTAGATGGCTAACTAACAAATTTTTGCCAAATATTTTCCAAGCAAGAGCAAGGTACATTCCAAAAGTGGGAATGTGTCCACTATCTATATCGTTCGGCAACAATAGTTGGGAAAAATTGGTTTCGTAAAAGAAATGAGCATGTTTTGAACCCAACTGGACAGTGTCCCAAAAAAATATATTATCAGAAACTAAAAGAGTTAGTGTGAAGTAAAAAAGAAAGAATGGAGTAAGTCGTATATATGTTTTAGTATTCATTATTTTAAGAAATACGTTACCTCGCAAAAATAGAATTAATATGCAATAACCACTATCTCTGATTGTTAAAGAATAGTTTTTCTATTTTCCTTAAAAACCGCAGGGAGGTAACTGTTGAGAGTACAATTAATGGTTTGGAGTTGTAAATTTTGAGATGTCGACATTTTTTTTTACAATAGTTTTTTAACTACTGCAAAAAAAGTGTTGCAAATCCGTTGCATTTACTAAGCGTCCCATTTTTTACGTTTTGTTAAACGATTGAAAAGGAACTACTTACAAGGTTTTGAGCCTTTTGGGGGACTCGAACCCCCGACCTACGCATTACGAATGCGTTGCTCTACCAACTGAGCTAAAGAGGCATCATTCGAGTGCAAAATTAGTAAATAATTTTATGTTTCTGAACTTAAACGAAATAATATTTATTAAAATATAATGAAGAAAATTTCAAATATTTTATATGTCTCTATTGTTAACTTTTTGTTAAATGTAATGGTTTTAATTTTATTTTACATAAAATCATATTATTTTTGTGATACTCCTTTGGGGCTATTTATTGTAATGTTCAATTAAAAAAAAGAAGAAATGCAAGACAACGTAGGAATAAATGCAGGTTTAGTGTGGAATACACTATATGCAGCAGATGGAAGATTAGAATTCAAAGCATTGAAGAAAGTTACTAAGTTAACAGACAAAGAGCTTTATATGGCTTTTGGGTGGTTGCTTAGGGAAGGTAAATTAGATGTAAAAGAAGAGGAAAAAGATATTTTTATTTCTTTACTTTAGGTTACCTGTACCGTTTAATAAATAACAAGAGAGGCGTTGTAGAAAACAACGCCTCTCTTGTTATTTATATCTTTTAGAATATTCATTCCATACTCCTTTTTTTGCTATGATGTTTTTTATTTCTATGGTATCCCCAAAAGAAAACATGTAAAGCAGATCTAGTTAGAAATAGTAAAATAAGAGGGATAAAAGCCGGATTAAAGTACTGGGGAATAGCCCACATAGATACTATGAATATCGTTAGAACAATACTTTCTATAAAATAGAATATGAGACAATATTCTGATTTTTTTTTCTTACCAAATATCCAAATTAAAATGGGTGCAAACATAAACGGATTTAGCCAAATTATATTGAAATTAGCGTCAGTAAAGGGATGCTTAGAGAAGAAAAACAAAAAGGTAATAATGCTTCCAACCACTCCACTAACAGTAAATAAAACAATGTCAATCCAATGATATTTTGTTTTCTTTATGTATCCATAAACAGATACGAGAAATATAATCAAGAATAAAAAAGAGAAAACTACAATAGGGGTGAAAAAAATATTTTTTTCGTTCTCTATTTTTGTGTCCTTTGGAAATATTTCTTTAAGGGGTTGTGTTAACTTTGTTTTATTGCCGTCCTTTATAATATAGCTTTGCGACAATGATTCAGAGAGAAGTTCCGGTAAAAATAACAAATCACGTTCGCTGGCTACGTCATCTGTGTGACTTCCTAGACACAAATCGAAAGCAAATTTAGCCCAAGGAGCATTCTCTGTGTAGATTTCAATAGCTTCTCTGTATGTTATCGGCTGTATGCTGAGTGGGTAGGAGATGTTTCCTTCGACATTTCTTTCAAAAACATCCCTTGGACGCGTAGCACAATTATTGAAAATAAAATTATATCGGTAAACTTTATTTTCAGGTAAAATGTCCCAATTTAATTTTTCCCAAATAGCTTGTTTTTCTTTTTGATTTAAATTTAATTGTAGCTCAGTTAGACTGGAATTGCGTAAAATATATGAAAGAGCAAAATCTTGATAACCACACACCCCAACTTGGTAGTCTGTTTTTCCACGAAGAAAATTAAAAATAAAATTGGAATCATTGAAATCAAATAGTCCATAATTGAAAACGCAATCAATGTGTTGACTTTTATCTACAATATGAATGCCTGTGTGACCAAACAATTCATAAATTTTTTCGCCAGGAGAACAGGTAAGTAGCGATACGGAAGCATCTTCGCTAAGTTTGGTTATAGCTTGTGCAGAAACAGACACAAATAAAGCTAGTAAAAAAACGAGACGTTTTAACATAAAAATAAAATTTCAATTCGTAAGCCGTAAAATTAATATTTTAAAATTAGAACACAAATCGGTTCTAACTATTTTATGCTTTTTTTTAAGCAAAACAAGTCATTAAAAATCATAAAGCTTCAGCAACCACAAAGGTACTTCCTCCGATGAAAATAATATCTAATGGGTTTGCATTTCTTTTTGCCTCTTTAAAAGCCTCTTTAACAGACATGAAAACATTGCCTGATAGACCATAGTCCTTAGCTTTTTTTTGTAAAATATCGGGCTCAAGAGCTCGTGGAATATTTGCTTTTGTGAAGTAATATTGAGCCTTTTTAGGTAATAACTTGAGAACAGCATCATGATTTTTATCATTAACCATTCCAATTACCATATGTAAATTTCTCTTTGGTAAATTTTCCAATTGTTCCACAACGTATTTTATACCAGCCTCATTGTGTGCTGTATCCGCAACAATCAGAGGCTTTTTTTGCAATATTTGCCAACGACCACGCAATCCTGTTATGCTAGTGACATTTTTAAATCCCTTATAAACAGCTTCTTTGGATATTCTGAAAGTTTCTTTTGTTTGCAAAATAGTCACTGCGGTTAAAATAGTAGCGGTGTTTTTAATTTGGCAAAGACCTCCTAAGTCGGCTGTTAGATTTTCATAAACATTCGTTTGGTAAGTAGTTTTACCTGTTTTGGAGAGAGGCTCTCGTTCGACAGAAAGCAATTTTTCGGAAAAATAGATTTCGGAATGCTTTATTAATGCTGTTGATGCGAAAATTTCTTGCGTTTCTTGTGTTGTTTCTCCTATTACGACAGGAATGTTTTCTTTGATTATTCCGGCTTTTTCTATTGCAATCTTTTCTAAAGTGTCTCCTAGTAAGTTCGTGTGGTCAAAGCTAATATTAGTAATGATACTCAATTCGGGAGAAATAATATTGGTGCTGTCAAGTCGTCCTCCTAATCCAACTTCAATAATTGCAACATCAATTTTTTTTTGTTTAAAATAACAAAAAGCCATCATGGTTGAAAATTCAAAGAAAGAAGGAGAAGCTTTTTCAATTAACTCTTTACCTTGTTCAACAAAGTTTATAACAAAATTCTGGCTAATTGGTTTGCCATTTACACGTATTCTTTCCGAGAAATCTTTTAAATGTGGAGATGTATAAAGACCTACTTTGTAACCTGAACATTGCAGAATAGCTGCCAAAGTATGAGAAACGGATCCCTTTCCGTTGGTTCCACCTACGTGAATAGTTTTGAAACTTTTGTGTGGATGGTTGTATTTTTCGTCCAAAAAGAACATGTTGCTTAATCCTTCTTTATAAGCATTTGTGCCAATCTGTTGAAAAAGAGGAGTTTTATTGTATAAATAAGAAAGTGTTTCTGAGTAGGTCATTTTAATGAAATAAAATGTATAATTTCGATTAACAAAACACTGTAAAAATACGCATTATATATTTTTTTTGCTAAATTTACACATCATTTTTCGTTGTTCTTTTAACCGATTAAAATAAACTACTATGGGAGAAAAAAAGAATTTCGTGTTAGATACCAATGTGATTCTACACGATTATAAGTGCATTTATAAATTTCAAGAAAATGATATTTATTTGCCAATCATTGTCTTGGAAGAGTTGGACAAATTTAAAAAGGGTAATGAAGAATTAAATTATAATGCCCGAGAGTTTGCCCGCCAATTAGATTTGGTTACAGATAATGATTTGTTTACTAAGGGAGCCTCATTGGGAGAGGGAATGGGAAAAATGTTTGTTCTCTTGGGTGAGCCGTTTCCAGAGGCTATGCAGCTTTCTTTTATGGAAAAAACTCCAGACCATAGAATTTTAGCTATTACACAGGCTCTTCAAGCAAAAAATAAAAAAACAAAAACCATCCTAGTTAGCAAGGATATAAATCTTCGTATTAAGGCTCGTTCTTTAGGAATTCTTGCCGAAGACTACTTTAATGATAAGATTACAAGCAAAGATATATTTGAGAAAGAACAAGAAACGTACGAAGGTATTGATGGGGATTTGATTGATAGAATGTACAGTACTGCTGCCGGTGTTCCTATTGATAATTTTAGTTTTAAAAATGATGTGGACCCTAATGAATACTTGGTTTTAAAAAGTGATAGAAATTCTATTTTAGCTCGTTATGACCCTAATATAGAGTCTGTTGTAAAGGTAAAAAAAGAAAAAGCATTTGGAATTGAGCCAAGAAATGCGGAACAAACTTTTGTAATGAATGCTCTTTTGGATGACCAAATAAAACTTGTTTGTATTACAGGGAAAGCAGGAACCGGAAAAACACTTCTTGCATTAGCTGCTGCTTTGGAGAAAAATACCGAATACAAGCAAATTCTTTTGGCACGTCCTATTGTGGCTTTAGCCAACAAAGATTTGGGCTTTTTGCCAGGTACTGAAAAAGAAAAAATTGCTCCTTATATGCAGCCTTTATTTGATAACTTAAATGTGATAAAGCATCAATTTCCAAGTGAAAGTCGGGAAGTAAATTTAATTACGGATATGCTTCATTCAGAGCAATTGGTGATAGAAGCTTTGGCATTTATTAGAGGAAGAAGTTTATCTAATTCGTATATCATTGTCGATGAAGCACAAAATTTGACTCCCCACGAAGTTAAAACGATTATCACACGTGCCGGAGAAAATACTAAGATTGTATTTACAGGAGATGTTCAACAAATTGATACTCCCTATTTGGATATGTTTTCTAACGGGTTGGTTTATACCATTGACAAAATGAGAGGACAAAATATCTTTGCTCATGTCAATTTACTGAAAGGAGAAAGAAGTTATTTATCCGAATTAGCAAGTAACTTATTGTAGTTTTTGTATAAGCCCTCGAATTAAGGATTATGATGAAACAGTATAATTTTGATGAACAAATTGATCGCAGTGGTACTTCCGCATATAAGTTAGAGTTGCTTGATAAAATATTCGGAAGTACTAATGTTATACCGCTTTGGGTTGCTGATATGGACTTTAAAACACCGGATTTCATTCTTCAAAATATAAAAAATAGGTGTGATTCAGGTGTGTTAGGGTACACTGTACAAACGTGTAATTATACAAATGCCATTGTGAAATGGTTACAAAATAAGCATGACTGGGCAGTCCATCCAAGTCACATAGGGTTTGTTCCCGGGGTAGTAACCGGTTTGGCTATTGCCATTAATACTTTTACTCAAAAAGGAGATAAGGTATTAGTACAGACTCCTGTCTATGCACCCTTTCTTTCTTTGCCGGTTGGTAATGATAGGGAGTTGATTATCAATCCGTTGAAAATCATTGACAATAAAATGGAAATTGATTTTGTTGATTTTGAACAAAAATTGGCATTAGGTGTGCGATTGTTTATTCTTTGCAATCCTCACAATCCCGGAGGAAGAATGTGGAGCCGAAAAGATTTAATTAAAATAGCTGAACTTTGTTTTCAGTACAATGTGTTGGTGATTTCGGACGAGATTCATGCCGATATGGCTTTATGGGGAGGAAAACATATTCCTTTTGCAATGGTTTCACCACAGGCTGCAGATAATGTAATAACGTTGATGGCTCCCAGTAAAACGTTTAATATTCCGGGATTATCAAGTTCATTCTATGTAGCAAAGAACCCTTTACTAAAAGCTAAGTTTCAAAATTCGTTAGACAAGTTGCATTTGAATAGTGGTAATGTTTTTGCCTATTTTTCCACTGAGATTGCTTATCAGAATGGCAAAAACTGGTTGGAGCAGATGTTACACTATGTTGAGCAAAATATTTTATTTGTCGATGATTTTATTAAACGAAATATTCCTCAAATTAAAGTAATGATTCCGGAAGCATCTTTTTTAGTTTTTTTGGATTGCCGAAATCTTGGTCTTCCTCTAGAAAATATAAAAGATTTTATGGTAACAAAGGCTCATTTGGCAATGAATGATGGTGCTTCTTTTGGAAAAGGAGGAGAAGGTTTTCAACGCCTGAATGTAGGATGTTCTCGGGTTGTTCTAGAGAAAGCTATGAATCAATTAAAAGAGGCTATTGATGAGCTCAAAAATAAATCTAAATCAATATGAAAAAAGTTATTTCAACAACTAAAGCACCTGCTGCTATAGGTCCTTATAGTCAGGCTGTAGAGATAAATGGAACCTTGTATATATCAGGACAAATACCTGTCAATCCTGAAAATGGCAAAGTTGATTCTTTGGTAATAGAGGGACAAACAAAACAAGTTTTTGAAAATATTTCAGCTATTTTATCTGCTGCCGGGTATAGTTTTTCAGATGTTGTGAAAACCACTATTTTTATTACCGATATGAAAAATTTTGCGGTTGTAAATGAAATATACAAAAAATATTATACGGAAAATTTCCCCGCTCGTTCAACTGTTGGAGTGAAAGAGCTCCCTTTGGGGGTTTTGGTCGAAATGGAAACGATAGCTGTAAAATAATTCATTTTTTAATAAGCTTAAAAATAGCATTTTTAGTTCCTGAAACTTGAATGATGTATAAGCCTGAAGATAAAAATTCGGAAGAGATAATTTGGTAATCAGATTCAGCAGTCGTTTTGAAGATTAATTGTCCAGTTAAAGCTATAATTTCTATTTGGCAACCGTTGGCGTTCGTTATTGTTGTGTACTCGTTCGCTGGATTAGGAAAAAGTTTGGGATTATCTGTTATAGGTTCGTATTTGGGTTGGGTTACTAGAGAAAGTCCTACTATCAATGGGTCGTGGTCTGAGTACCGGTACAAATTAGGTTGGTAATAGTTGCTACTGTACTGAAGAGATGATGGTTCGTCTGTGTTTACGTGCCAGGCAGTAACTCCTGTAATTTGATTATTCATGCTTTGTGAAGCTAAAGCGTAATCAAGGTATCCGGATGATCCCTGGTAAACATAGGAGTAAGCTGAATCCCCATGAAAACGTGCTTGTTCGTCTATTAGTCCACCATTAATCAATGTTATTATAGGGTCTTCTTTTCTGTAAGAATTTAAATCACCCACAAAGAGAACGTCATTGTCTTCCACGTAGTTTTTCATATACGTGATAAATTCTAACGAGGATTTTGCTTCGCTTGTGCGCATTGCATTGTAACATCCTTGACCATCGTTTTGATCTGCGTTGTCTCCATCAGCGGGACAACCACTTTTTGCTTTGTAGTGATTTACGCATACAATAAATTTTTGGTTAGAAGATTTTTCTATGAATCCTTGTGCTTTTTTTCTGTTCCAAGTACTTGAAAAATTGTTATTTGTTATTAGGTTAAGATAGGACTTTACGGTTGTGTTTTTGTAAATGAAGGCACTTTTTACGTAGCTTGTTGTTTTATCTCCTTCGTTAATAAAAGAATATATATTTTCACCACGTAGAGCATTCAATCCGTTAACCAAATTTTGCAGAGCCACTGATCCCTGCTGAATTTCACAAAGGGCATAAATATCCGCATCAATGGCATTAAGTGCAGCAAGAACTTTTGTTCGTTGTTTATTAAACTCCGTTTCATTATTGGCACCGTAGCCATCTCCCCAATAAGATGTTTTGAACATCTCAAGATTGGTGAAACAAACTTTTATAGAATAATTACCTATATTCTCGTGTGTGGTAGTTCGTTCATTTCCATAAAATTTGACAGTATCAGGTGAATAAATATAATAATCAGAGCCTATTTGGTCAATTATTCCATGTAAATCATTGATATGACTACCAATCCGTCTAGTGCCATTTTTGTCCAAAAAAATGTTATTGCTTGGATAGGTTTCCGAAGATGCATCATCCAGTGTTATTCTATCGGTATAATTATTTGTTATAACCTCATTATATTCGTTGCTAAGAGGTAAAGCTACATAGGTAGGAGTATAAAGTCTTGCTGAAGAAAGCGTCAATTCCCCATATTTAAAAAGATTATAATTGTTTGTGACAGTAAGGGTTTGGTCAAATTCCAATAACATTCCTTCGTATTGTTCGTACGAATTAAAATCAGTTGGGAAAACAACTTTTGTAATCGAGACTTTATTATTAGAGCTTACTATATGTAAGGAACTAACATCATTTATTTGAGCTCTATTGTTTGAGTTTTGTAATGTACCTATTACATTTATACTATCCCCAATATTAACTGAAAGGGAACTGCTTTTAATGAAAATACCTTTTTTGTCTTGAATAAAAAAACCTCCAATTTGGTTTTCTCCTTGAAATATTCCGGACACAATTCCATGTGTTTGGATTGATTGATTCAAGTAGGTAGATGTTTGGTCCCTAATTTCACTAATAGTCAGGGATACTTGTGCAAAACAAACAAGGACAAATCCGAAAAAGAATGTGGTGATAATTATACGTTTCACTAGCTGATTAGTATTATACACAAAAGTACGTTTTTTATTTTTTTTCACAATTATTTTATTATATTTGTAATAAGTAAAATGTTTTCTCGTATGAAACATCTAATGTTGACTTTTTCCCTTTTTCTTTTTCTTGTGTTGCCTATGACGCCACAAGTACATAAGTTAATGGGAGAATGGATACGAATTTCACCCAAAGGAGAACCTGATGCAATTGTAGAACTTTTTAAGAATGATAAAGGACTTTATGCTTGCAAAATACTTTCTGTTTTTGATTATCCGCAAGATGTTCTATGCACCCCTTGTAAGGGAAATTTATATAATCAAAAGATAGTTGGAATGGTCTTTATCAATGATTTGAAAGAAAGAAAAGGAGAATTGGTAAATGGTACGGTCATTGATGTAAAAACAGGAAAAATATATCATTGCAAAATATCATATAGAAAAAGTGATAACTCTCTTGTCATGAGGGCTTCTGTTGATCAATCAGGTCGTATTGGACAGACGCAGGTTTGGGTAAGATCTTCTGATAAGAGATACAAAAAAACTATTCAAAACGAATAGATTTTGCAGGACTTATTTTTGCAATCATGTGTGATGGTACGAGCAAAATCAGTAAAGAAAATATTCCGGTAAGCAAGTTTAGTGCTATCAGTGAAAGAATGCTCAAATTGATGGGGACTGTATTCACATAGTAAGTGGCAGGGTCCAAGTGAATAATGTGTAAATATTTTTGCAATAGACAGATGGTAATTCCTAAAACGTTTCCCCAAAACATCCCTTTTCCCACTAAAAAGCATGCCTGATACAGGAAAACTTTACGTATAGACCAATTTTTAGCTCCCATTGCCTTTAATATCCCAATCATATTCGTTTTTTCCAAAATAAGAATAAGCAAGCCTGAGATAATACTGAATCCGGCAACCGTAAGCATTAAAATAAGAATAACCCAAACATTCATGTTAAGCAACTCAAGCCAACTAAATATTTGCGGTTGTAGTTGTTTAATACTTCTTGTATAGTATGTATTTCCATTTTCTTCAAATCTGTTGGCCGTTTTTGAAAAAATAGCATCCGTAACTTCATCCAATTTATTGTAGTCATTTACCAAAATTTCGATGCCTGTAATCTCATTTTCTTTCCACCCATTAAGCTTTTGTATATGCTTCATGTCTGCAATTACAAACAACTTGTCAAATTCGCTAAAGTTCGAGTTATAGATACCTTTTATATTGAATTTTCGTACTCGTATATTGTCTTCAATAAAATAGGTTAAGAATTTATCATTCACTTTTAAATGAAGTAAATCGGCAATTTCTTTTGATATGATTACATCGTTAGTTGTGGTGCTATCATTTACTTGAAAAACCTCTCCTGCAACTAAATTTTGGGAAAAGAATTTCCAATCAAAATCTTTATCGATACCTTTTATAATAATTCCTTGAAAATCATTTTCCGTTTTTATAATTCCCGGTTTTGTGCAAAAACGTTGTGTGTGTTTAACTCCATTTGTTTTTTGTATTTCTTTGATTAGAGAAGGGGGAAATGTGATTGGAGGAGTTTCGTAGGTGGTATTATTGTTTAGGCTTGTTACTTGAATATGGGAACCAAAACCAATGACTTTTTTTTGAACTTCACTCTTGAAACCGATCACAATAGCTACAGCAACTATCATTACGGCTAGACCTAATGCAATTCCAATTATAGCTATGCGAACAGACGTTTCAGACTTCTTCCTATTGTCATTCGCATTCTTTGTGAAGTGTATTTTTTTTGCTATAAATAATTCGAGGTTCATGCTATTAAAGGAGATAAAATAATTGTCTCCTTGTGTTCTTTTAAGGTGTTTTACCTTAGTTATTCAGTTCTTCCCGGATATACTTCCAAGGCTTTTTCCAACACGATAAGTGCTTTTTTTAGTTCTTCCTTTTTAATGACATATGCTAGACGAACTTCGTTTCTTCCCACGTCAGGGGTGGTGTAAAAACCCGAAGCAGGAGCCATCATAATGGTTTGTCCTTCGTACTCGAACTCTTCCAGTAACCATGCACAGAATTTATCGGAGTCATCAATTGGTAGACGAGCAACAGTGTAAAAAGCACCCATCGGGATAGGGGAATATACTCCCGGAATTCTGTTTAATCCATCTATTAAATATTTCCGACGTTCCAAGTATTCATTGTACATTTCTAACATATAGCTCTGAGGAGTGTCAATAGATGCCTCTGCAATTAATTGCCCAATAAGAGGTGGACTCAGTCTTGCTTGACAAAATTTCATAACGCTTTCTTTTACTGCTTTATTTTTGCAAACTAATGCTCCAACGCGTATGCCGCATTCACTGTAACGTTTTGAGAAAGAATCAAATAGGACGACATTTTGTTCAATTCCTTCCAAATGGAAAGCTGAAATGTAGGGAGCTCCGGTATAACAAAATTCACGATAAACTTCATCAGAGAAAAGATATAGATCGTATTTTTTAACCAAATCACGAATTTTGTTCATTTCTTCTTGCGTATACAAATATCCCGTCGGATTGTTTGGGTTGCAGATAAGAATTCCTTTCGTTTTAGGCGTGATTAGTTCTTCAAATTTTTCAATACTTGGCAAGGCAAAACCTTCTTCTATTGAAGAAATAACGGGCTTAATGATGGCACCGGCACTAATTGCAAATGCCGTATAGTTAGCATAAGCGGGTTCCGGCACAATGATTTCATCACCTGGCTCTAGGCAAGACATGAAAGCAAAATTTACGGCTTCCGAACCTCCGGTAGTAATGATTATATCCGAAACATCTACATTAATATTGAAACGTTTATAATATTCAACCAACTTTAGTCGCAAAGACTTTATACCGTCACTCGGACTGTATTCCAAAATCTTTCTATCCACGTTTAGTAGGCTGTCCAACGCAATTTCGGGAGTTTGTAAATCCGGTTGTCCGATATTTAAATGGTAAACTTTAATTCCCCTTTCTTTAGCTTGGTCAGAAAGAGGTACTAATTTTCGAATAGGCGATGCTGGCATTAATTGCCCACGTTGTGATGTCTGAGGCATATCGTTTTGTCTTTAAATAGAGCCCACAAAGTTAGGATAAAAATGTAATATCAAAAACTTTGCAACAAAAATAATCTCGGCTAAAATAAATGGTACAAAAAGCCTTGTCAATGATGGTTTATGTGAAAAAATTAATTGCTTTGAAAAAATATTGAAAAATATTTGTCTAATTAAAAAAAATATATGACTTTTGCCTCGTAATTATAACGAAAAAACATGACAAATTTATCATTGAATAATTATTGGTGGTGGCACTTACAAAACTTTAGTTTGTGAGTCACATGCTTATTATTTGATGAAATGAAAATATAATATAAACTAAGTCTAAAAAGCCTGTCGATTTCACGACAGGCTTTTTTGTTTTTTGTCTTAAACGAAATAAATTTTAAAAATATGAAATACGAAGTTGATACAAAAGGTTATTATGGAACATTTGGAGGAGCTTATGTTCCTGAAATTTTGCAAAAAAGCGTTGCTGATTTGCAAAAAAGATATTTGGAAATTATAGAGGAGACTGATTTTAGAAAAGAATATAATCAACTTTTAAAAGATTATGTTGGTCGTCCTACTCCATTGTATTTTGCCAATAGATTGTCGGAAGCCGTAGGTGCAAAAGTCTATTTGAAAAGAGAAGATTTGTGCCATACAGGAGCACATAAACTTAACAATGCTTTGGGGCAAATTTTGTTGGCCAGAAGAATGGGTAAAACACGTATTGTAGCCGAAACCGGAGCCGGACAACATGGTGTGGCAACTGCTACTGTTTGTGCATTAATGAATATGGAATGTATTGTTTACATGGGGGAAACCGATGTTAAAAGACAATTTTTGAATGTGCAACGCATGCAAATGTTAGGAGCAACTGTAGTTCCTGTTACTTCTGGAAATAAAACCTTGAAAGATGCTACCAATGAGGCTATTAGAGATTGGACTTGCAATCCGCATGATACTTTTTACATCATAGGGTCGGTGGTAGGCCCGCACCCATATCCTGACATGGTTGCTCGTTTCCAATCCGTCATTAGTGAAGAAATAAAAAAACAATTGTTAGAACATGAAGGCAAAGATACGCCTGATTATTTGATTGCTTGTGTGGGTGGAGGTAGCAATGCTGCGGGAACATTTTATCATTATTTGCAAGATGAAAAAGTAAAACTTTTTGCCGCAGAAGCTGCCGGTCTTGGTGTTGATACGGAAGAAACAGCTGCAACCATACATTGTGGACGAGAAGGAATTTTGCATGGGAGTAGAACATTGATTATGCAAACTGAAGACGGGCAGGTAATCGAACCCTATTCTATTTCTGCCGGGCTTGATTACCCAGGTATCGGTCCAATGCATGCTTTTTTGGCAAAAGAAGGTCGTTCGAAGGTGTTTGCCGTAACAGATCAAGAAGCTTTAAACGCTGCATTCCAACTGACTCGTTTGGAGGGTATTATTCCTGCATTAGAAAGTTCTCATGCCTTGGCCGTATTGTCGAAATTCACCTTTAAAACGACTGATTTGGTTGTTCTTACAGTATCGGGCAGGGGTGATAAGGATATGGATACTTATTGCCAACGCATCAAGTTTTAGTCACGAAATACTAATTAAAAACGAAATAATTATGTTTACCGTATATACAAAAAAAATGTTAGGAGATATTCAAACTCCTGTTAGCATCTATTTGAAAATAAGAGATTTATATCCGCAATCAGCCTTATTGGAAAGTTCGGATTATCATGGAGGCGATAATAGTTATTCTTTTATTGCATTTTGCCCTCTGGCTTCTTTTTCTGTCAGAGAGAATATGATCGAAATGGAGCTTCCCACTAAAAAAAAGAAAACAGCTTTAGTAAAAGACAAAACTTCTGTTTCTAAGGAATTTAATGATTTTATTCATTCTTTTACGTTTGAAGAAAAAGGAGAGAAACCTTTTGTAAACGGTTTTTTTGGTTACACAACTTTTGAATCGGTTCGTTATTTTGATGACATAAAAATGGAAAATCATGCCGTTAAGGAATATGATTATCCTGAAATGTATTATTTATTTTATCGCTATACGATTGCCGTAAATCATTTTAAGAACGAATTGACTTTGATTGAAAATGTTCCTGAGGGTGAGACGTGTACATTGGAGGATATAGAGTCAATCTTAAATAATATGAATTTTGCTACCTATTATTTTTGTGGCTTAGGTAAGGAAGAATCCGATATTACCGATGAGGAATATAAAAATATGGTAGCTGTTGGTAAACAAGCTTGTTTTCGTGGCGATGTTTTTCAAATAGTCCTTTCTCGTCGTTTTTATCAAAAATATGAAGGAGATGATTTTACTTTATATCGTCATCTACGTTCTATTAACCCCTCGCCGTATCTTTTTTATTTCGACTATGGTGCTTTTCGTGTTTTTGGTTCTTCACCGGAGGCTCATCTTGTCGTAAAAAAGGATAAGGCATATATTAATCCTATTGCAGGTACTTTCCGCAGAACGGGTGATGATGCCAAAGATTTGTTGTTGGCAGAACAATTACGCAATGACCCTAAGGAAAATGCCGAACATGTCATGCTTGTCGATTTAGCTAGAAATGACTTGAGTAGAAATGCTCACAATGTTCAGGTTGAAATTTTCCGTGAAGTACAATATTTCTCACACGTGTTGCATTTGGTTTCACAAGTGAGTGGAGAGGTCGAAAAGGGTACGAATTTTATTCGCTTGTTTTCTGATACTTTTCCTGCCGGAACTCTTTCCGGAGCACCGAAAGTTCGTGCTATTGAAATTATTAATTGTGTGGAAAATCGCAATCGAGGAATTTATGGCGGATGTATTGGTTATATCGGATTTGACGGTACATTTAACCAAGCAATAACTATACGGTCATTTTTAAGTAAGGACAACACTTTATACTATCAAGCCGGTGCTGGAATTGTGGCAAAATCGTCCGAAGAAAGCGAATTACAAGAAGTTAATAACAAGTTGGCAGCATTGACGGCAGCCATTAAGAAAGCATCTGAAAAATAAAAGGAGAATTCATTATGAAAAAAGATAAAAAAGATATGCGTATTTTGGTTTTTGATAATTACGATTCGTTTACGTATAATTTGGTTCATTTGGTAAAACAACTTGGATATATGAACGTTGAAGTTTATCGAAATGATAAGATTTCCATAGAGTCAGTTGATCAATATGATAAGATTTTACTTTCTCCGGGCCCGGGTATTCCAAGTGAATCTGGTATTTTGCTGGATTTAATAAAAGTTTATGCCCCAACCAAAAGTATTTTGGGCGTTTGTCTTGGTTTACAAGCTATAGGGGAAGCTTTTGGTGGAAAGCTCGTTAATTTGTCTAATGTATATCATGGAGTTGCTCTTGAAACTGAAATTGTTGAAAATGATGTTCTATTTCAGAGCCTTCCAAAGAAAATACAAGTAGGACGTTATCATTCTTGGGCACTTTCAAGAGACAATTTTCCCGATTGCTTAACGATAACGGCTATCGATGAAAAAGGAACGATTATGGCTTTGTCTCATAAAAAATACGATGTGCGTGCCGTTCAATTTCACCCTGAGTCCGTATTGACACCTTGTGGTGAAACAATTATTAAAAACTGGTTGGAAAATTAAAAAATAAGAAAATGAAACAGATATTAACAGAATTATTCGAACAGAAAAGTCTTTCTAGAGAAGAAGCTGCAGGTGTACTGACTAAGATAGGACAGGGTCTATACAATGAATCGCAAATAGCTGCTTTTATTTCAGTCTTCTTGATGAGAAATATCACCTTGGAAGAATTGATAGGGTTTAGAGAAGCCTTGTTAGCTATGGCTTTGCCTTCTGATTTGTCAGAATATAAGCCGATAGATATTGTTGGTACGGGTGGTGATGGAAAAAACACTTTCAATATTTCAACCTTGAGCTGTTTTGTCTTGGCAGGAGCTGGGTACAAAGTAGCCAAACATGGAAATTACGGTTCAACTTCTATCAGTGGAGCTTCTAATGTTTTGGAATTCTACGGAGCTAAATTTACGACAGATATGGGTGTTATTCGTAAATCAATAGAAACGTCAGGGTTTGCTTTTTTACATGCTCCTTTGTTTAATCCGGCAATGAAAAATGTAGCGCCGATTCGTAAGGCACTGGGTGTTCGTACTTTTTTCAATGTGCTTGGTCCTCTCATTAGTCCCGCCAGACCAACCTATCAACTATTAGGCGTTTATAATTTGAAAATGATGCGGTTGTACAATTATATCAATCAAAAGTTGGATGGTCAATATGCCTTAGTACATTCTTTAGATGGTTATGACGAGGTGTCTCTTACTGCCCAAACCAAGATTATTACCAAATATGGTGAAGAATTGTATACTCCTGAACAAATGGGTTTTAAATCATTACAACAAAAGAATTTATTTGCTGGAAATTCCATTCAAGAAGCTGCGGATATTTTCAAAGCGGTTCTTTCAAATAAAGCAACGCAAGCACAAACAGATGTTGTAATAGCCAATTCAGCTTTAGCAATACGTGTTATTTGTCCGACTAAAGATATTGAAACTTGTAAACAAGAGGCTATCAAATCTCTTGAGAGTGGAAAAGCCGCATCGGCATTTGCCATGTTTTTGTCATGTTATAAAATGTAGGTGTATGAATATTTTAGATGAAATCATTGCTGAAAAACGCAAAGAAATAGCTTTAAGCAAGGCACAAAAATCCATTTCAGACTTGGAAAAAGAAAAGGGGTTTTCCCGTCAAACTTTTTCCCTCAAAAACAGTTTAAAACATTCTTCATCAGGTATTATTTCTGAATTTAAGCGGAAATCTCCTTCTAAAGGATGGATACACCAAAATGCAAGTGCTGTTGAGGTGACCAAAGGATATTCAAACAATGGGGCATCGGGCGTTTCTATTCTTACTGATTATTCTTTTTTCGGAGGAACAAAAGAGGATTTAATGGTAGCTCGTTTCGGCGTTTCTGTGCCGATTTTGCGTAAAGATTTTATTGTAGATGAATACCAATTGTTTGAGGCTCGTGCTATGGGAGCAGATGTTATTTTGCTTATAGCGGCAGTGCTTACATCCCAACAAGTAAAGCAATTGGCAATAAAAGCTCATGATTTGTCGTTGGAAGTTTTATTGGAAGTTCATAATGAACAAGAACTTGCCTATGTATGCGAAAATATTGATATCGTCGGTGTTAATAATCGAAACTTAAAAAATTTTGTGGTTGATATGCAAATGTCTTTTTTATTGGCGGATAAAATATCTACTGATTTTGTGAAAATCAGTGAAAGTGGTATTTCTAATCCACAAGTGGTAAAAGATTTACAGGCAGTTGGTTACCAAGGTTTTTTAATGGGCGAAAACTTTATGAAAGAAGAAAATCCGGCAAAAGCATTACAGCAATTTATTTCTTTGGTAGAGAATAAATAAAAACAATATGAAAGTCAAAATTTGTGGAATGAAATATCCCGACAATATAGCTGAAATCCTCGCCTTGTCGCCCGATTTTATAGGAATGATATTCTACGAAAAATCACCCCGTTTTGTAGGGAACGACGTACAGATTCCATTGACTAAAAATTTAGGTAACATAGGAAAAGTAGGAGTATTTGTCAATGAAGAAGAAAATATAATCAGAAAAATAGTTTCGTTTTATAACCTAAATTTTGTGCAATTGCATGGAAATGAATCTCCTGATTTTTGCAGAAGAATCCAGAAAATGGGGGTAAAAGTAATCAAAGCTTTTAGTATTCAATTTCCTTCTGATTTTACACAAACCGAACCTTATGAAGGTGTATGTGATTATTTTTTATTCGACACAAAAACGGAATATTACGGAGGCTCTGGGGAAAAGTTTGATTGGGATATATTATCTGATTATAAAGGAGTTACATGTTTTATTTTGAGTGGAGGAATAACTAAAGAAGATGCTCAATCCATCAAAAAAATACAGCATAATAAGTTATTTGCCATAGATATAAATAGTCGTTTTGAAACAGCTCCCGGGCAAAAAGATGTCAATTTATTGCGGCAGTTTTTACAAGAAATAAGAAGTTAAACATTAAAAAAATACGAAAATGGACAGAATAGAACAGTTGTTTTCAAATAAAAAGAAAGATATTTTTTCGGTATATTTTACCGCCGGTTTTCCAAAATTAAACGATTCGGTCGAAATTATTAAAACTCTCCAGGAAGAGGGTGTTGATATGATAGAAATAGGGATACCGTATTCAGATCCTATGGCTGATGGACCTGTTATTCAGAATAGTAGCCAAATAGCGTTAAACAATGGTATTTCCCAGAAAATATTATTTGAGCAACTCAAAAATATACGTAAAGATGTCCATATTCCTTTAATTTTGATGGGGTATTTAAATACAGCCATGCAGTATGGATTTGAAAACCTATGTCGTAAAGCTGTTGAAATTGGTATTGATGGATTTATTATTCCTGACATTCCGTTAGATGTGTACATGGAAGAATTTAAACCGATGATAGAAAAATACGGTTTGAGATTTATTTTGTTAATCACACCCGAAACGTCTGAAGAACGTGTTCGTCAAATAGATGCAGTTAGCTCCGGGTTTGTTTATATGGTTTCTTCTGCTGCTACAACGGGAAGTCAATCATCATTTAACAATGAAAAACAAATATACTTCAAAAGAATAGCTGACATGAAATTGAAAAATCCTTTGATGGTGGGTTTTGGTGTTTCAAATAAGGAAACGTTTCAAGCTGCTTGTGCATATGCTAACGGAGCCATAGTGGGTAGCGAATTTATTAAGAGTTTGCAAGAGCACAAAACGATAAAAGAAGCTGTCAACATGTTGTTGAAAAAAATAAAAGGGTAAGTTTTGTGTTACTCGGCAATGTATAATTTGCCCTGAAAAGTGTCACGTTCTTTTAGCCGTTTGTCAATTTTTGCTGTAAATTCATGATTTTTCACTCCCCAATTGGGGGCTATTTTGAATTCTGCGGGTGTTTGTGAAACGAATCGTTCTATGGCCATTGTAGGGGGTAACAGTTCCATGAAATCAATGCACAAATCAATGTATTCATCCAACGAGAGAAGTTGAATAATGCTATTATCTTGTGCATACTGTTTTGCCAATTGGGTGCCTTTTATGACTTGTAGTTGATGCAATTTTAGTAGAGACAAGGGCAGTTTAGCTATCTTCTTAGCATGACCTAAAATTAGGTCTCTGTTTTCGTTTGGTAAGCCCATAATGATATGTCCGGCTACCAGAATTCCTTTTTTGTGAGTGCCTAAAATGGCTGCAATACTATCTTCATAAGTGTGCCCTCTATTGATAGAGCGTAATGTGTCGTTATTAGTACTTTCTATGCCGTATTCTACCAAAATAAAATATTTTTTGTTTAATTCGGACAAATAGTCTAATATTTCTTCTGATATGCAATCTGGTCGTGTGCCTATGGCTAATCCAATCATATTCGGATATTTTAGGGCTTCCTCATACATTTCTTTGATACGGTTGAAGTCACCATACGTGTTTGTATATGATTGAAAATAAGCAATGTATTTTTGAGCTTGGTGTTTTTTGCCAAAAAATTCGATGCCTTCTTCTATTTGCTGAGTAATACTTTTTTCGCTTTGGCAATATTTCGGACTAAAAGATTCATTATTGCAAAATGTACAACCTTCAGTTCCTTTTGTTCCATCCCTATTGGGGCAAGTAAGACCGGCATGAACCGATATTTTTTGTACTCGTTCATTAAAAAAAGATTTCATAAACAGAGGATAATCAAAATACCTTTTTGTTGTCATTTTGGCACAAATTTCTTACTGGTTTTCTCTTTGCAAAAATACGACAAACTCTCTATTTACCACAATAAATGGGTAAAAGTTAATAACTTTATTTTTGAACTATGAGTAATATTATGTAACTTTGCTCTTCGTTAAACTAAAAGATGTGAGATGTATAGTCCGGATGATTTGGCCTCGTTTGAAGAAAAAGAAATTTCTGTAGATTTTATAAAAAAGCAACTTTCTATTTTACAAAAAGGAGTTTCTGTTATTGATATTCAACGAATTGCTACTCTTGATGATGGTATTTCTGTTCTTGAAGAAAAGGAAGAAGAGTCGTATGTTTCTTTGTGGAATTCTTTTTTAGAAAAAGGAAAGCAAGTAGTCCATTTCATCCCTGCGTCGGGAACGGCGAGTCGTTTGTTTAGGAGTTTATATAATTTTTGGGATGCCGATTACTCTGAACCTCAAACAAATTGTGAAAAAAACTTTTTTAAACACCTTTCTAGTTTTGCTTTTTATGGTGAACTGAATCTTATTTGTGTAGAAAAGGAAAAAAAGGATATTCAAGATCTTATAGAAGAGAAGCAATATAAGCTGATACTGGAGTATATGCTTACCGATAAAGGAGCAAATTATAGTAGTCTTCCTAATGCTCTGTTCAAATTTCATACTGACAAATCGAAGAAGTTTGCTGCTATTCGTAAATACTTACCTAAGAAATTAGCAAGGTACTACAATTCATTTGAAAATACGCGAACTCCTATACAAGAAAATTTAGTGGAAAGTGCCATGGTTTCGGGACTGAAAAAAGGGGCTGTTAATGTTCATTTTACTGTTAATCAAGAGCATAAGGAAATTATTGAAGATTATATCCGAGAATTTAAAGAGCCGATTGAGAAAAAATTAGGTGTTGATTTTGAAGTAATTCTTTCTAATCAAAAAACTTCTACCGATACCGTAATGCTTACAGAAAATAACGAGTTATATCGCGATGAGAATGGTAAAGTCGTTTTTCGTACTTCCGGTCATGGTGCTTTGATAGATAATTTGAATGGCATACAAGCAGATATTGTATTTATCAAAAATATAGACAATGTTGTTCCTGATGCTATGAAGAAAATGACCTCACACTATAAAAAGATGCTTGGAGGAATTTTAATCGATACACAAAAGAAAATCACTAAATATATCAAATTGATTGATAAAGGCGATTTGGCAAGTGATAAACTGATTGAAATAGTCAATTTTGTCGAAAATGACCTCAATGTAAAACACCCTAATATTCTGAAATTAGAACGAGAAGAACAACTTGTTTACCTAAAACAAAAATTAAACCGTCCATTGCGTGTTTGTGGTATGGTAAAAAAGGAAGAAGAACACGGAGGTGAGCCTTTTTGGGTAAAAAACGAAGATGGAACCGTTTCCCTCCAAATTGTAGAGTTCTATCAAGTGAATAATAGCTCTGAAAATTTGGCTTTATTTGATAAAGCCACACACTTCAATCCTGTAGATATTGTCTGTTCCTTGGTTGATTATAAGGGCAAAAAATTTGATTTGACAAAATATGTAGATAAAAAAGCTTGTATGTTGTCTAAAAAGATAATTAATGGAGTAGAGGTTCGCAGGCTTGATTTTCCCGGATTGTGGAATGGTGGAATGGCTAATTGGAATACGATTTTCATAGAAGTTCCGGTAAAAACATTCAATCCGGTAAAAACAATCAACGATTTGTTGCGGTATGAACATCAAAATCAATAATTATTTGAAAGCGTCTATTTGGACGCTTTTTTATTTAAAGCTAATTTAGAGATATAATGCTAGAGGGCTGCTTAAACCACAATCGAAAGGGGTAGCTGTAATTTTTAAGAACGTAATGCATTAAGAAATGGTAAAAAAAATGTTTTACTTGTTGCTGTTCTAGTTAAATCAGCTATCTTTGTTAGGATATTTTTACCGAGAAAGACAAAAACTATAATTTTTCATGGGAAAATTAAAAATTGTACAAAATGATCCATGGCTACAGCCCTACGAAAATGCCATTGAAGGAAGATACGAATATGCTTTATATAAAGAGCAAGTAATTACTCAAGGAACACAAACATTGTCTGATTTTGCTTCGGGCTATTTGTATTTCGGGTTGCATAAAGTTTCTGAAGGTTGGGTAATTAGAGAATGGGCTCCAAATGCTACAGAAGTTTTCTTAATAGGTGATTTTAATAATTGGCGGCCCAAAGAAGAATATAGGTTGAAGTCATTACCCAATGGTATTTGGGAGGGAGTTTTCACCGAAGATGCTATTAAACATGAACAACTTTACAAGTTGTTTGTTTGTTGGAATGGCGGGTGTGGAGAACGTATTCCTGCTTGGGTGCGTAGAGTCGTACAGGATGAGTATACCAAGATTTTCAGTGCACAGGTTTGGAATCCGGTAAAAAAGTATAAATTTGAAATAGAACATTTTGTTCCCAGTGTTGACCCTTTGTTAATTTACGAGTGTCATATAGGAATGGCAACTGAAGAAGAAAAGGTTGGTTCTTACACTGAATTCAGAATGAATGTTTTGCCTCGTATAAAGAAAGCAGGTTATAATTGTATTCAGATTATGGCGATACAGGAGCATCCTTACTACGGATCTTTTGGTTATCATGTTTCCAGCTTTTTTTCAGCTTCTTCTCGTTTTGGAACTCCCGAAGAACTTAAGGAGTTAATTGATGCCGCACATAAAATGGGAATAGCGGTTATCATGGATATTGTTCATTCTCATGCGGTAAAAAATGAAGTAGAAGGTTTGGCGCGTTTCGATGGCACAGGTTATCAATATTTTCATGATGGGCCTCGTCGTGAGCATCCGGCTTGGGATTCTTTATGTTTTAACTATGGTAAAAATGAAGTGTTACACTTTTTATTGTCCAATTGTAAATTTTGGATGGAAGAGTATAAATTTGACGGATTCCGTTTTGATGGTGTAACATCTATGTTATACCTCAGTCACGGATTGGGTGAATCTTTTAGTGGGTATGCTGATTATTACAATATGAATCAGGATGGTGATGCCATTTGTTACTTAACTTTGGCAAACAAACTTATTCATGAAATCAATCCCAATGCAATTTCTATAGCCGAAGAAGTGAGTGGGATGCCTGGTTTAGCCAATAGATTTGAGGATGGAGGTATTGGGTTTGATTATCGTATGGCAATGGGAATTCCTGATTTGTGGATTAAATATATAAAGGAATATACCGACGAAAATTGGAAACCGGGTCATTTGTTTTGGGAACTAACCAACCGCAGGTTCAGCGAAAAAACAATTAGTTATGCTGAGAGTCATGATCAAGCTTTAGTGGGAGATAAAACAATTATATTCAGATTGATAGATGCCGATATGTATTGGCATATGCAAAAGGGTGATACTACTTATATTGTTGATAGGGGAATTGCATTACATAAAATGATTCGTTTATTTACAGCAAGTACTATAAACGGAGGTTATTTAAATTTTATGGGAAATGAGTTTGGACATCCGGAATGGATTGATTTTCCAAGACAAGGAAACGGTTGGTCATATAAATATGCACGTCGCCAGTGGAGTTTAGTCGATAACCCTAACTATTTGTACCAAGGATTAGCTCTTTTTGATAAAAATATGCTTGATGTGATTTCTTCTAAAAAGAAGTTTCAAGAATCCACCATTTACAAGTATTGGGACAATTCCGGAGACCAAGTGGTTTCCTATGGTAGAGGTGATGATTTGCTGTTTGTTTTTAATTTTCACCCATATAACTCTTTTACTGATTATGGAATGTTGGTTGAAAAAGGAGAATATGAGGTTATTTTAAATACAGATGCCAAAGAGTTTGGCGGTTTTGGTCTGTCGGATGACAGTATTCATCATTTTACTATGCCAACCAATGTAAAGGGAGAAGAAAAAGAATGGATTAAATTATATCTTCCTTCTCGTACTGCAATGGTATTAAGACGTATCAAAAAATAATAAGCTGTGTTTTACGAAACGGTTATTGAAAATAAAACTGCTGAAAGAAAACAACTTGCAATACTTATTGACCCTGATAAACAATCGCAAGAGAGTTTGTCAGGGTTTATTGCTTTGTTGCAGCAATATACACCTGATTATATTTTTGTTGGTGGCAGTTTTGTTTATAAATCGTTGGATGATTGCATAAAGCAGTTAAAAGCTTCGTTGAATATTCCTATCGTTTTGTTTCCGGGTAATGCTGCTCAATTTTCTCCTCAGGCAGATGCCTTGCTGTTTCTTTCTTTATTATCCGGTCGTAATGCCGATTATTTGATTGGTCAGCATGTAAAGGCTGCCTTAAATATAAAAAAATCCGCCATTGAAGTTGTTCCTACTGCTTATTTGCTTATTGAAAGTGGAGAAATAACTGCGGTAGAACGTGCCAGTCATACGCAACCGATTTCCCGTAAAGACATAGAAATTGCCGTATCAACAGCTCTAGCTGGTCAATATATGGGTAATAAGCTAATCTATTTGGAAGGGGGAAGCGGTGCTAAAAGACCCGTACCAATGGATATGATACGAGCTGTAAAAAATAGTATTTCTATTCCATTGATAGTGGGAGGTGGTTTGAAGACCAAAAAAGATGTTGAAAATGCTTTTTCTGCTGGGGCGGATATGGTTGTCGTGGGCAACGCCCTTGAGAGCAACGTAAACTTTATAAAAGAGTTGATAGAGGTTTGTAAATAACTACAAAGCCTGCGTTTCCTGTAATTTTTTGTAAACGCCGTTTAATTTCAACAATTCCTCGTGATTTCCTCTTTCAATTATTTGACCTTCCATTAGAACACAAATTTCATCTGCATTTTTTATAGTAGAAAGACGGTGAGCAATAACGATGGTTGTCCTGTTCTTCATTAAATTCTCTAATGCCTCCTGAACCAGTTTTTCTGATTCTGTGTCAAGGGCAGATGTGGCTTCATCCAAAATCAATATAGGAGGGTTTTTTAATATAGCTCTAGCAATGCTTACACGTTGTCTTTGTCCGCCGGAAAGTTTACTTCCTCTATCTCCGATGTTTGTTTCATAACCATTTTCTGTTGCAGAAATAAAGTCATGAGCGTTTGCAATTTTTGCAGCGGCAATCACATCTTCCAGTGTCGTATTTTCAACTCCAAAAGCAATATTGTTATAGAATGTGTCATTAAACAAAATAGCTTCCTGATTTACGTTACCCATTAGTCCACGTAAACTGTGCATACTAATATTACGGATATCTTTGTTATCAATTAATATTTCACCTTTTATTACATCCCAGTAACGTGGCAGTAAATCTACCAGAGTTGATTTTCCTGAACCTGATTGACCGACCAATGCGATGGTTTTACCTTTTTTTACAGTCAGGTTGATATCTTTCAGAACCCAATTATTTTTGTATTTGAAACTAACGTTTTTATATTCTATTTTATCATTAAAAGAGTTGATAACTTCTGCATCTTTTTTTGAGGTAAGTGGATTTTCTGTCTTTAATATTTTGTCAATTCTGTCTAAAGAAGCCATACCTTTTTGCACGCCATAGGCTGCTTTTGATAGTTCTTTGACTGGATTGATTATGCTATAAAAAATAACGATATAATAGATAAATACCGAAGCATTGAGGGCATTAGCATTATCCGTTAAAATAAGATTACCTCCATAACATAACACGATGGCTATGATTGCGGTACCCATGAGCTCGCTCATGGGATGAGCCATAAGATATCGGCTATTAATTTTATTTAATGTTTTTCTGATTTTTTCGTTTAGTATTTCAAAACGAGATATGATTTTTTTCTCTGCATTGAACGCTTTTATGACACGTAATCCACCTAAAGATTCTTCTATTTGAGAAGTCAATTCACCCGTTAGTATGGAGCCTTCGAATGATTTTTTCTTTAATGATTTTCCGACTTGTCCAATAAAAAAGCCGCTTATTGGTAAAAGCACAAGCACAAAGGTTGTTAATTCCCAACTTATAGTAAACATTACGATAAGGTAAATCAAGATCATTAAAGGATTCTTGAATATTAGGTCTAAAGAACTCATGATGGAAACTTCAACCTCATTAACGTCCATTGTCATACGAGACATAATATCACCCTTTCTTTCTTCATTAAAAAAACCGATAGGCAAATTGATTATTTTCTTGAAAATCATATTTCGTAAGTCTCTTAATACACCCATGCGAATATGTATCATAAAATAGCTACTAAGATAAGCCGTCGCTACTTTTAAGAAAGTCATTAAGATAAGAAAAGCAGATAGAATGAGTAATATTGTAAGTGATCCATTTTGTTGAATGAAATCCGAGATGTAATAGTACATATTGTTTTTCCAAACGTTTAATAGTCCGTTAAGAGGTACACCTGCTGTGCTTTTAAGCACATATACTTCAGGGTTTGTTTTGAACAAAATTTCCAAGATTGGAATAATAAGTGCAAATGAAAATAAACTGAAAGCTGTCGTTAGTAAGTTAAATAAAAGATTCAGAACCACATACTTTTTGTAAGGAGGAATGAAACGTTTTAATAGGACGAAGAATTTTTTCATATTACAAAAATGGACTTAATAGTGATTAGTTTATAAAAAGAATTAAATTCCGGTATAATTTTGAGGCGTAATGGCTCTTAATTCTTTTTTTACCGTTTCGCTTACATGTAAAGTTTCAATGAACTCATGAATAGAATGTTCGTTGACAATATTGTTTGTTCTTGTAAGTTCTTTTAATGTTTCGTAAGGTTTTGGATAATTTTCACGGCGTAAAATTGTTTGTATGCCTTCAGCGACAACATTCCAACAATTTTCCAAATCTCTATTTATAACTTGTTCATTTAAAATCAATTTACCGATTCCTTTCAGAGAACTTTGAATGGCTATTAGGCTGTGAGCAAAGGGTACTCCCACATTACGAATGACAGTTGAGTCCGTTAAATCTCGTTGTAAACGGGAAACCGGTAATTTTGTTGCCAAGTGTTCAAAAATGGCATTTGCAATACCTAAATTACCCTCTGCATTTTCAAAATCAATAGGATTTACCTTATGAGGCATGGCAGAGGAACCGACTTCGCCTGCCTTAATACGTTGTTTGAAATATTCCATAGAAATGTATGTCCAGAAATCTCTGTTCATATCAATCATAATAGTATTAATACGTTTCATACTATCCATAAGAGCAGCCAAATTATCGTAGTTAGAAATTTGGGTTGTCCATTGTTCTCTTTGCAAACCAAGGTGTTTGACAACAAAATTGTTGCCGAACATTTTCCAGTCTATTAAAGGGTAAGCTACATGGTGAGCATTGAAATTACCCGTTGCACCTCCTAGCTTGGCTGAAATGGGTACCGCTTTAAGTAGATTAAGTTGCTGTTCCAATCTGCTTACAAATACCATAATTTCTTTTCCCAATCGGGTAGGAGAAGCAGGTTGTCCGTGTGTTTTTGCTAACATTGGAATATTTTCCCAATTTTTTGCCAACTTACTTATTTCAGTTATTAATTTTTCTAATTCGGGATAATATATTTCATCCAAACATTTTTTAATAGAAAGAGGGATGGCTGTATTATTTATATCTTGCGAAGTAAGTCCGAAATGAATAAATTCCTTGTATTTATTTAATCCGAGTTCGTCAAATTTATCTTTGATAAAATACTCAACAGCTTTTACGTCGTGGTTAGTTATACGTTCTGTGTCTTTTACCTTTTGAGCATCTTCCAGTGAAAACTTTTCATATACGTTACGAAGTTTAGGAAAAATACTATTGTCAATTGGTTTTAGTTGTTCCAGAGGTATTTCACAAAGGGCGATAAAATATTCTATTTCCACCAAAACGCGGTAACGGATTAAGGCATATTCCGAAAAATAATTAGCCAAAGAGTCCACTTTAGTACGATATCTTCCATCGATAGGAGAAATGGCTGTAAGTAAATTAAGTTCTATCATAATTTTTTTATTGAATGAGTTTCTAAAAAATGTGTCTTTGATAAGCACGAATACAATAGATATTTTTTCTATTGTGTTTGACTATGTTTAAATAAAAAGTATTTGTGTTAGAATGAAAATTGGTAGTAAAACAATTAGTGAAAATTTGGTCATATAACCGAAGAAACTAGGCATTTTAATTTTATTTTCTTCGGCAATTGATTTTACCATAAAATTGGGACCATTACCAATATAGGTCATAGAACCAAAAAATACTGCACCCGTACAAATGGCTTTCAATAAAATTTCAGGAACTCCTCCAACCATGGGGCTATTGGCAAGAAAATCCGGCAAACCGCTTTGCACTAATCCTAGTGCCAAATTATAAAAAGCAACGGCAGTAGGGGTATTGTCCAAAAATGAACTAAGCATTCCCGTAGAATAATAAAATTGCCACGGTGCTTTTACGCCAAGACTGGCAGCATTTTCTGTAAGATAAATTAGTGTTGGAGTCATTGTTATAAAGATACCGAGGAAAAGATATCCAACTTCTATGATCGGTCCCCAAGTAAAAATATTTTTTTTACGTATTTCTTTTTTCGTGAGAAAGAGCGACAACGCTACAAGAGCAATCAGTACATATTCTCGTAAGAATTTCAGCCAAA
>DAIMYQ010000005.1:8709-16660 GCA_036734385.1 Paludibacteraceae bacterium | reverse complement strand
GGTGGGTCACCAAGTGGTGTTAATAAACCGCCACAGTTAGCTACTGCAGCAATAAAGAAAAGAATAGTATGCGTTGTATATTTACGTTGTGAATTGGTACGAATAACTGGGCGAATGAGCAACATAGCAGCCCCTGTTGTTCCCATGATTGAAGCCAATACGTAACCAATTCCCAGAAATGCTGTGTTTATGGAGGGTTTAGCTTTAATATCTCCGGAAATATGAATACCTCCTGTAATTACAAATAATGTCAACAATAAGATAATAAAAGGTATGTAGTCAAACAGAAGGGTATGTGTTACGTGTTCACCCATTCCGTTTATTATTAGATATATGGCAGTTGGTATTCCTAACACAAGTGAAACAATAAGTTTGTTTTTATTTTTCTCCCACCAATGTTCAGCCACGAGTGGACCGATTGCGATAGCTAACAGCATAATCACAAAAGGAATTGATGCCCATAAGGGTATATTAAACATCGTTTCTTTCATAATTGTCGTATTAATCCAATTTCAGAACTTCCATAAAAGCTTTCTGAGGAACTTCTACAGAGCCTATTTGTTTCATTCTTTTTTTACCTTTTTTCTGCTTTTCCAGCAATTTTCGTTTTCGAGAAATATCACCTCCGTAACATTTGGCTGTTACGTCTTTTCTTACTGCTTTGATGGTTTCTCTGGCAATGATTTTTGATCCGATAGCTGCCTGTATAGCAATGTCAAATTGTTGTCTTGGTATCAGTTCTCTCAGTTTTTCACACATTTTCCGACCTATAGTAACGGCATTATCAAAATGTGTCAGAGAAGAAAGAGCATCTACTGATTCACCATTAAGTAAAATGTCCAATTTTACCAATTTGGAAGGGTGGAAACCATTCATGTGATAGTCAAATGAAGCATAACCTTTCGAGATAGATTTCAATTTATCATAAAAATCGAAAACAATTTCTCCCATTGGCATGTCGTAGATAAGTTCTATCCTGTTCGATGAAATGTATTCCTGTTTAATCAGTTCACCTCGTTTATCTAAACAAAGTTTCATGATTGGACCTATAAAATCTGTTTTGGTAATGATTGATGCCCGAATGTAAGGTTCTTCAATTCTGTCAATAAGAGTAATATCGGGCATTCCGGAAGGATTATGTACTTCCAACATATCATTTTTACGTGTATAAATGTGATATTGAACATTAGGTATTGTTGTTATCACATCCATATCAAATTCACGGTCGAGGCGTTCTTGTACGATTTCCATGTGGAGCATACCCAAAAATCCACAACGAAATCCAAATCCCAAAGCAGCAGACGATTCAGGTTCAAACGTTAATGATGCATCGTTCAGTTGTAACTTCTCCAACGAAGAACGTAAATCTTCAAAATCTTCCGAATCAATAGGGTAAACACCTGCAAAAACCATTGGCTTTACTTCTTCAAAGCCTTCAATAGCTTTTTCGCATGGTGCTTTTACGTGTGTAATTGTGTCTCCGACTTTTACTTCCTTAGAAACTTTAATTCCTGAAATAATGTAACCTACGTCTCCACAAGATAATTCGTTGCGAGGTTCCATATCTAAACGTAGAACTCCTATTTCGTCAGCATAGTATTCTTTTTCGGTATTTACAAATTTCACAAAATCACCTTTTTTGATGCTTCCATTCACAATCTTCATGTACGTAATAATTCCCCTGAAAGAATTAAATACAGAGTCGAAAATAAGACATTGCAATGGCGCTTCGGGGTTTCCTTTTGGAGGTTTTATTCGTTTTACAATAGCTTCTAAAATCTCAGGTACGCCAAGCCCTGTCTTTCCACTAGCTTTGATTATTTCTTCGTGTTTGCAACCCAAAAGTTCAACTATTTGGTCTGCTACTTCGTCCGGCATAGCACTGTCCATATCCATTTTATTCATGACTGGAATAATTTCCAAATCATTTTCAATGGCCATGTATAGATTCGAAATAGTTTGAGCTTGAATACCTTGTGTAGCATCTACAATGAGCAAGGCCCCTTCACAGGCGGCAATGGAGCGTGATACCTCATAAGAGAAATCGACGTGTCCGGGGGTGTCTATAAGGTTGAGCGTATATTTTTGACCGTCGTGCAAATAATCCATTTGGATGGCATGACTTTTTATGGTGATGCCACGTTCTCTTTCCAAATCCATGTTGTCAAGCACTTGTGCTTGCATATCTTTACCAATTACTGTTCTTGTTTCTTCCAGCAATCTGTCGGCTAGTGTGCTTTTACCATGGTCAATATGGGCAATAATACAAAAATTGCGAATATTCTTCATCCAATACTAATTTTAGAAGTTGCAAATATAGTCAAATATTGGAAATAAATAGGCTAAAACGGTTCCTATTTGTGGCTTTAGATTTGTACTAAATTTATGTAAATACAGAAACGGGACTTTCCCAAAAATTCTTCTTAAATGTATGTTTCATTTTTTCAGGTTGATATTTTTGATTATTTTTGCCCTCTAAAACAGAAAAATACATTTCTTATATAAACGATACGATATGTTTGAAAATTTAAGTGAACGCCTCGAGAGATCTTTTAAAATTTTAAAAGGGCAGGGTAAAATTACAGAAATTAATGTAGCTGAAACCCTCAAAGATGTTCGTAAGGCACTTCTTGATGCCGATGTCAACTATAAAACAGCTAAAAATTTTACTGAACAAGTAAAAGAAAAGGCGATGGGAATGAATGTGTTGACTGCTATTAAGCCAAATGAATTGATGGTGAAGGTCGTTAGAGACGAGTTGGCTCTTTTAATGGGTGGAACCTCTGTCGATATAGAAACCAAGGGTTCTCCTGCTGTTATTTTGATGTCGGGTTTACAGGGTTCAGGTAAGACAACTTTCTCGGCAAAATTGGCTAAGATGCTGAAATCCAAAAAAGGTAAAAACCCTCTTTTGGCAGCTTGTGATGTATATCGTCCTGCAGCTATTGAACAGTTAAGGGTACTTGGAGAACAAATAGGAGTAGCTGTTTATAGCGAAATTGAGAATAAAAATCCAATACAAATAGCACAAAATGCTATCAAGTTTGCCAAAGCTAATGGACATGATTTGTTAATTATAGATACTGCGGGTCGTTTAGCCGTAGATGAACAAATGATGAACGAAATAGCTGCCATTAAATCGGCTATTAATCCCCAAGAAATTTTGTTTGTAGTTGATTCCATGACTGGTCAGGATGCTGTAAATACGGCTAAAGAATTTAATGACCGTTTGGATTTCACGGGTGTTGTACTTACTAAATTGGATGGTGATACGCGTGGTGGTGCTGCTCTCTCTATTCGTTCGGTAGTCAACAAACCGGTTAAATTTGTCGGTACGGGTGAAAAAATGGATGCCATTGATTATTTTCATCCTGAACGTATGGCTGACCGTATTTTGGGAATGGGAGATATTGTTTCGCTGGTTGAACGTGCACAAGAACAATATGATGAGGAGGAAGCAAGAAGGGTAGCCAAAAAAATTGCTAAAAATCAGTTTGACTTTAATGATTTTATGGGTCAGATAAAACAAATCAAGAAGATGGGTAATTTGAAAGATTTGGCGGCTATGATTCCAGGTGTCGGAAAAGCAATGAAAGATGTTGATATTAAAGAAGATGCTTTTAAAAGTATTGAAGCCATTATTCAATCAATGACTCCCTACGAAAGGGAAAATCCACAAGCATTGAACGGTTCTAGAAAACAACGTTTGGCAAGTGGCAGTGGAACTTCTATTCAGGAAGTTAACAAGTTACTGAAACAGTTTGAGGGTATCCGAAAAATGATGCGTATGGTTCAAGCTAACGGAAATAAATTGCCGAGAAGATAATATAAAAAAGAAAACAGATGCAATTAATAGATGGAAAGGCTATTGCCGATAAAATTAAACAAGAAATAGCACAAGAAGTAATTCAACTAAAAAGTAAGGGTGGAAAAACACCTCATTTGGCAGCTATTTTAGTAGGTCATGATGGAGGAAGTGAAACCTATGTGGCGAACAAAGTAAAAGCTTGTGAACAATGTGGATTTACTTCAACGCTTGTTCGTTATGAAAGTGATGTAACAGAGGCTGAGTTGTTGGAAAAAATCAAAGAAATGAACCAAGATACTGATATTGATGGTCTTATCGTTCAATTGCCTTTGCCAAAACATATTTCAGAACAAAAAATTATTGAAGCTATTGACTATAAAAAAGATGTCGATGGATTTCATCCAATCAATGTTGGTCGAACCTCTATCGGTTTGCCATCTTTTGTTTCTGCTACTCCTGCAGGTATTCTAGAATTGCTAAAACGCTATTCCATTGAAACCTCGGGTAAACATTGTGTAGTGTTGGGAAGAAGTAATATTGTAGGAAAACCTGTCGCCGGTTTGATGATGCAAAAGGCTTATCCCGGTAATGCTACGGTGACTATTTGTCATAGTTATTCAAAAGATTTGCAAGAACAATGCTTGAAAGCTGATATTATTATTGCAGCTTTGGGACAACCTGAGTTTCTTAAAGGTAATATGGTAAAAGATGGTGCTGTCGTAGTTGATGTTGGAACAACAAGAGTGCCCTCGGATAAAACAAAATCGGGATTTAAATTAACAGGCGATGTCCTTTTTGCAGAAGTCGCTCCGAAGTGTTCTTTTATTACACCTGTTCCTGGAGGAGTAGGTCCTATGACAATAGTTTCTTTAATGAAAAATACGCTATTGTCGGCCAAAAAAGAAATTTTTGCTTAATTGAAAATATCGTAAAATAAAAAATCCGAGAAACAAGTCTAATGACTGTTTTTCGGATTTTTTTATCTTGAATTTTGATTACTTAATTATTTGAATGCCTTCTTCAGAGCTAACCTTGGTTATGAAGAAAGAATTGTTTGCTTCAGGTAAAACGAGTGTGTTGTTAGTTGCTTTTCCCTTGAAAATAACTTGACCACTTATTGTATAAACTTCAATAGATGCTCCAATAGGAAGATTGTAAAGGGTGTTTTTTATACGATATACTCCCAATTCAGTTGTTTCAGTAATCTGTGTTTCAGTTTCATTGACGGTTAATTTGTCCATGCAAAAATACATGGCCGCATTTGGACCGTACGTGCCTGTATCTGTTGTTTCGACGGTAAAGTAAATGCTGGCAACAGTACCTAAAGAACTTAAATCCATCCATTTCCATGTGTTATTTTGAGTGAGTACACCCTCTTTATATTCTGCCAAGACAAAATCAACACTTCCTGTTTCTGAGGCATTTGCATCAAGACCGTGAGCTATTACTTTAAAATAGTCGCCCTCTTGATTAAGGGCACGAGCATATCCATCACCATATAAATTACCGTAATAAGGCCAAGGATGGCTGCAAATATATACTCCAATGGCTTTGTAACTTTTGTTTCCAACAAATTTTATGATATTACTGTGTTGACTATTTTCCGTATAATATCCCCAGTTTGCTATCAAGTAGGGTTTGTTTGACGTTGTAATGATATTTCCGTTGATATCCTTCTGAATTTCACCATTTTCATCAGTGGCAATTCCACCACCGGCCATACATCCCCATTGGTTCACTATCCAATTGGAAGCATTTTCGTAATTGGTAATATCTCCATTTGTACCAACAGTAAATCCATCCCAATAACTTCCACTATATGATGAACCAGCACCCCCAATAAGGTGTGATATTTTGAATACTTGTGATTCGATCCATGTATAGTCTGCATCATTGTAAGTTTCTGTCCAGTAACCTTTTGTTGCATTGTAGCTAAAAGACTCAGGGGTAGTGGGTTGTGTTAAATTCAATACAATGTTCCCTGCGTTTGTACTAATAGCTAAGGTAGCTATCATTCCTAAAGTAAGTAAAAGTTTTTTCATGGTTTTATTTTATTTATAATGAATTGATTAATAAGTTTTTATGATTTTTTGAACAGATACATCTGTTTTTGAACTGATTTTTGCAATGTAAATGCCTTTCAAAAGGTCATTTAATGGCAGTAGAGTATTGCCAGTTGCTATTTGCACTGTTTTTATTTGTTTTCCGGATAGGTTATAAAAGGTAATTTCGATGTTTTCCGGTGTCGATATAGAAAGAGTTTCTTGGAAAGGATTTTGAATATATAAGCCGTTTATTTGTGTCGATTCAATGCCTGAAAAAGTTGCATTCGGATGTAAATCCATTACTGTTCCCACTTCTGTTGAACATTCACCTAACCATCCGTCATTTTGTAATACACCGGTATAAATCTTGATAAAATCAATTCCGGGTAGAGAAACGGAATTGCCATCTTTGTCAACAGCCCATTCTATTTTAAAGTTAGATAAGTCACTTGTATTGGGATGATTATCTGCGTAACCCCAATCATACGCATAGAGAAAATAACTGTTACCAGTGCTACTTTCATTCACTCCATTATCAGGTAAAAGGATTCCTTTAAAAACTAGAGAATCTGACTTAATCCATTGCGGATAATAACTTTGCTGATGAAAAGCGTTTTTAGAAACATAACCATCAGATCCCATATTGTCTTTCCAATAAATATAATCGGCAAGTGCACCTGTTTGGCTTTCTGTTTCAGTACTCGGTTTATAATAGGTTATTTCATAATTTTTGATAGTGGTTTTTTTGGTATATTCGCTCCCGGCTAATTCGTACCATTCATCATCGGGCAAATTGTTTTTATTAGAATCGTAAGAAACCATTACGATACCGGGTTCACTGTTTCCTCCAACTTTGGTTGCAGTATTTGATGAATAAAAAGCATTTCCGTATACTTTAAAGTCATATTCCCCCGAAACGTTGACAATAGTGTGGTCAAATCCAACCACAACATATCCTCCATAGCTGCCCAGTGAAACTAAACCGTTCTGCCCGCCAACAATGTAGTTTTCTACTTTTTTTATTATTGCAGCAGAATCGTCATTTGTCTCATGTGCAGGTAATTGGTTTATAAATTGTCCCGGTGCAGGAACAAAATCAAAAACTTTAGATACGTAGGCAGAATTTTCAGCATTTCCATTTGTTGAAACCCCCCAAAGCAGATTTAATAATAGAAAAAGAGGTATTCGTTTTTTCATGATTCGTTTATTACACTGTTTATTTCCATAAGAAAGCAAATTGAGCAGGTACATCACCAGTAGTCACAGACCATTTTAGTGTGCCATTAGAATTAAAACAAAATAGAGTTCCCGGAATGACATAACTTTTTGCATCTGTTACGAAAATTTCCTTGGTGATAGGATTAACTGCTATTCCGTATGGAACTTCTATCTCCGCATCGGTTCCATCGCTAATGAAATTTCGAGTAATAATTTCTTCTGTTTTCACATTTATAATCCCAAATGAAACAACATTTTTATTTGATATAGAACTCCATGCTGTACTATAAATATAGGCGGAGTCTCCTGCTATAGCTATATTACTGGCTGCTATATTAAGATTTTTTTTTATACAGTCATTTTCTGTATCAATTACGTACAAGTTGGATGGTACATCATAATAATCACCTCGGCTTGTTACATACAAATCTCCGTATTTATCAGCCTTCAATCGATGCAAATTGATAGCAACATCAATTTTCTTAATTTCGGTAAAAGTACTTAGGTCAATAACAGAGATGGTACTGTCGTAATTAGGTACACGGTATCCTCCTGAATTGGCAACATACAATTTTTTATTTACGACTGCTATTTCTTCTGGTTGATAACCGACTGTTACAGTGCGGGTTATTTGTAATGTGGCTGTATCTATTTCAGCAACATATCCTATTTGATCATTATTTGATCCTACTTGTACTGGTCCTGCATATGAACTAACATATGCTTTCCCATTATAAAAAGTTATGTAACGACAATTCGGAATTTCGATAGAGCCTATATGCTTGGCTGTTTTGGCATCCATAACTTCAACAAAATTGGAACAATTGATAACTGCATATAATTTATTGCCGTATATGGCCAAATCATTGCCGACATCTCC
>DAIMYQ010000005.1:0-8609 GCA_036734385.1 Paludibacteraceae bacterium | reverse complement strand
AATATCAGTTTAAAATTTCTTCCCGGCATTGGGTAATTAAGTACTACATCATATTGCTGATTCAGTAAGTTGTTTACTTCTGTCGAGGCGGTAAACTTTATTTTTTGCCAAACAAAATCTTTCGATAAGGATACATCATGTGTGTACCATGGTTGAACGTAATTTTCTGAAATATTAGCACTTGCATTATAACGTTCACCTGTATAAATAAAACTGTAATTGAAGTTCCACGTCTTATATGAAGCATTAGCAATAGCAGATCCGCTGTGTACAGGAATATAGGGTATTTGGTCACCATAATAATCCTCCGAAGGGTCTGTAAAATCTTGTGCTTTTTGAAAAGTATAACAAAGTCTCAAAGAAGCTTGCCAGGTTTTACTCAAAACAAACGCACTTTTGACCGAAACATCGGTTCCAATAATTTGGACAATACCTAGATTTGTCATTTGCCAACGGAAAGGGTTAGCGGTTGGAACAGCTATAATTTTATCTTTTACTTTGTTAAAATAAGTGTTGATTTGTACATCGAGCGATCTCAAAATATTTTTCGGTCTATAACACAAGTGAGAAATTCCGATATTGTATTGGGTAACATATTCCGGTTTTAGCAAAGAGTTTCCAATTACCGTATAATATAAATCGTTAAAGGTAGGCATTCGGAATATTTTTTTGTAAAAAGCCTGAATGTCAAATGGATAATTCAGCCAAGGTCGCACAGAAATAATAATTGCAGGAGTTATAATATTTGTTGGATTCGAAGCTTGTCCTTGTTGAGTTTCTTCTTGGATGAAACTGCCCAAAGTACTCGATTGTATTTTTAAATGCGGAAATTTGAAATTGGAAGCTAGAGCAACTAACTCGGTATAACGTGATGGATAGGCAAAATCATTTAAATCAGCGTCAAGGGTATTCCATTGAAAATCTCCCGAAAGAGCCATTTCCCACCAACTGAAAATAGAGTATGCATTGGCAGCTGAAACGTAAATTTCCTGTTGGTGGTAATGGTTATTAACGTATTGCAAGGTAGTGTCGGCATTTAAATAGTGGGTATAATCATTGGCATATTTACCATTTGCTAAAAACGAATAACGACCGATTTCCTTTTTTACCGATGTCTGCAAGAAAAAATTGTTGTCCCATTGGCGTTGTTCATGTTCGTATAAATTACGTGCCACATAGCCTGGTAAACCTCTTTCTGAGGCATAATTATACAACATAGCTTTCCATTCACCATTCCGGATGTTTCCGAATATTGCAGCTTCTGTTCTTAACGCTTCAATATCTGCATTTTCCCGAATCGCAACTGTGTCATAAGCTGTTGTTCCATCAGCGTTTACCTTGCGGTGTCTAAATTTATATTTTCCATTTGCATCAGTGTATTCAGCACTTAATGATGTGTTTATATTCTTGTTCAGCTGGTGCTGAAATAAAATGGATGGGTTTATTAATCCGAAAGAACCTGTTTTGAATGTTGCTGACAGATTATATTTTTCTTGATCAGGAAAATCGGGTTTTTTTGTCTCCAAGTAAATACTTCCGGCAGAGCCATAATCTTTTGCCGATTGTAATATAGAACTTTTTTGTCCGTTGTAAAGATTGATAGATTCCATATTATCAAGCGAAAAACGACCTAAATCTACTTGCCCGTTTTGGGCATTGCCCAGTTGAATTCCATCATAAAATACACCCATTTGGTTAGTTCCCATACTGCGTATATCAATGGTTTTCAGTCCACCAATGCCACCAAAATCTTTAATTTGCACTCCCGAAAAGTATCGAATGGCATCAGCTACCGATTGACAACTCAATTTTTCAATTTCATTTCCGGCTAATTTCTGTGCCGCAATAACTTCTTTAGTAGGTTTTTGACGGACAATTTCAACTTCGTTGAGGTAGTGAATTTTAGATGTGTCAGTAGAGGCTTGTTCTGTTGAATAAGCCGTCCGTATCGTTGCTGCAAAAAACAGCAATAAAATAATGATACGTACAAAAGTTTGTTGTTTGAATGTGTACTGATGCATTACCCACCAAGTTCTTTCCTCGAGAACCGTGTTTTTTAGTTTTTAACGCAAAGGCAGGTCTTCTGACTTGCTCCCGTATTGAACGCCTTCCCGAAAAATTTGTTAGTAGCAATCTGCATTTTGCAGATTTTACCCAACATCTCAGTGGCAAAAGTATTATCCAACACGTTGAAAAGAGCTTACAGCAGCGGGACTGTTCAGGGTTTACACCTGATTCCCTTTTAATCACAGCCTCTTGAATGAGGTAACGTGAACCAATGCAGGTGCAAATGTATGGAAATTTTGTATATAATAAAATAAAAAGTAGGGATACTTATGAACGACGAGGTGAAAGGTGTTGAAAATCAAAATCTTATTTAAAATAAAAAATCCCAATACGTATGAGGGGTATTGGGATTTAAATGTTTTTAAGAATAGACTATTCATCCATGTTATGATAAACATTTTGAACATCTTCGTCTTCTTCTATTTTGTCGATTAATTTGTTTACTTGAGCTTTTTGTTCTTCCGTCAAGGTTTTCAAATCATTTGGGATTCTTTCGAATTCAGCACTTTGAATTTCAAATCCGTTTTCTTCGAGGTATTTTTGAATGGCAGAGTAGGATTGAAATTCACCATAAAGAACAACGTTGTTTTCTTCGTCTTCCAATACTTCATCTACTCCAAAGTCAATCAATTCGAGTTCCAAATCATCTAAAGAAACGCCTTCTTTGGGTGCAATTCTAAACACACATTTATGGTCGAATAAAAATTGTAAAGAACCTGTCGTTCCAAGCGAACCACCATTCCTTGTAAAGTAACTACGTATGTTCGCAACTGTTCTCGTTGGGTTATCAGTGGCGGTTTCTACGACTATAGCAATACCGTTAGGTCCGTATCCTTCGTATATCATTTCTTTGTAATCGCCTTCATCTTTCGAACTGGCTTTTTTGATAGCTCTATCTACATTTTCTTTGGGCATATTTTCTTTTTTTGCCTGTTGAATAAGAACACGTAAACGAGCGTTTGAATCCGGATCAGGTCCGCCTTCTTTTACTGCAATAGTAATTTGTTTTCCTAATTTTGTGAAAACGCGAGCCATATTGCCCCAGCGTTTCAATTTGGTTGCTTTTCTGTATTCAAATGCTCTTCCCATAAAGATATAGTGTTATTAAAATGTTATTGTCTTATTTTAGCTCCTAATTTTTCTTCGAAAGTATGGATTAGCTTCTGCATAATATTCTCTATTTGAGACTCTTCCAGTGTTTTATTTTCATCCTGAATAATAAAACTAACGGCATAAGATTTTTTCCCTTGTTCTATGTTTTTTCCTTCGTAAACGTCGAATAAAGACACTTCTTTTAGCAATTTTTTTTCGGTTGCAAAAGCCAAACGTTCTATTTCATCAAAACGAGTTTCCTTATCCAAAAGCAACGCTAAGTCTCTTTTTACTCCTTGAAATTTAGATATTTCTTTGTAATTGACTTTCTGTTTGTTAAGGAGTTTCAACATTGTTTCCCATTTGAAATCGGCAAAAAACACCTCTGTGTCAATATCAAATTGTTTAAGTTGTTTTTGTGAAACAAGCCCCAATACAACAACCGTTTCCTTCGATCTTGTTTGTATTTTAAGAGCACTATCAAATAATTCATCTTCGAGGTCAATGGTTTCCAAATTATAATTTGGTACGCCTAACCGAGTCAAAATATTCTCCACATATGCTTTTAAGTCGAAAAAAGAAGTTTTTCTTTCGCCTTCAATCCAACTTTGTTTGCTTTTGTTGCCTGTAATCCAGAGTCCTAAATGAAATTCTTCCGAATAGGCACCTAGTATTTTTTCCGGGTTCTTGTTGCCACTATTGAAGTGATAGCAATTACCGAATTCGTAAAATTTAAGATTGGCATTTTTTCTATTCCGATTGTAAGCAATACTTTCCAATCCGCCAAAAAGCAACGTTTGTCTCATTACTCCTAAATCCGAACTTAATGGATTCATCAATTTTACTCCTTTATCCAAAGAATATTTTGTTAATGGCGTGTAATAAGATATCTTAGTGAGTGAATTGTTGATTATTTCATAAAATCCACTGCCGGTAAGCTGCTCAGCTATAAGGTTTTGTAATTTGTTACTGTTCGGTTGTTTTGAGTAGGTAATAGCAGATTTTAAGCTACTGGTCGGTATAATATTGTTATAACCGTATACACGAAGAATATCCTCAATGACGTCTACATCTCTTTGAACGTCAACACGGTAAGCAGGAACAGAAAGATATAAGACATTGTTTTCTTCTTTTTCAATGGTGATTTCCAATCCTTTCAAAATAGCTTTAATTGTTTCTTTTTCAATCTCTTTGCCAATTAGGTTATAAATTTTTTCATAGGAAACAGTTACTTTGAAATCCTCTATTTTGTTCGGATAAATATCAATGATGTTTGATGATATTTCGCCTCCGGCTACTTCTTTAATGAGTAAAGCAGCCCTTTTTAATGAATAAATAGTGTTGTTAGGATCAATACCTCTTTCAAATCGAAAAGAAGAATCGGTATTTAATCCATGACGGCGAGCTGTTTTCCGTATGCTAACAGGATTAAAATAAGCACTTTCGATAAATACTTTGGTCGTTTTTTCCGTTACACCGGAGTCCAAACCTCCAAAAACACCAGCCATACACATACCTTCATTAGCGTTACAAATCATCAAGTCTTCAGCAGAAATAGTTCTTTCTACACCATCCAATGTCGTAAATTTGGTTTTTTCAGGAAGTGTTTTCACATGTATTTGATTCCCTTCTATTTTATCACCATCAAAAGCATGCAAAGGTTGTCCCATTTCATGTAAAATGAAATTTGTCACATCAACTACATTGTTGATAGGGCGTAAGCCGATGCTTGTAAGGTGTTTTTTTAACCATTCCGGAGATTCTTTTACTGTAATGTTGTTCAGGGTAATACCACAATAACGTGGGCATTTTTCTGTATTATCTACCGTTACATTAACAACATAGTCGGTATTGTCCACTTTAAAATTTTCAACTGAGGGTTTGGTTAATTGAATGTTTTTGTCTGTCAAAGAAAGTACGGCGGATAAGTCGCGTGCTACACCAAAATGAGAAGCGGCATCTATTCTGTTTGGAGTAATATCTACTTCAAAAACAGTCTCATTTTCAATATGATATATGTCTTTGATTAAAGTTCCTGTTTTTGTTTCAAGGGGGAGTTCAATGATTCCGTCATGGCTGTTTCCAACACCAATTTCGTCTTCAGCACACAGCATCCCCATGGATTCCACTCCACGAATTTTTGAGCGTTTAATGGTAAAAACTTCATCTCCCGAATATAGTTTTGTGCCAATCGTGGCTAATACCACTTTTAAGCCTTTACGACAATTAGGTGCACCGCACACAATTTGCAAAGGACTTTCTTCGTTACCTATATCCACTTTTGTAATGTGTAAACGGTCGGCATCAGGATGCTTCTCACATTCCAATACCTCTGCTACCACCAAACCTTCTAGGTTACCCTTTATAGTTTCCACAGTTTCTACCGATCCAACTTCCAAGCCAAGAGAAGTCAACTTTTTTGAAACTTCTTCAGGTGCAATATCAATATTGATGTATTGTTTTAGCCAATTGTACGAAATATTCATCGCTCTTCCTTTTAAATTAGGACGCAAATTTAGCAAACATACTTTATTACTGAAAGGAATTCGATTAAAAAATGAAAATCAGTTCTTTCGTCTTTTGATACAAAATTCTTTTCTATTTTTGTTTGTCTTTGCAGAAAGCTAGGTAAATATTCCTTTTTTGAAAGTAAAAGTTTGTACCTTTGTCAGAGACTTTTGCAGTTTCCCCATTTTATTGAGTAACTAATTTACAAACAGTTGAATACGTTGGATTCTTTTATTTTTTGTGTAGGACAATTTGATTCTTTGACGATTCCTTACGGCATCATTATTTCTGTTCTCACGCTAGTGATTTTGTTTTTATTTTCGGCTTTTATTTCGGCTTCTGAGGTTTCCTTTTTTGGTTTTACGACCAGAGAAGTTGATGAGTTGAACAATAGTGATTCAAAAAGGGATGGACTTGTTCAGCAGCTCAAATCGTCACCCGATAACTTGCTGGCAACTTTCCTTATAGCTGAAAATATAGTGAATATTGCTATCGTCATTCTTTCCACCTACCTCGTTTTTTCTTTGTTCGATTTTTCAAAACAAATTTGGTTTGGTCTTTTTGTAACAATGGCTTCGGTAACTTTTCTTTTATTACTTTTCGGACAATATATACCCAAAATGTATGCCTCAAAAAATCCATTAAAAGTGGCTCGTAAAACAGCTCCTTTGACGAATTGCTTGAGAAAATTGTTTTACCCGTTTACTTGGCTTTTTGTCAAACCTACCAACAAAGCCAAACTTTTTGAAAAGAAGCATTCATCTCATAACATATCCAAAAATGACTTGTCTCAGGTATTTAATCTGACTTCCTCCGAAATAAAAGAGGATAAGGATATTTTGGAGGGAATTATCAAATTTAGCGATATTGACGCAGAAAAAATCATTGTTCCCCGTGTCGATGTTGTCGGCATAGATATTACCACCAGCTTTTTTGATGTCATTGATTTAATTAACGAAACGGAATATTCGCGTTTACCTGTATATTCTGAAACGATAGATAACATCAAAGGAATTTTGTTTATTAAGGATTTATTACCGCACCTGAAGAAAGGTAATAATTTTCGTTGGCAAACGCTGGTGCGTGCAGCGTATTTTGTTCCTAAAAATAAACGTATTAATGTTTTATTGGAAGAGTTCCAAAAGAACAAAAACCACTTAGCCATTGTAGTGGATGAATTTGGCGGAACAGCAGGAATTGTAACACTTGAAGATATTTTGGAAGAAATAGTGGGGGATATTAGCGATGAGTACGATGACGACCCTGAAAGAATGTGTATTCAAATAGAAGAAAGTGTATTTATTTTCGAAGCTAAGATTTTGTTGCACGATTTCTTTAAAATTGAGGCTATTGAAGAGAAAGATTTTGAAAAAATAATAGGAGAGGCTGATACCTTGGCGGGATTAATTTTAGAAATAAAAGGAGAAATACCACAAAATGGAGAAGTTCTTACCTATAACCGTTATGTATTTGAAATTATTTCGGCAGATAAGCGTCGAATTAAAACCATAAAACTTACCATTAAAAAAGAAGACGCTCAAGATGAATAAAAATCAAATTACTTTACTTTTTGTATTGCTCGTTTTTTTGGAAGGGTGTACTGATTATACACCTCGTCCGAGGGGTTATTTTAGAATTGAATTAAAGAAAAAAGAATATGCTGTAAGTCAAACTCAGGCTCCTTATCAATTTGAATATCCCGAAAATATAGCTAGGATTGTTCCTCACAAAGGGGGAGATTATTGGATAGACATTGTGTATCCGGAGTATAATGCCAAAATTTATTGCAGTTACAAAGCTATACACAATAATTTTTACGAAATTTCGGAAGATTCCCGTGCTTTTGTGTATAAGCATGCTATCAAAGCCGATGCAATAACTCAGCAACCATTTGAAAATAAAAACCTTAATATGTACGGAATTTTGTATGAAATAAAGGGAAATACCGCGTCTTCTGTGCAATTTATACTTACTGATAGCACTAAACATTTTTTCAGAGGAGCTTTGTATTTTAATAATCGACCAAACAAAGATTCTATTGCCCCTGTGGTTTCGTACATCAAAGAAGATATTGTACGTATTATGGAAACAATGAAGTGGAAATAAACACAAAAAAACTTGCCTTTATTCTATCAAAAAAATATAAATACCACTACTTCTTTTGCCGTTTGGCAAATAGATGAAACGGTGCCTGAATTACTTTCTTTACTTGAAAATAAGGAAGAGTATGCTCATGTGTATTCATTAGGCAAAGAGCATAGGCAAAAAGAGTGGCTGGCAGTTAGGGTATTACTGTATAATATTTTGGGAGAGCACAAGGGTGTGGATTATGCTCCATCCGGAAAACCCTTTTTGGCAGATAACTCATTTTTTATCAGTTTCTCGCACACCAAGAAGTTTGCCGCTGTCTGTATCAGTACCGAGGGAGAAACAGGCATAGACGTGGAATATAGAAGCGACAGGGTTAATCGTGTGGTGGAACGTTTTCTGAGTCCAACGGAAATAGAATATGCCGGCAATAGCAATTTGTATTTTCTTGTTGCGTGGTGTGCCAAAGAAACCGCTTATAAGAAGTTAGGAGAGGAGGGTTTAGATTTTGCCAAACACTTTTTTATGGAGAAAATAGAGGTACAACAATGCGGTCGGTTTTATTTGCAAGAATTTTTTACTTCGCTGAAAAACAAATATTTATTGCATTATTTCGTGGAAGACGATTTTGTAGTCGTTGTAGGATAAAGAAAAAATGCTCCTTTTCGAGTAAAAAAACGTCAGAAGCTATTGTAAATTATAAAAAATCGCATACCTTTGCAGAGCATTTGGGAAACCAAAAGCGACACGATGGTGTGGTAGTTCAGCTGGTTAGAATACCTGCCTGTCACGCAGGGGGTCGCGGGTTCGAGTCCCGTCCATACCGCAAAGTTAAAACGCAACTTATTGATAAA
>DAIMYQ010000004.1:89019-104291 GCA_036734385.1 Paludibacteraceae bacterium | reverse complement strand
GTACCCAGAGCCGGGATCGAACCGGCATGGAAGTGAATCCACTGGTGTTTGAGACCAGCGCGTCTACCAATTCCGCCATCTGGGCATTTGTGGGGGCAAAAGTACGCAATTTTTTCATTTTCGCAAGACCTTCATAGGTTTTTTGAGAAAATATTTTTTTATTCTTACCCTTTACCTATCTTTGCCCGAGCAAAATTAAACTCTATAGACGATGAATTATAATAATTACTGCGTTATCATGGCAGGCGGTGTGGGAAGTCGTTTTTGGCCTTTCAGCACCAACGAAAAGCCAAAACAATTCTTGGATTTTTTCGGCACTGGTCGCACGCTACTGCAAATGACTTTTGACAGATTTTCTAAAGTAGTTCCTGCTTCCAACATACTAATTGTAACTAATAAAAAATATAAGAACTTGGTATTGGAGCAATTACCCCTTATCAAGTCTTCTCAAATATTGCTTGAACCCAACAGAAGGAATACTGCCCCTTGTATTGCTTATGCTTTAAACAGGATTAAAGCAATAAATCCGGAAGCCAGTATGATAGTGGCTCCTGCCGACCATTTAATTTTGAAAGAAATAGAATTTCTTAACGCCATTGAAAGAGGGCTGAATTTTGTGGCTGAAACTCAAAACTTACTTACGTTGGGGATTCAACCCAATCGACCGGAGACAGGCTACGGCTATATTCAAATAAGTGATCAAGCTATCGGCGACTTCAAAAAAGTAAAAACATTTACCGAAAAACCAAACCTCGATTTGGCGAAAATTTTTGTTCAAAGTGGCGAATTCTTTTGGAACTCAGGTGTATTTATGTGGAGCGTAGCTGCTATTAGTGAAGCATTTGAAGAATTCCTACCCGATATCGCTTCCAAATTCGAAACCGGCAAACAATACTTTAATACCGAAAAAGAACAAGAATTTATTAATCAGATATTTCCTTCTTGCCCAAACATTTCCATTGACTATGGTATAATGGAACATGCTAAAAATGTATATGTGCTTTGTGGCGATTTTGGCTGGTCTGATTTGGGTACATGGGGTTCGTTGTACGATTTGTCCGAAAAAGACGAGAATAGTAATGTGACATTAAAATGCAAATCTCAATTTTACGATTGCGACGATAATATCGTTGTGTTACCCAAAAACAAATTAGCTGTTTTGCAAAATTTGTCAGGGTACATCGTAGTCGAATCAGACAATGTATTGCTGATTTGCAAAAAAGAAGATGAACAAAAAATACGTCAATTTGTAGCCGACATTAGTTTAAAACACGGAGAAGAATTCATTTAGAATTATTATGGAAAACGAAAAAATGGTGCTTCGCACAGAGCATCTGGTAAAAAAATACAAAACGCGCACCGTCGTCAACGACGTTTCTATTGATGTTACACAAGGCGAAATAGTTGGTTTGTTAGGGCCTAATGGTGCCGGAAAGACAACAACTTTTTACATAACAGTAGGTTTGATAACACCAAATCATGGAAAGATTTTTTTAAACAATACGGACATATCAAAATATCCTGTTTACAAAAGAGCACAAAGTGGCATTGGATACCTTGCTCAAGAGGCTTCTGTTTTCCGTAAGATGAGTGTAGAAGATAATATCCGTGCTGTGTTGGAAATGACAAAATTCACCAAAGAATATCAAAAAGAAAAATTAGAAAGCCTAATAGAGGAGTTTAGCCTACAGAAAGTTCGCAAAAATTTAGGAGACCAATTATCTGGTGGCGAACGCCGTCGATGCGAAATAGCAAGATGCTTGGCCATTGAGCCCAAGTTCATCATGCTTGACGAACCTTTTGCAGGAGTTGACCCTCTCGCAGTTGAGGATATTCAAAACATCGTATCAAAATTGCGAGAAAAAAATATTGGAATTCTAATCACCGACCACAATGTACATGAAACATTAAGTATAACAGACAGAGCATATCTGTTATTTGAGGGTAAAATTCTATTCCAAGGAACTGCCGAAGAACTGGCTGATAACCCAATGGTAAGAGAAAAATATTTAGGAGAAAACTTTGAGCTTCGAAAAAAAATAGAGTGACAAAAAAGGGACTTTTTCAAGTCCCTTTTTTTTATGCCAATTTATAGTTATTTTCTCGTTATCAAACTGATAAATTCTTCGCGAGTTTTAGCCTGTTCAAAAACTCCGGTAAAATCGGAAGTGGTTGTTATGGAATGTCTTTTTTCCACACCTCTCATTTGCATACACATATGCTGTGCTTCTATTACCACCATAACTCCAAGAGGATTTAACGTGTTTTGAATACAGTCTTTGATTTGTGTTGTAAGTCTTTCTTGGACTTGCATACGACGAGCATATACATCCACAACACGTGCTATCTTACTCAAGCCTGTTATTTTTTTGTTAGGAATGTAAGCAATATGTGCTTGTCCGAAAAAAGGGAGCATGTGGTGCTCACACATAGAATAGAAATCAATATCTTTCACTATCACCATTTGACGATAGTTCTCCGTAAACATAGCTTCTTTAATGATTTTTTCAGGATCTTGTTCATACCCTTGCATCAAAAACTGAATACTTTTCGCCATACGAAGAGGCGTTTTTACCAAACCCTCACGCTGACAATCTTCTCCAATCAATTCAATAATAGCTTTGTAATGCTTCGCTAATTCGCTTGTAATAAAATCTGCACTTTTTTCTTCTTCCATTTATCAGAAATATAGTATTTTTACCGCAGGATCCTTTACCACATAAATTTCACTTTCAAGGTCAGGAAAGATGGTTTTCAGTTTTTTACTGAATAAAAAAGCTTCATAATAGGTAGAAAAATCGCCTACACGAACTTTCCAGAAAGGTGCAACAAAAGAAACGTAAGGACGGTATTGAGGATAACTTTCTTTAATATTTTTCTCCAGTTGAAAGGCAGCATCTTTTGATTTTTGAGGATGATTTCCGGAATAAATCTGCACCCTAAATCCGCTCAAAACAACACATTCTGTTCTTGTAGCAGCTTCCGTTTTATTTTCGTTGATAATTGCCTCAAAACGAGGGTCTTGATTAAATGTCACCTTGCCAACATTAGGACTATCAGACGTTGTCATAGTTTGCAACAAAGTTTGGGCATAATTCATGCCAACTGAAAGTATACACAAAATCAAAATAGCAAATCTTTTCATACAACACCTCTATTTAAGTAAACAATGCAAATGTATCAAAAAAATAAGAAATCCTTTTTATTTCTATTCTTTTCTACAAAAATAGTATTTTTGTAGAAAAGAATACCTGTCAATTGAAATGAATCTAATGAAAAAGGAAAGATATGTAATTATTGTAGCCGGAGGAAAAGGAAAGAGGATGCAAAATAATATTCCGAAACAATTTCTTGAAGTTGGAGGGAGACCTCTAATTATGAGGAGTGTAGAAGCTTTTTTTTCTTTTGATAATCAAATAAAAATTGTGTTGGTGCTGCCAAAATCGGAATTAAGTCTTTGGATAGAACTTTGTTCCAAACACCAATTCAGGATTGCATGCAAATTAGTTGAAGGAGGCAAAGAACGTTTCTTTTCTGTAAAAAACGGCTTGAAAGAAGTTCCCAACAATGCATTGGTGGCTGTTCACGATGGCGTGCGTCCTTTTCCAAGCAAAGCAACCATACAAAACACTTTCAACACTGCTGACAAATTTGGCAATGCAGTTCCTGTTATTGATCCGGTAGATTCTTTGCGAAAAACAGACGAAAAAGGTAATAATTTATCAGTCATTCGATCTCAATACAAATTAGTACAAACTCCTCAAGTTTTTGATGCTTCTATATTAAAAAAAGCATACGAACAGCCGTTCTCCCACAATTTCACAGATGATGCAAGCGTTATTGAAGCTATTGGAGAAAAAATTCAATTAGTAGAAGGCAACAGAGAAAACATTAAAATTACCACTCCTTTCGATTTACTTGTAGCTGAATCTATTTGCAAAAGCTTGTGCTAACATGTCCAAATTTCTGATGTCGATACTCGAACAGATGGAAGTTTTTGCGTTCGTTTTTTCTAAAATGAATTTTATGTGATATATTTGTGAATAAGTAACTACACCATCATATAAAATTTGGAACTCTCCACAGACATAATGTACCTTCCCGGAATGGGTCCGAAACGGGCAGAAATTTTAAAGAAAGAACTTCAAATTCAATCTTTAGAGGATCTATTATATTATTTTCCATACAAATATGTGGACAGAAGTCGCTACTATTACATTCATGAAATAGAAAGTTCACTCTCATACATCCAATTAAAAGGACAGATAGTTAGTTTTCAATTATTGGGAGAAGGAAGAAACCAACGCTTAATTGCCAAATTTAGCGATGGGAAAAACTTCATTGATTTAATTTTTTTCCGAGGATTGAAATACATTCGAGATGCCTATAAGCTGAATACAACCTATACCGTATTTGGCAAGCCAAGCTCTTTCAATGGGGTATACAATATGGTTCATCCTGACATAGAAGTCTTTAAAGAAGGAGAAAAAACAGGTTTCCAACCGTTGTATAATACAACGGAAAAAATGAAAAGCAAATATCTAAATTCAAAAGCAATACAAAAACTTATTTTTACTGCATTACAATCAATAGACGCTTCCATTCCGGAAACCTTGCCAAACCACTTGATAAAACAATACAATCTTCTCGATTTGTATACATCACTCATCAATGTTCATTTCCCCCAAAATATGCAAATACTCGAACAAGCACAAATGCGTTTAAAATTCGAGGAATTGTTTTACATTCAACTCAGTATTTTACATCAAGCAAATGGACTAAAAGCAAAATATAAAGGATATAGATTCCCCATCATCGGTAAATATTTCAATTCTTTCTACCACAACTGCTTGCCTTTCGAACTTACTTCTGCCCAAAAAAAAGTGTTAAAAGAAATACGTGCCGATTTAAAAGGAAATGTTCAAATGAACCGCCTTTTACAAGGGGATGTCGGTAGTGGCAAAACCATCGTAGCACTCATGACTATGTTAATGGCAATAGATAACGGATATCAAGCCTGCTTAATGGCTCCCACCGAGATTCTTGCCACCCAACATTTTGAAATGATCCACGAATATCTGAAAAAGTTAAATTTAGAAGTTCAATTGTTGACAGGTTCTACCAAAAAGAAAGAACGTGAAGAAATTCATACTAAACTGATGAATGGAGAACTCAATATATTAGTCGGCACTCATGCTGTAATAGAAGATAACGTAACATTCAAAAATTTGGGAATCGTAATTATCGACGAACAACATCGTTTTGGCGTAGCACAACGGGCACGACTATGGGGGAAAAACACCCAACCTCCGCATGTTCTTGTTATGACGGCAACCCCTATTCCACGTACCTTGGCTATGACTGTTTATGGCGATTTGGACGTGTCTGTTATAGATGAACTTCCTCCTGGAAGAAAGCCTGTTCAAACCAACCATATTTTTGAAAATACGCGACGGGAAGCTCTTAATCAATTTCTACGAAAACAAATTTTTCTCGGTCGACAAGTATATATCGTGTATCCACTTATCGAAGAATCAGAAAAATCAGATTTGAAAAATTTAAAAGCCGGATTTGAATATTTTAAAACCACTTTCCCCGAATATAAAATAAGCATGGTACACGGGAAAATGAAGCCCCATGAAAAAGAAACGGCAATGCAACTTTTTATTACCAATGAAACACAAATAATGGTGGCAACAACTGTTATTGAAGTTGGAGTAAATGTTCCAAACGCCTCAGTTATGGTAATAGAAAATGCCGAACGTTTTGGACTTTCACAGTTGCACCAATTGCGAGGCAGAGTAGGCAGAGGTGCAGACCAATCATATTGCCTTTTAGTAACTTCCTACCAAATCTCTAACGAGACCCGCAAAAGATTGGAAATAATGACTCGTACTAACGATGGTTTTGAAATAGCCGAAGCCGATTTACAGCTTCGTGGACCAGGCGATTTGGACGGGACACAACAAAGTGGTTTACCTTTTCAACTACGTATAGCCAATTTGGCAAAAGATGGAGCTTTATTACAATTAGCCAGAAATGCTGCTTCGGAAATTTTAACAAAAGATTCTATGCTCATTTCACCCGAAAACAAATTGTTGGAAAAACAGCTGGAACACAGGAGAAAAGAGACAGCAAATTGGAGTGTTATTAGCTAAATTACAAAAAATTAACATTCTATTTCTAGAAAAATTTTGTTTTTCTAAATAAAAAAACCTTATTTTGTGAACCTAAAGCTCAAAAATCTATGGAGAGAACACTTGTTATACTTAAACCTTCCACCGTTATTCGCGGCTTAATTGGCGAAGTTATAACTCGTTTTGAGAGAAAAGGTTTACATCTTGTTGGCATGAAAATGATACAACTTTCGGATGAAATCCTAAACGAACACTACGCTCATTTATCTCAAAAATCTTTCTTCCAGAGAGTTAAGGATTCCATGAAAATTGCTCCAGTAATTGTTTGTTGTTGGGAGGGCGTTGATGCCGTTCAAGTTGTTCGCAATATGGCAGGCGTAACCAATGGACGCAATGCTGCTCAAGGCACCATTCGCGGAGATTTTAGTGTAAGTACACAAGAAAACATTATACATGCTTCGGATTCTGTAGAAAATGGAATAGTAGAAGTTAAAAGATTTTTCAGAGAAGAGGAACTATTTGAATACAAAACCCCTATTTTAAATTTTCTATATGCAAACGATGAAGCGTAAAAAGTCAAACATACTAACCCTATTAACAAAAACGACTTTTTGCTTCGTGTTCGTTTTTTTGTTCCAATCCACAGCATATGCCGTAAAATCATTTGATAATATTTTTTCTTTGGAAGAGCCGAAACCAGAGGCTAAAAATCAACTCATTGTAAACGCCTTGACGGAAGAAGATTTTGGTGAGTCTGAAGATTTTGGAAACTATGAAGGATCGACTTTTGATGGACCATATAACGTTTGGAGCAATACAGTTGTGAATCCTTATAATCAAAATTTACAAAACACAAAAGATTCTGTTTTCGTAAATGTGAGCTCATACCATCATCCACTAGCAAAACCCGGATACATCACTTCGCATTTTGGACCTCGTCATTATCGTTACCATTACGGCACCGACTTAAAACTTGAAACAGGAGACACAGTACGTGCTGCTTTTGATGGCATGGTGCGTATCTCAAAAGTAGGAGTAGGATATGGAAATTATGTTCTTATCCGTCACAACAATGGATTCGAAACAGTATATGGTCATCTGTCAAAACTATTGGTGGATACGGAACAGAAAGTAAAAGCTGGCGATCCAATTGGGTTAGGAGGCAGTACAGGTCATAGTACAGGACCCCACCTCCATTTTGAGGTACGCTATTTGGGAAATCCGATTAATCCGGAAGATGTGATTGATTTTCAAAGTGAAAGAGTCAGAGTACCTGAATACCTTGTTTGTGCCAAAACATTCAAATACAAAAATGATATCGTAGCTAGAAACAGTAGGAACAGTGGTAGTAATGGTGGCGGATATTATACAGTAAAAAGAGGAGATACCTTATCTGGCATAGCCAAGAAAAAAGGAATCGCTATAAAAAAACTTTGTCGCTTAAACGGTTTAAGAACGAATGCCCCCCTCTCTGTGGGTAAAAAAATCCGTTGTTCTTAAAAAATCTTCTAATCGAGGAAATATAATTATTCTTAAACAGTTTCCTATTAGCAAATTAATATTACTATATTTGCACCTCGCTTAAAAAGCGACTGTATTTCCTCATAAATATATATACAAATGAACTTTAATGCTATTTTGAGTAAGCTCTTTGGCACCAAATCGCAACGCGATTTGAAAGAAATTATGCCATATATTCTGAAAATTCAAGAGATTTATCCTTCAATAGAAAAACTATCCAATAACGACCTGCGATTTCGCCTACAAGAAATAAGAACAGAAATTCTGGCAAGTGTTGAAAAAGAGCACAATCGGATTGAAGAAATAAGAACAGAAATTGAGAAAACCGAAATAAACGAACGGGAAAAGTTTTGGAACGAAATAGATAAAATTGAGAAAGAAATTACCGAAAAGTTAGAGGTTGCTTTAGATAATGCTCTTCCCGAAGTTTTTGCCATAGTAAAAGATACGGCCCGCCGTTTCAAAGAAAACGCGGAGATTGAAGTTATAGCGAATGATTTTGATAAAAAGTTAGCATTAACACACGATTTTGTTTCTATAAAAAATGACAATGCAATCTATAAGAACGAATGGGTTGCCGGAGGTAATCTCGTAAAATGGGAAATGGTACATTACGACGTCCAACTCATCGGTGGTGTTGTTTTACACAAAGGAAAAATTGCAGAAATGGCAACAGGTGAAGGCAAAACATTAGTCGCTACATTGCCTGTGTTCCTGAATGCTCTTACCGGAAATGGAGTGCATGTAGTAACCGTCAACGATTATCTTTCCAAACGTGACTCTGAATGGATGGGTCCTCTATATATGTTCCACGGTTTAAGTGTAGATTGTATCGACAAACACCGTCCAAACTCCGAAGAAAGGAGAATTGCCTACAATGCAGATATCACATTTGGTACAAATAATGAATTCGGATTTGACTACTTAAGAGATAATATGGCGGCTTCTCCAAGAGATTTGGTACAACGCAAGCACAATTATTCCATTGTTGATGAGGTTGACTCAGTATTGATTGATGATGCTCGTACTCCTCTCATTATATCAGGTCCTATCGCGAAAGGAGAAGAACAATTATTTGAACAATATTGTCCAAAAGTAGAAAAAATTGTTGCAGAACAAAAGAATGTGGTAACAAAGACCTTTGTTGAAGCTCGACGCTTAATGGCTTCTGATGATCAAAAAGAGCAAGAAAAAGGATCTTTCCTATTGTATAGGGCATTTAAGGGACTGCCAAAAACACAAGCTATCATTAAATTCTTAAGTGAACAGGGAGTAAAAGCCTCCATGTTACGAACAGAAGCTATTTACATGGAACAGAATAACCGTAGAATGCATGAAGTTACGGATGATTTGTTCTTTGTTATTGAAGAACAGCATAATACGATTGAGCTGACAGATAGAGGTATTGATTTAATTACCGGAGATTCTGACGACAAAGAATTCTTTGTCCTTCCCGACATAGGATCCGAGATGGCTGAAATCGAAAAAAGTAACCTTTCTGAAGAAGAAAAAAATTCTCAGAAAGATATATTGATGCAAGAATTCTCGATTAAATCAGAACGTTTACACACCATCAATCAACTACTTAAAGCGTATACGTTATTTGAAAAAGATGATCAATATGTTGTAATGAACAACAAGGTATTGATTGTGGACGAACAAACAGGACGTATCATGGATGGAAGACGTTATTCTGACGGCTTACACCAGGCTATTGAGGCAAAAGAAAGGGTGAAAGTAGAGGCAGCGACCCAAACATTTGCGACCATTACATTACAAAATTATTTCCGTATGTACCACAAATTGTCAGGTATGACAGGTACAGCCGAAACAGAAGCAGGAGAATTTTGGGATATCTACAAACTTGATGTCGTTGTAATTCCAACCAATCGTCCTATCGCACGTAATGACATGAATGACCGCGTATACAAAACAAAACGAGCCAAATACAATGCGGTTATTGAAGAAATTGTAAAACTAACAGAGGCAGGACGTCCAGTGTTGGTTGGTACAACATCAGTCGAAATTTCAGAACTTTTGAGCAAAATGCTCAAAATGCGGAAAATCGACCACAACGTATTAAATGCAAAATTACACCAGAAAGAAGCAGATATTGTAGCTCAAGCAGGAAGAAGCGGAACCGTTACTATTGCAACTAATATGGCGGGTCGTGGTACCGATATCAAGCTTAGCACAGAATCAAAAGAAGCAGGAGGTTTGGCAATTATAGGTACAGAAAGACATGAGAGTCGACGTATAGACAGACAGTTACGTGGTCGTGCAGGACGTCAAGGAGATCCGGGCTCTTCCGTTTTCTATGTTTCTTTTGAAGACTCTTTAATGAGATTATTTGGGTCTGACCGTATTGCCAGCATCATGGATAGGCTTGGATTGGAAGAAGGAGAAATGATGGAACACAAACAAATCTCCAACTCTATAGAACGTGCACAAAAGAAGGTAGAAGAGAATAATTTTGGCATACGTAAAAGATTGCTTGAATATGATGATGTTATGAATTCTCAAAGAGAAGTCATATACTCCAGACGCAAGCATGCTTTGATGGGAGAACGTGTAGGAATAGACATTGTAAATATGCTTTATGACGCAGTAGCCAACACAGTGGAACAATATTTTGATCCGTTTGATGAAGAAGGCATGCGTCTTGAGATTATGAGACTTTTTGGAGTCGATATTCAACTACAACTTGATGAATTAAAACGTGAAAAAATAAACATTTTTACAGATAAAATATTTGATATCGTTTTTGCTAATTTTAGCCGAAGAGCCAACAGGTTGGCTGAGATAGCAAATCCTGTCATCAAGGAAGTTTATGAAAAGCAAGGAAACCTATACGAGAACATCCTCATTCCGGTTACTGATGGAAAGAAGATGTATAACATTCCTGTCAATTTAAAAACAGCTTATAATACGGCAGGAAAAGAGGTAGTCAATGCTTTCCAGAAAGCTATCCTGTTGAGCACTATTGATGAAGCTTGGAAAGAACACTTGCGTGCATTGGATGAATTACGTCAGTCTGTACAAAATGCAAGCTACGAACAAAAAGATCCGCTTCTGATTTATAAATTGGAATCTTTTGGACTTTTCAAAAAAATGATTGAAAGCATTAATTACAAGTCTGTAAGTATTCTTATGAAGGGTCAAATTCCTATCAAAGAAGGAGAAAGTGTAAAAGAAGCCAAACAAGAAGTACACCAAGATTATAGCAAGTACCACACACAAAAGACCGATATTATGAATGCGGCAGAACAAGATACAAGGGAGAAACAACATCAAGAACCTATTCGTGTAGAAAAGAAAGTGGGAAGAAATGATATGTGCCTTTGCGGAAGTGGCAAAAAATATAAAAACTGTTGTGGAAAAGTTTAATAAGAAACAGTAATACACTATGAATTTATTAAGTATCATTTGGAATGTGAATCCTGAAATATTTTCCTTGGGTTTTATTACGGTTCGTTGGTACGGACTTATCTATGCCCTCGGATTTCTAATCGGGATAACCATTTTGGATAAAATGTTTAAAAGAGAAGGATGCCCGGAAGGATGGACTGACAAAGTCTTTGTCTACATGGTGTTGGCTGTTATTATTGGTGCTCGACTCGGGCATGTATTCTTTTACGGATGGGATTACTATCGAAACAATCTTTGGGAAATTCCGATGATATGGAAAGGTGGATTGGCTAGTCATGGAGGTGCCATTGCCATGATTATTGCCGCATTATTATTCTCTAAGTTCGTGTCTAAAAAGAGTTTCTTTTGGTTAGGAGACCGCTTGTTTGTACCTTCTGCCATGGTTGCAGGATTTATTCGCATTGGCAATCTTATGAATTCAGAAATTTATGGGCACGCGACAAACTTACCTTGGGGGTTTATCTTTGTTCGTGCGGGAGAAACGCAACCGATGCACCCGACACAAATTTATGAATCCATTACCTACTTGGCATTATTTGCTTTCATGATGTATCTGTACTGGAAAAAAGACGCACAGAAAATGGAAGGATTACTTACAGGTATTGGTTTTGTAGGTATTTTTACGGCACGTTTTCTTCTCGAATTTATTAAAAATAATCAAGAAGAATTTGAAAATTCTATGCAATTGAATATGGGACAATGTTTGAGTATTCCGTTTGTAATATTTGGAATTTGGCTTATTATTAGAGCTTTGAGAAGGGAAAAAAGAAATAAATCTTTAAGTTAAAAGAAGATGAACTTTTTGTTTTTTATATTGATATTCGCTTTAGGTATCGGATTGTTCATTCTTGTGTTCTTTGCTTCTTTACTCCGTAGCGTTTTTGGAATATTTAAGCAAAAAGACTCTCAAGGAGAGGTCAAGAAAAAACGATCAGATCGAAAATACAAAAAGAAGAAGATTGACAAGCAAGAAGGAGAATATGTTGATTTCGAAGAAATTAAAGAATCTTAAATAACACTTCTTTGAAAGCGTATTGTCTTTTTTCTTTATTTTCTGTTTCTAAAACAAGAAAACCCTCCTCTTTTACTTGATGTATTTTGGCAAGAAAAACTCCATTTTTGTCTTCATAAAGATAGAAGCCTTCGTTGCGGTACATTGCTTTCTTATAATCTTTTTGTATTAGGCTCGTTCCCCCTTGCAAAAGTTGCAAATACCTTGCAAAAATAGATTTTTGTACATCGGTCAGAACTATTCCTAAATCATAATCAAATCCCATTATATTTTTTAACGAAACAGGATTGGGAGCATCACTCAAAAATTTTATTTGATTGATATTCAACCCAATTCCAATAATGCTTTCTGAAAGAAAATTATTCCGCAAATTATTTTCGATCAGTATTCCTGCTATCTTTTTATCTTGCCAATAAATGTCATTAGGCCATTTAACAGTAAATCCAGAAGTAATAGTATTCAAATAATCAACTAGACCTAATGAAACAACTTGAGAAATTATAAATTGTTTTTTTATTTCCACAAAATCAGGATAAAGCAACATACTAAATAACAAATTTTTGTTTTTTTCAGATTCCCATTTGTTATTAGCGGCACCTCGTCCTTGCGTTTGAAAATCGCAAACGACAACACTTCCTTCTTCCAACAATTCATTTTTTATTTTTTGTTGCAGGTAATCGTTTGTCGACGTTGTTTCTTGTATATGTATAATTGTTGGCATATCTCTATTAAGCAATTGCTAAGCTAACAAAACTCACTTTGACGTCCTTTGTGTTACAAAGGGCATTGATGCAAGCCTCTACCGTCGCTCCTGTAGTCAACACATCATCCACCAACAAAATATGTTTGTTTTTGAAAAGGTGTTGGTCGGACAATGCAAAAACGCCACTGGTATTTTCCCAACGTTCATAGGTGCCTTTTTTAGTCTGAGTTGGATTTTCAATAACACGCAATAAATTAGACGTTTCGACAGGGATATTTAAAATTTCGGACAGTCCGTTAGCAATCATTTCACTTTGGTTGTAACCCCTCTTTTTAAACTTATTTTTATGCAAAGGAACAGGAACGATGTAATCAATGTCTTTTAGTTGTTCTACCTTTTTCAATTCTGCACCAAATTGTTTTCCCAATTGCTTCCCAATCTCTTTTCCCCCTCTGTATTTAAGATGGTGCAACACTTTTTGAGAAGCTGTACCTTTTTGAAAATAGAAAAAAGAGGATGCAAACTCAACATTTACTTTACCCCAAAACAATTTTTGAGCTTTATTATCTTGAATAAGATGAAATCTCGTTTTAGGTAATTTATAAATACATTCAGAACAAATAGCTTCCTCTTCTTTAAGTAAAGGACATCCACAAACCGTACAAACATTGGGGTAAATAAGGTTAAGAAAATCAGACAACAACTCTTTTAGCATGTGAATAAAGAATAAATTTTAGGAAAGAAAATGATGATTCCGACAATAACGGATATAATAGCCGTAATCAAAACGGCACCTGCTGCAATATCTTTTATTTTTCTGATTTGTTCATTTTTGGAAAGAGTTACCACATCAGATAAATTTTCAATGGAAGTGTTTATTAACTCGGACGAAATAACTAAGCCAATGCAAACAATTATTGCCAACCATTCTGAGGAAGCTATGCGGAAAAGAAAACCCAAAATGGTTACGAGAATGATAATAGCACAATGAATTTTAATATGGATTTCCTCAAAGAAAGCAATCTTGATTCCCCTAAAAGCATTAGAAAAACTCTTTATTTGTCGTTTCAAAAACAAATTCATTTTATCTTGTTGTTTGTGCAAAAATACATAAATTTGCACAAGTAGGCTAAAATAGCAAATAATAAAATCGGGAATTGAACCATAGAGTGAATGACAGATAAAGAAAAATACTGGCAATTGTGTGAGCAAAATGCTTCTATTCCATTATTTCTACAGGCATGGTGGATGGATGCCGTATGTACCGAAGGAAAACAATGGGACGTACTGCTTTATGAAAGCCAAGGAAAAATTCTGGCTGCCATGCCCTATCATTTATGGAAAAAATATTCGCTGAAAATAATTTTGCAACCTCAGCTTACACAAACTAACGGAATCTGGATAGATTACCCCGAAAATCAATCGGAGAATGAACGATTAAGCCTGGAAAGTAAAGTTTATGAGGCTCTTATTAAGAAACTCCACAAGTTAAAATGGATATTGTACACGCAAAATTTTCATTTTTCGTGTACTAATTGGTTACCATTTTATTGGAGAGGATTTTCTCAAACCACCCGATATACTTATCGCATTGCCGACATTTCTGATACAGCAAAAGTTTTCTCGACTTTTCACGAAGGGAAAAAAAGGCATATCAGAAAAGCTCAAGAATCATTACATGCCGATTTTGATGTGAGTTCAAAAGATTTTTACTCTTTTTTAGCCCACACATTGGACGAAAAAAATCAAAAAGTATTTTATTCAAAGATTTTTTTTGAAAACCTTCACGCTATAGCAACGAGCCGAAAACAGGGACAAATTATTGCCATAAAAGATAATGCCAATACAATATTCTCTGCAATGTTCATCGTATGGGACAATAAATCCGGATATTACCTTATTTCAGCAATTGACCACGACTACAAGGCAAGTGGAGCATCAACCTTAATGGTATGGGAGGCTTTACAATTTTTGGCAGATAAAACGCAATCTTTCGATTTTGAAGGCAGCATGATAGAAGGCGTTGCAAAATCCAATCAAGAATTCGGAGCAAAACAGACCCCTTATTTTACTATTTCAAAAACACGCTCCCCATTCTTTTCTTCACTGATAAAATTATACCAAAAAATATGGAAAAAATAGATCAAAATACGTTTTTTACTATCACAAAACATTTTGATGTAATTCCATATTCACAAACAGAATCATGGGTGATGGCTCAGAGCGATAATGACCCCTTAAAACTACTTTTTCTAGTCGACAACACACATAATCCGAAGATTGGCTGTGTTGCACATATAAAAAAGAAATACGGTCTAAAAATGCTTTTAATTGAGGCAGAACGAAGAGAAAAAAAAATTTTTAAAAGTTCAACCATTCGTTGCTTCTACGAAGAGCTTAGGCAATTGGGATTTGACGCAATTGAAATAAATTCATGCCTTCCATACTCTTCCGAATACGAAATTGGCAT
>DAIMYQ010000004.1:21824-88919 GCA_036734385.1 Paludibacteraceae bacterium | reverse complement strand
TTTTTTAATGGCAAAGAAATTTCTTTCATGCAAGTGTAGTCAACTTCATGAGAAAGACTTGCTACGACACTATCGGGAAGAAGTTTCTTTATCTTATTTTTCATCAACTGGATATTCAACTCAAAATTAGACAAACCCAACTCTTCAGAAAAGTTCAAATTAAATTCCGCAAATAAATGTTCTTTTAAATAATCATTATAAAAATGCTGTTTGTATTTCATCTCTACGGGTAATGTTCTAAAAAATTCCATCAACTCATTATCCCAGAAAGGCAACCGCACTTCGTGACCAAAAAATTCATATACTCGAACAGAGTTATTAATATTTTTGGGCAATTTTATTTGGACATCAAAATCATCGAAAATAGAATACGAAAGATAATTTTCGCGACTGATAACAAAATCATGTACTTTTTCTCTCAAGTAATTATTCTTAAGAGCATTTCTGAAAGCAAATTTTTCGGACAGAATTAATGACGTAATATGCGAATAGGAAGTTTGTTTGGATATATTCGCCTTGGATAATTGGCTTCCTGCCAAGAAATCACCTGAATGACCAGGAATAAAAACAGCGTCTTTTTGAATAATATTTTTTTCGACTAATTCTTTCACTCCAAAATATTCGTACATCCAAAACAGATTACTAAATGCTCCGGAAAAAGCATAATATTTTTTAAAACATTCATCATCAAAATATCCCCCAATAATTTCAGGACTGCTATTATCAATAAAATAATACGGATAGTCCAAAGTTTCTGCTACTTTCTTTGCAATATTATATTCAGGATTATCAGGTCGACCAACGGTATAACAAATTACGTTATTATAATGAAATTTTTTGAGCATCGCAACTATCAACCTTGAATCGTATCCGCCACTTAATGGAATAACTAACTGACGCCCTCTGGTGGATTCTATCAATCGATTACAACAAGACCTCAAAGTATTGCTAAAAACCTCCTGTGGATGATTATATGCTTTAATCTCTTTTTCAGTTACACCATAAGAATAGTAGGTCTTTTGCGTAACACAGCCCTCTTGAAAAACGACAAAACTTGACGGATTTACTTGGTAAACGTGTTTGATAAGCGTTTTTCTATCTAACACTACGGAAGAAAAAAGGAAATCAACTTCAGCATCTTTGTCTATCTCCGGATTCGGAGGCAAAATTAGGGACGGATCATCCGAGATATAAAGTTCATTTTGAGCAACGGAATAAAATAACGGATACACTCTCGTTTTATCACTCGCCAACATGGTCTTGTTATCTCTTTTGATGATGACTGAAAAAATACCGTTTATTTGCTTTAATTTTTTCTCTAAATCATGTTCTGTGAGAATTTCAGCAAAGAAATCCAACAATTTTTCCTTCTCTAAAAAATTATTTTGTTCATCAAAACAATATCCTTTCACCCAAACGGATTCATTTTGATACCATAAAGCACCATTATTTCGTACTAATTGAATCATTTTCTGTAAGAATGGATTGATATACCTGAATAATTTTTGAAGCAACAACCTGTTTACTACAAACAGATTGAGCAAATTTACTAATTTCTATCGGGTCAAAAGTTTTTTGTTTCTCAATCATCTGATTCATCGCAATTGTCAATGCTTCCACCGAATTGCTTTCACACTGAATCGCAACTGTTGGTGGAACAATTTCTACAGGCACAGCTTGTGTACAAACAACTGGAATACCACAACTTAATGCTTCTAACAAAGCAACAGACTGTGATTCAATACGACTGGACAAAACGAAACAATCACTTTTTCGTAAATATTCTCTTACTCCTTCTCGGTTATGCGAACCTGCAAACACAATAATATTTCGACAACGTACTTTATTCAACAATGATACAAAAGCATGATTATCAAACCCTTCGCCCAACAAAATAAGAGAAGCATTCGGATGTTGCAAACAAACCCTGTCAAAGGCAGGTAACAAAATATCGTAGCCTTTGGCAAAATGATATGAATTAGCGTTCATAAAAACGAACTTATCATCCATTCTTAATCGTTCTTGATACGAAAAGAAATCTGTATCCAAACAATTAGAAATTGTTACAATAGGAACATTCCCGTTGGTAAATGTTTTTACTTTTTCCTGTAATTGGTCAGAAACAGTTATAATAGCACTGGCATTAGAAAATGCAGCATTCAAATATTTCGTATAACTTTTTTTGAACAAAATTTCCATATTCTCGGAATGAGAAGAAAACCTCCCTCTATGTTCCGTTATAACATACGGAACTCCATACTTTTCCTTTATTAAGGCCGCTGCATATCCACCCCACATACTACTATGTACATGAATAATGTCCGGCAATCCGTATTTCTTGGCATACTTATCGAATAATTGAACCGTACGGGCTACCCATATTTTTATATTCCATTCATCAACAAAAGGTATTTTCCATGCATAGTTCCTCAACAAAGTAACTCCATCTTCTTCTGTAAAAAAGGAGTTGAAAGGGTAACCGAAAACTTTATATCTATATTTTCGCCAAGGTAATACTACATTTGCCAAGATATGGACTTCTACTCCTTGTTCTTGTAGTGCCAAAGTTTGGTGAAGACAAAAATGTCCGCCTTCAGGCAAATACCATGATGGTAATTGTAATACTCTCATGTTAGCTCTTTATTCGATTTTCATATGACGTAATAATGCCCCAGTACCAAACTAGTTGTAGTGCTATAATCAATGTACTCGCCACACAATATAACGCAATTGCCAAATAGAAACTTTTGAAATAAATACCCACTAATAAACCGGATAAACGCATTAAAATGGAGGCAACCTCAAACAATAAACCTATTCGTTGCTTTTCAAAAATATCTGCCAAATAAGAAATAGGAGCCACCATTGCTGACATTAACAACCAAGGTAACATAAGTCTGATGTATTCGCCCGTTTCACTCCAACCATGTCCCAATAAAAACCCGGTCAACCAAGGCAGAATAAAATACAACAAAATAAATGATGGGACTAAAATGAGAGCAGTTCGGGATATAAACCTCTTAAAAAAAGGCAAGATTTCCAAATCATGATTGACTCTTACTGCTGTCGTCTGATAAAAAACCTGATTCAATGAGCTAGATATAATATTAATAGGTCGAAATGCTAATGCTAACGCCATCCCAAAATAACCAATATCTCCAATCAAAAAGAACGGTGTAAGCAACAATATAGGCATACTACCCCCTAAAGTATTTACCACACTATGAGGCAACGAATATTTCGGAAAATTAGCATATTCTTTTGCTACAACCTTAATTCCATATTTGTCAACTGAAAACAATTTCTTTACACCTTTACGCCAAGCTAAAGCAATGCTACTGCAAACAGCAAGCAATTGGCCAACAACTGTTCCTATGATTAAACCTCCGCCCAAATATCCAAGCAACCCAAATCCATATTTCAAAGAAGATGTACCGACACTTTGTATTAATTGGTAGGAACCGATATTTTTAAACTGTTTTTTCCTTGTAAACCAATAATTTAACAAATTCCAAAAGGCCGAGAGAAACACAAAAAATGGTAGCAGATATAAATATTTTGCCAAAATGGGAGTATCAAAAAGACTTGCTATTGAGGAGGTAAAGAATAAGCCAAAAAGACAAACAATAAAAATTATAATATTGATAAAAAGCCCAATATGAAAACAATCAATGGCTTTTTTTTCTTTTGGAGGTAATACAATCGCATAGTGATAATTAGCTGTTCCAAAAAGGGTTATTATTCCTCCAATACTCAGAAAAAGATTAAATAACCCGAAATCGGAAGGACTGTATAAACGGGTTAAAAGAGGATAAAAAAACAACGTTATTGCCTGCGATAATACATTAGCAAACAATAAAGTAGCTGAATTTTTCACAAAATCAGCACGAAAAATATTGCCTATTTTTTGAAACAATGTCATTATTTTTTTAGCTTCTTTGTCAAAAACAAAGATACACTTTTTATTGGAAAAAGAATATGCGGCGTTTGTGCATCAATTCATAAAATAATCAGCGTAAAATCATCCTTTCATAAACACCAAAAATTACTTAACTTTGCGAATTAAATTCTTATTTTATTGGAATATGGAGAAAAAATTCAAAAGGACTACTATCACTTCAGCTCTTCCCTACGCTAACGGTCCTGTCCATATTGGACATTTAGCCGGTGTTTATGTGCCAGCGGATATTTATGCACGCTACCTCCGCCTCAAAGGTGAAGATGTTTTGTTCATTGGCGGTTCCGACGAACATGGAGTTCCTATTACTATCAAAGCAAAAAAAGAAGGAGTTACACCTCAAGATATTGTAGACCGGTACCACGGAATTATCAAAAAGTCATTTGAAGAATTTGGAATTTCTTTTGATATCTATTCCCGTACTTCTTCCAAAATTCATCACGAAGTAGCTTCCGGGATGTTCAAAACCATTTATGAAAAGGGAGGTTTTATAGAACAAACTAATGAACAGTATTACGACGAAACGGCTCAACAATTTTTGGCTGATCGTTATATCACGGGGAAATGTCCCCATTGTGGTAACGAAAATGCATATGGAGACCAATGCGAAGCTTGCGGAACATCACTTAATCCGACAGACTTAATCAACCCAAAATCAGCTATTACCGGTAACGCACCCGTAATGCGTGAAACCAAACACTGGTATTTGCCTCTTGACCAACATGAAGAATGGTTGAGAAAATGGATTTTGGAAGACCATAAGGAATGGAAAACTAACGTCTATGGACAATGTAAAAGTTGGCTTGACATGGGCTTACAGCCTCGTGCAGTTAGTCGCGACCTTAACTGGGGAATTCCTGTCCCTTTGAAAAATGCGGAAGGTAAAGTTCTTTATGTATGGTTCGATGCACCAATTGGTTACATATCAAATACTAAAGAACTTTGCGACAATCAACCCGAAAAATTCGGAAAATGGGAAAAATGGTGGAAGGACCCCGAAACTCGTTTGGTACATTTTATTGGCAAAGATAATATTGTATTTCATTGCATCGTATTTCCTGCTATGTTAAAAGCAGAAGGCTCTTATATTCTCCCCGATAATGTCCCTGCAAACGAATTTCTAAACCTTGAAGGAGACAAAATTTCCACTTCCCGAAATTGGGCTGTATGGCTAAACGAATACCTTGTAGACTTTCCCGGGAAACAGGATGTATTGCGTTATGTATTGACCGCTAACGCTCCGGAAACAAAAGATAATGACTTCACGTGGAAAGACTTCCAAACACGCAATAACAGTGAGTTAGTGGCCATTTTTGGTAATTTTATCAATCGTGCCATGGTTCTTACTCAAAAATATTTTGACGGAAAAGTTCCGGCCATAGGAGAATTAACCGATTACGATAGACAAACTTTAGCAGAATTTATCAATGTAAAAGCTGACGTTGAGAAATACCTTGATGTTTTCCGTTTCCGAGATGCACAAAAAGAAGCAATGAACTTGGCTCGTATTGGTAATAAATATTTAGCTGATACCGAACCTTGGAAAACAGCTAAAACAGATATGGCTCGCACGGCAACTATCTTAAACTTAGCGTTACAAATTGCAGCCAATTTGGCAATAGCCTTTGAACCATTTCTTCCATTTACCGCCGACAAATTACGCAAGATACTAGGACTTAGTTCTTTCAATTGGAAAGAATTAGGAAGCACCCAACTAATCGAGGAGGGACACAAACTAAATGCTCCAGAACTGCTTTTCGAAAAAATTGAAGACGATGTGGTAGAAGCTCAAATTCAAAAATTGTTAGATACTAAAAAGATAAACGAATTGGATAATTACAAACCCAATGAAGTTAAAGAACAAGTCTCTTTTGATGCTTTCATGAAAATGGATATTCGTGTAGGTACTATCCTTGATTGTCAACGAGTACCCAAAGCCGACAAGCTATTGCAATTTAAAATTGATGACGGCATGGGTGGTAGAACAATTGTATCAGGCATTGCTAAATATTATAACCCGGAAGATCTTATCGGGAAACAAGTTTGTTTCATGGCCAATTTCGAACCACGTAAACTCAAAGGAGTAGTCAGTGAGGGGATGATTCTTTCAGCAGAAGACGCTGACGGACGTCTGGTCATTATTTCTCCAAACGATACAGTGAAAACCGGAGTAAACGTAGGATAAAGAAAATAATAATTTTCACTTAAATTTATACCAAACGTCTGACTAATTTATCTTAGTCAGACGTTCCTTTTTTCAATTTCCCCATATTTTGAAACATTTTATTACAAGAATTTGAATATAATAAATTGTTCTTTGGATTCATTGTTCGATTATAGTGAAAATGAAATGGACTGACTCCTGTAAAACACAAAAATCAGTCCATTCATAAATATGATACAACCAAAAACTTTTACTCTTGATTTAACGTTACACGTTTAAAATCAGTTGCTGTCAAACCGGCATTTTGTTGTTGTAAATACTGTTGAACAGTAATTTTAGCATCTTTGATGAAAGCTTGCTCTAATAAGGTTGATTCTTGATAAAATTTGTTTAGACGACCTTGAGCAATTTTATCCAACATGGCTTCAGGTTTACCTTCTTGACGAGCTTTATCGCGACCAATTTCTAATTCAGTAGCTACAATATTTGCAGGGACTGATTCTCTATTCAACGAAATAGGACTCATGGCAGCTACTTGCATAGCAATATCTCTTGCGGCTTTTAAATCAACACTTGCTTGGTTAAACGCAACAATCGTAGCCAACTTATTTCCCGGATGAATATAAGAAACAGTTGCTTCGCCTTTTACAAATTCATAAAAACCAAGTTCCATTTTTTCCCCGGTAATACCACTTCTATCTGTAATCAAACTTGCGATTGAAGCTCCGTTAATCTGCAAAGTTAATAAGCTTTCCAAATCGGCGGGCTTTTGGGCCATTGCTACGTCTAAAATACTTTGAGTTAAAGCGATAAAATCAGCATTTTTAGCCACAAAGTCAGTTTCACACTTCAAAGCAACACATGCGGAAAAGTTTCCGGTATGAGCAGCCAATACGCAACCTTCTGAAGCTTCTCTATCACTACGTTTTGCAGCTACAGCTTGACCTTTTTTTCTTATTATCTCTATTGCTTTATCAAAATCTCCATTTGATTCTGTTAACGCATTCTTACAATCCATCATACCCGCACCGGTCATTGTGCGAAGTTTGGAAATATCTGCCATCGTTACTGCCATAATATCTTGTTTTTAAATTATTGATTATTACATAAAAAAGTTACAACCGCCACCACTTTGAAAAAAGAGCTTCAGTTGTAACATATTTGTTTTATTTGATTGAAAGCAGGAAAACTATTCTTTTTCTTCCTTCAAAAATTTGTCTGCAACATTAGCATTCAAAGCAGACTCATCTATATTTCTCCTCGCTCTTGTTTTTGCAGGGGTTTTTCTTTCTTTCTTTTCAGTTGGAACAGCTTCGGCTTCAGCCTCCATCTTATCATTCTTTCTCTCTTGCAAACCTTCTTGAATAGCATCAGTTACTGCTTTCAAAATCATTTCAATTGATTTTGAAGCATCATCATTAGCAGGAATAACGTAATCAATATTGTTTGGATTAGAGTTTGTATCAACGATAGCAAATACAGGAATACCCAAACGATTGGCTTCTCTTACTGCAATCTGTTCTTTCATTACATCAACAACAAACAACGCAGCAGGAAGACGAGTTAAATCAGCAATACTTCCAAGGTTCTTTTCCAATTTTTCTCTTTGACGAGAAATTTGTAATTTTTCTCTTTTTGAGAGATTTTCAAAAGTTCCATCAGTTGCCATTTTGTCAATAACAGACATTTTCTTAACAGCTTTACGAATGGTAGGAAAATTAGTAAGCATTCCACCAGCCCAACGTTCTGTGATATAAGGCATATTAACCGCACTTGCTTTTTCTGCAATAATATCTTTTGCTTGTTTCTTAGTAGCTACGAACAAAACTTTTTTGCCTTGTTTTGCTATTTGGAATAAAGCATCAGATGCTTCATCTATTTTTGTAACAGTTTTGTGTAAATCTATGATATGAATACCATTATGCTCCATGAATATGTAAGGAGCCATAGCTGGATTCCATTTTCTTTTCAAGTGACCAAAATGAGCACCTGCTTCTAATAAATCTTGAAAATTAGTTCTTGGCATTTGTTTAAATTATTTGTTTACATTCTTCTTGAAAACAACTGTTGAGTAATTTAATAAAAGTCTCAACAATTTAGATACTAAACAACCTCGTCCAACCCTATTTGCAATGAACAAAAGACAAAACAAATGGTCGAATTTGATTCTTAAAATATTAACGCTTACTAAATTGAAATCTTTTACGAGCTTTTGGACGACCCGGCTTTTTACGTTCCACTTCACGTGGGTCACGAGTCATAAATCCTTCTGACTTCAACGCTGATTTATCTTCCGGATTAATTTTCACCAACGCACGAGCGATCGCTAAACGTAAAGCTTCTGCTTGACCTTTAAATCCGCCACCATTCAAGTTTACTTTAACATCATATTTTTCAGCAACATCTAGTTTTGTTAAGGGTTGCTTTACAATGAATTGCAAAATTCCTGATGGAAAGTATGTTGAAAGCTCTCTACGATTGATAGTTATATTGCCTTTACCTTCACTCACATACACACGAGCTACAGCAGCTTTTCTTCTTCCTAATGCATTTATTACTTCCATACTTATTAATTAAGAGCGTTTAAATCAATTATTTTAGGATTCTGAGCCTGATGGGGATGTTCAGCACCATCATAAACATACACATTACCAAGCAATACAGCTCCAAGAGAGTTTTTAGGCAACATACCTTTAAGTACTTTATTAAAAAGACGGTCTGAACCTTTTTCTTGTAAGCGCCTAGCGGTCATTTCTCTTTGTCCACCAGGATAACCGGTATAGCGAAGATATATTTTATCCGCCCATTTATTTCCTGTCATTCTTACTTTGTCCGCATTGATAATGATAACATTATCTCCACAATCCACATGAGGAGTAAAACTTGGTTTATACTTTCCTCTTAACAACTTTGCCACTTTAGAGCACATACGACCCAATACTTGGTCTGTTGCGTCTACAACAACCCACTCTTTTTGAGCTGTTGCCTTATTGGCAGAAATAGTTCTATAACTTAGTGTATTCACAATAATATTTTTTTTATTTTTTCTACTTCTTTGTCTACCCACTGATAAGATTTCAGGCTAAAAAAATCTTAACGGCTGTAAACTAAACATTTAATGTCTGTGGAAAAACAATCGGACTGCAAAAATACTGCATTTTATTGAAACAGAAAAACTTTTCAACAATTTTATTTTTTCTATTTCCTGTTTTTATTTTTACTACCTACATCCACACCCAATAGGAGACATATACCCAAACTACGTAACGTACAAACTTACCCAATAGCATCGACACAGCCGTTACATATGGGTTTGCCCGTAAAAAGCCTGCAGCCAATGCAATAAGATCGCCAACACCAGGTAAAAAAGAAAAAAAAGCTGCCCACGAAGCTTTCCCTTGCAACTTTTTCCCCCACAAATCGACTTTTTGGGAACTAACTCTTAAGTATTTTTCTATCCATTCCATCTTACCCAATCTACCTAAATAATAGCAAGTCATTCCGCCCAACCAATTGCCAATAGTTGCTGCGAAGATGCACGTCCAGGCATCACATTTAATAGTATACAACAGTGTTGTAAAAACAATTTCAGAGCTAAAAGGCAAAATTGTTGCTGCTAAAAAAGAAGCTAAAAAAAGCCCCCAATAGCCATAATCGGCAAAACCGACAAGCAAATTTTGCATCTTTATAGAATATTTTGAATTGAATACCCAATGATGCTCAGAACCCAGAAGGCATAAAAGACGAAACGTGAAAAACGAGAGGTATTAATGGAAAAGAAATGTGTAAAAATTATACTCAAAAAGAGACAAATAAGAGGCATTTCAAACAAAAAGATATCTTCGGAAAATAATCCTAAAAAGATAGAAAAAACAAGTAGTAAATACACAAACAAAAGCGTACCTCTTGTCTTGATTTTGTCGTTGTTGTACTGAACGATAAAGTGAACAAATGAAATGAGAGCTATGATAATAATCAACGCAAAAGAAGCGATATTCCATGGAGTATAAAACGTCATTCCTAAGAAACTCACATCAAAATTTTGCACAATAGAGAAAATCAGGGTATCAAGATTATCCGTTAAGAAAAAAATGCCTGCAACTAAAGCATAAGGAGTTAAACAGCCCATAAAAGAGGCTATCAAAGTCTTAATATTGAATTGTTGATACAAAAAATATCCCATCCAAAAGATAGGAACATAATAAATCATTTCAAAAAAGAAAAGACTTCCCAAAGACAAATAAAAGCCTATATCAAAAGAATTCCAAACAGAATACCGATTTTCAAACATTCCCAAAAAACGAACAAATGCCAATAACATAAATACTAGACCTATAACTCCTGGATTTAAACTGTGAGAGCCTTCATTAATCCCTATTAATAAAATTAAGAAGAAAATGAGAAAAGAAGACTTTTCCCTTAAGAAAAGGTATTTTCTATTTGCCAAAAAGAGAAAAACACCTAATAGAATAACGGCTGCAAAGGCTGTTATCTTTGCCTCGAAAGAGTCATATGGAAGAACTTGATTGAGAGAGTAGAACAAGACATCTTCTTTTGCAGGAAAAGCTGCAGAATACGAAACTAGAAGTGCTTTCAACCAAAAACACACGCCAAAAACGGCTGTAAACAAGAAAATTGCCCAAGGCAAAAGAATTTGATTTGTTCTGTTACTCATAGTTATAAATCGAACCCAATATCGGAACGAAAATATTTTCCTTGATAATTAATTTTTTGAGCATTTTGGAAAGAACATGCCAAAGCATCATTTTTAGTTGATCCATAAGAACTGATAGCCATAACACGACCTCCGTTAGTAACAAGTTTATCATTTACCAATTTTGTTCCGGCGTGAAAAACAATACTTTCAGTTACATTCTCAACACCAGTTATTTCTTTTCCTTTCTCATAGTCTCCAGGATAACCTCCTGAAACAAGCATAACCGTAACAGCAAAACGAGAATCTATCTCAATTTGATGTTTATTAAGAGTTCCGTAAACAGTTGATTCAAACAAATCGACTAGGTCATTCTTCAAACGTAACATAACAGCTTCCGTTTCAGGGTCGCCCATACGAGCGTTGTACTCAATCACGTAAGGTTCTTCTCCTACTTTTATTAAACCAAAGAAGATAAAACCTTTATAATCAATCTTTTCATCATGCAAGCCTTTTATTGTCGGTTTGATAATGCGATTTTGAACCTTCTCCATAAATTCGGGAGTAACAAAACTTACAGGAGAAATAGCTCCCATGCCACCTGTATTTGGACCTTTATCGCCTTCTCCAATACGTTTGTAGTCTTTAGCTTCCGGCAAAACAACATATTTTTCTCCATCGGTTAATGCAAAAACAGAACATTCAATACCTGACAAAAATTCTTCAATCACAACAGTATTACTCGCCTGACCAAACTTACCGGCAAGCATATTGGTCAATTCAGCAATAGCTTCATCTAAATTATCTAAAATAAGGACTCCCTTACCGGCAGCTAAACCGTCTGCTTTGAGCACATAAGGAGCTTTTAAGCTTTGTAAAAAAGAAATACCTTCTTCCAAATTATTTTTGTTAACGGATTTGTAGCCAGCAGTCGGAATATGATGTCTAATCATAAACTCTTTGGCAAATTCTTTGCTACCTTCCAGTTGTGCACCAAATTTGGATGGACCTATTACAGGCACACTTGCCAATGAAGGTGTGTTTCTAAAAAAATCGGAAATACCTGCCACCAAAGGAGCTTCAGAACCCACAACAACCATGGTAACGTTATTGCTTTCCACAAATTGTTGAATAGCTGGAAAATCCTCAGGCTGAATATTAACATTTTCGCCGACATTGGAAGTTCCTGCATTACCAGGAGCAATGAAAAGTTTATTTAATTTGCTACTTTGAGCCAATTTCCAAGCTAAAGCATGCTCTCTACCGCCTGAACCTAAAAGAAGAATATTGTGATTCATATTTAACTTGCGTTTTATCAAAAAAGATTTAAAAATCGGACAAATTTAAGCATAAATCGCAAATTTACACAGACATTGGTCTCCTGTTTTGTCTATTATAAAAAAAATAAGCCCTTATAAATTTGCTTCCAGTTAGTTTATAAGGACTTGTCGCTTTATTTATCATTGTTTCATCATGGGTCTCTCCGGACAAGGTTCTGGCTTGTTGCTTTCCATAATAAGCCATTTGTCATACTGCTCGGAAGACAAAATCTTCTTGAACTTTTTTCTTGTTTTTAACTGAGATGTCTGGATTTCCTTCGGAGAAAGTTCTTTCGGCGGTCTGTTGAATTTTGGGTGCATATCGTCACTTCTATCATCAATTTCCGGTCTACCGGCACCTTGTAGAGGCATGCCTGCAGTAGGACCACCATGACTACCTTGATAACCTTTATCATCGGAAAAATTATCAGCTTCCGGTTGACGTTTTTTCATTTCCTTATAAATAACATCATATACTTTTTTGTGCTGTTTCTCGCTCAATTGAAGTTCTTTTTTAAGCAGCATTGATTTCTTAACAGCCTCTGTTTCAGCATCAAAACTTTGCTGAGGGAATCCTTTTTCTCTTGATTTCAAGTCAAAATCTCCTTGAGGACTTGAATTCTGTTGAGCAAAGGCTCCTAAGCAACCGACAACAGCGAATGAAAACATAAAAATTAATCGTTTCATAATCATACTAGTTTAGTTTTGTCATTAAAACTGAAAAAGGTATCCTATATTGTGAAAAAGGATGTTTGGATAGATTAAAAAAAAATTAATTAAAAATAGGAGAGAGAATTCAGCTTAACCTCATAGGGTTTTGAATACAAAGCCCTGCTCCTGAAAATATTTTACCGCTAAAGGGAATGCATAACGCATATTTTCTTGAGCTTTGAGAGAATCATGAAAAACGATAATCGACCCATTTCGAGTATATTTTTTCGCAATAACAAGAATTTTTTCGGGAGCTAAATTTGGATTATAATCACGAGTAATTACATCCCACAAAACTATTTTATACTTTTTCAGTGCCCGAATTTGAACAGGAGTAATATGTCCATGAGGAGGTCGAAATAAATGACTTTTAATTAGTGTGTCAGCCTTTTCAATATCAGCAAAAAAAGACTCGGTATTTTTATACATTCCACGAATATGAGAGTATCCGTGAGACCCTACTTGATGTCCTCTTTTTTTTATTTCTTCGAAAATATCGGGATTCTTTTCCACGTTATTTCCAATGCAAAAGAAAGTTGCTTTTATACCTAACGCATCAAGTTGGTCGAGTACCCAAGGGGTTACCTCAGGTATCGGACCATCATCAAAAGTAAGGTAAATACTTTTTTCTTTCTTACTTTCTCTCCACAATACAGGATGAAAGAATCCTCGAAAAAAGACAGGTACTTGTTCTATCAGCATCCGAATTCTGTCTTTTTTATTTTAGGCTATCGTATTTATCTGCATATAATACAAAAACGTCATAATATTTTTTGAATAATTCTTTATCATACTGGCGAGTAATGTAGGCAATATTACGTATAGACGCAAAGTTACGATAAATATCATAGGTTGCACTAGCTTGCTGATCAGATGTTAATTTCGACAACCAAGCTAGATTTTCAATTGCTCTGTCTCCAATTTCGTTAGCCAAAGCTTTAGCTTTTTTAGGTTGACCTAACGCATAATAATATTCGACTAAAGAGCAAGAAGAATAATCGTGGGGTACTGTTTTTCCCGGTATTACCTTCATACAGTAATCAATAACCCCCAAAGCTTTATCTTTCTTGTTTTCAGAGATTAATGCTTCAGCCAGACTCGCAAACATTTGACGGTGTAAACGGGTCATTCGAAGGATATTTTCATCGAGGTAAACATGTGGATTTTCAATGCCACCAAATTTGAATTTGTGCATCATATTGTCATACATCAAATCCGTATTTACATAGGTATTCTGCATAGTACTATCCGATCTTGGAACAATCCGATAAGCAAAACCTTCCAATTGAAAATATTTTTTCAAGTCCAAATACATTTCAGAACCCACTGTAACGGCATAGTAGATGGGTCGCTCAAAATTATTTTGAGCTATCGTTTCCAAAATCATTAATTCACTTTTGGTTAACATCTGTTTATCCTTAAACTTCAAGGTCATATTTGGCAAAATAGATGCTTTTTCTTCTTCTTTTATGGCTCCTTGTTTTACCAAATTATCCGCATTAACAGGACAAGTAAGTTTTACTGCAGGTATGAAGTCACGTGTTTCACCGGTTTGAGGATCTATCTTTGTCCTCGGATCATCACTTGCCAAGAAAGTCAATGCATCTTTCAAGTTAGCAGAAACAGGCATACGATCTAGTACGTAAGCATAATTTCTCTTGCCTTCTGCATATGTTTTTCGTCCCCATGAAATAGGCATTGCTTTAGATTTATAAGCAGGGCGTTTCATTTGATCAATATACCAATCGGTATTAAAATAGCTCAAATTACAAACACGTTTGTCCATCGCTACATTTGCACCTTCCACTTCCTGAGTGTACCATAAAGGGAACGTATCATTATCTCCATTCGTAAAAAGAATTGCATTAGGAGCACAGGAATTGAAATAATTTTGAGCAAAATCTCTTACTACATAACGATTTGAACGATCATGGTCATCCCAATTTTGTTGAGCCATAAGAACCGGCACCGGAGCAGCGAAAAGGAAAGCTATTACTGCAGCTAGTATTGCTGGCACTTTTTTATCCTCCAAAAACTTGGCAATCCCTGCAACTCCAAAACCTATCCAAATAGCAAACGCATAGAACGAACCTGCATAGGCATAATCTCTTTCCCTGGGTTCTGAAGGTCCTTGGTTGAGGTAAAGCACAATGGCAATACCTGTCATAAAAAATAACATACCTACCACCCAAAAACCTTGAACACCTTTTTTACCGGAAAGTAATAAATGAAAACAAATTCCAATTAAACCCAACAACAGAGGTAACATATAATAAATATTTCTTCCTTTATTTTGAGCATATTCGGCAGGCAAATTAGTTTGATCGCCTACCATACCTTTGTCTATGAAATTAAAACCTGTAATCCAATTACCACAAGTAACTTCTCCATGTCCCTGCATATCATTTTGACGTCCGGAAAAATTCCACATGAAATAACGCCAGTACATGTAATTGAGCTGATAAGTAAAGAAAAACTTCAAATTTTCACCAAATGTAGGAACAGTAATATCAACTTCCTGACCACAACGATCGTATTTTACCGTTTTACCTTTTATCTTTACCCATCCTTTGTATGCAGCAATGTGATCTTCATTGGAACTGTACATACGAGGAAAGAAAGTCTGAAACTGGCTGTCATATTCTACCTTATCTTTGGTTCCTGTTACAACGTATTCATCTTTCTCATCAGATGAATCTTTCTCCTTTTTTCCCCAAGTTTTTGCACCTTTTATAATAACGGGTTTACAATAACCTCCTTCTGCAACTAATTTCGGTTCTGCAGAATAATATTCTCCATAAAACAAAGGTCTATCACCATATTGCTCTCTATTCAGATAGCTTTGCAATGCAAATACATTATCCGGAGAATTTTGATCCATCGGAGGATTTGCCGCTGAACGAATAACAACGATAGCATAACTGGAATATCCAATAAGCATAACCGTTAAAGAAACAATAATAGTACTCAATAGACGAATATTGACTTTTTCCTTCTTTTTAACAAAATACCAAACAATGGCGGCAATAATTAAAATGCCAACCCAAAGACTTCCAGCCAAAAATGGGACTCCCAATAAAACCAACGAAAGAATAAATGATATTTTTATCCTCAAAGCTGAAGGTTTAGCCCTATAGAGTTCTACAATAGACCAAACAAGAACTGCAATGGCCAAAACGACATACAAGAATGCCCCTATATTGAATGAAAAACCTAATGTATTGACAAAAAAGAGTTCGAACAACCCTGCATTTCCAACAACTCCGGGAATCAGCCCATACATCACAAATGCCAACATTGCAAAAGAAATAAGAAGAGCTAAAACGCCGCCTTTCCAATTTGGAGAAGATGTTTTTCTGAAATAATAGACCAAAACAATGGCAGGAATTGTAAGCAAATTTAGTAAGTGAACACCAATAGAAAGCCCCATTAAATAAGCAATAAGAATCAAATACCTATCTGAACGAGGTTTATCTACTTGATCTTCCCACTTTAAGATAAGCCAAAAAACGACCGCGGTGAAAAGGGAAGAAGAAGCATACACTTCTCCTTCAACTGCTGAAAACCAAAAGGTATCGGAAAAAGCATATGCCATGGCACCAACCAAGCCACTACCTAAGATAACAATTGACTGACTAAAGCTTATACCTTTTTCGTCTTTAACAATTATTTTTTTTGCCAAATGTGTAATTGTCCAAAACAAAAACATAATGGTAAGCCCACTAAACATCGCAGACATGAGATTAACCATCCTAGCAACATGGGTGGGGTCAGAAGTAAAAAGTGTGAAAAATTTGCCGACTAACATGAAAAAGGGTGCTCCGGGCGGATGTCCTACTTCCATCTTAAATGCGGTAGAAATAAATTCCCCACAATCCCAAAAACTAGCAGTAGGCTCAATAGTTAAGCCATAGACTACGGCTGCAACAAGAAAACAAAGCCAACCGAAAAGATTGTTTATCAGTTTAAAGTGTTTCATTTAGAGGCTATTTTTTTTGAATTTTTTAAAGCGAACAAAAGTAATCATTTTTAATAAAAAAGAAAGCAAAACAGCTTTTTCGCGAAACTTTTTTAAGAAAGATTATTGGTTGTAAAAAAGTTATGGTTATCTTTGCCGACATTTTATTAACGTTTCCCAGAAAAAACTTGTTATGTACTTAAACAAAGAAAAAAAAGAAGAAATCTTCGGGAAATACGGAAAGTCCAATACTGATACCGGCTCACCTGAAAGCCAGATAGCATTATTCTCATACCGTATCTCTCATTTGACTGAACACACAAAGTCAAATCACAAAGATCATAGCACAGAGCGTGCTTTAGTAGCATTGGTAGGAAAACGTCGTCGTATGCTTGACTATTTGAAAGCAATAGACATCAATCGTTATCGTGCCATTATTAAAGAATTGGGTATTAGAAAATAATCCCGCTTGCTTTAATGAAACACAAAAAAGTCCGAATCGTTATTCGGACTTTTTTATTGCCGGTTGTAAACCAATTCATTTATTGTTCTATTGAATCAAAAATAGCAAAAAGCTCTTCCACCGTAGCAGCTCGCAGCATGGCTATACGGGTTTCCTTAAAATTAGGAATACCTTTAAATAAAGGAGCAGCAGCCAAATGTCTGCGAATGTGCAAAATGCCTCGTCTTTCATCCAACCATTCCACACTACGTAATACTTGTTCTTTTATAATTTCCATTTGTTCCTGAAAAGCAAATGGAATAATATGCTCTCCTGTCTGCAAATAATATTTCATTTCTTTGAAAATCCAAGGCTTACCAATAGAAGCCCTACCTATCATAACAGCATCCACTCCATAGGTATCAAAACATTCTTGTGCACGTTCGGGAGTTGTCACGTCGCCATTACCAATAACAGGAATATTCATTCGAGGATTGTTTTTTACTTTACCAATAAGTGTCCAATCAGCGTTCCCTCTGTACATTTGGCTTCTTGTACGACCATGAATGGTGATGGCTGCGATGCCGCAATCCTGTAATTGCTCCGCTAAATCGACAATAATGCGATTATCATCGTCCCAACCTAAACGAGTTTTTACGGTAACAGGTGTTTTTACTGCATTTACAACTTCCTTAGTTATTTTGAGCATTTTGGGAACATCTTTCAACAAACCGGCACCGGCACCTTTGCCCGCTACCTTTTTTACAGGACAACCAAAATTTAAATCTATTATTTCAGGATGTGCGGTTTCGGCTATGCGAGCAGCTTCCGACATTGCATCAGGCTCTCTTCCGTAAAGCTGGATAGCAACCGGTCGTTCCTCATCACAAATACACAATTTTTGTTCTGTACGTTGCACATTACGAATCAAGGCATCTGCAGAAATAAATTCGGTATATACCATATCTGCTCCAAATCTTTTGCAAAGCAGGCGGAAGTTAGGATTGGTAACATCCTCCATCGGTGCCAAAAAAAGTGGTTTATCAGGAAATTCTATATGTGCGATTTTCATAAATGCTTGTCCAAAATTTTATAACCCAAATACTTTTTGGATTTCAGCAACCTTATCTACTTTTTCCCAAGTAAACAATTCCACTTTTTTTGAAATTTCATTTCCATTTCCATCTTTAAATTTCTTGACAACTTCGATGGGAGTACGACCCATATGTCCGTAAGATGCCGTTTCTTCGTAAATCGGATTACGCAATTTCAAACGTTCTTCAATTGCTTTTGGACGCATATCGAACAGTTTTTCAATCTTTTCGGCAATCTCACCATCACTTAATTTTACTTTAGCAGTACCATAGGTATTTACATACAAATTCATTGGTTTAGCAACACCAATGGCATATGCAACTTGCACCAATACTTCGTTAGCCAAACCTGCGGCAACAATGTTTTTAGCAATATGACGAGCGGCATAAGCGGCTGAACGGTCAACTTTGGAAGGATCCTTGCCGGAAAAAGCTCCACCACCATGGGCTCCTTTTCCTCCATAGGTATCTACAATAATCTTACGACCAGTCAAACCGGTATCTCCGTGAGGACCTCCGATCACAAATTTTCCCGTAGGATTAACAAATAATTTGTAGTCGTTGGTAAACAAAGCTTTATATTCGGTATCCTTGGCAATAACACGAGGAATGAGGATTTCTCGGACATCTTCTTCTATTTTTGCTAACATTTCCGTATCAGCAGCCGTTTCTGTTTTATTAGCCGTAGGCAAAACGAACTCATCATGTTGAGTAGAAACAACAATAGTATCAATTCTTTTGGGTTTGTTATCATCACCATATTCAATGGTAACTTGCGATTTTGCATCGGGACGAAGGTATGTCATTACTTTTCCTTCACGACGAATAGCAGACAATTCTTCTACCAAAGCATGAGACAAATCGAGTGCTATGGGCATCAAATTTTTGGTTTCATTTGTTGCATAACCAAACATCATTCCTTGATCACCAGCACCTTGGTTCATCGGGTCTTGACGGACAACACCACGATTGATATCCCCTGATTGTTCATGAATGGCTGAGAAAATTCCACAAGAATTGCCATCAAACATATACTCACTTTTTGTGTAGCCAATCCGATTAATTACTCTCCGTGCAACTGACTGAACATCAACATATGCATTTGAGTTAACCTCTCCTGCCAACACAACTTGCCCCGTAGTTACAAGGGTTTCACAAGCAACTTTTGAAGAACTGTCCAACGCCAAAAAATTGTCAAGAATAGCATCAGAAATTTGATCGGCAACTTTGTCCGGATGACCTTCCGAAACAGACTCGGATGAAAAAAAATATCCCATACATTTTAAATTTAACGATAATTAAATATAGAAATTGATTGGGGAAGGAATTCCGAAAGGCTTACAAAGAGTACAAAAACGACATTTTAGCATTTTTTTCTGTGGTTGCAAGCGATTCAAATCCGTCCACTAATTGAGAACAAAGATATAGAGTTTTTATTTGGGGACAAAGAATTGTATGCTTTTTTTAATTTTCTCAAAACCGGCTCTCTGCAAAGGCGAATTTTTAAATAATTGATTGAATATATTTTTGTCAATATTTACCCAATCTTTAAGTTCCATCTCTAAAAAATCACTGGGGACAAATTCATGACAAGAATGGAATTTTGCTTTTTTATTCCACGGACAAACATCTTGGCAAATATCACAGCCGAAAACATTTCCGGATAATACCTCTCCTATTTCTAGCGGAATATCTTCCTTATTTTCAATGGTTTGGTAGGAGATGCATTTTCGAGCATCTATAACATGTGGGGATACAAGGGCTTTAGTTGGGCAAGCATCCACACAACGAGAACATGTGCCACAATGCGAGGGAACAATTGGATTATCGTATAACAATTCGACATCGGTAATGATTTCACCGATAAAAAAATAAGACCCCAATGTTTTATTTATCAAACACGTATTTTTACCAATCCAACCCAGGCCAGCTTGCTCAGCCCAACGACGTTCCAAAACAGGGGCAGAGTCGCAAAAACATTGTTGTATGTCTATTTTAATTTCAGGAATAGTTTCAACAATTTTCCGTAATTTTTCTTTAACAATATAATGATAATCTTTTCCGTAAGCGTACTTTGCTATTTTGGGAGCAGAAGGATTTTGTTGTTGAGAAGGAAAATAATTCAAAAGAACCACGATAACAGAACGAGCCTTTTCTATTAACAATTGAGGGTTCACTCGCTTGTCAAAGTTTTGATGCATATAACCCATGTTTCCGGCAAAATCTTGCGACAACCATTTTTTCAGGAATTCGCTATCCTTTTCCAAAAAACCGGCTTCTGCAATACCTACAGCATCAAAACCAACTTCAAGAGCTGTCTTTTTCACCAAAGATGTCAACGTTATTTTATCCACTTGCTTCCTTATTTCAATACTTTGTTGTGAGAGCAGATTTTGCAACAAAAGTAACGAAAAGAGAGTGCAAGAAAAAAATAAAATTTAAATATATTGTAGATAGAAATGGTTTTTGTAGATTTGCAGGTTTAAAAATAAAAAATACATATATGTCAGTAACAATCAAAGAAGCCGTTTCGAAAAAAGAAATGAAACAATTCATTCACTTCGGAATCGATTTGTATAAAGGGAATCCGTATTTTTGTCCCCCTTTGCTTTTTGACGAGCGAAACACGCTTGATAGGAAAAAGAATCCTGCCTTTGAGGTTTGTGAATCTATCTATTTTTTGGCTTACAAAGACAATAAAATTGTGGGACGTGTCGCTGGCATCGTCAACCATCGAGCGAATGAAGTTTGGAAAGTAAAAAAGGTTCGTTTTGGATGGATTGATTTCATTGATGATATGGAAGTTTCAACAGCCCTTTTTAAAGCCGTAGAAGCTTGGGGAAAATCCAAGGGAATGGAGGTAATGAACGGACCGGTAGGTTTTACCGATTTCGACCATACAGGCTTACTCTTGGAAGGTTATGACAAAGTATCATCTATGGCGGTTTTATATAATTATCCTTACTACGTTGAACATTTTGAAAAATTTGGTTTTGTAAAAGAAGCAGACTGGTTGGAGTGGAGGATAAAAACGCCCGATGTTGTTCCTGAACGAATGGCTCGTATCGCAGCTTTGGTAACCGAAAAATATAATTTAAAAGTTGTAAAAGTAAAATCAAACAAAGAGTTGGTAAAACGCTTTGGTTACTCTTACTTCGACCTTATTGACACGGCCTATCAACCTTTGTACAACTATTCTCCGCTAACGGATAGACAAAAAAGATATTATGCGGATATGTTCTTCCCTATGCTAAATTTTGATTTTGTCTCTTTAATTGTAAATGAAAAAGATGAGTTGGTTGGTGTTGGTGGAGGTATGCCGGATATCACAAAAGCTTTACAGAAAAATCAGGGAAGACTTTTTCCTTTTGGTTTTATTCCCCTTCTGAAAACATTAAAATCGAAAAAAATAGACGTAATAGACCTTCTTCTAATTGCTGTTCGTCCTGATTACCAAAACAAAGGAGTAAACGCTCTAATTTTTGCAGAACAAATTCCTTTGTATCAAAAATACCAAGTGAAATTTACTGAAACTTCTTACGTATTGGAAACAAACCTAAAAAGTTACTCGAATTACATTTATTTCGAAAAGGAACAACACAAAAGACGTAGAGCATACGTAAGACCAATATCTATCTAAAACAATAGCGGCTACTCTGATGAAAGTAGCCGCTATTGTTTACGTTATTTCTTAACTTACTTTATGCAGCAAGGTTTAAGTTGTTTGAAAAAGTCATTCCCTTTATCATCGACCAAAATAAATGCAGGGAAGTCTTCCACTTCTATTTTCCATATTGCCTCCATACCCAACTCAGGGTATTCAAGACATTCGATTTTCTTAATATTGTTCTGGGCAAGAATAGCAGCCGGACCTCCAATAGAGCCAAGATAAAATCCGCCGTATTTTTTACAAGCATCTGTTACTTCCTGACTACGATTGCCCTTTGCTAACATAATAAGACTTGCACCTTGTGATTGAAACAAGTCAACATAAGAGTCCATACGACCGGCCGTTGTTGGTCCCATAGAACCACAAGCCATACCCTGCGGCGTTTTTGCAGGACCGGCATAATAAATAGGATGGTCTTTTACATACTGCGGCAAACCTTCTCCGTTATCAAGACGCTCTTTTAGTTTAGCATGAGCAATATCACGACCAACAACAATAGTTCCGGTAAGGGACAATCTTGTTGAAACAGGATATTTCGTCAAATCGGCAAGGACTTCCTTCATAGGACGATTTAGATTTATCTTAACAGGATTTCCTTCTCCTGCCTGACGCATTGATTCAGGGATGTATTTCCCAGGATTATTTTCCAATTTTTCTAACCAAATACCGTCCTTGTTTATTTTTGCTTTTACATTTCTGTCGGCAGAGCAAGAAACAGCCATTGCGACAGGGCAAGAAGCTCCATGTCGAGGAAGACGCACAATACGAACATCATGAGCATAATATTTACCGCCAAATTGTGCTCCAAAACCACATTGTTGGGCTGCTTTTAATATTTTTGCTTCCAATTCTACATCACGGAAAGCTTGACCACCCTCGTTCCCCTGAGTTGGGAGTTCATCATAATATTTAGCAGAAGCCAATTTAACAGTTTTAAGAGCCATATCGGCCGATGTTCCACCAATAACAAAAGCAATGTGATATGGAGGGCAAGCTGCCGTTCCTAAAGTTCTCATTTTTTCCACCAAAAACTTTTCTAACTTTTCAGGGTTTAACAAAGCTTTTGTTTCTTGAAATAAATATGTTTTATTGGCAGAACCTCCCCCTTTGGCAATAAAAAGGAATTTATACTCTGCTCCATCTATACTCATAATATCAATTTGAGCAGGCAAATTACACCCCGAATTGATTTCTTTGTACATGTCTAAGGGAATGGTTTGTGAGTAACGCAAGTTTTCTTCGGTGTAGGTTTTATACACACCTTTGGAAAGAGATGCTTCATCATTTCCTCCTGTCCAAACTTGTTGACCTTTTTTTGCAAAAATAGTTGCGGTTCCGGTATCTTGGCAAAAAGGAAGAATTCCTTTTGCTGCAATTTCAGCATTACGAAGCATAGTCAACGCAACATATTTGTCGTTTTCACTTGCTTCAGGATCTGTTAGAATTTTTGCTACTTGTTGTTGATGAGCAGGACGAAGCATAAAAGCTACGTTTCTCATAGCAGTGTTTGCCAGAAGAGTTAATCCCTCAGGTGCAACTTTTACTACTTTCTGACCTTCAAATTCTACTTCTGATACGAATTCTTTTGTCAACAATTCATATTCTGTTTTGTCTTTCCCAAGGGGAAATGGATTTTGATAGGAAAATGCCGGTGTCGCCATAATTATAATCTTTAATACAAAATAATATCCATCTTAATATCGTGTTTTTCGGTAGGAATAACATCTACTATTTGTTCCGGATAAGCTATTCCTATTTTGTATGCAGAAACCAAACACAAAAGCTTGTCATAAAAACCTTTTCCTCTTCCTAATCTATTGTTTTGCTTATCAAAAGCAACTGCAGGAATAACAAAAACATCAATTTGGTTAATATCCCCAAATAAAAGCGTTTGTGGTTCTAAAATTTTAAATGACCCTTCCGCCATATCTTTTTCATCCGTATATGGCTTTATGTACATTTCTCCGTCTTGGATTACGGGTAAAAAAAGCTGTTTCTGCCTTGCCCATTTTTTGACAAACGAATGTGTATCAATTTCATCGGGCAATGACCAAAAAAGCAATACACTTTTTGCTTGCCGAAAAAAAAGGTTGTTTTCAAGCTGTTCTAAAATTCTTTTCTCCCTTTCCTTACGTTCATTTGGAGACAAAGAAGATACTCTTTCTTTTATTTCTTGTCGAAGTATCTTCTTTGTTGTTAACGAATTCATGGGTTGAAATATAGCATTTTACAACTGCTCAGTTTTATTAATTTAAAAAATGTAAAGCATTTTATTTTAAACAATCATTCCAATTTACATTGAGCATATTTCCCGATTGCATAAATTCTCTGTGCATACCAAAAGAAGCACATAAACTTTGTGGAGTTTGGTCCTTTCCATATATGGCAAGGTATTTTTTCAAAATTTCTCTATATTCGGGAGCTACGCAATTGTTAATAATAAGGTTTGCACGTTCAATAGGATTTGTGCCTCGCAAATCGGCAATGCCATATTCTGTTACCAATACTTTTACAGAGTGTTCGCTATGATCAACGTGTGAAACCATCGGAACAATGGCACTGATATTACCATTTTTAGCAGTAGCAGGGGTGGTGTAAATTGAAATGTAAGCACTACGCGTAAAATCTCCTGAGCCACCAATTCCGTTCATTATTTTCGTTCCCATAACATGTGTACTATTGATGTTACCAAAGATATCAGCTTCTAATGCGGTATTAATGGTAATGAGTCCCAAACGACGAACAATTTCCGGATTATTCGAAATCTCTTGAGGGCGAAGAACTAATTTGTTCCCAAAAAAATTCAAATTTGAATATATATCTTGTAACAACGGAGTGGTAACGGTCAAAGAGCATCCACTGGCAAATTTCACACGTCCTTCTTTCATCAAACCAATAACAGCATCTTGAATTACTTCCGTATACATCTCAAAATTAGGAATATCAGGATTAGCTCCCAAAGAAGCCATTACTGCATTGGCAATATTTCCTACTCCCGATTGTATTGGTAAGAACGATGCGGGAATAGTTCCTCTTTTGATTTCAGATACCAAAAAGGAGCACACATTCTCCCCAATTTTTGCGGTAACATCATCAACAGGAGCAAAGCCTCCTACCTCATCCGCTTTGTTTGTTTCTACAATGCAAATAATTTTTTTAGGATCTACTTTCAGAATAGGAGACCCAATACGATCACTTGGTTTATATATAGGAATTTCCCTTCGATAAGGAGGGTCAAGAGGTTCGTAAATATCATGTAATCCTTTTAAAGTTTTCGGATGAAAACTATTTAACTCGATAATAATTTTATCTGCTAAAGCTGCAATAGTTGGAGTAATACCGACTCCCGAAGTAAGTAAAATTTCACCATTTGCAGAAATATCACACGCTTCAATAATGGCAATATTTGGACGAGGCAGAAAACCACATCTTAATTCTTGAGCCAACATCGAAAGATGCATATCAAAATAGCTAGCCTTATGCTGATTGATGGAATTTCTAAGATCTTTGTTGGATTGGTAAGGAGTTCTGAAAGCAACAGCATTTGCACGTGCTAAAACACCATCGAGAGAATCTCCGGTAGATGCTCCGGTATAAACCCCAATTTTAAACGGTTTCCCTTCTGCGTGAAAAGACTCTGCTTTCGCAGCAATCGCACCAGCTACTACTTTGGGAGCTCCAGCCGGAGTAAAACCACTAAAACCCACAACATCTCCATCATTAACATAGTTTGCCGCTTCCTGAGCTGAAACTATTTTAAAATTTATTTGCATGACAATAATTTTTCGATAAGTTTTTTCGGGAGACAAAGGTACTATTTTTTATCTTCATCTCGCACGCCCTTTGTCAAAAATAATTCCAATTTTTCAGGAGTTAAATTTAAGTGAAGTTCTCCCACTTCAGACAAGGAAATTCGACCGGTTTCTTCCGAAACAACAATCGTTGTTGCATCAGTCTTTTGCGAAATACCTAATGCGGCTCTATGTCTTAAACCCAAATGCTTGGGGAGATCTTGATTATGAGCAATGGGCAAAATACAACCAACAGCTTTAATTCTGTTATTAACAATGATGAGAGCTCCATCGTGCAATGGACTGTTTTTAAAAAATATATTTTCGATGAGACGAGCCTTAATATAAGATTCTATTCTTTCTCCAGTACCCCAATATTTCGATAAATCAGCATCGTTTTGGATTACGATAAGTGCCCCTGTTTTGGTTTTAGAAAGAATCTCACACGCCTGAACTATTTCGGACGTATAATCAAAAGAAGAACCCTCTCTCGCCCCCAAAAGGATCTTCTTAATTCGCCCGACAAACCCTTTTGCTTTTTTTCTTCCGCCAAGTGCGGCCATGAAACGCCTTATTTCCTCTTGAAAAAGGACAATCAAAGCAATTGCTCCAACACTCACAAACTTATTCATAATAGAACCCAAAAGCTCCATTTGAAAAACAAAAGAAACAAAAAACCAAACCACTATAAAAGACAAAACGCCAATAAAAACGTTCATTCCTGAGGTTCCCCGCAACAATCTGTATGTTTGGTATAACAATATTGCTACAATGAGAATATCTATTACATCCTTTATCCTAAAATCAAAAATCATATTGGACTTCTTTTAATTTTTCAGTTATTCGAACAATTTCCATGGCTTCCGCAACATCGTGTACACGAAGGATATTTGCACCCTTTTGAATCAACAACGTATTTAGTATAGTTGTGCCATTCAAACTCTGCTCAGCGGTCGTCTGCAACACCTTTTGAATCATTGATTTACGGGAAATTCCAACTAAAATGGGCAATTCAAATACTTTAAAAACATCAAGATTATTTATCAATGTATAATTTTGTTCCAATGTTTTTCCAAAACAAAACCCCGGATCAATAATTATATCCTTAACCCCTAAATGTTTTAACTGATTAATTTTTTCGGAAAAATAAAATAAAACTTCTGGTATAAATTTTTCATATGAAGGATTCTGTTGCATCGTTTGAGGAGTTCCTTGAATGTGACTCAACACATATGGAATTTGCCACTTAGCAGCAGTTTCGAACATCCTTGAGTCCATCATTCCTCCAGAAATATCGTTGATAATTGATATTCCATAATTTTTCACAGAAAAATCAATTATTTCTGCACGAAACGTATCAATAGAAATAATAACGTCAGGAAAGTGAGAACAAATGATTTGCAACGCAAAATCCAACCTTTTCTGCTCTTCCTTTGCAGATATATTGTCGGCATTAGGACGAGAGGAATAACCTCCCACATCGACAATAGAAGCTCCTTGTTCTATAGCTTTACCTACTTTATCCAAGATATCTTTTTCAGTGTTACTTCTACTTTGTAAAAAAAAAGAATCTGGTGTAATATTTATAACACCCATAACTCTCGGAGTACAAAAATCGAGTAGCTTCCCTTTTATGTTTATACTTAAAGGGTTATCTGTCGGTATAATCATTTTTTATCTTTGATGAGACATTTTGCAAAAACTTTCTAAAAAAGTATAAATGATTCATTGCAAAATTAGAAATTATATTCATCTTTGCACTGTTTTTCAGTAAAAAATAAAAAAAACAAACGATTACACAATAAGAAATCTGAAAAACTGTTATCTTTGTAAGCTAATTTAATTTCAAACCAAATTATGAAAATCAATCATCTTAAAACAGTTCTTCTTTTGTGCACACTTGTTGCTTTTGGTTCTTGTAAAAAACAAGTATCCAATACGACAGGATGGAACTACAATGACAAAAAAGAAGGAGGCTTTCAGGTTGTCAATAATTACGAACAAGACACGCCTCCGGGAATGGTCTTTATTGAAGGTGGTACCTTCACTATGGGTCGTGTTACGGAAGATACATATAGTGAATGGAATAATTATCCTCGTCGTTTGACTGTTAGTTCTTTTTACATGGATCAATATGAAATCTCTAACTTAGATTGGAGAGAATATGTGCATTGGACTAGTTTAATGTTCGCAGGAGCACCTAAAATTATTGAAAAAGCCCTTCCTGATACGTTAGTTTGGAGAGACGAGTTAGCATATAATGAGCCTTATCTTGAATACTACTATTCACACGTTGCTTACAATATGTATCCGGTCGTAGGTATAAGTTGGGAACAAGCTAATGACTATTGCATTTGGAGAACAGATCGTGTAAATGAGCTCATTTTGACAAAGGCTGGCATTATCAATCTCCCTGACTACGCGACAATCCACAAAGACTCCGCAAAAGTAGAAAAACAAGACAGTTTAGCAAAAAAAGTAGTTTTCAACGTAGATAAATATTTGAAAAATCCAGAATACAAACCGGATAAAGAAAAAAGTACTATGAAGACAGCTTTTGGTGATGCAAGAAAAACCAATATGTCCGATGGATTATTACTTCCTGAATATCGTCTTCCAACTGAAGCAGAATGGGAGTTTGCTGCTTATGCTATCAAATCTAAAAAAGGGATGGAAAACTACGACGAAAAACGCATTTTCCCATGGGATGGATCTCAAACAAGAAACCCTACAAAAAAACATAGAGGAAAAATCATGGCAAACTTTGTCAGAGGTCGAGGTGATATGATGGGGGTTTCAGGTGACCTAAACGATAATGCTTCTATCACGGCTCCTGTAAATTCTTTCTGGCCAAACGATTTCGGATTATACAATATGGCGGGAAATGTTAACGAATGGGTTATGGATGTTTATAGACCAATGACATCAGAAGATGTTCAAGAATACAATCCTTTCCGTGGTAATATGTATGTATCTCCAATTTTCAAGGACACGGTTATCAATAATTTAACACTTAAAGTTCCACGCCTAGATAGTTTGGGTAGAGTTGAGTACAAAATACCTGTTCCTAAGGACAGTTTAGTTGAATACGTTAAACTTGATGTCAGAAACTATAATGATGGTGACGCAAAGACAGGCGTTAACAAGGATAAATGGAAAGATGCTGTCGATCCTGATGTTGCGACAAAACGTTTGTATGATCCTGATTCTGACGCAGAAGGTATGTTGGCGAGCCATATTTCAAATACCACTCGTGTTTACAAGGGCGGTGGATGGAAAGACAGGTCTTATTGGTTGAATCCTGCAACAAGACGCTTTTTGGAACAAACAAAAAGCCGTAGCGATTTAGGATTCCGATGTGCTATGAGCCGTGTGGGTTCAGACAAAGGTAATGCACAAAAAAAGTAATAGACCTTCAAACTAAATATACAAAAGGATAGCTTTTAGAAGGCTATCCTTTTTTTGCTATAATATGAAAATAGAAACACATACTCTTCCGAATAATATTCGATTAGTACATGTTCCGGATAAATCTGATGTTGCCTATTTAGGTGCAATTATAAATACCGGAACAAGGGATGAGTTAACCAATGAAAGCGGTTTAGCTCATCTAACAGAACATATGCTATTCAAAGGAACTTCCAAAAGAAATAGCACTCAAATAATTAATAGAATAGAAGATGTAGGAGGAGATCTTAATGCCTATACAGCAAAAGAGGAAACAGTAATTTATTCTGTATTTCTAAAAAAATATATCGGAAGAGTTTTTGAATTAATTAGCGATATTTTATTTGATTCTATATTTAACGACAATGAACTGCAAAAAGAAATAGATGTTGTCATTGACGAAATACACTCATATTTGGATAGTCCTGCAGAACTAATTATTGATGATTTTGAAGACGAATTATTTAATAATCATTCTATTGGAAGAAATATTTTAGGAAATGAACAAACATTAAAAACAGTTACATCAGAAAACCTAAAAGATTTCGTAAAAAGAACTTATACAACAGATCAGATTGTTTTCTTTTCGTTAGGCAATTTTCCTTTCGATAAAATAATTCGGTTGGCTGAAAAGCACTTATCGAAAATTCCCCAAAGCAAGAGGAATTTTGAACGAACAGTTCCGATAAACTATTCACCAAGAATAATAGAAAAAAATAAGAAAACGTTGCAAACTCACTATGTTTTGGGAAATAGAGCCTTTTGTATCCACGATAAAGAACGCTTTGGATTTTATCTGCTAAACAATATTTTGGGAGGACAAGGTATGAATAGCCGACTAAACATGTCTTTGAGAGAACGTAATGGCTTGGTTTATACTATAGAATCGCAATTCTCCCCATTTTCTGATACCGGTGAATGGAATATTTATTTTGGGACAGACCATGAAGATGTAAAAAAAGCTTTACGACTTATCAGCAAAGAACTCAACATATTAAAAGACACAAAACTCTCCGAAAAGAAATTAGTACAAGCAAAAAGGCAATTACTCTCCCAAATGACTATTGCTGGAGAAAACAAGGAAAGCTGGATTATTAATACGGCAAAAAATTATTCTGTTTTCAATGACATAGAGACGAAAGAAGAAATCGAAAAAAAAATTATGTCTGTTTCTTCCGATGAAATATTATCCTTAGCAAACACTGTTTTTTGCGAGGACAAATTTACTCACTTACATTTCTTTTAGTCGGATGAATCAAGTACTAGAAAATTATATTATACAACATTCTGACCCTGAAAGTGATTTGCTGAAAGAATTGGCTCGTGAAGCCAATGTAAAACTCCTCCGCCCTCGGATGATTTCAGGTCATATACAAGGGCGAGTGCTAAGTATGATTTCGAAAATGATCGCCCCAAAACGCATATTGGAAATCGGCACATTTGCAGGATATTCAGCCATTTGTTTAGCAGAAGGACTAAATGAAGAAGGTTTATTATATACCATAGAAATAGATGACGAAATGGAGGATTTCGCACAATCTTTTATTTCAAAATCGCCATTAGCTAAGAGAATAAATCAAATAATCGGAGATGTGTTGGAGGTTCTGCCTACTTTGAACGAAACATTCGATCTGGTTTTTATTGATGCTGATAAGAGAGATTATAGAGCATATTATGATGCGATTTTCGAGAAAGTCAACAAAGGAGGTTTTATTCTGGCAGATAATACCTTATGGGATGGCAAAGTGGTAGAAACCGTACAACCAAATGATAAACAAACTCAAGGCATACTACATTTTAACGATTATGTATGCCAAGACGAACGAGTGGAAAAAATAATACTTCCCCTGCGTGACGGATTAACCCTGATACGGAAAAAATAGATATATTTGCACGAAACATAAGAAAATTCTAATGGAAACAACAAGACAAAATAAAATAGCTCGCTTAATTCAAAAAGAAATCAGTGAAATCTTTCTTGAAATAACAAGAGAAATGAACAATGGTATCTTACTAACACCCACTATTGTACGTGTTAGCCCTGATTTGAGTATTGCAAGAGTGTATATGAGTATCTTTCCGACAGAAAAGACCACAGAGATGCTTGAATTTGTCAAGAGCAGAAGTCAAACAATCAAACATCGAATTGCAACACGTACCCGATTTCAGCTTAGAACAGTACCTGATTTAAATTTCTACATAGATGATTCTCTAGATTATATCGAAAAAATTGACAAATTACTAGAATAAAACTTCTACATTCTCGTGAATCTTTCCTTATACATAGCAAAACGGTACTTGTTTTCTAAAAAATCACACAATGCCATCAATATCGTCTCTATTATTTCGGCGTGTGGAGTTGCGGTAGGGACTATTGCATTGGTGTGTGTGTTGTCTGTTTTTAACGGATTTCAAGGATTGGTCGAAAATTTGTTTAGTAATTTTGACCCCCCAATTAAAATAACCCTCAATCAAGGGAAAACTTTCGATACGCAACTACCTGAAATACAAAGAATAAAAAAAATGCCCGAAGTAGCCTTTTTTGGTGAAGTACTGCAAGAAAATGCCCTACTTATGTTTTCGGACAAACAAACTCCCGTTATCGTAAAGGGTGTTTCGGAAAACTACGGACAAATTAGCGATATTGACAAGATTATGATGGATGGCAGTTTCAAACTGACGGATGGAGTTTTTGATATGGGTGTAGCAGGAATTGGGCTGGCACAAACGTTAGGCTGTGGAGTAAGATTTGTAGAACCCCTGCAATTATACGCACCCAAAAGAAATAGTTCAATTAGTATTATCCGTCCCGATGAAGCATTTAACAAGCAATACCTTTTCTTATCGGGTATTTTTATGGTGCAACAAGCTAAATACGATTCTAATTTACTTCTTGTGCGACTTTCATTGGCAAGAAAACTATTTGAATACAATAATGAAGTAACTTCTATAGAGCTCAAATTAGCAAAAGGAACTGATGGAAAAGTCGTTCAGCAAAAAATACAAAAAATACTGGGGAAAAATTTCTCTGTAAAAAATAAATATGAACAACAAGAGGATTTTTTTAGGATGACAAAAGTCGAAAAATGGATAACATATCTCATCCTTTCCTTTATTTTGTTAATTGCTATTTTTAACGTAATCGGTTCATTATCCATGCTGATTATTGAAAAGAAAAAAGATATTATTATTTTGGAAAATATGGGAGCCAGCCGTAATCTTATTTTTAAAATATTTCTATTTGAAGGTTGGATGATTTCAATCATAGGGGTAATAATAGGCATTATTTTAGGGTTAATACTATGCTATTTACAAATGGAATTCGGACTGATTTCTTTAGGAGGTGAAAGTGGTGCTTATATCGTCAATGCTTATCCTGTTCAAATAGAATGGTTTGACATTCTAATTATAGCTATAACAGTTCTTAGCCTTGGATTCTTGGCGGCAATTTATCCTGCTCGAACACTTTCAAAACAAGATACAATATGAGAAAAATAATTATTCTGTTGGGGACAATTCTTCTTGCTACTGCAACTGTATTTGGTCAAGGAGATTATTTACTTGAATATGCTAATTTGTATCCGGATTGCATAGATAACGAAGAATCGACGATTTATGGAGGTTCTTACGGTGAATATCCGTCAGGAATACAAGACGCGATTTTCCCTGGTGGAGGTGATGTACAAATGTCTCGATACATTGCTCGAACAATAGAATATCCGGAAGTGTATAGCGGAGAAGTTGACGAAAAAGGAGAATCCTTGTTGGTAACGGGTATAGTAAAAGTTCAGTTTGTGGTGGACAGATGTGGAAGAGTCGGTCGTATTGAAATAGTTCAATCCCTCTCAGAAGAACAAGATGCAGAAGCCAAACGAATAATAGAAAATTTTCCTGTTTTCAAACCTGCGACCCTCGATGGTTACCGAGTAAAAATAGCTTATGTAGCTCCTGTGAGTTTCAATAAAAAGAAGATTGTAAAGAAAGCACCGGAAATTGACTACGATAGCTATCAATATTGGTAATCAAGAAAAAGAAACAATGAGTTAATGATTGAAATAGGAAATGAAATAGTCAGTTTTGATGTTATAGAAGAATGTTTCTTGTGTGATATAGCTTCATGTAAAGGCATTTGTTGTGTGGAAGGTGACAGCGGAGCCCCTCTAACGACGGAAGAAGTCTCTTTCTTAGAGAAAATTTTACCGATTATTTGGGGTGATTTGTCGGACAAATCTAAAAAAATAATTGAGCAACAAGGTGTTGCATACGAAGATGAAGAGGGAGAAATGGTAACATCCATTGTGGATGATAAAGAGTGTGTGTTCACCTACGAAGAAGAAGGGATATGGAAATGTGCCATTGAAAAAGCGTATCGAGAAGGCAAAATCGACTTCAAGAAACCCATTTCTTGTCATCTATACCCTATCCGATTGCAAAAATTCAACCGTTTTACGGCAGTAAGCTACCACAAATGGGATGTTTGCAAAGAAGCTTGCTATTGTGGTAAAAAAGCAAAACTTCCTGTTTATAAATTTCTGAAAGAACCTCTTATTCGACGTTTTGGGGAGGAATGGTATGCTGAATTGGAAGAAATTGCGGAACAATTGAAACACTCAGATTTAGGGAGACGGTAAAAATAGAAAGACAAAAAACTGATTTTTAGCCTTCCATATTGCACAGAAAAAAAAAACTCTGTATATTTGCAGCCTATTTGAAAGTCTTGTAAAAAGACATTGCAAAGCCTTTCAATGGGAAGAAGTTCCTTTGAAAAACAAAAACATTTTGCGAAAATAGCTCAGTTGGTAGAGCATAACCTTGCCAAGGTTAGGGTCGCGGGTTCGAGTCCCGTTTTTCGCTCTTTTGTTGCTCTGGTGGTGGAATTGGTAGACACGCAGGACTTAAAATCCTGTAATCATTGCGATTGTGCGGGTTCAAGTCCCGCCCGGAGTACTAAAAAGGCTAGAAACTATAACAGGTTTTTAGCCTTTTATTTTTATACCATATGGCACTTCCCTTCCATCAATTCCAAAATATTTATTCGGATCAATTTTGACAAAAAGTCTTCCACATTTTATCACATAAATAGCAAGTCCTACTCGAATGGTTGGGTGCTTTTTCTAATAAAAATTAACTAAAATTCAGATTAAATGACTACTTTTGCGTGCTATATGCGGAAATTTTGTTACCAAGATTCTACCGGCTATTTCGTCAAAAATGATAGAGATTCGTGTATTGTCAATGAGAATTGTACATAACTTATTAGTTATCTGCAATTTAATTTTTATTGATTGAGAAATATTAGTTTATTCCCTTCTAATTAAAAGAGGAAAGTTAATAAAATTTAAAAAATATCTAAACTTGCTGAAAAAGAGATAGTGAAAACACTATCGACCAACATATATGCGAAAGCGTACTCTATAAAGATTTAATAATTATGGAACGAGAAATTGGGAATGAAAATCTTTCATTAGATTTTTTTTATGATGTTTTATTTAACGATGAAAAAATATCATTAACACGGGAAAGTATAGACAAAGTTCAACAATGTTTTAATTTCTTAGAAGAATTTGCCGAAGGAAAAGTAATCTACGGAATAACTACCGGTTTCGGTCCAATGGCCCAACACAGAATCTCTGATAAAGACAGAAAACAATTACAATATAATCTGATAAGAAGTCATAGCTCCGGCGTTGGAAACCACATTCCTCCATTATATGTCAAGGCGGCAATGATTTGCCGATTAATTAATATCTTACAAGCGAAATCAGGAATTCATTCTGAAAGTGCCATTTTATTAAAAGACTTTATTAATAATAATATAACCCCTGTAATCTATGAACATGGTGGCGTAGGAGCCAGTGGCGATTTGGTTCAACTTTCTCATTTAGCGTTATCTTTAATCGGCGAAGGAGAAGTATACTTCAAAGGAGAAGTTGTTCCGACAGAAGTAGCAATGAAAGCCTGTAACTTAAAACCCATTACTATTTACATCCGAGAAGGTCTTTCGTTAATAAACGGAACCTCTATGATGACAGGAATTGCCATTGTGAATCTTTTATATGCAAAAAACCTTTTTAATTGGTCGTTAATGGCATCGTCTATCATCAATGAATTAGTTGATTCTTACGACGATGGATTTTCTAAAGAGTTAAATTCAGTAAAAGCCCACGAAGGTCAAAATAAAGTGGCTGACAAAATGCGTGCAATTCTTAAAGACAGTTCATTAATCAAGAAGCGTAAAGACTATTTATATACCCGAAAAGTAACGGAAAAGGTAATTAAAGAAAAAGTTCAAGAGTATTATTCTTTACGATGTGTTCCTCAAGTGCTTGGTCCAATCTATGATACTATCAAAAACACTGAACAAATTGTAATAGAAGAAGTTAATTCTGCCAATGACAATCCTATTGTGGATGTCGAGACGCAAAATGTATACCATGGTGGAAATTTTCATGGTGATTATATTTCATTGGAAATGGACAAGTTAAAAATTGTTGTTACCAAAATGACAATGCTTATTGAGCGTCAATTGAATTTTGTATTAAATGCTCAACTAAACGAAAAATTTGCTCCATTTGTCAATCTTGGTGTTTTAGGATTAAATCTTGGTATGCAAGGTGTTCAGTTTACCGCAACGTCTACCACGGCAGAATGCCAAACGTTATCGTTTCCAAATTATGTTCATAGCATTCCGAACAACAATGAGAACCAGGATATTGTGAGCATGGGAACCAATTCGGCCCTTATCACTCGTAAAATAATTGAGAATTCATATGAAGTGCTTTCTATTTATTATATTGCACTAATTCAAGGAATTGACAATATTTCCGTACAAAAGAAGATGGCTTCACAAACAAAAACGGTGTACGAAAAATTGCGTGCGTTGGTGCCGGTTTTTGTCGAAGACACTCCTAAGTACAAAGACATTGAGAGAATCAAAACATACTTAATGAGTAATCAAATAGCATTATAAAATGAAATATGCTTTAGTTACGGGAGGTTCAAGAGGAATTGGACGAGCTATTTGTATTGAAATGGCACGTTTGGGCTATCCCGTTATTATTAATTATTTATCCAATGAAGATGCTGCTTTGGAAACAAAAGCGGAAGTTGAAAAAATTGGAGGAACTGCCGAAATATTGAGATTTGACGTTGCTAATGTAGAAGATGTTGATAATGCAATGGTTACATGGCAAGAAAAACATACTGAAGATTACATGGCTGTTTTAGTGAATAATGCCGGTTATCGAGACGATGCCGTGATGGTTTTCATGAAAGATAACCAATGGGAAGATCTCCTCAAAACTCATTTGAACGGATTTTTCTATGTAACTCGAAGAGTATTAAAAGATATGTTGACCAAACGATTTGGTCGTATCATTACCGTAACGTCTTTATCAGGAATAAAAGGATTGCCCGGACAAACTAATTACTCAGCTGCAAAAGCGGGACTAATTGGTGCTACCAAGTCATTAGCTCAAGAAGTTGGCAAACGTGGAGTTACTGTAAATGCCGTTGCTCCCGGTTTTATTGCTACTGACATGACACAAGATTTGGACGAAAAAGCTCTGAAAGAAATGATTCCTGTAAATCGTTTTGGTACTGCGGAAGAAGTGGCAAAATTGGTTTCCTTTTTAGCATCTGATAATTCAGCATACATTACAGGTGAAGTAATTTCTATTAATGGAGGATTGTATACTTAATTTAATGTTATGGGAAGAGTTGTAATTACAGGCATGGGAATTTATTCATGTATCGGTAAAAATTTAGAAGAAGTTAAAGATTCGTTATATAAGGGAAAATCCGGTATTGGTATTGATTCCATACGAACAGAATATGGCTACCGTTCTCCGCTTACAGGAATAGTAGAACGCCCAAATTTAAAAGGATTACTAGACAGGCGTATGCGTATAGGATTGGCAGAAGAAGGAGAATACGCCTATATCGCGACAAGAGAAGCTATGGAACAAGCCAAAATCGACATGGATTATTTAGAGAATAATGAAGTGGGGATTTTTTATGGTAACGATTCTTCAGCAAAAGCGGTAATTGAAGCACACTCTATCGTTCTTGAGAAAAAAGACACTACATTGATGGGGTCAGGAGCTATTTTTCAATCTATGAATTCCACTGTAACCATGAATTTATCGGTTATATTCAAGCTAAAGGGGATAAATATGACCATTAGTGCTGCTTGTGCAAGTGGTTCACATTCAATAGGTTTGGGTTACTTCTTTATAAAAAACGGCTTGCAGGATATGATTTTATGTGGAGGAGCTCAGGAAACGAACTACCTATCCATGGGCAGTTTTGATGCTTTGAGTGCGTTTTCCATTAAAACCGATGACCCCACAAAAGCTTCTCGCCCATTCGATGCAAACAGAGATGGTTTAGTTCCCAGTGGTGGTGCTGCTAGTTTGATATTGGAAGATTACGATCACGCAATAAAACGTGGAGCAAACATAATTGCAGAAGTATGTGGATACGGATTTTCTTCTAATGGTGGACATATTTCACAACCAAGCAACGAGGGGTCATATATTGCCATGTCGAGAGCACTGAAAGATGCCGGATTAGCTGCAAAAGAAATTGATTATATTAATGCTCATGCCACTTCTACGCCGTTGGGAGATATGTATGAAGCTATCGCGATTAATTCTTTATTTGGAGAATATAAAACACCTGTAAGCTCGACCAAATCAATGACTGGACATGAATGCTGGATGGCAGGTGCAAGCGAAATTATTTATTCTACTTTAATGATGCAAAACTCATTTATTGCACCAAATATTAATTTTGAAACGCCAGATGAAAACTCTGCAAAACTGAATATTATTCCTCAAACGATTGCTAAAAACATGGATGTTTTTCTATCAAATTCATTCGGATTTGGAGGAACTAATAGTGCCCTAATCGTCAAGAAAATTAAATAAATCATTAAAAATAACAGACAAATATGGCAATGACAAGAGAAGAAATTGAACGGATTACCAACGGTTTTTTAGTAGAAGAAATTGAAGTTGATCCTGCGGTCATTTGTAGTAACGCAAAACTAAAAGAAGACTTAGGCATTGACAGTCTTGACTTCGTCGACATCGTTGTAATTGTAGAAAAGAATTTCGGATTTAAAATTAAGGCCGAAGAAATGGCGGGGGTAACCACGCTTGGTGCTTTCTATGATTATATAGAAAAAAAGGTAAACGCATAGTGGCAAGAAATAAAGAATGGCAAGGAAAAACCGATGGAGGAAATTTTGGTCAGAAATGCCTCTTCCTTTATTTCAAATATGGGAGTATTAGGTTAAGTTACGCAATTGTAAGTGTCGTAATATTGTTTTACCTGGCAATTAATTACAAAGCAACTAATACTATTTATCAATATTTTAGAAAAAGACAACAATATTCTAAAAGCAAAGCTATTATAAGCACTTACAAAAATCATTTTTTATTTGGTAAAACTCTTATTGATAAATTCGCCCTTTTTGCCGGAAGAAAGAATGAATATACAGTTGAAGTAGACGGACAAGAATATTATGACAAAATTGTTGCCAATGCTGAAAAAGGGGCAATTATTCTAAATTCGCATATTGGGAGTGCTGAGATTGTGGGATATTTTCTTACCCAGAAAATAAAACAATTATATGTAATTGTTTTTGGTGGAGAATCAGCAGAAATGCAAAAACAAAGAGCTCGAATTTTAGCAAAAAATAACGTGTGCATGATTCCCGTAATTGACTCATTCTCACACATTTTTGCAATAAACAATGCCTTAAAAAACGCTGATTTGGTCAGCATGGCAGGAGACAGAGTGTACGAAGGTTCTAAAAATTTATCCATGACATTTTTCGGTGCTCCTGCAAACTTTCCTACCAGTGCATTCCAATTGGCTGTCAAATTACAAGTCCCTATGATTTCAATGTTTGTGATGCAAAACGGATTTAAGAAATACAAATGCTATGTACGTCCCTTAGAAGTAGAAAATTTGGAAACCCATTCTAAACAACAACAAGTAGAATTGCTTATGCGAGAATACACTTCCAAACTCGAAGGCATTTTACAATTGTACCCTTTACAATGGTATAACTTTTACGACTTTTGGCAAACGGATACTCCAAAAACAACCATATAAGATTAATCATTAGTAACTATAAAGTATATGCCATACAATTTTGGTGATGATAAAAAATCAGCCTTTCAAGCACAGTTCGATGCTCAAAAAATTGCATTTGCCCCCATTATGTTTCAAGCCGCACGGTCGTTGAGAGATTTAGGTATTTTAGAATGTCTAAAAGACCATAAAGAAGGGATAACTATTGAAGAAGTTGCGAAAGAATTAAATCTTTCTGTATATGGCGTTAAAGTTCTCCTAGAGGCAGGATTAAGCCTTGAAATGGTTTATGCAAAAGAACATAAATTTTTTATTACTAAAACAGGTTGGTTTGTATTAACCGACGATCTTACAAAGGTAAATATGGACTTTACACAAGACGTTAATTACCTTGGGTTCTTTAAACTGGAAGAAGCTGTCAAGACAGGCAAACCTGAAGGCTTAAAAGTATTTGGAAATTGGAGTACGGTATACGAAGCCCTATCAGAACTGCCTGAACAGGTACGCAAAAGCTGGTTTGGCTTTGACCATTATTATTCTGACGAATCATTCCCCATTGTCTTACCCATTTTGTTCGAGTCAAATCCTAAAAGAATTATGGATGTAGGGGGTAACACCGGCAAATTTTCTATCAAATGTGCTGAATTTAACAAAGATGTTAAGGTTACTATTCTTGACCTACCCGGTCAATTGGCAGATGCCTACAAAAATATTGAAGCTCACGGATTTATGGATAGAATAGATGGCTATCCTATTAATTTACTTGACCACTCAAAGGCTTACCCAACAGGATATGATATTGTATGGATGAGTCAGTTTCTTGACTGTTTTTCACAAGAAGATATTATTGAATTATTGAAAAAAGCAAAGTCTGCGATTAATAAAAATGGTGCGGTGTACATCATGGAAACATTTTGGGACAATCAACGAACCGATGCCGGACGCTATAGCTTAGTAGCAACAAGTTTATATTTTACTTGTATTGCCAACGGTTGTAGTCAGATGTATCACACGCAAGACATGCTCAATCTGATTGAAAAAGCAGGATTAAAAGTAGAACAAACCTATGATAAAATTGGCGTAAGTCATACTGTATTGAAGTGTGTGCCTAAATAATATTGCATGGAGATTTCAAAGATAGACATACAAACACTTTTACCTCAACAACGTCCTTTTGTAATGATTGACAGATTATTAGAATGTGACGATACAATGACAAAAACAGATTTTAAAGTGTTGGCAGACAATATATTTTCGAAAGACGGGCAACTAATTGAATCGGGAATAATCGAGAACATAGCACAAACTTGTGCCGCCCGAATGGGATACATCAACAAGGTAGCCAATTCCGGCAAAGTACGAATCGGATTTATAGGATCTATCAAAAACCTGAGCATTTATCGCTTGCCAAAAATAGGAGAAAAAATGGTCACTCAGATAAATATACAAAGTGAAGTTTTTAATATTACATTGATTAATGCGGCGGTTACCATTGACGAAGAAAAAGTTGCCGAATGTGAAATGAAAATATCGTTACAATGAAAAATCTTTTTGCAAGTAAAGAAATAGAAGTACGTTTTAGCGAAGTGGATTCCATGGGAATTGTATGGCATGGTTCTTATGCAAAATATTTTGAAGACGCACGCGAGGAATTTGGCAAGAAATACAATCTCGGCTATCTAAAAATTTTTGGAGAGGGCTATTATGCCCCACTTGTCAATCTGGATTTTAGCTACAAAAAGCCTCTCGTCTATGGCGACAAAGCTATTGTTGAAATTCATTATAAAGAAACCAAAGCCGCCAAACTTTGTTTTGAGTATAAAATCTTCAATTCAAAAGATAAATCATTAATTGCAACAGGAAAAAGCATTCAAGTTTTTCTAGACAAAGATTATGTCTTGGTATGGAATAATCCCGAATTTTACGAAAATTGGAAAAAGGATAACGGACTTTTATAATTACCCATGTCGACAGTTTATATACAATCAAACAATATTATTTCTTCTCTTGGTTTTACTACTGAGGAAAATATGTGTGCCGTTGTATCCGGAAAGTCAGGCTTACATTATTATAAAGAAAATACATTAGATGTTCCCGAAGGCTTTTATGCTTCACGAATAGACGCCGAAAAATTGAATGCACAATTTGCACTTATATCAAATTTGGAATGTTCTCGATTTGAAAAACTGGCTATTCTTTCGGTTCATAATGCAATAAAAAACTCACTCGTAAACACAACTGATTCTAGAACACTTTTCATTCTTTCTACGACAAAGGGAAATATTGCTTTCTTGGAACAAGACACAAACAATGAACAAGCCTATTTATGGCATTCAGCTCAAGTTATTGCGAACTATTTTAAAAACCCTAATACTCCTATTATTGTTTCTAATGCATGTATTTCAGGTATTTCTGCGACAATTGTTGCTAAAAGAATGCTGACATCAGGCAATTACGATACTGTTATTGTGGTAGGAGCAGACATTATTTCGAAATTTATTATATCAGGATTTCAATCCTTTAAAGCGTTATCGCAAAAAGCGTGTAAACCCTTTGACGCAAACCGTGTAGGTCTAAATCTAGGTGAGGGAGCTGCTACTATAATATTGAAAATCAATGATAAAGGAAACTGTCTCCCCAAAGGAACCATTACTATTGAAAATGAAGCTATTTCCAATGATGCCAACCATATTTCAGGTCCATCGCGAACAGGAGAAGGGTTATTTTTAGCGTTGCAATCTGTAATGAAAGGTAGAAAAGCGGAGGAAATAGGATTTGTAAATGCTCATGGAACAGCCACTCCTTATAACGACGAAATGGAATCAATAGCCCTTTGGAGAATGGGCATGACGGAAATTCCGGTACAAAGCTTAAAAGGATATTTTGGACACACACTTGGTGCTGCAGGATTATTGGAATTAATCATCTCTGCAGAATCTTTAAGGCAAAACACAATCATCAAAAGTTTAGGATACGAAACATGCGGCGTTAGTCATCCATTACATATAATTACAGAAACAAAAACAAAAGAGATAACCCGTTGTATTAAAATGGTCTCCGGATTTGGTGGTTGCAATGCAGTATGTATGCTTAAAAAAATAAGTTAAATGAATTTGTGCATCAGCAAATATTGTAGTATAAAAAACAACTGTTTCTCAGTAAATGGGGAGGTTGTTTTTGCTAATTCTGAACTTTCGGCTACGGAATTTTTAACAGCATTGTACCGCCATGAACAAATCGGATACCCCAAATTTTTCAAAATGGATTATTTGGCTAAAACAGGATTTTTAGCTGCTGACTTGCTTTTAAAAGGCACCGCCTTTTATGGAGATAGTCTAAAACAAACTATGGGCATCTTTTTATCTAACAATTCCTCTTCTCTTGATACTGACATTGCCTTTCAGAAAACAATCGGCAAAGAATATTTTCCCAGTCCATCGGTTTTTGTTTATACACTTCCGAATATTGTGATGGGAGAAATTGCCATCAAGCATAAAATATTCGGAGAAAATACTTTTTTTGTAAGTCAAGAATTTAATGATAGATTTGTACGTGACTATGTTAATCAAGTATTTGTCGAAAAAGACATGGAAAGTGCAATCGTGGGCTGGGTTGAACTTTTTGACCAACATTGTGAAGCTTTTTTAATGTTAGTAGAAAAGAAAAAAGGAACAATAAATTTCACACAAGAAATAATTCATAAATTATATAAATCATAAATAACTATGGAACAACTAATTGCACAATTAAAACGCGAAATTATCGAAGTATTGAACTTAGAAGAAATTACCCCTGATGATATTGATAACGATGCCCCTTTATTTGGAGAAGGTTTAGGGTTAGATTCTATTGATGCACTTGAACTAATCGTATTAATGGAAAAAAATTATGGAATAAAATTGCAAGATGCCAATCAGGGAAAAGAAATATTTAAGTCAATCAATTGTATGGCTGACTACATCAGTAAACATCGTACTATTTAATTTGAGCCTTAAAAAATTATGGCTCTAGATATATTTATTACAGGGTTGGGTATTGTTTCCGGTATCGGAGTCGGTATTGAAGAAACAGCTACATCATTACGACATAAAAAATCAGGAATCGGTAAAATTAAGTATCTGAATACCATTCATGACCTTCCTTGTGCCGAGGTAAATTTATCCGAAACACAAATGAAGCAAATGTTGGGCATAAAAGAGTGTGAAAATGTAAACCGAACAGCTCTTATGGCTATGCTCGCAACACGTGAAGCTATTGCTCAGGCAAAACTACCTCTTGACGGAACATATAAACTCGCTTTTATAAACGGAACGACTGTTGGTGGTATGGAAAAAAGTGAGCTATATTATTTTGATTTTCTTGCCAATGACACTCGCAACGAATATATTGAAGGTCATGACTGTGGTGCTTGTACCGAAAAAATTGCCGATTTCTTCGGCGGGTTTAGCTATGTGTCAACACCTTCTACAGCTTGTTCATCAGCAGCAAACGCTTTTATCTTGGGAGCAAATTTAATAGAGACGGGCATTGTTGACATTGCTATTGTTGGAGGTAGTGAATGTATTACCAAGTTTCACTTAAATGGGTTCAAAACCTTACTAATTTTAGATAGTGAGCCTTGTCGTCCATTCGACCAAACACGTGCGGGTTTAAATTTAGGTGAAGGAGCTGCTTTTCTGGTTTTGGAATCAAAAAAAGTAATGAACGAACGAAAAGCAAAACCATTGTGTAAATTATCAGGATATGGAAATGCATGCGATGCATTTCACCAAACAGCATCTTCTCCGGATGGACAAGGAGCCTATTTGGCAATGAATGCTGCCATTAAAATGAGCGAATTACAACCTGTTGATATCGACTACATTAATGCACACGGAACAGGAACTCCAAATAACGATGAGTCTGAAAGTCAGGCTATTTTGCGAGTATTTGGAAATAATCCGCCAAAAGTAAGTTCGACAAAGGCATATACCGGACATACCACAAGTGCTTCGGGTAGTATAGAAGCCGTGATTTCAATCATTGCCATGCAACAAAATTTCATTCCGGCTAACCTAAATTTCAAACACCAAATGGAAAATATTCCTTTTACTCCTGTGTTAGATGTAATTGAAAATATAAATTTACAACATATTCTTTCCAACTCATTTGGATTCGGAGGGAATAACACATCATTAGTTTTTTCAAAAATATAAAGTAATGAGATTAGAAGATATTTACATAAATGGAACAGGAAATATTTCTATTCAGGAACCACTTTCCAAGAATGGCATCTTTTTTCCCATTGCATATAGCCAACCCCATATCCGTTGTATTGAACCAAATTATAAAGAATATTTCGATCCGATTGTATCTCGAAGAATGAGTAAAATCATAAAAAGGGCTATCGTATCGGCAAAACAAGCCATTGCAGAATCAGGAATTAAAAAACCTGACGCCATTATTACAGGGACAGGCTTGGGTTGTGTGGAAGACACCGAAAAATTTCTCGACGCACTAATTCGCAACGAAGAAAAATTCTTGCAACCGACCTATTTTATTCAATCAACACATAACACCATCAGCTCACAAATAGCTATCAATTTAAGTTGTAACGGTTACAATAACACATATATACATCGAGGGGTTTCTTTTGAAAATGCCTTAATGGACGCTCTTTTATTGTTCAAAAAAAAAGAGATACATTCGGCTCTTGTGACTGGAAATGACGAAATGACACCCAATTATTTTATTATTTTGGGACGTATCGACTATTGGAAAAAAGAGGTAAAAAACACCCTGGAAATTCTAAAACAAAATAATTCTACAGGTTCATTTGCGGGAGAAGGGAGTGTTAGTTTATTGTTTTCGGACAAAAAATCGGAAAAATCTTACGCCAAATTAGTAGGTTTCGATTTGTTTTATAAACCCACTATATCTGTAGAAGAAAAAATCAAAAACTTCTTGAACGAATGTCAACTACAACTTTCGGATATAGATGTATGTCTCACGGGTATGAATGGCGACAAAGAAAATGATACAATATATTCACAGGTGCTTGGAAGTTTATTTAGTGCTGATTCCATTGGATACTACAAGCAATTATGCGGTCAATATTATACGGCATCATCGTATGGTTTACTATCCGCTGCCTGCTGTATACAAAAGGGAGAAATGCCGGCACATATGATACTTTCCGGCAAAACAAAAAAAGAAATAAAACACATTTTGTTATATAATCATTTTCAAAACAAGGATCATTCACTAGTACTATTATCAGCATGTTAAGATTATTGTTGCTTTCAACCATACAATGTTTTTTTCTAGTAATAACTCAGATTTTTTTAAAACTGGCCGTTGTTCAGATGGGAGCTTTTCATTTCTCTGTTGATTTTTTCAAGAGATTATTGGTAAATTGGCAGTTAGCTTGTTCGGGAGTCAGCGTAATCATTGCAACCATTTTGTGGATGTATATTCTTAAACATTTTGACTTCAGTATGGCTTATCCGATGATAAGTATCAGTTATATTTTTGGAATGGTTGCTTCCATAGTCGTTTTTAATGAAAGCATTCCCTCTACACGTTGGATAGGTGTTGTCCTCATTATGATTGGTGTAATTTTTGTGGCAAAACAGTAATTTTAAATGTTATATTATGAAATTTGTGAAATGTATTGTTTGCTTGATTTGTTTGCTTTCAACGGGCATAGCAAATGCCGAAAATTTAAAATCAGCAACAGAAACTCAAAAACAAGAGATTAAATCAAATATTTCAAAGATATCGTCAACAACTAGTTCTTTGCAATGCAACTTTACTCAAAAAAAAGAGATATCCGTTTTGGCAGAAAAATTTGTTTCTGAAGGAATCATGTACTTCAAAAAACAAAACAGTTTGCGTTGGCAATATGACACTCCCTATAAATATCTTTTTATTTTGAGTGGTGGAAAAGTTTTAATCAAAAACGAAAGCAGAACGGATAAATTTGATGCAAACACGAATAAACTATTCAGAGGAATAAGTGAAATAATGATTGGTTGCGTAAACGGAACAATGCTTACCAATGAAAACAAATTTTCATCACAATATTATGTGGGGCAAAATACGGTAGTGGTGAAAATGACACCCAAAGACAAAGAATTGAAGAAAATGATGACAACCGTTTCTCTTACATTTTCTAAAAAAGATTGGTTAGTACAAACCATAGAAATGATGGAACAGGGCGGAGATAAAACAATTATAAATTTTACAACCAAGCATGTCAACAAAGCGATTTCTGACGATTTGTTTCGTATCAATTAACATAGTTCTTTTCGGGTCATCATGTGCACAAAAAATCAGTTCGAATGGAGCTAATTCTTCGACCTCTGCAAATGAAATATCCTGTTTTATTTTCCCCGATTCGTCCAACCTTCGACTAAGAACAACTATTTCTATTAAAGATGCACAAATTTCGGGAATCACAATTGCAAAACTGAAACAAGATACGGTTACAGGAATGTTTATGAACGAATTTGGAATCAAAAGCTTCTCATTTCAAACAAGTGAAGGCAATTGCAAAATTTTATCCATTCTATCAAAATTGGATAAGTGGTATATTAAGCGAATGCTTGCCTCTGATTTGGCTTTTATTTTTATGGAAGCCAATGTGCCCGAAAACAGGCAATTTATTATTTACAATTCTACCAAATTTCAATATGAATTGAATAATTCCGGAAGAATTGCATGGGCAAAACGAATTCCGCTTGCCAGCCGTGCAAAAGAGAAGGAAGAAACAGGAATTTTGAGAAACTCAAATGATACAATCATATTTAGAAACAGTAAACATAATATCACATACACATTTACGCCTATTAAATGATTATGATGCTAGATAACTTATATATGATAAAGGGAAAACGCAATACAGCAACAGGTTTTGATGTTGATGTTTCCTTCAATGAAAAACACCCTATTTACAATGCTCATTTCCCTGGAAACCCCATTACACCAGGAGTTTGTATCATTGAGATATTAAAACAATTGATCGAATCTCACTACGACTTAAAACTGTTTATGAAAACAATGCGAAACGTTAAATTTCTGCAAGTTATCATTCCAGATTCGACAACAATAATAAGCTTCAAAATAACTTCAAAGAAAAATGAAGACGGAACTATTTCAGCTAACCTAATCGTAGAAAACGCCGATACTTGTTTTACAAAAATGAGTGCCATTTATACTATTTTATGAGCGAAAAATCTATAGCAGAACGATTACGTGATTTAAAAATAGTAGTAGTCGTTCCGACATACAATAATGAAAAAACGATTGGACAAGTAATAAATTCTATTCTTGAATTTACTGCCGATATTATTGTGGTAAACGATGGTTCAACCGATTCTACAAGTGAATTACTAAAAACCTATGCCAATAGAATTGAAATTATAGAATATGCTTCGAATAAGGGAAAAGGAAGTGCACTAACTACGGGATTCAAAAAGGCATTATCATCAGGATTCCACTATGCCTTAACAATTGATTCGGATGGACAACATTATGCCAAAGACATTGTAAATTTTGTAACTGAAATAGAACAGCACCCTGATTCTTTTGTAGTAGGCAGTCGGTTATTACAACAAGCAAATATGGATGGGGGAAGCTCCTTTGCCAATAAATTTTCCAATTTTTGGTATCGTTTACAAACAGGAATTAATTTGCCCGATACACAATCAGGTTATAGACTTTACCCTTTAGAAAGAATGGGAAACATGAAAGTTTGGACAAATCGATACGAAGCAGAATTAGAAATGCTGGTTTTTTCCGCTTGGCGTGGAATTGATATGCGACCAATAAAAATTTCAGTATATTACCCACCAAAAGACGAAAAAGTATCACATTTTCGTCCGTTTCAGGATTTTTTTAGAATCAGTTTATTAAACACCGTACTCGTTATTTTGGCAATTTTGTACGGATATCCATCTATGTTCATTCATAAGTTAACTAAAAAGTAGAATGACTGAATTCTTTTTACATATATATTCTTTTTTGCGGAATCATAAATGGTTTCGCATCTCACTTCTTGTTATTTTATTGGGAGTAATGGGAATATGTGCTTCTAAAATTTCTTTGGAAGAAGATATTTCGGGCTTTATGCCGAATGATAAAAACAGCGAAAAAATAAATTTTGTATACAAGAACATTCAAATTGCTGATAAAATAATCATTCGTTTCTCAACAAAAAATGCTGACACCGATGAGGGAAAAGAAAAACTAGCAGAAGCTGCAGAAGTTTTCGCCGGTTACATTGATTCTGCAACCGAAAACAAATCTTTGGTAAAAGAGATGTTTTACAAAGTAAATCAAGAACAAATATTTGAAGTTTCCAATTTCATCACTCAAAACATCCCTTATTTTTTGGAAGAATCAGATTATCAACATATTGATTCAATATTACAGCCTGATAAAATTTATAAATTACTGGAAAATAACAAAAAAATTCTTGTCTCTCCTGCAGGCATGATATTAAAAAAGAACACGATTGCCGACCCGTTGCATTTATCAGGTTCTACCCTCCTGCGATTGAAAAATTTCCAAGTAAGTGATCAATATGAAGATTATAACGATTATATTTTTTCAAAGAAAGGAAATCATTTGATGTTTTTCATCACATCGGCTCATTCTGCAAGTGAAACAGCAAAAAACAAAGATTTAGTTGCCATCATAGATTCCGGAGTTCAGCGAGTAAGTAAACAATTTAATCATTCTGTAAATATCACCTATTTTGGTTCGGCTCCAATTGCAGTGACGAATGCAGAGCAAATTAAAAAAGATTCGTATATATCAATCATTATAGCAGTTATTCTGATTTTATCATTACTATTTTGGTTTTTCCGAAGTTTCAAATCCATTATATTGATTGCCGTTCCTGTAGTTTTTGGAGCATTACTGTCATTAGCTGCACTATATTTCGTTAAAGGAACAATATCGGCGATTGCGATAGGAGCCGGTTCCGTTATTTTCGGGATTGCAATAAGTTATTCTTTACACTTTTTAATTCATGCCAAGCACGAGCAAGATGTTTCGAAAGTTATAAAAGATTTAGCTTCACCAATGGTAACGGGTAGTATCACAACCATTGGAGCTTTCCTAAGTTTACTGTTCATTAGTGCCGATTCTATGCGAGACTTCGGTTTGTTTGCAGCATTTTCTTTGATTGGCACCTTGTTTTTTGTCCTTATTTTTATGCCCCATTTGATACAAAAAACGAAAATAGAACCGGAACATACCAAACAGAATTTCTTTGATAAAATAACAGGATACCGTTACGAAAAGAATCAATATATTCTTCTTGGTATATTAGTCTTAACTGCCTTATTTTTCGTTTTTTCGTTTGGCGTTTCATTCGAATCGGACATGAACAAAATAAATTTCATGAAATCTGAACAACGCAAAGCCTTCAATGAAATAAGCGATTTTACCACCTTGGGCAAAAAAAACGTGTATTATGTTGCCGAAGGAAAAACAATAGAAACCGCTCTGAGAGAGTATGAAAAGCAACGACCAGTCATAGATTCGCTGCATGCTTCGGGAGAAATACTACAAACCGCCGGAGTCGGAGCTTTTTTGCCCTCTGATTCCTTGCAAAAAATCAAAATTGAACGTTGGAATTCTTTTTGGGCTACTCGCAAAGAATCTCTGAAAAAGAACTTACTCGAACAAGGTCATGCAGTCGGTTTCAAAGAACAAAGTTTTGATTTGTTCTTCAATCAATTAGATCAAACGTACACCGTTCAGCCCACATCGTTTTTTTCAATTATTACGAATAATTTCGTAAAAGACTATCTTATCCAAAAAAACAATAGAGCAGCAGTAATTACCGTCCTTTATACAACTCCCGAAAAAAGCGGAGATGTTTCTAAAACTCTTACCAAAGGGAACTCATTTGTGTTCGATTCAGAAAGTTTCTCAAAATCACTATTAAGTGTACTTTCCACTGACTTTAACACAGTATTGTATTTGTGTAGCTTCCTTGTCTTAGCGTTTTTAACCATTTCATTTGGAAGGTTAGAACTCAGTTTGATTTCATTTCTTCCAATGGCAATAAGCTGGATTTGGATTTTGGGAATCATGTCAATGTTTGACATTCGATTCAATATTGTAAACATCATTCTTGCCACATTTATTTTCGGTTTAGGTGACGACTACACCATATTTATGATGGACGGAATGATGAATGAGTACGGATATAAGCGAAAACTACTTGCCTCTTACAAGCAAGCCGTTGCTTTATCCGCCATTACCATGTTTATTGGTATTGGAACCTTGGTTTTTGCGAAACACCCGGCGATGCGATCATTGGCGAATGTTACTATTATTGGGATGATTTCGGTTGTGATTATTTCGTACGTAATTCCCCCATTGCTCTATAGCTATATTACCACCAAAAAAGGCAAAAAACGACTAATTCCGGTAACCTTTACACATTCTTTCGCAACCATTTATTCGTTTTTGTTCTTTTTGGCAGGAAGTTTCTGCCTTACCGTTTATGGCTTTACCCTGTTTGGATTCAGGAAAAAAACAGAAAAACGCAGATTGAAGTATCACAAAGCATTATTTAAAACATCTCGTTTTGTTGTAAAGCATCTTCCGTTGGTACAAACAAAAATTGAGAATAAATACAAGGAAACCTTTGAAAAACCCGGAATCATTATTTGTAACCATCAATCCCACTTAGATTTAATGTTTGTATTGATGCTCTCTCCTAAAATAGTGGTACTGACTAACGAATGGGTATGGAACTCTCCTTTTTATGGCAAACTGATAAGATATGCCGATTTTTACCCCGTAATGAATGGCATTGAAAATAGTATTGAAAAATTAGCCTCTATCATCAATAAGGGTTATTCTGTCGCTATCTTTCCGGAAGGAACACGCTCTGAAGATTGTTCCATTTTACGTTTCCATCGTGGGGCATTTTTTCTTGCCGAACAGTTAAACGTAGATATTATTCCCCTTATCGTTCATGGCATTGGACACGCATTACCAAAATCTGAATTGTTACTCCGCAGAGGTAAAATAACGATGGAAATTCTAGAACGAATATCGCCTGAAAACAAACAATTCGGCGAAAATTATACACACCGCACCAAACAAATTCGCCAGCTATATAAACGAGAATACTCAATTTTGCAACAACAATGCGAAACACCGGCTTATTACCACAGTTTGGTGTATCACAACTATATTTACAAGGGAGCCGGCATAGAAAAATATGCCAAACACCAATTGAAACAGTATGAAAATTTCGAAAAACTAATTAATTTATTGCCCAATAACGGCACCATGCTCAACCCCTTTTGTGCATATGGAGTTTTTGTACTTATGTGTTCTTTGGTAAAAAAAGACCTGCAAATAATTGCTTTTGACGTTGATGAAGATAAAATTGCTCTCGCATCCAATTGTGCTTCTTTGCCAAATCGAGTACAATTTAATACACAACCGAAAAACATAGCATTTGATTTTATTACAATAATCAACCCTGATAATATTGAAATGATTGAGCCTTTTATAAAAAAAGATAGACCAATGTTTATATTAGTCGATAAAAAGAATAAAAATTACGAGATGTTTATGAGCATGGAGAATTTGTGCCTAAAGACAAATTCTGACAATTATACTATACTTGCAAATTGACAATAATGAAGAAATACGATGTAGCTATAATAGGGAGTGGACTGGGAGGCTTGGTATGCGGATATATACTAAGCAAATTCGGGTATAAAGTCATCGTCCTTGAGAAACATTATCAGATAGGCGGTTGTTTGCAAACATTTCGTCGCAACGGAGTTACCTACGATACCGGAATGCACTACATTGGGAGCATGGACGAAGGTCAAGTGCTACACCGATATTTCAGTTACCTAAATTTATTGGATACGGTTAGGTTACGAAAATTGGATGAATCAGGATTTGACACGATTGCAACAAATGGTGAAATTTTTAAAATTCCAATGGGTTATGATCATTTCATTGAAAGCCTATCTCAGCGATTTCCCAAAGAAAAACAATCGCTTGAAAATTATGTTCATTCCATTGTAGATGTGGCAAAAGAATCTCCATTGTACAACATCAATGAAATTAATGACAGTGTTTTTTTGAGTCCACACACGGTGAAATGGAGCGTAAATGAATTTCTCAATTCCATTACCAAAGACGAGGTTTTGCAAAATGTGCTTACCGGGAATCTACCTTTGTATGCAGGGAAAAAGGACAAAACACCGATGTATATCCATGCCTTGATTCATAATTTTTATATTCAAAGTGCTTACAGAATAGTGGGAGGTAGTGATAGTATTGCTAAATCATTAGCCAATTCTATCAACAAATTTGGAGGGGAAATTCTCACCAACTCGGAAGTAGAAAAGATTAATTGCAATGACGAAAGAGCTATCTCTGTGGAACTGAAAAACGGCGAAACAATTGAAGCAAAAAGCTTCATTTCGAATATGCATCCACAGTTGACATTAGAAAAACTAAATACTCCGCTTATTCGTAAAGCTTACCGAGAAAGAGTTACCAATTTGGAAAATACCATTTCTAATTTTACTGTGTATATCAAATTTAAAAAAAATACTGTTCCCTATTTAAATTCTAATTTTTACTATTACGCAATCAAAAACACTTGGGAATCCGAAAATTATACAGAAAAAAACTGGCCCTTGAATTTCTTGTATATGCACCAAGCTCCCGAAAATGGTGGCAATTTTTCCGAAGGAGCTTTGCTCATTGGTTACATGAAATACAGCGAAGTAGCCAAATGGGATGGAACTGAGGTGGAAAAACGAGGTAATGACTATTTAGAATTTAAAGAAAAAAAAGCCCACCGATTACTAGAGACACTTGAAAAATCATTCCCAGGCATCCTTGCCAACATTGAATCCTATTCAAGTTCATCTCCATTAACATACATCAATTATACAGGAACAAAAGAAGGTTCTATGTACGGAATAATCCGTGATAAAAATTCACCTGTACAAACATTGGTTTCGCAACGAACACGAATACCCAATTTATTTATGACGGGACAAAATATCAATTCTCATGGAATTCTTGGTGTAATTATAGGTTCCATTATTACTTGTTCGGAATTTTTGGGTATTAATACAATTATAAAAGATATCAATAATCATTAATGAGCAAAAATGTTGTCATAATAAAAGGTGGAATTGGCGGTTTGGTAACGGCTTGTTTACTTTGCAAGGAAGAATTTACCACAACTATTCTTGAACGAAATTACAAAATTGATGGCGAATTGCAAGAAAACGGTATGGTAAGGAAAATATTTTCTTACATAAGTAAATTTATTGAAACCCATATACAAGACAAACAGTTACAATATGTATTAGCATGGAACAAAGTGTTGAGACCATACTTCAAAAAATAAATAACAATTAATACAATAAAATTATGATTTTTAAATTAATTTATCCAAAATGGACGAAACTGAAAGGGCAAACCACATTTAATTTGCCGCCTCACGGACCGGTAGTTATGGCAGCAGCCTTACCTGATTATGTTACGGTTTCATTTACTGATGAAAATGTAGAAGAAATCAATTTTGATGAAGAGTGTGATTTTGTAGGAATTTCGATGATGCTTACCGTTCAGGCAAAACGCGGTTGGGAAATTTCAGAAAAATTTAGAAAAAGAGGTAAAAAAGTAATCTTTGGTGGCATTGCCACTATGCTTCACGCTGAAGAAACATTACAACATGCCGATTCTGTATTTTTAGGAGAATGTGAAGGTAGAATGGAACAAGTTTTTGGAGATTTTTTGAAAAATGACCTAAAATCACTATACAATTTCATGAACCAGCATCCGGCAATAGAATTGGTTGGTCCTGCCAGACGTGACATATTAAAGCACGAACTATACAATCACAAAGGCGTTCAAATGGTTGATCTGATGCACGCTTCTCGTGGCTGTAAGTTTAGTTGTTATCCTTGTGCTGTCTCGTATTTAGGCGGTCGTTGTTTCCGACCTCGCCCTATAGACAAAGTAATAGAGGAACTCGAAACGATTGATAATAATCGTCTATTTATTGTAGATAATTCGCTCGCACAAAGCAAAGAATGGGAAATGGAATTATTCAAAAATATGATTCCCTTAAAGAAAAAATTCATAAGCCACACCATTGAAGATGATCCACAAGTGCTTGATTTAGCAGCACAAGCAGGTTCTTGGTATGTATATCAAGCCGTTTACGACACCTCCGATTATATTAAAGAACGTGTAAAACGTTATCACGACCACGGTATAGGGGTAGAAGGAACTATTTTATTAGGTCTTGATAATCAAACGGAAGACGATATTTTGCGTTTGATTGATTTCTTATTGGAGATAAATCTGGATTTAGCCGAATTTACCGTATTGGCACCATTTCCTCATACCAAAGCATATGATGACTTATTGCGTCAAGGTAGAATCTTCGACCACGATTGGAATCATTACAATGCCGGTCAAGTGGTGTATCAACCAAAACATATGACTCCTCAACGATTGCAAGAACTTTACGACTATGCCTGGAAAGCTTTTTACCAAGATGAAAGTCAAGAAGAAAAAATGTTTAAACTCTTTAGCAAAGTCATGCTTCGAGAAATGGAAGACGGAACTTACCGTCCTCGAGACAGAAGATTGGTTAGCAAGAGTTTTGGCAAAGACGTTGTAAGAAATATTAAATAAAAAAACTATTTAACTTAACTTGTATTATGAAAGTGCCAGAAAAATATTACGACGAAATATTCAATTTTGAAGGTCAATGGAATTTGCCTTCAAAATGTGGATTGAAAGTAATAGAAACGAAAGACAAAAAAATAATTATAGTAACCGAGCTATACCAAGAAAACCCGGGTTCATCAGTAACATATGCAGGGGGATTACTTGCCAAACAAATTTGTGAAAAAAAAGGATTTAATAAACATGACATCATCTACATTGAATGCAACCCAAATACAAATTCGAAACTTTCCTTCTACGACGAAGAATTTTTTCAAGTTAACTTTGATTTGGAAAATGGAGAATTTGTTAATCCGCACTACAAACAATTGACAAGTGAAGAAATGAAACGTTATATTTCTCAGCAATAAAAATGAAAAAAATTATTCTATTTGTAATAGCAATAGTGACAACCACTAATATTGCCTTTGCAAGCAAACCCATTTACCTTTGGGAAGGCATAAAGGGAATGGAAAAAGAAAAAACAAGATTGTACGTGTACGAAACTCCCGACTCACTACGCAACGGCATAAGTGTAATTATTTGTCCGGGAGGAAGTTATCATCATTTAGGGCTACAACACGAAGGCTACGATGTTGCCAAATGGCTAACCAGTCAAGGGATCACTGCCTTTGTTTTACGCTATCGCGTTGGCATGCGAGGCTATCACCATCCCGCGATGATCGAGGATTTGCAACGAACTATTCAATTTGTACGAGAAAATGCACATTCCTATGGCATTAACGTAAACAAGCTGGGAGTAATGGGATTTTCTGCCGGTGGACACCTAGTTATTATGGCAGGAGTATTTCATCAAACAAGTTATTTGAAAAAAGTAGGCATCAATACCGACATAAGTTTACGTCCCGACTTTATTGTACCTATATATCCCGTTGTATCTATGCAAGACAGTTTAGCACATATACGCTCACGAAAAAATTTGCTAGGGAAAAATTACACCAAAGCAATGATGGATACATTCTCTATGGAGTTACAAATACCCAATGATATGCCACCCGTATTTTTAGTAACCGCTAAAAATGACCCGGTGGTAAAATACCAAAACAGTGTGGAATTAGATAAAGCATTGACAAATAAAAATATTAAACACCATTTTTTACTATACGAAACAGGTGGACACGGCTACGGTTTAAGTGAAAAACGTGGAGGGGAAGCCGCCAATTGGAAAATAACATTTAAAGAATGGTTGAATAAGAATTTTACCAAATAAAATAGCTATGAATTTTGTACCTGAAATTGAAAAACAACCCTTGGAAATTATTAAAAAATTTCAAGAAGAAAAGTTAAGACAAGCACTTGAATATGCGAACGAAAAATCAAAATATTACCAATCCATATTCCAAAAAGAGAAGATTAATGTAAAAAAAATTAAAACGCTAGAAGATTTACGCTACATTCCTTTTACAAGAAAAGAAGATTTGCAACTGAATAATCAAGATTTTATTTGCGTTGAGAAATCAAAAATTGTAGACTACATTACTACTTCCGGTACATTGAGTACTCCCACTACATTTGCCCTGACAGATAAAGACTTGGACAGATTGGCGTATAATGAAGCCATTTCCTTTACCTGTGCCGACGGAAAACAGGGAGATATTTTTCAGTTGATGACAACCCTCGACAAACGTTTTATGGCAGGTTTCGCCTATTTCTTGGGAATAAGAATGATGCACGCAAGCGTCATTCGCGTTGGAAACGGTATTCCCGAATTACAATGGGATACAATTAATCGTATTTCGCCTGACACGATCATTTGTGTACCTTCATTTATCTTACGAATTATCAAATACGCGGAAGAGCATAATATTGACTATAAAAAATCAAGTATCAAAAAAGCAGTGTGCATCGGAGAGAACCTTCGCGAGGAAGATTTTTCTCTTAACCTATTGGGGAAAAAAATTAAAGAAAAATGGAATATTGATCTTTACTCTACCTATGCCTCAACAGAAATGAGCACTTCTTTCTGCGAATGCAAAGCAGGTCAAGGAGGACACCATCACCCGGAGTTAATCATTTGCGAATTGGTAGATGACCTCGACAATCCGGTTTCGGAGGGAGAATGCGGAGAATTAACCATCACGACCTTAGGCGTAGAAGGCATGCCTTTAATTCGTTTTAAAACAGGCGATATGTGCCGTTTTCACTACGAACCTTGCAGCTGCGGAAGAACAACAATGAGAATTAGCCCGATCGTCGGACGTAAAAATCAGATGATTAAATACAAAGGAACAACTCTTTACCCTGCTGCCATTTTCGATGTACTTGACAATGTCGATTACGTAGAAAATTATTTGGTAGAGGTTTCCATCAATGATATAGGAATGGATGATGTACTCGTCATTGTCGGATGCCAAAACCCAAATGAAGAGATAGTGAAAGACTTAAAAAATCGATTCCGTGCAAAAATACGTGTCGCTCCGAGTATCAAGTTTGAAAGTATTGATATAATCAGAAAAATTCAACTCCCCGAAATTAACCGCAAGCCAACTAAATTCATTGATAAGAGAAAATAAAGAGCAAATTTATGGCACCACTTCTTTGCATTGAAAACTTAACGAAACGCTACAAACACGCAGGACACCCTGTCCTGAACGGACTCAGTTTTTCTGTAAATTCCGGAGAAATATATGGTTTTTTAGGACCTAATGGTGCCGGGAAAAGTACTACTGTTAAAATATTATCAGGGCTAATTTCTTACGACCAAGGAAACATTTCCATCATGGGGAAAAATCTCACCGACCACCGCAAAGAATTAAACAAACACATTGGCATCGTACCACAAGACATTGCTCTTTTTCCAACGCTTACCGCAACAGAAAATCTGAAAATATTTGGTGGAATATACGGTATAGAAAATAGAATACTCAACAAAAGAATAGCTTACCTATTGAACCTTTTTGGTTTAGAAGACCATAAAAACAAAAAAGTAGATTATTATTCGGGAGGAATGAAAAGACGTATCAATCTGATTGTAGGCATATTACACGAACCGAATCTATTGCTTTTGGATGAACCGACGGTAGGAATCGATGTTCAATCCAAAAATGTAATTATCGAGAATTTACAACTGCTTAACAGTTACGGAACAACGATTTTGTACACTTCTCATAATATGGAAGAAGCACAACAATTTTGTACCAAAGTAGGAATCATTGACGAGGGTAAAATAATTGCAGAAGGAACTCCTGACGAATTAATAGGCAAAACAGCTGACTGTGACAATTTAGAACTAGTATATCTGAAATTAACCGGTAAAAAATTACGAGATTAAAATGAGAGTCCTTTTAACCCTATTATACAAAGATTTTTTACTCTTAATTCGCGACAAAGCCGGATTAATATTACTCTTCGTTATGCCAATGGCTCTTGTCCTGATTATGACTTCAATGCAAGACGGTGTAATGAGTGCCGACAAAAACACCGATATTTCTCTTTTAGTATTAAATGAAGATTGCGATAGCATCGGTAACACAATGGAAAAAGAATTGAAAGAATCGGACGTTTTTTCTACTCATTTGGCAAAAAATATTGGGAAGGAGATGACAGAACAAAAAATAAAAGATTTGGTGGCAAAAGGCAAATATCTGGTTGGTATTTATATTCCCCAAAATACCACGAAAAAATTTACTGATAATTTTACGAACGAACTAAGAGATTCTTTTACCGGAAAAAATAACGATTCTTCTGTAAGTGACAGTATTTTTATTAAAGTCTTTATCGACCCAACGGTAAAACCATCTGTTCAAGCCACATTGAAAAGTAACATCAACGAGTTTTGTATGAAAATACAAAACAAATACTCTTTGGCTATTATTTCCAGAACACTCGAAAAATTTTCAGGAAACAGAATTCAAAATTTAAACTTAACAGATTGTCAGGGACTTACAATTGAAGAATACAATGTAGGTAAAAATAATACGAAAAACTTATGTCCCAATGCAGTACAACATAATGTACCGGCATGGACGTTGTTTGCTATTTTTTTCATCGTCATCTCTCTTTCCGGCAATATCATCAAAGAAAGAGAAGATGGCAGTTTCAATCGAATAATGACAATGCCCTGCACTTTTGCTCATTATCTTTTAAGCAAAGTCCTTCTGTATCTTTTTGTGTGCATACTTCAATTTTTGGTTATTTTGGGAATGGGAATGTGGTTCTTTCCTCTTATTAACTTAGACCCATTTGTAATACAAGGGAGTTTCTATGGATTGCTTTTCGTAATTATTTTTGCAGCATTTGCTGCCATTGGTTTTGGTACAGCCATCAGTGCCATTGCTACCTCACAACAACAAGCCTCTGTTTTTGGAGCAGTCTCTGTTGTTATTTTAGCTGCCATTGGAGGTATTTGGGTGCCCACTTTTGCTATGCCAAACTTTCTGAAGATATTAAGCAATATTTCTCCACTCAACTGGGCATTAGATGCCTCTTACAGTGTCATTCTCAGAAAATCATCTGTTATAGATGTTCTTCCCGAATGTTTCTATTTATTATCATTCGGAATAATCTGTTTCAGCATTGCTATTTTTTATAAAAATTTGAAGTACCGCTGACAAAAATAAAGTGATAGTATTAAAATGCTCACATTGTAGCATATTTACCACAACTTCAAACTATAACAAATAATTGGATTTCTCTCTAATGAGCCTCATTCAATGGAAAAATAGAGAAGTACAGAAAAATTTCATGGAAGAAAAAAGAATTTGCATCATAGAAAACAAAACAACTGAAATAAATGATTATAGAAAATTATCCTCACAAACTTGGAATTCACTGTGAAACAGGAAGTATAAAAAACATGCTGGAATTTTACCATTATGAAACGAGTGAGTTCATGATATTCGGCATAGGCAGCGGTTATGATTTCATTCATTTCCCCTTTCCCCTGTTTAATGGATGTGAAACACCTTTGTTCAGAAATACGCCGGGAAAAGTTTTCAAACAATTTGCAAAAAGGATGCATATCGATTACGAAATCCGCAAATTTGCAAACCCCGACAAATCAATGGAAGCATTAGATACTCTTTTAAATCAAAATATTCCGGCAGGAATTGTGGCAGAAATCCAACTATTACCGTTTTTCCCTTTACATGATCGGAGCTTCCCAGCTCATACTCTTGTTATAATCGGTAAGGAAGAGGATGAATATATAGTAAGTGATGTCGATTGGCATTTCCCGGACGCCTCTCTTCATAAAATCAAAGCAGACGACCTTAAAAAAGCCCGCTACCCCAAAGTCGCTTTTTCACCGAAAGGTAAAATGATGTACATAAGATCCGTACCCGAAAAAATGGACATAGAGAAAGGTATTATTCAAGGAATCAAAGAGACGTGCCATAAAATGCTTGACATTCCTATTCCATTTTTTGGAGTAAAGGGAATCTATTTCTTCTCTAAAAGAGTACGCATTTATGAAAAAAAATATGGGAAAAGAAGGGCTTTAGATAACCTTAAATGGCAATTGCAATTATCCGAAGAAGCAGGGACAGGAGGATCCGGTTATAGATATATGTATGCCGGTTTTTTAAAAGAATCTGCCGAATATCTAAAGGATGAGGATCTTCTTGCTTTGTCCGTTTATATGAGAAATATCGCTGATAAATGGCAGGAATTTGCACTTGAAACTCGTAGGTATTACAAAAATAACCAGGGGAAAAATATGAATTTTTTAGCAGATATTGCTTATTCCATTGCCGAAATGGAGGAAAAGCTATTTACGGACTTAAGACAATGGGTTAAAGCAAAATAATGCGTACTTTCGCACAAATGAAGACATTCGTTATAAAAACAACTAACAAATAAATGGACGAAACAAGTTTTGATGATATCCGCCCCTATTATGACAGAGAAATAAATGCTGCCATGTGCCGTATTGCAGACAACCCCCTGATTAAGCACATAGCCGACTTTATTTACCCTGGTGTAGATTTGGAAACAGTAAAAGAAATGTTTCGAAAAATTCATTCTGCTTACGAATTCCAAACGCAGATAATGCATTTTGCCATTCAAAAAATTATTGATAAAACAACATCCGGATTAACGTGTAACGGAATTTCCCAACTAGACAAATCAAAAAGATATTTATTCATTTCTAACCACAGAGATATTTTGCTCGATGCTGCCATTCATGAAATGTTGCTCAATAACTATGGATACAAAACATCCGAAATTACCTTTGGCAGCAATCTGATGAATCCGGAATTTGTCGTGGATATCGGTAAATCAAATAAAATGTTTCGAGTGGAACGAGGAGGAGCTTCTCGCGATTTTTATAAGAATTCTTCCCATTTGTCTGATTACATACGATTTACAATTACACGGAAAGATGAATCTATCTGGATTGCCCAGCGTAATGGAAGAACAAAAGACGGCAATGATATGACAGATCAAGGAATTCTGAAAATGTTTTCAATGAGTGGAACTACCGACTTAGTGGAAAATTTTGCCGAACTTGCTATCACGCCATTATCCATTTCATATCAATATGAACCTTGTATCATACAAAAAGTAAAAGAGATATCCATTTCAAAACATAAGAAATATGTAAAAGCCCCGGGCGAAGATTTACAAAGTATTTTGTTGGGCATTACGCAATTTAAGGGGAAAGTACACTTGAGCGTTACCAAACCAATCGAAAAATCAGATTTACTCCCACTCGCAAAGCTACCCAAAACAGATATTTACACTTCCATATTGAAAATGATTGACGAGCGTATTCAATCAAACTATAAACTTTTCGACACCAACTATATGGGATATGATGTGCTCAACTCGACCCAGGATTATTTGAATATTAACTACTCAAAAGAAGACCTGAATTCGTTTGTTTCTACTATGCATAAAGAACTTGCACTACTTGATGGCAACATAAACGAACTTCAGCAAATATACTTAGGTATTTATGCTAATCCCGTTATCAACGAAAAAAAATACAGGAAGAATCTATTGCTCTAGTTTTTCCTTTCTCTATCAAAATATCGAATCAACACAAGAACGTGCTTCCAACACTTCGCGAATAATTTTACCTACTGCTAAGTGGTCAGGATGTACAGCATAAGTATGTAAATCTTCCATAGAAGAAAATTCAGTTAGTAAACTTAAGTCAAACTGCTCTGCTGTATTAACATTTAACCCTACCGTTAGCAATTTTACTTCGGGAATAATAGCCGGTAATGCCTCTAACCCTAATTTTATTTCTTGCATTTTTGCTGATTTAAGAGCTTCACTCTCAAATGATTTAAACTTAAAAAGCACAATGTGACGAATCATATTTTATTGTTTTTAGTTAATTATTTATACCACAATGCAAAGATACAAAAAAAGAGAATGAGATAAAGACACAATTGAAATTCAAGTTTTTAACATTAATCGTTATTATTTTCATTTTTTTTCTCGCAATAAATAGCGTTTTTAAGTACTTTTGCAAAGACAATTAAAATCTAATCTGAATTTCAATGCTACTAGAAAAAAATCAACGCGTACATATCCTCAAAGAAAAGGTAATATCGTGGCTTTTAAAGAAATATGAACAACTCAAAAAGTGGTGTAAAAAGCAAAAAGCCGGGTATAAAGCAGCCCATTGGTACGGTAAAATTTTCCGAATAATCTTGAGTCTCATTATCTTATTCTTTCTCTTCTTGTTTTGTGTAGATATCAATTTCTTGTGGCTATTTGGAAAGTCTCCCAGTATGTTGAGCATCAGCGAACCACAACAAAGTACAGCTTCCGAAATTTATAGTGCCGATGGCAAACTCATAGGAAAATACTTCCGCGAAAACAGAACCCCCGTAAAATACGACGAAATTGCTCCAATCATAATAAAAACCTTGATAGCAACTGAAGATGAGCGTTTTTATCAGCATATGGGGATTGATTTTCAGGGCGTTTTTGCGGCAATGAAGGATATGACCAAAGGGAATCCTCGTGGAGCCAGCACTATCTCACAACAGTTGGTGAAAAACATGTTCAAGACACGTTCACAATATTCCAAAGGTCTTTTGGGTTACATTCCCGGTGTGAAATTGATCATCATGAAAACAAAGGAATGGATTACCGCGTTTAAGATTGAACTTTTCTACTCCAAAAAAGAAATTCTGACAATGTATTTTAATACCGTTGATTTCGGCAGTAATGCTTTTGGTATTAAAACGGCGTGTAAAACTTACTTTAATAATGAGCCTAAAGACTTAACGGTGGAACAGGCTGCAACTTTGGTAGGAATGCTAAAAGCCACAACAACCTACAATCCTCGTATCAATCCAAAGAATAGCACAAAACGTCGTAATGTGGTATTGGAAAATTTGGTTTCTCACAACTTGATTACTCAAGCAGAATGTGATTCACTAAGAAAAATTCCGATCAAACTTGACTATAAAGTGGAACAAAGTTATGATGGAAATGCTTTGTACTTTAGAGAAGCTGTAGCTGCCTCACTAAAGTCATGGGCAAAAGAAAACGACATTGACCTATACTCTGACGGTTTAAAAATATATACCACGATTGATACGCGTATGCAAAAATACGCCGAAGAAGCCGTGGATAAACAAATGCGTATCGTACAACGAAATTTTGATAATCATTGGAGAGGTCAGGAACCTTGGCGTGATGAAAATCAACAAATAATTCCGAATTTCATCGAAGATTTAGCTAAAAAGACCAGTCAATATAAAAGTTTAGAAAAACAATATGCTGACACCCCTGATTCCATTTGGGCTATTCTCAACAGAAAGCACAAAATGAGAGTGTTTGAATACAAAAACGGGCAACGTGATACCATGCTAAGCACATTGGATTCTATCCGCTACATGGAAAAATTCATGCACGCCGGTTTTATTGCTATGGAACCAAATACCGGATTTATAAAAGCTTGGGTAGGCGATGTCAATTTCGGTTTTTGGAAATATGACAAAGTTACCTCTCAACGTCAACCGGGTTCCACTTTCAAACTTTTTGTCTACACTACAGCATTCAACAAAGGCTTAAGTCCTTGCGATAAGCGTCGCGACGAATACATTGCTTGGAATTACGTGGAAAAAGGCGAACCAAAATGCTGGATTCCTCATAATGTAGATGGAAATTATACAGGAGAATATTTTTCTCTCAAATACGGCTTTGCTCGTTCTATCAACAGTATTGCCGTTCGAATCGCCCAAGAAGTAGGCATTGAGAACATCATCAAAACGGCACATGCCATGGGAATTAAAACTCCTTTGAATCATATTCCGTCTGTCTGTCTGGGTTCTTCGGATGTTTCCCTGATGGAATTGGTAAATGCTTATTGTACAGTCATCAATGATGGTATGACACACGACCCCGTAATGGTAACACGTATTGAAAACAACGAAGGCAAAACAATTTATAAATACAAACAAAGCCAAAAACAAGCCATTCCTTACGAAACGGCATTCTTAATGACAGAAATGCTCCGTGCCGGACTTACAGAACCTTTAGCAACTTCACAAGCCTTGTGGGCATTCGATTTGTTTGATAGTGGAACTGATTTTGGCGGTAAAACAGGAACTTCTTCCAATCACTCGGATGCTTGGTTTATGGGTGTCACTCCAAAACTGGTAGGTGGTGCTTGGGTAGGTGGCGAACATCGTTGTGTACACTTCCGTACCGGCAAACTCGGTGAAGGTAGTAAAACTGCTTTGCCTATTTTCGGTTATTTCATGGAAAAGGTACTAAAAGACAACTCCTTGAAAAACTACAGAGGCAAATTTCCTAAACCAAAACAAACAATAACCAAAAGTTACCAATGTCAAACTCCTTATCGAAAAGTGGTTGTTGACAGCTTATTTGTAGATACAGACTCTACCGCAGCCGTCATACCAACTGTTGAACCGGAAATGGAAGAGGAATAAACTTCTCGGTAAATAAAGTAAAGGGATATATAAAAAATTGTTTTTGTATATCCCTTTTTATGTCAAATTAAATTTTACCAGTCTCTCTTAAAAATAGTATTTTGTGGCAAATTTTTATACTTTTGTATAAATACTTTCAAAATGTAATTCTATTCACTACATCCTTTTGCCGCTTAAAATTGGCACATCAATTAACTTCTTACTCCATGAAAAAACTTATCTTAATAGACGCTTACGCCATCATTTACAGAGCATATTATGCGTTTATAAAAATGCCACGCATTAATTCAAAAGGGTTAAATACTTCTGCTATTTATGGTTTTATCAACACGTTAGAAGATGTCCTAAAAAGAGAATCCCCAACGCATATTGCAGTTGCTTTCGACCCCGCAGGCAAGACTTTCAGACATGAAGCTTTCGAAGCTTACAAGGCACAAAGGGAATCTACTCCCGAAGACATAAAAAAAGCAATTCCAATTATCAAAGAAATTATACATGCCTATGGTATTCCCATTGTCGAGGTACCCGGTTTTGAAGCCGATGACGTAATTGGCACCTTAGCAAAAAAAGCAGAAAAAGCAGGCTTTATTACCTATATGGTCACTCCCGATAAAGATTATGGTCAATTGGTTTCCGAAAAAGTGTTTATGTATCGCCCAAAACATTCAGGCGGATATGAGCTTATGGGAATGGATGAAGTGAAGAACAAATATGAGCTGAATTCTCACAACCAAGTCATCGACCTACTAGGATTGATGGGAGACTCGAGTGATAATATTCCGGGTTGTCCGGGTGTGGGCGAAAAGACTGCTGTCAAATTATTGCAAGAGTTTGGAAGCATTGAAAATCTTATTAACAACACCGACCAACTGAAAGGTGCCCTAAAAACAAAAATCGAGGAAAATATCGAAATAATTAAATTTTCCCGTTTTTTGGCAACCATAAAAACCGATGTCCCAGTTGAATTGAAAGAAGATGATCTCGTATTAACGCCGCCCGACGAAACTAAATTACGCATCTTGTACGAAGATTTGGAATTTAGAACTTTCTTGAATAAGTTAAATGGTTCAACCGATAAACCTTCCCCAACGACAAAAAAGAAGGACATTCCTCAACAAGGGAACCTTTTTGACATGTTGGAAACAAGCACAAAACAAGAAGATGAAACAAAGGAAGAAACCAGTATAATTCCCGAAATTATTACCAATCTAGCTACCGCACAAACTGTTGCACATAAGTATCAATTGGTCAATACAGATGATAAGAAAAAAAACTTGATAGAACAGCTGGCTCAACAAAAAATCTTTTGCTTTGATACGGAAACTACAGGTGTTGACGTGTTTGATTCGGGTTTGGTGGGCATGTCCTTTTGCTGGAAAAAAGGAGAAGCATACTATGTGCCTTTTAAAAACGATAACGAAATAACAGAATTTTTGGAACTTGCTCGCCCTGTTTTTGAGAACCAAGCCATAGAAAAGATTGGTCAAAACATCAAATTCGATATGTTGATGCTTGGCAACTATAACCTTAACGTAAAGGGCAAACTCTTTGACACAATGGTAGCTCACTATCTTTTACAACCTGAATTGCGTCATGGAATGGACTATTTAGCAGAAATTTATCTGAAATATAGAACTATTCATTACGAAGATTTAGTGGGAGAAAAAGGAAAAAATCAACTAAATATAAAAGATATTGCCATTGAAAAAGTATGTGAGTATGCTGCAGAAGATGCCGATATTACTTTTCAATTAAAAGAAATTCTCGAAAAAGAGTTAAAAGATAACGGAATAAAAAAACTGTTTTACGATATAGAAATGCCGTTGGTTCGTTGCCTCTGTAAAATGGAAAAAGCCGGTGTACGAATTGACAGCGAAGCCCTAAAGCAATCTTCTGAAATTCTAACCTCCCAAATGGGTTTGATTGAAGACGAAGTTCAAAAAATGGCAGGGATTGAATTTAACGTAAGTTCGGCCAAACAAGTAGGAGAAGTCCTTTTCGAACGATTGAAAATCGTGGAAAAAGCTAAAAAGACAAAAACGGGGCAATATTCAACCTCCGAGGATGTTCTCGAAACATTGCGAAGCAAACACCCGATTGTGGGAAAAATATTAGAATACAGGGGACTTAAAAAATTACTCAGCACCTACATTGATGCTCTTCCTCTTTT
>DAIMYQ010000004.1:0-21724 GCA_036734385.1 Paludibacteraceae bacterium | reverse complement strand
ACGGCAACAGCAGCCAAAATTTATAAAATTCCCCTCGAAGAAGTTACAACTGAAATGAGACGAAAAGCGAAAACAGCCAACTTTGGTATCATTTACGGCATTTCGGTTTTCGGGTTGAGCGAAAGATTAAACGTTCCGCGTTCTGAAGCCAAAGAATTAATTGACGGTTATTTTGCGACCTATCCGGACATTAAAAATTTCATTACAACAAGCATCGAAAAAGCCAAAGAAAGAGGCTATGTAGAAACACTGTTGGGAAGAAAACGGTTTTTGCCGGATATCAACTCGAAAAACAGCATTGTTCGTGGATTTGCCGAACGAAATGCCATTAATGCTCCCATACAAGGAACAGCCGCAGACATCATAAAAATAGCGATGATAGGCATCTCCGAACGTTTTGAGCGGGAAAACATACAATCGCAAATGACTATGCAAGTACATGACGAATTAAACTTCAGCGTGGTGAAATCGGAAGTAGAAAAAGTAAAACAAATGGTAGTGGAAGAAATGGAAAAAGCCCTTATCTTGCACGTTCCCTTGATAGCTGATTGCGGTATAGGAGTTAACTGGCTCGAAGCCCATTGATTATACATTGTTGTGTGAAATGAAAATTGAATAAAATTTCACACAACAATTTTAAAAAGAAATTTCTCTGCTACCGTCGGCTTCTTCGGTTATATAAAGTTTTAACGTATCTTGTGGAAGTAAATCGGCAATCTTCTCAGGCCACTCAACAAAGCAAAAACTACCGCTGTAGAAATAATCTTCATAGCCAAAATCAAGAGCTTCTTCGGGCTTATTGATGCGGTAAAAATCAAAGTGATATATTTTTTCTTTGCCTGCTGCATATTCATTGATGATGGCAAAAGTTGGACTATTTACCACATCGGTTACACCCAATTCTTCACAAAGAGCTTTAATAAATGTCGTTTTTCCTGCCCCCATGGAACCATAAAAAGCTATGACTTTTGCCTCTTTCTCTGATAAACATTGCAAAAACTCTCTTGCGGCAATATTAATTTCTGCTATGGATCGAATCTGTATCTTTTTCATGCGTCATTAAAACAAAGTCATTTGTCCCGTTATCTCGTCAATTATTTTTTTCTTGTCAACCTTTTTTTCTTCTTCTATTTTTGTATCGGTATCAGAAACAATCTCTTCAGCTTCAACTTCGGCAGAATCTGCTTCTTCTGCTTCTTCCTGTTCACTTTCAGGTTCTTCTTCCGGTTCAGGGAAACGCGTAGGTTCCAACTCGTGAATTTTTTCTACTTCATTTGTAGAAACTCGCTTGCCTTTAGCCTTATAACTTTTTACTCCTATAAACTCTTCAACATCTATAACAGCCGGTTCTTTTCCTTCGTCTTTGCCTCCAAACACAACTTCAATACGAGGATAAACCTCAGTCGTCAAAAGAATCATCTTCGAATCAGGATTTTCACCCAAGAAAGATACCTTCTTTTGCGAAGGCTCCAGTGTAAACCTTTTTACATAATAAAATTGTTGTTCTGCATCAAACAATACAACCGACCAAATCTTGTTTTCATCAAATTTTTCAATGATAAAAACATCTTCGTAATGATTACTTAAATCAAAAGTTGTGGTATAATATTGACCATCTTTGGTTATAACTAAAACCAAATCCTCTCCATGAAACTCTCCTAAAGAAGTTCCTCTCTTATCATAATTCAATCGCAAAACATCTCTATCAAACCACACCTCACGACCACCTAGAGTAGAGCTGCCTTTTTGCTTAAGAGCAACTTTATGAATTTCATTCTTGGTAAAAATGTTACCCATAGAAATTCTTCCCCTTATGGCAATATCACTAAAATCGCGTTCAAAAATCAACGTTTTAAGACGAGGTTTTGGCTTCAAGGTAACCTTGAGCGTTTCTGCTTCTCCGTTCGGGTTAGCAGAAAAATACAAAATCTTACTACCCGGTTCACCTTGTGTAATATCATATTCCTTATCACGAGTAACCCCATTTACAGCAAATCGTTTGATGTAGCTGACTCCATCTTTCCCATTGCGATACACCACGTTATAAATGGTACGCTTATCATTCTTTTTGAAAATATTAAGGTACAAAACATTCTTACCTACATACATTTTATCAGCAACCTTGGTTACCTTAAACTTTCCATCTTTGTAGAAAACAATAACATCATCTATTTCGGAACAATTGCAAACAAACTCATCTTTTTTAAGTGCAGTTCCAATGAATCCCTCTTCCTTGTTGATATACAGTTTTTGATTTGCTTCAATAACCTTTGTTACTTCAATGGTATCGAAACTACGAATTTCAGTGCGTCGAGGGTAATTCTTACCGTATTTTTCTTTTAGGTTAGTAAACCAGTCAATGGTATAGTTAACAATATTGGACAAATGATTTTTTATTTGTTCCAATTGTTCGTTAAGAGCGGCAATACTTTGGTCTGCTTTTTCGGAATTAAATTTGAGGATTCGACCCATTTTTATTTCCATCAACTTCAAAATATCATCCTCTTCCACCTCTCTGATAAAGTTGGCTTTGAAAGGAATTAATCTTTTATCAATATGAGCAACAGCCTCAGGCATAGACTTACTTTCTTCAAACTCTTTATCCTTGTATATTCTGTTTTCAATAAATATTTTTTCAAGAGTAGAATAAAAAATACTTTCTTGCACCTCAGCTTTTTGTATCAATAACTCTTCTTTCAGTAAGCGCAATGTATTATCAGCGGAAGTTTTCAATACATCATCTACTCCCAAAAAGTGAGGTTTATTTTCGTAAATAACACAACAATTGGGCGAAATACTTACTTCACAATTAGTAAATGCATACAACGCATCAATCGCTTTATCAGGTGATTTTCCGGGAGCCAAATGCACCAAAATCTCTACATTGGCTGCCGTGTTATCATCTACCCTTTTTACTAAAATTTTCCCCTTTTCAGATGCCTTTATGATAGAGTCAATAACAGAACCTGTCGTTTCACCAAACGGTATCTCCGTAATAACCAGTGTCTTGCTATCCAACTTGGATATCTTCGCACGAACCTTTACGGCTCCTCCTCGCTCTCCCCTGTTATATCTGCTAACGTCAATAAATCCACCTGTAACAAAGTCAGGAAAAATCTCAAATTCTTCCTTGCGTAAATACGCAATGGAAGCATCTATTAATTCATTAAAATTGTGTGATAAGATTTTAGAAGAAAGCCCTACGGCAATACCCTCCATTCCTTGTGCCAACAATAACGGAAATTTTACGGGTAAAGTAACCGGTTCTTTGTTTCTACCATCGTATGAATATTTCCACTCGGTAGTTTTAGGATTGAAAACCACTTCAAGAGCAAATTTGCTCAATCGAGCTTCAATATAACGAGGAGCCGCAGCTCTATCTCCGGTAAGAATATTTCCCCAGTTTCCTTGGCAATCAACCAGAATATCTTTTTGTCCTAATTGTACCAATGCATCGCCAATAGAAGCATCACCATGAGGGTGAAATTGCATAGTATGACCAACAATATTGGCAACTTTGTTATATCGACCATCATCCAACCTTTTCATCGAATGCAAAATACGTCTCTGAACAGGCTTCAATCCGTCCGTTAAATGAGGAACAGCCCTTTCCAAAATGACATAAGAAGCATAGTCCAGGAACCAATTTTGATACATCCCTGAAAGATGGAATTTTCCTATTTCAAATATTTTATCGGGTACTTTGTAAGAAGAATGACCGCTAACCTCCTCGGAATCAATCTCTTCCATCTCTGGATTAGATATTTCCTCGTCTTCACCCGGTACAGAATTTTCGTCGCTCATGTATTGTGATAATTTTTATAACAAATTTTGTTTCAAGAAGAACTCAAAAACAAAAGTTTCGGCGTAAAAATACAAAAAAAATAGAAATTAACATCGGTAAAATAAAACAACAATGAATAAATTATTCCATTATGGAGTTTATTGGAAAAAGATAAAATCTCTCAAAAAACACCTAACAAATCTCTAGAAAACGGCTAAAACAATAAAAATGAAGCCCCGACTTTCTTAATTTTAAAAAAAATAGTAGCTTTGCTGTTCTTTATGGGTTTTATCGAAAGAAAAATATAAAATAGTAACATATTTCAATTATGGTTTCACAGGAAGATGTTTTCAAAAAACTAATCGCTCATTGTAAGGAATACGGTTTCGTTTTCCCTTCAAGCGAAATCTATGACGGATTAAGTGCTGTATATGACTATGGTCAAAACGGCGTTGAACTAAAAAATAACATTAAAAAGTACTGGTGGGATAGCATGGTACTTCTCAACGAAAATGTTGTAGGTATTGATGCTGCCATTTTTATGCACCCAACCACTTGGAAAGCTTCCGGACACGTCGACGCATTTAATGACCCTTTGATAGACAACAAAGATTCCAAAAAACGTTATCGTGCAGATGTTCTCATCGAAGAATTATTGGCAAAATACGACGAAAAAATAGAAAAAGAAGTTGAAAAAGCGGCAAAACGTTTTGGAGAAACATTTAATGCCGATTTATTCAAAGAAACGAATCCTCGTGTATTGGAACATCAAGCAAAAAGGGATGAAATCCACACTCGTTTTGCAAAAGCATTGAATGATAATAATTTAGATGATTTAAAACAAATTATTATTGATTATGAAATAGTTTGTCCTATCAGCGGAACAAAAAACTGGACAGACGTACGTCAATTTAACTTGATGTTCAGCACGGAAATGGGGTCAACGGCTGACGGTTCGATGAAAATTTACTTACGACCCGAAACAGCACAGGGTATTTTCGTAAATTACCTTAACGTACAAAAAACAGGTCGTATGAAAATTCCGTTTGGTATTGCCCAAATAGGAAAGGCATTTCGTAATGAGATTGTCGCTCGACAATTTATCTTCCGAATGAGAGAATTTGAACAAATGGAAATGCAATTTTTTGTTCGTCCGGGAGAAGAAATGAAATGGTTTGAATATTGGAAACAATTCCGTTTACGTTGGCACAAAGCCCTCGGATTAGGCGACCAAAAATACCGTTTCCACGACCACGATAAATTAGCTCATTACGCTAACGCTGCTACTGATATTGAATTTGAATTACCTTTCGGATTCAAAGAAATTGAAGGGATTCATTCTCGTACTAATTTTGACTTATCAAGTCACGAAAAATATTCAGGTAAAAATATCAAATATTTTGATCCGGAAATCAACGAATCATATACCCCATTTGTTATCGAAACCTCTATTGGTTTGGACAGAACATTTCTTTCTATCATGGCTTCATCTTATTGTGAAGAAACACTCGAAGGAAATGATACCCGTGTTGTTCTTAAACTTCCAATTGCCTTGGCTCCTGTGAAAGCTTGCATTATGCCATTGGTAAAAAAGGACGGTCTGCCCGAAAAAGCACGCGAGATTATGGACGAGCTAAAATTTGAGTTTAAATGTGCATACGATGAAAAAGATTCCATCGGGAAACGCTACCGCCGCCAAGATGCAATCGGAACTCCTTTCTGTATCACAATTGACCACCAAACGTTGGAAGACAATTGTGTAACCATTCGTCACCGTGACAGCATGCAGCAAGAACGAATAGGAATAGACAAATTGAAATCATTTATTTGCGATGCAGTAAGTATGAAAAAACTACTTCGCTCCATAGCAAAACAATAAAACGGTATATCTCTTCTTTAATATAAGAGGAGATATATTTTCTTTGTCAGCATCTCGAAAAGATTAAATGTATGGTTCTCAAAGAAGATTTTTTGCAACACCTTTGGCAATTTAAATTGTTTGACCAAAATAATTTACAGGTCACGGAATGCGAATCATTGGAAATTATTGACGTCGGACAACGAAACACCGATGCGGGACCTGACTTTTTAAATGCCAAAATTAAAATAGATGGCACGGTTTGGGCGGGAAATGTAGAAATTCATACCAAATCATCTGACTGGGGACAACACAAACACCATCAAGATACCGTTTACGACTCCGTTATTTTACATGTTGTGGCACAAATGAATGCGGATGTTTTTTCCTCTTCAAACAGAAAAATTCCCCAGTTGCAACTTTGTTTTTCCGATAACCTAAGAACTCAGTTTGAAAAACTTACGGAAAATCAAACGAATATTCGGTGTTACAAGGAAATAAACAAGATTCCGTCGTTTTTAAAAACATCGTGGTTAAATCGACTGACAATTGAACGCTTAGAAGAAAAATCAAATGTTATTTTTGAGTTGTTAGAGCAAAATAAAAATAACTGGGAAGAAACATTTTATGTTACTTTGGCACGAAATTTCGGATTTGGGCTGAACAATGACCCTTTCGAACTGTTGGCAAAATCTCTTCCTTTGAGTTACTTAGGAAAACATAAAGACAATTTATTACAAATTGAAGCCTTGTTATTCGGACAATCCGGCTTATTAGCAGAGTGCGAAAAAGACGATACTTACACTTTATCCTTGAAAAAGGAATACCTTTTTTTGCAACAAAAATTCAACTTAACTCCTATCAATGGAACTATGTTTAAGTTGCTTCGGTTGCGTCCGGCAAATTTTCCGCACATACGCATCGCCCAATTTGCTAAACTGATATATCAATCGTCGAAACTTTTCTCCAAGTTAGTGGAAAACCCTAATTACGAAACGGCACATTCATTTTTTGCGGTAAGTCCTTCAACTTATTGGGAAACACACTATACTTTGGGAGAAGAGTCTCCAAAAAGGACTAAAAAATTAGGTAAAAAGACCATTGATATTTTGTTAATTAATACTGTTGTTCCCACTATTTTTAGTTATGCTAAAAAAAAGAATGACGAAGATTTGAAAGAAAAAGCGATTTCCCTTTTAGAGAAAATACCTGCTGAAAAAAATTCCATTGTACGAAATTGGGAGGAACTCGGATTGAAAACCCTTTCTGCTTTTGATACGCAAGCGTTCATTCAGTTACAAAAAAGATATTGCAATACAAAAAAATGCCTCTATTGCCAATTTGGTCACAAAATTTTAGAAATAAGTACTCAAAATTCATTGAATAAGAAATGACACCAAACAAAAAAATAATACGTAAACTTTCCTTTCTTACCTCTATCGTTGGAATTGCTTTCTTGTTGCATTCTTGTGCCAATAGAGGTCATGGACCGCAAGGAGGAATGAAAGACACTATACCTCCAAAAGTCATAACAAGTTTACCGGCAAACAGGGCATTAAATGTTACTCCAAAAGAAGTGGTAATTGACTTTGATGAATTTATTCAATTAGACAATGCCTATAAAAATGTAGTTTTCTCGCCGGCACATTCACCTGCACCAGTTACAAAGGTTGTTGGCAAAAAAGTAACCGTAAACTTTGCAGATACCCTTAAACCCAATACTACATACACTATTGATTTTGCAAACTCGATTTTGGATATCAACGAGAAAAATCCGCTTCCGAACTATTCTCTTGCTTTTTCTACAGGCAACACAATTGATTCCCTTCAAATTTCTGGTTACGTTCTTAATGCCTATACACTAAGTCCTTATGAAGGCGTTTTAGTAGGAATTTATGAAGACAAGAGTGACTCCGCTTTTGTTTCAAAACCCTTCGATAGAATGGCAAAAACAAACGAAAAGGGATTTTTTACTATTAAGAACGTAAAAGCAGGAGAGTATAAAATTTTTGCCCTAAATGATATTCCACAAGCTTATTACTATAACCAACAAGGAAAAGATATTGCCATGTACGGAAAATTGATTATTCCGGAAACTCAAAGAGTAATTCGTATAGATACGTTGTGGAAAGACACTACAAAAACAAATATTGACACCATTATTTCTCGAACATATACGAAATATTTGCCTAATAATGTAGTTCTAAAAACCTTTAAAGAAGCAGCTCCTGTTATTCAAAAATTAAAGAAAGCAAATCGTCCTAAGAGAGAGACTTTCTCTCTGTTATTTAATGCACCGGTTACTCAGGAACCTGTGATTCATCCTTTGAATTTTTCAAATGGAATTTGTGTAAAACGAGAAAAAACAACAAAACAAGATTCTTTAGTGTATTGGATTTCAGACCCAAAAATAGTAGCAATGGATACTCTTCGATTTGCTTTAGATTATTTAAAAAGTGATGCAGAAAAGAAGTTGGTACTCAAAACAGATACAGTAGAAATACTCTATCGGAAGAAAAAAAATGTTGTAAAAAAAGGAGAAAAAGTATTCCTGAAATTTGACAATAATATTAAATCTCCATTTGACATATACGACACGGTAAGTTTTACTTTTGATGAGCCGGTAAGATGCGTTTTGAAAGAAAAAATTTCCCTTCAACATAAGGTTGATACAACGTGGCAAAATATTGATTTCAGATTGGAATACGACCAACTCAATTGCATAAAAAAGATGAATGTAATTTTTGACATGCAACAAAAAGAAACGTATAAAATCACTTTCGATTCAGCGTGTATTCAAAGTGATTACTACAAAACGATTGACAAATTTTCTCGAACTTTTACGGTTAAATCAGTAGAAGATTATGGAAATCTTTATGTTAAGTTAAAGAAAATTCCGGAACATGGTTTTGTCGAGCTCCTTGACGCAAAAGAAAAAGTAGTTTACAAACGACCTATCAAAGGCGAGGAATTTTCTTTTGAAAATGTACTGCCCGGAACCTATTACTTAAAGATGACATTGGACGAAAATGCCAATGGAAAATGGGACACCGGAAACTACAAAGAGCATGTTCAACCGGAAGAAGTGATTTTCTTCAATAAGAAAATTGTGATCCGAGCAAATTGGGAAAATGAAGAAGAATGGGATTATCTTGCGACACCCGTATTGGAACAACGTCCACAAGAATTATCAGTTCAAAAAAAGAATAAAATATCCACAAAATGAAAAAGTCCTTTTGTTCATTCATCATTTTGATTTGGTGTTTATTATCGTCTTCTGCTGTTGCAAAAACAGCAGATTATGCAATGAAAAACAGTGCTTTCAAGTATGGTGAAAAAATTGAATACTCTGCCTATTTTAAGTGGGGAGTTGTGACCTTAAACCGTCTAAAAATAACCTGCAAAGTAAACAAAGAACCCTACAAATCAACTACTGCTTACGGAATTACAGCAACGGGTCTTACAGAGGGAAACATGAATCTTTTTTTTAGCCTGCGGGACTCTTTTTATGTTAAAATTACCGAGCATGACTTGCTTCCCGTTTACTTTAAGGAAACTGACAACGAACAATCTCATTGGGCACGGAAAGAGTATTTCTACACAAAAACGGACTCTACTTTTAGTGTAAAGTCGTATTACAAAGATAAAAAAACCTGTAGAAAAGATACAACCACTTTCTCAAGTTGCCCGGTTGACGCATTAAGTTTAATCTATCGAATTCGCAATCTGGATGTTATTGACAATCAACCGAAAGCAGGGCAAACGTACCCACTTACATTTTTTGACGACGGAAAAGAATTTTGTTTACAAATACGCTATGAGAAAAAAGAAATAATAACCCTAAGAAACGGTTCTTCTTATGAATGCCTAAAATTCATTCCTCAAGTAGTAGAAGGATCGCTGTTTAAAAATGGAGAAACAGCTTCTATCTGGATTACCAATGATAGCAATAGGCTTATTGTTCACGCAGAAGCTAAATTAAAAATCGGATATGTAAAGTTAGATTTGGATAATGTTCAGAATAATAGGTATCCGCTGACATCAAAACGAATAATTACCAAAAAGAAATAATTGACAAAAATCAAACAGTTTGCCATAAAAGAATCAAAATAATAGATGCGTAAGTCCTTTCAAAAATATAGCAGCATACGTTTTTCTCGTTTTTCGAGAAAAGGATACGCCATATTTTGTTCCCTACACAAACCAATTTCTATCGGACATTTGGCAAATTTTATTTGTGATAAAGAGCTTTTAAAATCAAATAGTAAAAACAAATTAGTCAGTAACTATTCTTTATTTTCAAAAAAAGAAGATGCAACGGATAAATTCAGTTCCGACTTGCCTCCTATTGAAAATATCATCAATCTTTTATTCAATCTACAAATATCCATTTTCGGCGGTAAAAAAACCGGTTATGGTAACCCTTTATTTATAGTAACAAAAACTTCAAAAAGCTGTTGCAGTAATTTCGTATTACTACAACAGCTTTTTTGCATCTAATAAAAAACTTAATTAACCATGAAACAAAAAACACTTCTACTCATCGCCATTCTCGAATTATCTATCTGTTCAATTGGGCTATTCGCCACAGAATTAAAAGATTCAACATCGCTGCTAACAGAAAATAACTTAAATGAAATCAACATTGTTGGCAATCACCGCAATATTTATTCGGAAAACTTGCGGGTGATTACCTCTATTACCAAAGAACAAATAAAAAACCTTCCCGTTCAGAATGTAAATGAGTTATTAGATTATTTACCCGGAATAGACGTTCGCCAACGAGGCACTAATGGAGTACAAGCCGATGTCTCTATGCGAGGTGGCACCTTCGACCAAGTACTTATTCTGCTCAATGGAATCAACATTACAGACCCACAAACCGGACACTACAACATGGATTTACCCGTTGATTTGAGCATGATTGAACGAATTGAGCTACTGCAAGGCACTTCAATGACGTTATTTGGACTTTCGGCATTCAGTGGAGCAATCAATATTATTACCAATGAATCAGCAAAAAACACTATCAAAGCAAGCCTTTCTGGTGGAGATTTCGGATTTTTCAACCCTGCTGCCGAGGCCAATTACCATACACAGAAATGGGATTGGGCAGGATCTGTTTCGCATAATGAATCATCAGGATACATGGAAAATACGGACTATCAATTTTCCAATGTGTTTTTTCAATCCGGCTTTACCAGTAAAAAAACAGGAAAATTCGATTTCCAACTTGGTGGACAAGCCAAAGAATTTGGCTCTAATTCGTTTTATTCACTCGCTTACCCAGACCAATTCGAAAAGACAAAAACATTACTGAGCAGCTTGCAATGGAATAAACAAATTAGGCAATTTAACTTAACTGCATCGTGCTATTATCGAGCTCATTTCGACCAATTTGAATTATTTCGAGACTATAAAAATGCTGCCTCTTGGTATACAAATCACAACTATCACCTGAGCGAAGTTTTGGCAGGAAATTTAAAAGCTTCCTATTTTTCTTCCTTTGGCAAAACCTCTGTCGGGGTCGAAATACGCAACGAACATATTTACAGCAATGTACTCGGAGAATTAATGGAAGAACCGAAAAAAATACCATTTGAAAATACAAACGCTTTATTTTTGTACGAAAAAAATCGAACCAATTTCAACTACTTTGGTGAACAATCTTTGCTTTGGAAAAAACTCTCTCTTTCGTTGGGATTATCAGGAAACTACAACAGTATGTTTGGAAATAACATTTGTTTTGGTCTGAATACAGGATATGAATTTGCCCCTAATTCGAGCATATATGCAAACGTCAATAAAGCCATTCGGCTACCGACTTTTACGGACTTGTACTACAAAAGTGCTACACAAGAAAGCAATCCAAACTTAAAATCCGAAGAATCTTTGACTTCCGAAATTGGCGTAAAATGGCAAAAAGATAATTTATGTTTCAACGGTTCAGGCTTTTATCGGATTGGCAAAAACATTATTGACTGGGTTCGCACAACGGAAACGGAAAAATGGAAAAGCATGAACCACACACGCATAGACGGCGTAGGGAGCGAACTCTCCGCTTCATATCATTATGGATATTACCTAAAAAAAATCCAACTATCGTACTCTTTTGTTCTGTTAGATAAAGAGTCTGATGATTTTATTTCAAAATATGCCCTTGATTATTTGAAAAACAAGTTTGTCGTCAGTTTGGAACACGGAATTTATAAAAACTTTGGAGCGAACTGGCAAACAGCTTATCAACAACGCATGGGCAGTTTCGTTAATGTTTCGGGACAAAAAACAGCCTATAACCCTTTTTGGACTGTCGATGGTCAGATTTACTGGAGCAATGAGAAACTGAAAATATTTTTGGAAGCGACTAATATTCTAAACCAAGATTATTACGACTACGGAGGAATACAACAACCCGGAAGATTTGCAAAGCTCGGAATATCAGTCTGTTTAGGATATTAAAAACTAAAAAATAGGAAAATGATGACTATTTTTCTACTTTTGTAGCTATGAAAACAGGTCTTAACAGGAACAATCTTACCATTGAAGATTTTGAGATAATGGCTCCGGCAGGCTCTTGGGAAAGCCTTCATGCTGCCATAGAGGCGGGTGCTAATTCCGTTTATTTCGGCATAGAAAACTTGAATATGCGTAGCCATTCGTCAAACAACTTTACGGTGGACGATTTACGCGAAATTGTACTACTTTGCCAACAAAACAAAGTAAAATCGTATCTGACTATCAACACTATTATCTACGATAACGACATCACTTTAATGCGTCAAATTGTCGACACCGCAAAAGAAGTCGGAATTTCGGCTATCATTGCTGCCGATGTAGCCGTTATGATGTACGCATACGAACAAAACGTAGAAGTTCACCTTTCCACTCAACTCAATATTTCCAATGTAGAAGCCCTTAAATTTTATGCACAATTTGCTGATGTTGTTGTCTTGGCTCGCGAACTGAATTTAGAACAAGTTTCCACTATTTATCAAACCATTTGCCAAAAAAACATCTGTGGAAGAAGTGGAAAACAAGTCCGTATCGAAATGTTTTGCCACGGAGCTCTTTGCATGGCTGTTTCAGGGAAATGTTACCTAAGTTTGCACGAATTCTCAAAATCAGCCAACAGAGGCGAATGTATGCAAGTTTGTCGTAGAGGTTACTCTGTAAAAGATGACGAACTGGGCATTGAGCTAAATATCGACAATAAATATATTATGTCTCCCAAGGACTTGAAAACCATTCACTTCCTTAATAAAATGATGGATGCGGGAGTTCGTGTTTTCAAAATAGAAGGAAGAGCCCGCAGTGCCGAATATGTAAAAGCCGTGGTAAGTTGCTATAGAGAAGGAATACAAAGTTATTTGGACAACACGTTTACAGAAGAAAAAATACAAGATTGGGACAAACGTTTGGCAAAAGTATTTAACAGAGGTTTTTGGAATGGCTACTATCTTGGACAACGGCTAGGCGAATGGAGTGCCAATTACGGTTCACAAGCGACACACAAAAAAGTGTACATCGGCAAAGTAACTAATTATTTCAAAAATATTGGTGTTGCCGAAATTTTGATAGAGACTCAGAAATTAGCAGTCAACGATGAAATATTAATTACCGGCGAAACCACCGGAGCATACGAAGACACCGTACAAGAAATTCGTGTTAATTTGCTTCCTGTAGATGAAGCTCAAAAAGGAAATTTATTATCCATCAAAACAAAATCCATTGTAAGAAGAAATGACAAAGTATTCAAAATTGTAGAAACAAAATAAACGATATCTACAATTCTATAATTTCTTCCGGAGCAAACGTTATTTGTTCCATTCGATTTTCGCGTACGACAAAAGTATTTTCTGTTCCTACTGCCCCTACTCCGGGAATAATAAATTTTGGCTCCAAAGCAATCGTCATATTTTCAGCTAGCAGTTCTGTGTTTTTATCACAAATAACGGGCAATTCGTTAATAACAAGCCCCACACCGTGACCAACAAACTTTGCTTTCTGTTTAGTTCCCATAAAACAATCTTGCAAATTGTGTCTCTCAGCTATTTGCAAGGACTTTTGGTATAAATCTTGACAAGGGACTCCCGGTTTCCCCATTTCTGCCAAAGTTTGCTGTATTTCCAACGACACTTGGTGTGCATAACACGCTTCTTCTGTTAATTCTCCTACAGAAAAAGTACGCGACTGATCTGCAATATAACCGGTAAAATTACCATTGATATCTACCATAACAGACTTTCCTTGTTCCAATAAGGCACCACTATGTCCAATCGGTAACGAGTGATGCATTCCCTTTCCACCTAAGGCAAAATCGTAAGGCGAAGGCTCGGAGGCATTTTCTCCCACCAATACGGTTCCCATAAAAGCTTCCATGGATGAACCGAAAATACGGAAAATTCCCAAATTTCCCCTCAAACGGAAAAGACGTTCAATTTCGATGGTAAATTCATGGTCTGACATACCGGGACGGTATAACAATGGTATTTCTTTGTATGCATATGACTGTAGTTTAGCCGATTCGGTTAATTCGGCTACTTCATAATCCGTTTTCACACTCCTTACTTTACGAAGCAAATTGGTGCCATTTACAATTTGTCTGGGGAAAAAAACTTTTTCATATCGCATCCATTCGGAATATGAAATTTCATCACCCTCCAACAAAAGAACCCTTGGAGAAGAAATATTTTTTTCCACCAAAACTTCAGCTATTTGTTCCACTTTTCTGATGTAGAAAACATTTTCGCCTTCCAAATCGACTGGCCGTTTTACAAACACCAAGGGGTCACCTTCTTGTGGTAAATAAACATATCCGCTAATGATACAACCGAGCGTGTATAACAAATTTGTATTGGTAGAAATAAGAGAAACTTCGATATTCTCCTCTTTCATTTTTTCCTGTATCTTACGCCAACGAATACTTAATTCTTTTTTCCTACTTTGGGTGTATAGTAACATTGTTTAAATCTTAGCTTTATTTTCCAACAATAATTTTCTTGATGTCATTCAATTTATTAAGTGCCTCCAATGGGGTCAAATTGTTCACATCAACATTTTTAATTTCATCTCTAATTTGTATCAGCACAGGGTCATCCAATTGAAAAAAGCTCATTTGAAAGCCTTCTCTTTTTTGAGCAACCTGATCAATTTTTTTGTTTATTTCTCCCCGATTACTACTACTTTGTTCCAAGTCTGACAATATCTCGGAAGACCGTTTGACAATACTTTTAGGCATCCCTGCCATTTTTGCCACATGAATACCAAAACTGTGTTCGCTACCTCCACGCACCAATTTACGCAGAAAAATAACCTTCTGGTCAACTTCTTTTACCGAAACATTATAGTTTTTCACTCGATTAAAAGATTTTTCCATCTCATTCAGTTCATGATAATGAGTAGCAAAGAGCGTTTTAGCCTTTGCTTGCGGATATTCATGCAAATACTCCACTATCGCCCAAGCTATGGAAATTCCATCGTATGTACTCGTTCCTCTTCCCAATTCGTCGAAAAAAATAAGACTTTTTTGCGAAACATTATTCAAAATACTGGAGGCTTCACTCATTTCCACCATAAAAGTGGATTCTCCCATAGAAATATTATCACTTGCCCCCACACGGGTAAAAATTTTGTCTACAATACCAATTTCGGCACTTTCGGCAGGAACAAAACAACCGACTTGTGCCATCAAAACAATAAGGGCTGTTTGTCGCAAAAGAGCAGATTTACCCGCCATATTCGGACCCGTAATAATAATGATTTGTTGGGTTTCGCTATCCAAATAAACATCATTGGCAACATAAACCTCACCGACTGGCAATTGCTTTTCAATAACAGGATGTCTTCCTTGTTTTATATCAAGAATATCGGAATCATTTACCTTTGGTCGGATATAGTGGTTCATTTCGGAAACAAGTGCAAAAGAAAGCAAACAATCTATTTCAGCTACCAAAGAAGAATTCATCTGCATGGCTGCAATATAATCGGTCAAACCAAGTACCAATTCGTTGAACAGTTGAGCTTCAATGTTCAAAATTTTATCTTCAGCTCCCAATATCTTTTCTTCGTATTCTTTTAATTCTTGGGTAATATATCTTTCGGCATTAACAAGTGTTTGTTTCCGTATCCAGGATTCAGGCACCTTGTCTCTATGAGTGTTTCTAACTTCTATGTAATACCCGAAAACGTTGTTATAGCTAATTTTCAAACTCGGAATATGTGTATTTTCACTTTCCCGCTGTTGTATTTGCAACAAATAATCCTTGCCTGAATATGCCAAACGTCTGTATTCATCCAATTCGGCACTTACTCCATCCTTGACAACTCTGCCTCTGTTGATTGCTATCGGGGCATCATCCACTATTTGGCGTTCAATCTTATCCTTGATAAGAGAACAGGCATTTAACCGTTCAGCTATTTTAGAGAGTTCTTCATTATCTACCTGTGCACACAATTTTTTTATTTCTTCTATAGCTGATAACGAGACCTTTAACTGAACAACTTCTCTCGGATTAATTCTTCCGACAGCTACTTTTGACACAAGCCTTTCTAAATCTCCAATGAGTAAAAGTTGTTGCTGAAGTGCCTCTTTTACAGACAAATCCTTGAAAAAATATTCTACAACGTTCAGTCGAGCATTGATGGAAATCTGATTTTTCAAAGGGAAAGCAATCCATCGCTTAAGCAAACGAGCTCCCATGGGAGTTGTTGTTTTATCCAAAACATTGATTACGGATTTTCCGCCCTCACTAATCGGGGCATAAAGCTCCAAATTGCGAATCGTAAATTTATCGAGCCAAACAAAACGTTCTTCCTCAATCCTTCGCAAATGGGTTATATGTGATGTTTGCAAGTGTTGGGTAATATCCAAATAATGCAAAATGGCTCCGGAAGCAGTAATTCCGGCAGACATATCTTCCACTCCAAAACCTTTCAAAGTATTGGTCTGGAATTGTTTTAACAACCTTGATTGTGCCGTATCAAAAACAAATATCCAATCTTCCAAAGCAAACGTAAAAAAATTATTTCCGAAAGATTTTTCAAATTGTTCTTTCTTTCCACGTTCGTACAAAACTTCCTTCGGCGAAAAACTTCCCAGCAATTTATCGACATATTCGGGAGTCCCTTCAGCTGTCAAAAATTCACCGGTGGAAATATCCAAAAAAGCCACACCCACTTGTAACTTTTGAAAGTGAACGGCTGCCACAAAATTATTCTCCTTATTGTTGAGAATATTATCATTGTAAGAAACACCGGGAGTTACCAGTTCCGTTATTCCCCTTTTTACAATGCCTTTGGCAAGTTTAGGGTCTTCCAATTGGTCACAAATAGCTACACGGAAACCTGCCCGAACCAATTTGGGCAAATAAGTATCCAAAGCATGATGGGGAAACCCGGCTAATTCGACAAAAGAAGCCGAACCATTTGCCCGACGAGTAAGTGTAATTCCCAAAATTTCGGAAGCACGAACAGCATCTTCTGAAAAGGTTTCATAAAAATCTCCGACACGAAACAACAAAATAGCATCAGGGTGGATTGCTTTCGCCTGATTATATTGGTTCATCAATGGAGTTTCAACAGGTTTTGCCACGAATACAATATTTTGGAAAGTTTTTAAAAAACTGAACACAAAGATACAATAATTTTTAATACATTTTTTCAATATTTTTGATTTATTGTCCTGATTTTGATACTAAAACACCATTTTTTTAGTTAATTATTTAACAATGTTTTTGCTTATTACAATAGATTTTGTATTTTTGAGGGTTTTTATGCCAAAAACTCTCACTAACCTTATTGAAGAATATTATGCAAAAAAAATTATTCCTTTTGCTCTCCTTGATTATAGGCTTTTTTTGTCAAGATGCGACCGTCTTGGCCACACCAAGTTGTACAACTCAGTTTAGTGGAACTTCTTTCTTACCCAAAACGGGAGTTACAAGTACTCGTTATGAGTTAGAAAACACTCGATTTACGGATCCTACCGCAGAATCTTTAACAACGTTCGCAAGTTTTTCTGCCTCCGGAAGTTTAGGTACAGGAGAATATACTGTCGCTACCAAACCAAGTGTTGTAAGTTCTTCCTACTCAGGAAATTCAAACTCTCTCTTAATCGGATTAGATGGAAAAAAACAAGGAGGATGGTATGTTATCTTCAGCTATTCGTTATCCGATTTAATTGTCGGGAAAACATATTCCATTTCTATGACATTTTCAAATGTTCTTTCAAGTGCTCCAACTTGTTCTTACGAATCATCTAATCCCATTAGATTGTCGATTCAGCAAACAACACCTTCATCGACAAAGTCTACACAAATTGATTGGGGAAAAACTTATACCTACACAGCAGAATTCACCGCCACTTCAACTAGAAATACTATAAACATTTATGATGATCATAGTAGCGGATGTGCTGTTTTAGGTGTAAGTAATATAACGGTAACAGGATGTTCTGAACAAAAAATTGTTTCCGAAAATGGGGAAAAAGTTTGTGCCGGTTCGGAAAATATGCTGGTGGCAAAAGGTTTAAGTGCAACAACTTATAAATGGGAAGAATCTGTTGATGGAGGTGTGACCTGGACTGTTATTCCTCAAACAGATAAAAGCATTACAACCCTTACAACAACGGAAACACTATATCGGGTTACAGCAAACGGAACAAATCTTACGCCCATCACAGTACGTCCTATGATTTGTTGTGCTGTTGCCGGAAATAGAACTATCGTAGCGAGTGAACATTTCACATTTTCAGGAGCATCTACTGCAAGGACAGGAACAACTGCGACAATGACAGCAACGCATGCAAACACCGGATCTATAACTTATTCATCCTCAGGGGATGTTAATGAGGGACAATATGTCATTGTCCACAGCACTAATTTTACAGGATGTACTTATTGGCAAGACAGAGGAGTAACCGGTAATACCAGTAACGTTTCATCAGCAAGTGCAAGCGACAAAGGAGCTGTAGATGGATTTTTACTAGTCAACGCAAATGTAAACCCTGATATCTTCTACGAACAAACCTTTACAGGAGGAGGAAAAGGCCTTTGTCAAAATACAATTTACGATTTCTCGGCTTTTGTAGGAAATGCCTGTACAAATAGCGGATCCAGTCGTGCCCCCGTAAATATTGGATTTCGCGTATATGGATGCAATAGTGACGGATCAATTTGTAATACCACTACTCCGTTATTAAATGTTGAATCCGGAGATTTAGCAGCAGGTACCAATTGGTTAGAAAAGGGAGGTTCTTTTAATTCGGGCAGCTATACAGCTTTCAAAGTCCAATTGTATAACAATTTGGTTGCAACCCCTTACGTAAGCTTAGGTAAAGTTGTTGGTAACGATATTATCATTGATGACATTTCCTTCAGCACTTGTGCTCCTGAAATTCAAGTATTTTCGAATGCTGCCTATACACAAAAAGACTCCACATTTACCTCTGAAACAACAGACAGAGTATATGTATGGGCTCCGTATGATTTAACCCAGTTTTTTACGTCACCCTGGTATGTTATTCAAGAATCGGCAGACCAAAGCACATGGACAACTATTTACAGCGGAACAAATAGCTATACTGATTTAGTAAACATCACTATAGCAAAATACAAAAACAAAAAGTATTATTATCGAGCCTTTGTAGCTGCCGACAAAACGACAGCAGAAGCAAGAGCAACAGGAAATGTATTAACCGGTTGTGGACAAGTATCTGGTGTTTCGGACATTCTATACTTAACCCTTGCTAATCCTTGCACAAAAACAACTGCTCCGACTGTAAGTAATTACAGCGAGTGCCCATCGGCAATAGCAAGCTTTTGCAATTTGGCTGATTTGGTTACGAGTACCAAAGAAAATTTGAGATGGTACAGTGCAGCAACAGGCGGAACAGCTTTAACGGCTACTACATTCGACTGCCATACGGTGGGAACTACGACTTACTATGTAACTAACCAATTCCCCGATGCCGGAACTACCACATATTGCGAAAGTGACAGAACTCCGGTCACTGTTACCGTAAAAGATGCCGTAAAATATTCAGTAGATAAGACTGATATTACCAAATGCTTAAGTGCATCGGATGCAGAATTAACTTTTACAGTTTCGAATAAAGTACCTGCCTCTTCCACTATTAGTTGGAATACAACTCCGGCAACAACCGGTGACACATACACATTGCCAAAGACTGCCGGTTCCGGAAGTATCATTATTACAGGTTCAGATCCTTCTGCATGTGATTTCCCGACAACAGTTACTTACAAGCTTAAGGCTGTACCAGACTTCAGTGTTACGGCTCCAACCATTGTTTGCGTAAGCAACCCAGCTGCAACCATCACGGCTACTATTACTACTGATGAAACGGGAAGTACGTATACTTGGTACAAATCGGGAACACAAGTAGGTACGGGAACAATTGCTTCGGGCACAACAAGCATCCAATATAATGACGCATCTGTTGCTACCAGTCAAAGTACGGTTACTTACAAATTGGTTATTAACAACTCTATTTGTTCTACCGAAAAAACCGTAGATATAGAAGTAGGAACAACCGTTAATATTCCTATTGTTTCATCTGCAGCGGCTACCCATGATTCTATTTGTTCGGGAGAATTGATTGATTTGACCGCACAAATAACATTAAATGCAGGAGAATCTTTACAGTGGGAAAAAGACGGTGTTGTGCTTTCTGAAACGGGAACAACTCTTACCGGACAGAGTCTTTCTGCAACAACTTCTTATGCAATAACTTTAATAAACGCCCCTTGTCCCGGAAGTGGTTCTAAAACAATTTATGTAAGCAATCCCGTGTTGCCTCAATTAAATATTTCCGAAACGGTAATTTGCCAAGGGTCCAGTATCGATATTACGGATTCGAATTCATCGACAGCAGAAAAATACATTTGGTATGAAAGACCGACTGGAACGACAACTTGGACAACAATGACACAAACTTCAAAAGATATTATAGGATTGATACCTACCGTTTCTACGGATTATAGAAAAGATGCTTACAATGGCACTTGCTTAAGACAAAGTAATGTCGTAAGCATTACGGTTGATGCTCCTGTAAACTTTACGGTAACACCAAATTCAACTATTTGCGAAGGAAATAATATCACCATTACAATGAGTAACTTCCCGGTAGGTGCGATTACCGAATGGTACAATGGTGCGATTTTATTGGAATCAGGAGTTTCTACCACTGTCGATCCGATAGTAACAACAACGTACACGGCAAAAGTTACTACAACTTGTACCAGTACAAAAGATGTAACTATCACAGTTGATCCGACTGTAGTACCTACGATATCATCTCCAACAACCATTTGTTTGGGAGATGAAACACAATTATCTGCAACAGGAGGAACAAGTTATTCTTGGTCTCCGGTAACAGGGTTGAACAATCCTGCTATTAGCAATCCGATAGCATCACCCAAAGTTACAACAATCTATACCGTTACAGTTACAGGAGGAACATGTTCTAATGTCGCAACAACAACTGTTACAGTTGTTCCTTTGCCAATTATAAATAGTATTGAAGAAACAGACAAGAGAGAAGTAACGGTTACCGTTTCAGAAGGAGCTTCCCCATATCAATATTCTATAAACAACGAAGATTTCTTTACAGGAAATGTACTTAGCAACATAGCTATCGGTGGTCATATTCTTTATGTTATTGACGCTAACGGTTGTGCCGCATCTATGCCGTTTACCGTTTCTCCTATTCCGATAATACCGGCAAAATTCTTTACACCTAACAATGATGGCGTTAATGACTATTGGACAATTACCAACATTGAATGTTATCCATCATCTATTATACAAATATTTGATCGTTTTGGTAAAAAAATATATGAACGCCGCTCAGGACAATTTAATGCTGAAGGAATCATATATTCAGATCCATTCATGTGGGATGGAATATATCAGGGACATCAACTTCCAAGTACTGATTATTGGTATTTAATTACTTTGGAGGAAGTAAGAAAACAATATTCAGGACATTTTACTTTGAAAAGATAATGACTTTTAAATCTTATTTGTATATTTGGTAACTATTTGCAATCTGACCTTTAATATCA
>DAIMYQ010000003.1:94115-114100 GCA_036734385.1 Paludibacteraceae bacterium | reverse complement strand
CTACTCTCAAACTTGGACGGCTAACGTCTCCGATGCTTGCGGTAATGCGGCTAATTCATTATCCATTACATACACTTGGAAACAAGATGTTACTAAACCTGTTATTACCGGCAGTGTTGCTGCTCAAAACGCTACACTTTCCGGAACTTGTATATTTAAAATTCCAAATGTTACCGAATTAGTTCGAGCCCTTTCCAGTGACAATTGTACAAATCAGGCAGATCTTACTATTACTCAAAGTCCTACAGAAGGAACAATTATGACAGGAACAACAAACGTGATAGTCAGTGTAAAAGATGGTTGTAACAACACATCCTCAACAACGATCAATATTACGGTTCCGGAAAAGCCTACAATTCAGCTGACCTCAGGTCCTACTTGTTCAGCTGATTTATCTACCTATGGATTGGACGTAACTGTAAGCAGTGGAACATTAACTTCTACCTCCGGAACACTTAATCATTCGGGAAACCATTGGACTGTTAGTAATGTGACCAAAGGCACAAACATAACCCTTACCGTAACAGATACCAATGGTTGTACTGAAAATATGGGTATTACGGCTCCCGATTGTAATTGTAAACCTCAATTAGTTACTTTAGTTTCAGGGAATGCAAATCAATCCATATGTCCCGATAAGGCTATTACAACTATTACTTACAATGCTACCGGCACAGAAACCACAGGAATTGTAATCGATAATATTCCTGCCGGTATGTCTGTGAATTATACAACACCCACTAGTGCCGAATTAATCGGAACACCCACATCATCAGGAACCTATAAAGTATATGCAACAGGTAGTGGTGCCACTTGTCCCTCCGATACATTAACTGGAGACATTACTCTTTATGAAAAACCTAGCGTTACTATTAGCGGAATACCTACAACAACAATATGTCCGAATACTACGGTTAATTTAAGTGCCACTTCAACAACATCAGGGAATAATTATCAATGGACAAACGCAACCGGTGGAGTTCCATCTTCTACTGCCACTTTTTCCGCCTCTGATTGTACAGAAACAAGTCATGACATTTCCGTATTATTTACAGACGACCACGGATGTACAAATACTCAATCTGCTACAATAAAAGTAGGAGATACAACGGCCCCTACTTTTAACGCTATTATGCCTTTATCTATCACCTGTGACGCTTCTGATAAAGCAACACAGATTACTAATTGGTTAAATACAGCTTCCGCTACGGATAATTGCAGCACAGTCACCGTAACGAATAATTACGATATTGCCAATTTACCTGTTCACTGCGGGACATTAACGGTAATATTTACCGCTGCAGATAATTGTTTGCATGAATCAACAATGTCTTCTACTATAACCATCACGGATACGCAAAAACCTCAATTCAACAGTATAACGGATTTATCTGTGGCTTGTGACGCAAGTGATAAAATGACTCAAATCACTAATTGGTTAAATACAGCTATTGCTACGGACAATTGTGGTAACCCTACTGTTACAAATAATTATAACGTTGCTAATTTACCCATGACTTGCGGAAACCTAACTGTTTTATTTACAGCGACAGATGAATGTTCAAACTCAACAACAACTACATCAACCATCAATATTACAGATACAAAAGCTCCTACATTCAACACAATTACACCCCTATCTATAAGTTGTGATGCTTCTGACAAAACAATACAGATTACCAATTGGTTAAATAATGTTTCCACTACGGATAATTGTGGCACCGTTACCATTAGCAATGATTATAACGCGGCTAATTTGCCCGTTCACTGCGGAAACCTCACCGTCACTTTTACAGCTAAAGACAATTGCAGTAATGAACAAACGACTTCTGCTGACATTTCCATTACAGATACTACCAAACCAACATTTACGGTTCCGGCAGATATTACCATTTATAAGGATGCTGATTGCAATTACAATTCAAGCACTACAATAACAGGCAATGTTACAGATGAAATTGATAATTGTTCAACAGGAATACAAGCAACATTCACAGATGTTACATCACAAGGGAGTTGTACGGGAAATTTAATTATCACCAGAACATGGTCATTGCAAGACGATTGTGGAAATATAACAAATAAGGAACAAAAAATTACAGTGGAAGATACGATTGATCCAATTGTAAATCTAATACCGGATCAAAAAGCCTCCGTTGCCAATTGTATATTTACCGTTCCCGACTTAACGACCCTTGTTCGAGCCAATACTTCTGATAATTGTACTGCGAATGCGAACTTAAGTATCTCTCAAAGTCCAAGTGCAGGAACTATTATAACAAATTTATCAAATGATATTACCGTAACCGTAACAGATGCATGCAACAATTCTACCAATACCATCGTCAAAGTAACTGTTCCAACCGCCCCGGAAATAAGTCTTACCAGTGAGAATAATGAAACAGTATTAAGTTGTTCCACAACTTCCATAAACATCACAGCTACCGGAAACAATGGAACGGCACCCTACACATACAGTCTGAACGGATCAACATACCAATCAAGCAATGAGTTTATGGTAACAAGTGCTAAAAATTATGTCGTTACTTTACAAGATGCCAATGGTTGCACAGCTGAAAAATCTATAGATATTACAAACGCTTCCAATTTGGACTTTACCCTAGCTTCCGATATATCCACCATTAATTGTACCAATCTGCAAAGTACCATCACAGCGACAATAACACAAGGGACAGCCCCTTTCCAATATAAAATAGAAGGAGGTTCCTACCAATCAGAAAATACTTTCGCAGTAACAACCGGTAAAACATATACTGTTACCGTTAAAGATGCTAACAATTGCGAAATCCAACACATTATTACTATCAACGAAAACAAGGAAACACCTACAATAACGCTTAACGGGGCTAATGATGGTGACAAAATTAATTGTAAAACGACAAGTTATGTACTAGGCTATGATATAACGGATAATACGACAGCATTGACAGAGACAAACAGAACGTGGAGCAACGGAAGTACAACTACCGATATTACTGCAACGGAGGCAGGAGGTTTTTCCGTACAAATCACTTTCATTAACGGATGTACGAGCAACAGTAACGTCATTCATCTGATAAAAGACACAGGAACTCCTTCTTTGTCAATCAATGCTCCTACGACAAATCTGACTTGTCAAACCTCTTCCATAGAATTGACTGCTCAAACAGATGCCTCACAATATTTGTGGAATGACAATTCTACCAATCAGAAACTGACAGCAACGAACGCTGGAGACTATTCCGTATCTGTTACCGGAAATAATGGATGTAAAACCTCGAAATCAATTACAATTACAAGTACTGAGGATGATATGTCAGTTTCTGAAACTATAACAAACGTAACATGTTACCAAGGTAGCAATGGAAAAATTGAGCTCACAGTAACAGGAGGTGTAGCCCCTATATCCTACAATTGGAATAATAACACCTACAATACAAAAGACATAACTGATTTACCGGCAGGAATTTATAACATTGGAATTACTGATTCAAACAATTGTAAAAGAGACCTTAGCTTTACAATTTCCGAACCAAATCCATTAAAAGTATCAACAAATCCTATTACTCCTATTTGCAAAGGAGAATCAGTTACCCTTTCTGCAACAGTGGGAGGTGGAACCACTAACTATACATATAGCTGGGATAATGTTTCTTCCGCCGACGCTTCTATAGAAGTTTCTCCATCAACTAATACACAATATACATTCAAAGTTGTTGATGCAAATCTCTGCGAAAAAGACACTGTTATTACAGTTACCGTTAACCAGCTTCCAACGGTAAGTGCAATTACAGGTTTAGCAAAAGTTTACATAGGGTCAACAACAGTTCTTTCAAATCTCTCAACACTAGCAGGTGTTTGGAGCATAAGTGACGAAAGTATTGCAACCATAAGTAACAACGGAGAAGTAACGCCTATAAAAGCAGGCACCCCTATTGTATATTATACGGTAACCGACCCTATTACCCACTGCAGTTCACGAGTTCAATATCCACTATCGGTATTGGATGTGCATCCCACAGGCATCGTAAGCGGAAATGCCCATTTATGCCCGGGTGAAGAAGCAACCGTTACAATAAATTTAACTGGAGTTCCACCGTTTAATTTTTCGTATACTGATGAAATCAATATAATTTCCATTACCAATTACAACGACACAGAGTACACTTTTCAAAGCAAACCAGACGCAGGGACTACTCTTACGTACACATTAGTCTCTTTGGAAGATGCAGTTGCAACAGCCGACCCAACAGGGATGACGGGTTCAGCTACAGTTCAAGTAAACAATGATGTAATTCTAAATGCCTCATTGATAAAAAGCTCTCCCCTTTGCCCAAATGCGGATATTGAAATTCAGGTAAACGGTGGAGATAATTCTTCTTTAGGTTATACAGTAAGTGAAGATTCAAATCCGGTAAGTTTCAATTATACAAGCGGAATAATAACTATAACGGGGGCTTCAGTCGGAACTCATTCTTATTCAATTGTTGCACATAAAACAGAGGACAATAAAACTTGCGAAAGCACTCCCTCCACAATAAGCATTACTTTGGAAGATACTACTATACCGGAAATAACTTGTGGAAACAATATTGAGCAAAATACCGATGAAGGGTTATGTTCTGCTTTGGTAGCTGTTCCGGATATTACTTTTTCGGATAATTGTTCGACACCAACTCTTTCGTACGAAATAACAGGCTCTATGACAGCTGCTTCAACAGTTGGTCAAGTAGGTTCGCGCCTATTTAACAAAGGAATTAACAACATTATATACACAGCTGTAGATGAGGCAGGAAACAAAAGCTCATGTTCAATTACAGTTACCATTGATGATGCGGAAAATCCTAAAATAGCTTGTGCTACAGACATAACTGTCTCAATGGATGCAGGAGTAAATTATGCAACAATGACTAATATCGGTTCTCCGACAGCAAGTGACAATTGTGCAATAGATACCATTACCAATAATGCTCCCGCAACAAACATGTACAATAAAGGAACAACAACTATAACATGGAAAGCAACCGATACTTCTACTAATTTTGGAGAATGTGAACAAACAATAACCGTTGTCGACACAGAGAAGCCGCTGATTACGTGTCCTGCTCCAATTTCAATTGAATGTCTTGATGATTTGCCACAGGCATATACTAGTTATACAGAATTTACAACAGCAGGAGGTTCAACTTCTGACAACGATGAAGTGAATGAAACAAGTTTCACCTTGATAGACGAAGTGGATGACAACGGCATATGTCCAAAAATCATTTCCCGCACCTACCAAATTGCCGATGTAAGCGGAAACACAAACACTTGTACACAAAATATCACTATCAGCGACGATATTCCTCCTCAATTTGATACAATCGTTCCCCTTTCGGTATCTTGTAATGCAAGTGATAAAGAAACGCAAATTAACAACTGGTTAAATACTGTTACAGCTACCGATAACTGTTCAATAGTTACCATCACAAACAATTTCGACATTAACTCTCTGACTACCTCATGTGGAAATGTAGAAGTTACATTTACCGCTAAAGATGGTTGCGATAACAAAATAACAGCAACGGGATTTATTACTGTTTATGACAATATAATTCCTTCATTTACCTCGACAGTAGAGCCACAAACTGCATCAAGTATAGGCAATTGTGGATTTCAGGTTCCAAACCTTATTCCGACAATTAAGGCCATTGTTACAGATAATTGTACTCAACCTGAAAATATCATTATTACACAAACACCCGCTGCCAATACGGTTATAACAACAGATACGGATATAACTATTTTGATAGAAGATGCTTGTGGAAATACAAATAGTACAATTGTATCGGTAGTTATTCCAGACCTACCGACAGCAACACTAACTGCCTCACAAACAGCATTCAATTGTAACCTGACAAATATTACATTGACGGCTTCCGCAACAAGTGGAACTCCGACATTTGAATACAGTTTAGATGGTGTAACATTCCAAACGCAAAGCACCTTTAGTGTTTCAGAAATAGGGACCTACACCATTACGGTAAAAGATGTAACAGGATGTACCAATACAGGAAACTCCGTTACACTTACACAAACTCCTACTCTTACGCTTCTGACTAATTCGGACAAAACAGAGATTACTTGTAAAAGTCAAACTGCTACCATTTCGGCTATCGCTTCCGGAGGCAAGTCTCCTTATCGATTTAGTACCAATGGAGGAACTTTTACAACAAACACGTCATTTACAATAACTGAAGGAGGAAATTATTCGGTAGAAGTAACAGATGCTAATGGCTGTTCTGCAACCTCAACTATAAGTATAATTAACAATAAAATATTACCAACCGTTGTAACAAAACCGCTAGCCTCCGTATGCTCTCCGGAAACGATTGACATTTCAAACGCAGTTGTAAGCTCAGATGCTGATATTGTTAAATATTTTACTGACCAAACATTGACACACGAAATCACTTCAACACTGATTTCACAGGTTGGAAATTACATTTATTATGTTGCGGGCATGGACATTACAACGGGATGTATAGGCTCTCCCGTAGCCGTTCCTTTTAGTATCAATGAAATATCAGTCACCAGTGTCAATGACACTATTATTTGCGAAAATACATCTGCTACACTTTGGGCAAAAGGTATTGGTTCCCAGGCTGCAACCTACACCTACGATTTTTACACATCCGGTACATCAACTAAATTATCTAGTGCAACAAATGGTAATATATACTACGAATCGGTACAACCGGACAAGACTTCTTCTTATAATTTATTGGTAAAAAATGGTAGCTGTAATTACACAAAAATGATTTCTGTGGAAGTAACACCAAACCCTACATTTGACATAGTAGATACGGAATCCGGAGTTGAAGTTAAATTAAAGACAAATGCTAATGCCCCATATTTGTATCGCCTTAACGACGGAGATTGGCAAACATCACCATTATTCGAAGTGAATGAGAAAGGTCAATATGAAGTGATGGTTACTGATGCTAATGGATGTTCCTCTATTTCTACATTTGTCATTGATAAATTAATAGACATATACCCTGAAAAGTTTTTCACGCCTAATGGTGACGGGGTTAACGATACCTGGGAAATAAAAAATATCGGGTACTATCCAAATGCTGAAATTGAGATATACGACAGATTCAGTAAAAAATTATTGACGTATAAAGGATATGAAAAAGGATGGAATGGCATTTACCTCAACCATTTAATGCCTGCTACCGACTATTGGTACATCATTAAAATAGAGGAATTAGGGAAACCTCGTGTAGGTCACTTTACACTAAAAAGATGAGTTCACTGGAATCTTACAAGAATAATAAAAGGAGTCAACTCCTTTTATTTATAAAAACAACTCGCACCAAGTTTGAAACTGTATTACTGCTTTTCCTCCAAACTTACTAAGACTAACTTGTACTTGAGACAAAGTCAATTCCTCATCCAAACGTGTTTTTGAATAAAATTTATCAGCAAAACAAATAAGTTGCTCTTCTAAAGAAACAGGACGCAAATCCCGTTTTGGAAGAGGTAAATTTTGTTGTTCTATATCAAAAAGGCTGATACCTGCACCCGTATGCCGTTCACAGACCAAAGCATGTTTGGGAAATCCTTCCTTTCTAATCAAATCAGCTCCCAAATAGCCGTGGCAAATGTATGGAAAACTTCCGAAACAACTAATACGAGGAGCATTAGTTAAAAATATGCCAATATCATGTACCATTGCTGCCTCTTGTATGAACGTTTTATCCAAAGGCATCTCCGGATGATTCTCTGCTATTTCAAGAGCCTTTTGAGTCACAGCATTACTATGTTTCACAAGAATCGCATAAAGCAAACTCTGAGGCTCGTAATATTTTTCTATAATGGCAAGACTATTCACTTTTTGATTGGAGTTTCTACAACTTCTAATGCTTTATTTATAACCTCATCTTGTAAATTCAAAATTGGGTAGAATCCACTATCACCTAATACATTTCGTGAAATAAATGCCTGCAAAGTATTTTCCAACAGCTTCTTTGATTTGGCTATTTGCTTACTATTTCGTTTTATCTTTTTCTTTTCTGCAAAACGAATAAAGTCTTCAAAATAATGCGTTGTATTCAAATAGGCAGATAAATCTTGCCACGTTTTATATTGCGATAATATTTTTCTATTGCTATCGACATAATCAAAAGAAAAATCATACACGATACCCAAATCCATCACCTTTTTGTAATATGTCGTATAAGCTGAAGTATCTTCTCCCACAAAATAATCAGGCATAATACCCCCTTTGGCATAAACGGGACGACCCAAATCCGTTGCAAATTTTAAACTGTCAGGAAAAGAGGTACTATCTTTTTGGAAAAATTCGCCGTGTAAAAATCGCTTTTGTATCTCGCCTTCATATTCATCAGCTTTGGCGTATGGCTTTTGTATACATCTGCCGGATGGTGTGTAGTAACGAGCTACCGTAAGGCGTAACTCCGAACCATCTCGAAGTGGAATCTGCTGTTGTACCAATCCCTTGCCAAAAGAACGACGACCTATAATCCATCCTCGATCGTGGTCTTGTATAGCTCCGGCAAAAATTTCACTGGCAGATGCCGACCATTCATTAATCAGAACACAAACATTAATATTTTTAAACCTTCCGTTACCATCAGCAGGAGCATCTTCACGAGGCAACTTTCTTCCTTTAGTATATACTATCAATTGATCTGCCTGCAAAAATTCATTCGTCATTTGTATTACGGCAGATAAATAACCTCCCGAGTTGTTCCGCAAGTCAATAATGATATTTTTACAATTCTGACGTCTAAGAGAAACGAGTGCTGTAAGGAATTCTTTATACGTATTTGCTCCAAACTGGCTTACTTTTATATAACCAGTTACCGGATTTATTTTATAGGCAACATCAACACTATGAATTGGGATATCGCCTCTTGTAACCGTATAATATAAAACATTATGCTGTCCTTTCCGTTTAATTCCGATTTTTACCTTACTTCCTTTTTCCCCTCGCAGTGTCTTTAGCACTTTCCTATTTGTAATCGATTTTCCAACAAAACTGCTATCATTTACCTCAACGATACGGTCTCCGGCGAATAATCCAACTTTTTCTGAAGGACCTCCGGCAATCACATTTACAATCATTACCGTATCGTTTTGAATATTGAACTGCACCCCTATTCCACTAAAACTTCCCTCCAAATCTTCATTTGCTTCGGTAACCTCTTCTTTGGAAATATAGACTGAATGAGGATCTAAATCTTTGAGCATATTAGAAATGATATCTTCCTCTAATTTCTTTTTATCAATTGTATCAACATAATTCTGTTGCAACAAATTCAAAACATCACTCAATTTGTCATAGCCATCTATATTTTCAGGTAAAACAGGAGAATTCCCCTTCGAATTGGCATTTTTTGAGTACAAATTTCCTAACAAAATTCCTATACACAAGGTTAAACTTATGATGATAGAAAAATATATATTACGCTTATCCATTGGATATTTATTTACTAATCAATATCAATTTGTGACACTTCTATTTCTGCACGTTTCAATAAATCTATACCATCAGTCACATGATATTCTTTCGAATACACGACACGTTTTATACCTGATTGTATAATTAATTTCGCACATTCTATGCAAGGCGATGTAGTCACATACAAGGTTGCTCCTTCACTACTGTTATTAGAACGAGCTATTTTAGTTATTGCATTAGCTTCAGCATGCAATACGTAAGGCTTAGTTTTTCCATTATCATCCTCACAAATATTTTCAAATCCACAAGGAGTTCCATTATACCCATCAGAAATAATCATTTTATCTTTTACTAACAAAGCTCCCACTTGTCTTCGCTGACAATAGGAATTTTGTGCCCAAATACTGGCCATTTGCATATAACGCTTATCTAAAAGCAATTGTTTTTCTGACATTATGTTATTTACTTAATGAACAAGTTCTTTTGCAAACTCAACCAAATTCAATCCGGAGAAATTACCCGAAGTCATAAACAACAAATTTGTATTCTCAAATTTTATTTTTCTTAATTCTTCTTGAAGTGCTTTTGGGTCAGTAAATACCGTGATGTTTTTACCAAAACCCTCAGCAACCTGTTCCTTCGTTATTTTTTTCAAGCCCTTATGAGCTATCACTTCAGGATTAAAATAAACGTAAGCTACATCAGCGGGCTTCATAGTATCCTTGTACTCAGGCAAAAAGTCTTTATTTAAACTACTGAATGTATGTAACTCCATGCAAGCTACCAATCGACGATTCTCATATTGGTCTTTTACCGCTTTTATCGTGGCTCTTAGTTTAGATGGAGCATGTGCAAAATCTAAAAAGGCAGTACAACCGTTAGCTTCAGTAATTTTTTGCAATCGACGGGCAGCACCACCAAACGAACTGATAGCTTCGTAAAAATCAGATTCACTTACACCCACTTGCAAACAAACCAAACGAGCAGCATTTATATTTTGTAAATTATGTTCACCAAAAACTTGCAAAGGAATTTCTTTACCGTTATACTTAATGTATGTTTTCCCTTCTGAAATAACATATTCAGGCGTATTGTAAGCCAGTGCTGTTATATCAGGACGAACTCCTCGTGCTATTTTTTGTAATTCTTTATCTTGTTCAAAATAAATAAATGTGCCTTGGGGCTCTACCAAATCTGCAAATTTTTTGAATTGTTCCACATATATCTCAAAAGTTGGGAAAACATTAATATGATCCCAAGCGATACCTGTAACCAATGCTACATTAGGATGATACAAATGAAATTTGGAACGCAAGTCAATCGGAGAAGTTAAATATTCGTCTCCCTCAAAAACAGCTATCTTCGTTTTTTCGGAAAGACCAACCATAGTATCAAAGCCTTCTATTTGGGCTCCAACCATATAATCAAAGCCTATACCAAGATGTTGAAACACATGCAAAATCATAGCAGTGGTAGTTGTTTTACCATGACTTCCACCGATAACCACACGCAACTTATCTTTCGTTTCTTGATATAAAAATTCAGGAAATGAATAAATTTTCACACCAATCTTTTGAGCTTCGACCAATTCGGGATTATCCTCGCGGGCATGCATTCCCAAAATAACAGCATCAATATCTTTGGTAATCTTTTCAGGAAACCATCCCATTTTTTCTGGCAAAATACCAGCGGCTGCCAAACGAGTTTTTGAGGGTTCAAAAACCTCATCATCCGATCCGGTTACTTGATATCCTTTGGAATGCAACGCCAACGCCAGATTATGCATAGCAGCACCGCCAATGGCAATAAAATGTACTTTCTTCATTCTCTTTTACAATCAATTATAGCCCACTTATACAAAAAGACAATTTTCGAGTGCAAAAGTACACAATATCTTTTAACAAAATTCAAAAAAATTTGTCTTTATAACGGTTTAATAAAACTTTTATTTACTGAAACATAGACGGTTTATATACAAAAATTGCTCCTTTAGGATTGGAACTATCTCCCCCAAAGAAGCAATTATGCTATTTTATTAAAAAGTATACTAAAAACTACATATTCATGCCGCCACAACAATGTATTACTTGTCCTGAAACATAAGAAGATAAATCAGAGCCCAAGAAAGTAGCCACATTGGCCACATCCTCAGGAGTACCTCCTCTACGCAACGGTATTTTTTCCGCCCACTCCTTCTTCACTTCTTCAGGTAAAACAGCCGTCATTTCTGTAATAATGAATCCGGGAGCGATTGCATTTGCTCTCACACCTCTTGAGCCCAATTCTTTTGCAATAGATTTTGCCAAACCGATCATCCCTGCCTTAGAAGCTGAATAGTTGCATTGACCTGCATTTCCACTAACACCAACTACTGAAGACATATTGATGATTGAACCTGTCTTTTGCTTCATCATAACGGGAGTAACAGCATGAACAAAATTAAATGCTGATTTTAGATTAACATTAATAACCATATCCCATTGTTGTTCTGTCATACGCATCATTAAACCATCGCGAGTGATACCGGCATTGTTTACCAATATATCGATACGTCCGAAATCTTTTACAATTTCTGCTACAACATGGTGGGTATCTTCAAAATTTGCAGCATTAGAAGCATATCCTTTTGCTTTAACTCCAAAGTTTTCTAATTCTTTTTCAACAGCTTTTGCATTATCATCTATAGCTAAATCCGTAAAAGCGATATCTGCTCCTTCTGAAGCATATTTCAAAGCAATTGCTTTACCAATACCACGTGCAGCTCCTGTTATAACAGCTACTTTTCCTTTTAATAAATTCATACTCCTGTTTTTAATAAATTAAATAATAATGATTTAAAATACAAACTCATCTACTGATATGCAATAAAACATATTTGTATATACAAGACGTAATTGCATTTTTCCAGTGCAAAAGTAATATTTTCTGTTTACAAAAATGCAAAACGTATTATCTTTGTCTTGTTTTAAACGAATATGCAATCCAGAATGGGGGTTATCATTTTAGAAAATATGGAGTTTTTTGCCTATCATGGGTGCTTTGAACAAGAAAGAACTGTGGGTACAAAATACGTGGTATGGGTTACTTTACACCTAAATTTAACCCAAGCAATTCTCACGGATAATTTGAATGATACGGTAAATTATCAGGTTGTATACGATATCATCAAAAAAGAAATGGAAATACCTTCAAACCTGATAGAACACGTTGCCGGCAGAATTGTATCCTCCATAAAAAAACAATGCCCAACTATAGAAAAAGTCAATTTACGTTTATCTAAATACAACCCACCTCTAGGCGGACAAGTGGAAAAAGTAACAATAGAGTTATAAAGAAATTACCAAAAAACATTTGTTTGATAAGTTGCTTCATTTCCACATTTATCAAATACTCGCAGTTCCACCTTGTGCGATTTTCCTTTTACCACTCTTTCTTTATCAAAAGAATAGAAAGCCATATTCTTTTTGCTATCGAATTTGAATAATGCCCATTCGCCATCCACAAATCCTTCATAGTGGTCAACACCTGACTTAGCATCATAAATTTGAAATTTCAGAGAACCATTTGACAAATCTACCGGCTTTATATTGGGAGCTATAGTATCGCACAAAATAACAAATTCTCCAAAACCTCGTGTTTCACCCACCAAAAATCCATTTTGGTAATTATTTCCAACGAAATCCATTCCATACGTATTTTTGTAAGCTATATAATATTTCTTTTTATCAGGTAATAAATCGTTTTTCAACCTAATTCTTAATTCACAATACTTCTGCAAGGGAACTGTTGGCAGGTGTAAATCATATACATCAGAGAAACCCTGTGTATTAGGATGTATCGAATATTGAAAATACAAATTATCGTACAGTGCTTCTTTGGGTATAGTAAAAGACAAATCTTCCAACTTTAACCTATTAACAGTATCATATCGCATATAAAAAGTATTGTTACTTTCTTGAGGAGATGGAATGTCCTGTTTTTTTCCTTTTATAACAAAATCCAACGTTGATGGATTACCATGAAAATCCTTCACAATACATTTCACATTATAATCACGTTCCTCGTTAATAGAAAGATAACCCTTATTCACGAGGTTACGATAATTATCCAGTTGATTATTGGGCAATACGAAAGTTGTCATAAACATGGATTTATTCTTATACCACTCTTCGTAATCAATAAAACTATTTAAAAAACGCGTCTTGTCAAAAGCAAACCTGTCGTTTTTATAGAAAAAGACCTCTTTGTTGTCCACAAATACACGAATGGAATTGATTCCATAAATATTCGATGTGTTTGGCATATAATCATTGGCTTTTATTTCCAATCCCACTTTACCCCATGCTTGGATTTCAGCTCCACCTTTTACACTATAAAATCCAGCCTTAGATTGTTGTACATCGTAACGTTTTTTGACGTTCGAACCGGCAACAACGCCTTCTGCTCTTATAGGAGATAGTAAAAAAGCTGAAAATTTGGGGCGAACATCATCCTTAACGTCAAAGAAGAATAATGGATCTATCACCTCCTCGGTATATGTGTCTCTCATTTCAAAATGCAAATGAGGACCGCCGGAACTACCGGTATTGCCACTCCATGCTATTTGCTGACCCCTTTTTACTTTCAGCTCATCTTTATCGAGTGTAATATCAACGTCAAACTTTTTTTGTTCGTACTGTTTTTTTTTCAAAAAAGCATCTATTTCAGGAATAAAGTTTTCCAAATGTGCATAGACAGAGGTCAAACCATTGTAATGGGTAATGTAAATACAATTCCCATATCCTTTTCCCGAAATATTAAAACGCGAAACATACCCGCTATCTACAGCAAAAACCGGTTTACCAATTACTTGTTCCGTTTTAAAATCAACGCCTGAATGAAAATGATTAGGACGAAGTTCAGAGAAATTGGCACTCAAAACAGGAGAAAGATTTAAAGGATAAACAAAATTATAATACGAATTTTCCGCGGAAAAGGCAGAAAAAGAGAACCAAGTTAAAAATAATAGCACATAAAATCTACGCATTGTCAACTTACTTTTTAGTATCTTGCAAAAGTACTATTTTTGGACAAATTAAACGCTAAAATAAAAATCCTTTATACGACTTTTTATGTATTTTTTCAACAATAAGAAAACAAAAAAATATCCATAATAAATTCTAAAGGGCGAAAAAATCACAAATTTGTTTTGCAAATTACGGACTTATTCATAACTTTGCCGTCCAAATAGAATTTTATTAGAATAACAAAATAAATTTATATACAAAATGAAAAAAGGAATCCACCCGGAAAATTACCGTACGGTTGTTTTTAAAGATATGTCTAACGGAGATACTTTTGTTTCGCGCTCTACAGCAAACGCAAAAGAAACTATAGATTTTGAAGGAGAAGCTTTACCTGTCGTCAAATTAGATATTTCTAACACTTCTCACCCTTTCTATACCGGTAAATCCAACTTAGTTGACACAGCCGGTCGCGTCGATAAATTTAGATCTCGTTATCAAAATCACCTTGATAAGAAAAAATAATTTTTCAATACAAGTCATAAAGTGAAAGCCTTGAAAATAATTTTTCAAGGCTTTCACTTTTAGTAGACTTTAATAAAAAATGCCTGCTTTCTCAAGTAGGCATTTTCAATATTATCAATTAGTATTTTACTTGATGGCAGACAGAGCCACTTTAACTCTATCAAAAGCTTTAATCAAATTTTCATCAGAAGCTGCATAAGAAAAACGAATGCAATTAGGTGCTCCGAAAGCCGTACCTCCCACACACGCCACATGTGCTTCTTCCAAAAGATACATTGCCAAATCACCGGCTTCATTAATTTCTTTTCCTTTAGGTGTTTTCTTGCCAAAGAAAGAACTACACTCCGGAAATACATAAAAAGCTCCTTGAGGATTATTTACCTGCAAACCGGGTATTGCTTTTACCAAATTGTAAACCAAATCTCTGCGACGTTGGAACGCATTTGCCATTTCAGTCACGCAATCTTGATTCCCGGTATAAGCAGCCTCAGCAGCCTTTTGAGCAACAGAACAAGGTCCTGAAGTATATTGTCCTTGCAACTTATTGCAAGCAGCAGCTATCCATTTCGGAGCAGCTATCCAACCAATACGCCAACCTGTCATTGCATACCCTTTGGAAACTCCATTAACAATAACAACTCTATCTTTTACATTATCAAATTGAGCAATACTTTCGTGCTTACCCACATAATTGATATGTTCATAAATTTCATCAGAAATAATGGTGATATCAGGATACTTAGCCAAAACATCAGCCAAACCTTTTAATTCGTCTTTACTATACACACTTCCGGTAGGATTGGAAGGGGAACATAAAATGATAGCCTTCGTTTTTGGAGTAATCGCAGCCTGCAACTGTTCAGGGGTAATTTTAAAATCCTGTTCAATTCCCGCTGGTACAATCACATTAGTACCCTCAGCCAATTTCACCATTTCCACATAGCTTACCCAGTAAGGAGCTGGAATAACGACCTCATCTCCCTTACTGATAAGACACAAAACAAGGTTACAAACAGATTGTTTTGCACCATTAGAACAAACAATTTGGTCTGCTGTATACTCCAATCCATTTTCTTTTTTCAACTTTGCTACAATTGCATTACGCAAGGCTGGATAACCAACCACAGGAGAATAGAATGAGAAATTCGCATCTACTGCTTTTTTTGCAGCCTCTTTAATGTGGTCAGGGGTATTAAAATCGGGTTCCCCAACACTCAAATTAATCACATCAAACCCTTGGGCTTTTAGTTCATTACTTTTTTGAGACATAGCAAGCGTTTCTGACTCTGAAAGACTTGCTAAACGGATTGAAACAGAACTCATTGGGATGTTATTAGAGGTTAAAACTTCGCACAAAAAGCGATAAGACGCAGTACGATATCAGGTACAAAAATAATTATTTATCAAATAAGAAACAAGAGAAATTTCACTTTCAAACGAAAAATAAGTATCTTTGCATGCTAAACGAATTTTTATGCACAAATCAGGCTTTGTAAACATAGTAGGAAACCCGAATGTTGGAAAATCGACATTGATGAACGCTCTTGTTGGTGAAAGGATTTCAATCATCACCTCGAAATCACAAACTACACGTCATCGTATATTGGGTATTGTCAACGGAGACGATTTTCAAATTGTTTATTCTGACACGCCCGGCGTGCTGAAACCTAATTACAGATTGCAAGAATCAATGCTCAATTTTTCGCAATCAGCTCTTACTGATGCAGACGTATTGCTATATGTAACAGATACCGTTGAATCGTATGATAAAAACGCTGATTTTTTAGCCAAAATAAAGGACATTGATGTGCCTGTATTCCTCATTATCAACAAAATAGATTTACTACCTTCACAAGATAAACTGGAAAGTTTAGTGGCTATGTGGGAAAGCATCTTACCAAAAGCAAGAGTTATACCAATCTGTGCCACGGAAAAATTCAATATAGATAACTTACTTCACCAAATCAAGGATTTGCTACCGGAAGCTCCTCCTTATTTTGAAAAAGACGCTCTAACTGATCGTCCTGCTCGTTTTTTTGTTACTGAAATTATCCGCGAAAAAATATTACTGAATTATGATAAGGAAATTCCCTATTCGGTAGAAGTAGTTGTGGAAAAATTTACAGAAACAAATTCTTTGATTAAAATCAACGTTATTATTTACGTAGAAAGGGAATCACAGAAGGGCATTATTATCGGACATGGTGGAAAATCCTTGAAAAAGATAGGGTCTGAAGCAAGATTGGATATCGAGAGGTTTTTTGAAAAAAAGGTATTCCTCGAAATTTTTGTAAAAGTCGAAAAAGACTGGAGAAACAGAGACAAACAACTCAAAAGTTTCGGTTACGACATCTGATTTTCTTATCAACACAACAATAACAAATAAAGATTTTAACATCCAAAAGAACACATGGGAAACATTGTAGCTATAGTTGGACGTCCAAACGTGGGCAAATCAACACTCTTCAACAGACTTACACAAACCAGACGAGCCATCGTCAATGAAGAATCGGGCACTACCCGAGACCGTCAATATGGCAAGGCCGAATGGGGTGGAAAAGAATTTTCAGTTATTGACACAGGAGGTTGGATATCAAGATCCGGTGATACTTTTGAAGATGAAATAAAAAAACAAGTAAACATTGCAATTGAAGAATCGGATGTTATTGTTTTTGTGGTTGACGTCCAAAATGGAATTACGGATTTAGATACCGAAATTGCCACCATGCTACGAAAAAGCAAAAAGAATGTTATTCTAACAGTAAATAAAACGGATAACAACGATTTACAATATATGGCTCCCGAATTCTATAAATTGGGTGTGGGTGACCCATTATGTATTTCCGCCATAAGCGGTTTTGGTTCAGGGGAACTACTGGATGCGATTTTACCTTTCTTATCACAGATAGAAGGGGATGGACTTTATGACGATTCTTTACCTCGTATTGCCATAGTAGGTAGACCAAATGCAGGTAAATCTTCCATTGTAAATGCTCTTATCGGAGAAGAAAGAAATATTGTAACCAATATTGCAGGCACCACCCGCGATTCTATTTATTCTCGTTACAACAAATTTGGAAAAGATTTTTATTTGGTCGATACAGCAGGTATACGAAAAAAAGCCAAAGTAGTAGAAGATTTGGAATATTACTCTACGATACGTTCCATCAGAGCTATTGAAAATTCTGATGTTTGCATATTAATGGTTGACGCAACACGTGGCATTGAAAGTCAAGATTTAAATATCTTTTCTATTGTTCAGAAAAATAAAAAGAGTCTTGTTGTGTGTGTTAACAAATGGGATTTAGTGGAAGACAAGGAGAATAAAACAACGCTTGTTTTTGAAAAGGCAATTCGCGAACGTTTTGCTCCTTTTGTAGACTTTCCTATTATTTTCGCTTCGGCTGTTACTAAGCAGAGAATTTTCAAAGTAATAGAAACTGCGACTGATGTTTACGAAAACAAAACACAACGTATCTCTACCAGTCAACTGAATGAATACTTTCTTCCATTAATAGAAAACTATCCACCACCTGCATTGAAAGGAAAGTACATAAAAATAAAATATGTTACACAAATTCCGGATGTAAGAATTCCAACATTTATTTTCTTTGCTAATCTGCCTCAATATGTAAAAGATCCGTATAAACGTTTCATTGAGAATAAAATTAGAGAAAAATGGAACTTTCACGGAAACTGCATCCAAATATTCTTTAGAAAAAAATAACAAAAAGAGAGGGCAATCTTAAAAAAATTGCCCTCTCTTTTCGGTTGTTATTGGAAAGTGTTTTACTCTTTCTTCTTTTTTTTGTTTTTCACAAAAGCGACAAAAATACTCGCTCCTGCTAAAATCCCCAATAAGACTCCTCCATCCAACGGCACTCCTACTCCGCCTCCGGCTAAAGGATCACCCGGCAATACGGGTGCTTGTCCGAAAGAACATAGTACACTCATCATAAAAACACTTAATAATGCTACTTTTTTCATTGTTACTTCTTTGTTTGTTTACTGTTATTTACTGGTTATTTTACTAATACTTTGATGTTGGTTGTTCCTGTTGTTGTTACAATCTCCAACAAGTTAACACCTTTGTTGGCAAGGGTTACCGTTTGATTGTTTTCAATGGTTTTAAACGATTGCAACAAACGTCCCGTTACATCATACACCTGCACATTGGCAGTGCCTTCCAATCCGGAGAACGTTACCTTATCACCTGAACAGGCTACCTGAAGGTTTGTATCTGAAGCAGTATTGATTGCTGTATATGTACCTAATTGCAATTGCATGCTCTTGGTCAATGCACCATTCGTAGTAAATGTGTAATTGCCTTCCAACAAGTTTGTTTGATTATTACCGTCTACCAACAAGATGCTTTCGTAATTGGAAGCAGAAGCAATATTGGGCAAACTAACGGTATAGGTTCCTGCTGCTCCTGTTGTTACTACCAAATTAACGGTACTTGTGGTTGATGGTAAGGAATTGACTGAATAATCGTTACCACCGGTTACCGTGTAGATTTGTGGCACAACAGATTTCAAACTCATCATTTTAACGGCATCTTTGCCTAATTCATAATCACTTGTACTTCCTGCTTGTAAACGAACGCGTGTTTTATCAGTATAAGTATCGTTGCTAACTGTCAAAGGTATTTCTTCAAAAGTACTTTCGGCAGCCACTTTTTTGAGCGTTTTTCCGGCAGCAGCATAATCCACTACATCGGTAGCGGCATGGTCTTGTAAGAAGAATGCACCGAAAGGAGAAACGGTATAGCTGTCTCCTGACATAACGGTTTGATAAGTCGTTCTGTCATAGTAGTAGAAAGGAGCTTGATCTTGGGTTGCATTGGCTAAGTCAAAAGAACTCAAGAAGGGTTGTCCTATTAAGTTCCAGCTATTATGTGTAACTGTAGCATTAGTGGTGTACTTGGCAACAGGTATTTCCCCTGTAGAGGTAAACGCACTATTTTCTCCGGTTGCAGAAAT
>DAIMYQ010000003.1:88154-94015 GCA_036734385.1 Paludibacteraceae bacterium | reverse complement strand
TATAGCTTACAACGCTACCTCCACTATTAGTAGGGGTAAGTGCCGTAATAGCCACTCCCTTAAGATAAGTTTGTGGACTGATATAACTAATAGATGGAGAAGCTGCTAATGTGAGTACAAGAGGTCTGCTCGTAAATGCACCCGATAATGCAGAAGCAACTGCCATAGAAGTTCCTCCTAAAGTTGCCGTACAAGTAATGCCAGAAGCAATTGATGGTATTAATGTACTACTATTGGCATTGTTAAAAGCATAGTAACCAGCATATCGAGCAGTACTAGTCAAGGTTCCTGAGCTTGTCGTCGTGAATACAACCTTGATAGTTCCTCCTGTAGACTGTATGCCACCATGGTTATACGCATTAGTTACATTAGTGCCTATAACGATAAAATTGACAGTCATTGTTCCTACTAGTATTCTGAACATTTATAGCACTACCCCATGTTGCAGAAACTAAATTAATGTCATTCAATGTAATATTATAAACCGCATCGACCGTTGAGTTCGTTATATAAACCGCACCCGACCCCGAACCGCTAAGAGTATGTGATCCAGGAGTTGAGATCGTAATACTACTCGAGGACAACGTATAATTAGTGGCACTTACATTTACACCAATCAACAACAAAATTATTGTCGTAAGATTGATTAGAATAGATTTACGTTTCATGACCATAGATTTAGGAATTAGACATGACGCAACCCACTTATTTGCTGCTATTGCAACAAATAAGCTTAAATAAAGTAAAAATTTTGTTTTCTTAATTCTGCTTTTTGTTCTTAATTGTCCTTATGCATCTTTCCAAAAAAGTCACCACACCCTGAATACAGATTCTTAATTTAATAGTTTGAGGTTATCACATCAGCAAGTGTACAAAAAAAATAATGGTTTAACAAAGCTAAATAATTATTTTTTTGTACTGATTCAAATCAACAGCTTGATACTTATTGTTATAGGGGTCTTTTTCGTATCCGTGATAGGGTTTCCGGTGTCATTCTTAAATAAGAAGCTAAATCTTTCCCTTTTAGTCGGTGAATTATCTGTTTTCGAAATTCAGAAAGATATTTATATCTCTCAAAAGGATCTATTATCTGATATATTTGGTCTTCGAATTTTTTTCTTAAAATATAATGTTCCGTCAAAATACGCCCCAAGTTACATATTTGATAATTAGTGTCAAAAAAAGACCTGAATTTTTGAATTTCAAATTTATATACAATCAAATTTTCGAGTGCAATATAGCTTTTTGTGGCTTTGTCACCCGTTAAATATGTCACTACATCTCCAAAAGTTTCATTTCCCCCCAGAAACTCAAACAGATCTCCTTACCGTCCGATTCTACAAAACCTTTTACCAAACCTTCCTTTATCACGTACATATAGCTATTGGGACATCCTTGTGTAAGAAGCACGGAATTCTTTGCAAATTGCTCCTCTACAACACAACTTAAAATCAAATTCATTGATTCGTCACTTAGAGGGACAATAGCTCTGAGATAATTCTTAATAAACTCCATATGCTATCAGTATTTCATTACACAAGTTAAGGTCTCTAGTTGAAGCAAATAACAATGCCTCTGGCAAAATTATTATTTTTGGCAAAAAAACAATAATTTGATTAATAAAAATCTGAATTCGCTTTCATTTTAAAATCCTAACACTCCTTTTTTGTTTTTTTTCTTACTAATTCATCTGCAATATTTACACAAGTTTCGCAAGGGACTCGACCTGAGCTCTTGAGCAATGCACAGGTTGAAAAACCGGTCTTTGCCACAAACGGTTCTTTTACGGATGTTTTTTTTCCTTCTTTTGCCAACAAATAATCCGCAGCAAAAAGAGCTCCGCACACCCCACCTTCGGCTCTACCTCCTCCCCATTGACGGAACTCCTCAATCGTCTCATCGGAAATTTCAAAGTCTTCCTGCCAAGCCTTCAAAATGGACTGAGCGCAATTCAATTTTTCGGGTTCTTTATGAAAATAATCGACGGCATTTTTCATGTTATATTGTTTTTAGACAAAAAACGCCACTCAATCAAATCAAGCGGCGTTTCCTTATTGTATAAATGGCACTATTCTTTTGCCGGTTTTTCTGTAAGAACTTTATGAGAAAGTTTTACTTTACCGGTTTTTTTGTCTATTTCCAATAACTTAACTTCAATAGGGTCATTCTCTTTCAAGCCTGTTTTTTCCATATCTTCAACACGTTGCCAGCTTATCTCGGAAATATGAAGCAGACCTTCTTTTCCGGGCAAATATTCAACAAACGCGCCGTAAGGCATAATTGACTTCACTTTTGCCTGGTATATAGCACCCACTTCAGGAACTGCAATAATTCCCTTGACTTTTGCCAAAGCAGCATCAATTGATTTTTTATTGTTGGCAGCAATTTCGACAACTCCTACATTGTCTTTTTCTTCGATAGAAACGGTAGCACCGGTTTCTAATTGAATAGCCTGAATAATTTTTCCTCCAGGGCCTATAATAGCACCTATCATATCTTTTGGAACTACTATTGTTTCAATACGGGGAGCATTAGGTTTAAGATCAGGACGTGGTGCAGCAAGAGTTTCTTGTATTTTACCTAAAATATACATTCTTCCTTCTTTTGCTTGGTTAAGAGCTTTTTCCAAGATTTCGAAAGAAAGACCGTCTACCTTTATATCCATCTGAGTAGCTGTAATACCATCTTTAGTACCGGTTACTTTAAAGTCCATATCTCCCAAGTGGTCTTCATCTCCTAAAATATCAGAAAGAACCGCAAAGTTTTTACCTTTATTTTCAGAAATAAGTCCCATGGCTATACCCGAAACAGGTTTTTTAATTTGTACGCCTGCATCCATCAAAGCTAATGTGCCGGCACAAACTGTTGCCATAGATGAAGAACCGTTGGATTCTAAAATTTCAGAAACAACACGAACAACGTAAGGATAATTATCAGGAAGCATCCCTTTCAAAGCACGAAGAGCCAAATTACCGTGACCGACTTCTCGTCTTCCTATGCCACGAGAAGCACGTGCTTCACCTGTAGAATATGGAGGAAAATTATAATGTAACAAAAAACGTTCTTTTCCCTGAGTCAACGCTTCGTCTATTAATTTTTCATCTTGTTTTGTTCCCAATGTTACAGAAGTAAGAGACTGAGTTTCGCCACGTGTAAAAATTGCAGAACCGTGTGTTCCGGGTAAATAATCAACTTCAGACCAAATGGGACGAATTTCCGTCGTTTTTCTTCCGTCCAGACGTTTGCCTTCATCCAAAATAGCACGACGCATAGCTTCTTTTTCCACTTCGTGATAATACTTACTCACTAAGCCTTTCTTTTGAGCTGCCACTTCTTCATCCAACGACGCTATATAATTATCTTTTACTGCTGAGAATTTTTCAGAACGAGAATGTTTATCGGTATCGCATGAAGCGGCTACTTTATATACTTCATCGTAAGTTTTTGCCCAAACATCTTTTTTAAGATCTTCGTCATTTTCTTCATGGCAATATACACGTTTCACTGTTTTGCCTACAGCGTCCATCAATTCCAATTGTACTTGGCAATGAACTTTGATAGCTTCGTGTGCTACTTTCATAGCTTCTAACAAGTCATCTTCTGACACTTCTTTCATCTCGCCTTCTACCATCATTATATTATCTATAGTAGCAGCAACCATGATATCCATATCGGCATTTTCCAATTGGGCAAAAGTCGGATTAACAACAAATTGACCATTGATACGAGCTACACGAACCTCGGAAATAGGTCCATTGAAAGGTATATCAGAAACAGCAAGAGCCGCTGAAGCAGCCAATCCTGCAAGAGCATCAGGCATATCTATACCGTCAGCAGAAAACAAGGTTACATTAACAAATGTTTCTGCGTGATAATCATCAGGGAATAAAGGACGTAAAGCCCTATCAACCAAACGAGAGACAAGAATCTCATAATCGGAAGAACGTCCTTCACGACGAGTAAATCCACCGGGAAAACGACCATTAGCAGCAAATTTTTCTTTATAATCCACTGAAAGGGGCATAAAGTCTGTACCTGGAGCAGCATCTGTTGCTGAACAAACAGTTGCCAAAAGCATGGTGTCTCCCATGCGTACCATTACTGAGCCGTCGGCTTGTTTTGCCAATTTTCCGGTTTCAATTGTAATGGTTCTGCCATCACCGAGTGTGATGGTTTTTGTAATTACATTCATCATAATTTTTAAATTACATTTAATTTTTCTACACCTAAATTTCGCACAAAGGTACATTTTTAAACCCGAAAACAGGAAAATTTCCTCTTAAAAATAACTGAGCTATACTATTTTAAGTTATTTTTTGAATTAAACAGGCAAAATATTTGCAAAACGAAGAAAAGAAACATATCTTTGGAGTACCGTATCGCGTTTGGTGAAACTTAACACTCTTTTACATACTGAGATATTTTTAGCTTTTAATGGCGTGCTACTATTGGAAACAATTGGGTAGATTACAAAGGAAGTTAAACCCTCAAAACTTTGGAAACCGAAGTTTAAATCGTAAACTGCGGTACGGTTTTTTATAATTTGAATAAATTATTTCGACATTGAAAGTTCACTGTCGATTTTTTTTTGTAAAAATTTGACTAAATAATCCCATTTAGCCCTTTATTTCCATAAATATATTGTAAGCCATGGTTATCGAATCTATCGAAGAGACAAGAAGAGATCTTTTGCCATTCTGCTCCCGAAACTGCGTGCGTCGAGGATGTGACTGAGCATATAGAAGAATATTGCCGAATACTTGCGATTGATAATATTTTGAGTTAAAGTCGGAAACAAAATAGGCAGTCATTTTACCATTTTTCATAACCAACTTTTCTATACCCATATCGGAACATAACCAACGTAATCGAACGACTTGTATCAACTCTTTCGAGACAATCGGGAGTTCGCCAAAACGGTCGGTTAGTTCATGTTCAAAGGCAACAAGATTTTCTTCATCAGAAATGGAATCCAATCGTTTATATAAATCCATTCTTTCAGAAATATTTTGGATATATTCGTTGGGGAATAGCAACTCCATATCCGATTCAAACTGACAATCATTAACGAATTTACCGCTTGTTTGTTCTTCTTCCGATTCAAAAACACCTTCAAACTCCTCGTGTTTCAATTCCCAAACAGCCTCATCCAAAATACGATGGTAGGTTTCGTAACCTAAATCGGTAATAAAACCACTTTGTTCTCCACCCAAAATATTACCGGCACCACGAATATCCAAATCTTGCATAGCAATATGAATTCCACTACCTAAATCGGACAAATTTTCAATGGCTTGCAAACGTCTTCTGGCATCTGATGGCAAACTGCTAATAGGAGGTGAAATAAGGTAACAAAAAGCTTTTCTGTTGGTGCGACCTACCCGACCACGCAATTGATGTAAATCACTTAATCCGAAATTTTGGGCATTATTGATGATTATTGTATTGACATTGGGAATATCTACCCCTGATTCAATAATGGATGTACACAAAAGAATGTCGTATTCATAATTGATAAAATCAAGAATGACATCCTCTAATTTTTCACTTTCCATTTGTCCATGACCGACAGCTATCCTTGCCTTTGGCAACAACCGTTTGATATGCATTTCCAGATCAAGAAGGTTACTGATTCTGTTATTCACAAAAAAAACCTGACCATTGCGGCTAATTTCAAATTCAATTGCTTCTTTAATAACGTCATCATCAAAATGGACAAGTTCTGTTTGCACAGGATAACGATTAGGCGGAGGTGTTGTCATTACCGACAAATCGCGAGCTCCCATCAAAGAAAATTGCAATGTACGAGGTATTGGCGTTGCCGTAAGCGTAAGCGTATCCAAATTAGCCCGCATCTGCCT
>DAIMYQ010000003.1:44229-88054 GCA_036734385.1 Paludibacteraceae bacterium | reverse complement strand
GAGGTATTGGCGTTGCCGTAAGCGTAAGCGTATCCAAATTAGCCCGCATCTGCCTCAATTTTTCTTTAGTACTGACTCCAAATTTTTGTTCTTCGTCAATAATAAGCAATCCTAAATCCTTAAACACAATTTCTTTACCCAATATTTTGTGAGTACCAATTAAGATATCTATTTTTCCTTCTTTGGTTCTTTCTATAATATCCTTAATATCAGAATGTTTACGTGCTCTACTAAGGTACTCTACGGTACAAGGAAATTTTCGTAGTCTTTTGGAAAATGTTTTGTGATGTTGAAAAGCCAAAACAGTTGTTGGCACCAACACCGCCACTTGCTTATTATCAGCCACAGCCTTAAATGCTGCTCTTATCGCCACTTCTGTTTTACCAAAACCTACGTCGCCACAAATAAGTCTATCCATAGGCTTTTCACTCTCCATATCTTTCTTTATAGCTAGTGTGCTTTTGTATTGATCCGGGGTATCTTCATACAAAAAAGAAGCTTCCAATTCTTTTTGCAAATAGCTGTCCGGAGAAAAAGCAAAACCTTTTTCGTTTTTTCTTTTTGCGTATAAAGCAATCAAGTCACGAGCAATATCCTTAACCTTTTTCTTGGTCTTTTCTTTTAAGTTATTCCAAGCTGCGGTACCCAACTTATTAACTTTAGGAGGTTCACCTTCTTTGCTTTTAAACTTAGAGATACGGTGCAAAGAATGGATATTGACAAAAATAATGTCATCATCTTTATACAAAAGTTTGATTACTTCCTGAACCTTTCCATTAATTTCAGTACGTATTAGGCCACCAAACTTACCGACACCGTGCTCCGAATGAACTACATAATCACCCACCTGAAACTGCATCAATTCCTTGAGAGAAAGGACAACTTTACCAGCTTTCGTCTTATTAGATTTCAAGGAATATTTATGGTATCTATCAAATATCTGATGGTCAGTATAAACGGCAATCTTCAAATCGTGATCTACAAAACCTTCATGTATGGTATTATTTACAGGAGTAAACGTTATTTGGTAATTTCTGTCGGCAAAAATTTCTTTTAACCGTTCCGTCTGTTTCGGATTATCACTCAAAACGAAAATTCGGTAGCCATTTTGGATAGTAGAAATGAAATTTTCAGCGGTAAGTTCAAAATTTTTATGAAAAATAGGCTGAATGCTTTGATTAAAGTTCAAAGCATTTTGAGTTTTAAAATAATTGGTTGTTCCAAACTCAATTAATTTGTACCTATGGAACATATCCAAACAAGTTGCTGAATCGATAAAAGCTTCTCCTTCAACATTTTCGACAAATATCTTATCTACAACCTCCAAAGTATACCCCACATTATCCATGCAAAAAAGGGTCTCTGACGGAATGAAATCAAATAAAGGAATCAAATTATCCGTTTCCGTGTTCACAAGATTCGACACAACGGATATTTCATCTTGAGAATCCACCGAAAGCTGATTTTCAATATCAAAAGTGCGGATACTATCTATTTCATCGCCAAAAAAATCGATACGGTAAGGGTAATTATTGGAGTATGAAAAGACATCGACTAAACTACCTCGCACCGAAAATTGTCCGGGTTCATAGACAAAATCGACCCGTTCGAAACCGTATTCCGTCAACACATCGATCACAAAATCTATATCCGTTTTTTCGTGCAAACTGAGATGCAATGTTTCCTTGCTTAATTGGTGCTGACTGATGACTTTTTCGGCGATAGCTTCGGGGTAAGTAACCAATGTCCACTTTTTACGTTGATTGATAGCATTCAAGGCTTCGGTACGCAAAACCTGATTGGCCGGATCTTTTTGTAATCCGTCTTTTATTTTTTTCTTGTAAGAAGAAGGAAAATAAAAAATCGCATCATCATCGTCACCAGATATTTGGATCAAATCATTGTAAAAATAGCCTGCCTCTTCCGCATCCTGTAAAATATAAATACACGGGAGTTCGCGATTTTTTAGGCAAGGTTGTAAAAACAAGGCACACGAAGACCCGCAAAAGCCATTGATTTGCAGGTTTTTGGAAGAAGATTGTCCCCATTTCTGAATGTCAGATATTTGGGGATGTAATTTGATAACATTAAAAAACTCCGTTATATCCACGGGTAAATAATTTCTGCAAAGTTACTCTTTTTACACCGAAAACAACTACTCTGCATAAATCAGGCAAGATTAATCCGACGTATCTTTCTTTTGTATTCCGTATTAATTACCAAAGGAACTGACTCTACATGTACATTACTGGTATCCAAACCGTAAGCTTTAGTTTCGGGAATACCTAAATGTCTGATATAGTTATAAAAGCCCATCGTCATTCGCTCTTTAAGACTAAAGCCTTGGCTTTGGTTATAAACACGATGAATAATAATAAAACGGAAATCACCGGGAATATTATTTTTCCTCAAAGAGGGGTAACTACTCGTCAAATCGAACTCTTTGTTTTCAACCAATTCACTAATAATCTGTCTAAAATAAATATTTACTAACGGCTGCACTTTGAAACCTATGTTCATATTAATACGATACAAAGTTCCCGGAATCAATTTTTCAAAGGTATAATCCAAAGTTGTTGGTTCATCAACATGATTAACATGAAGAATCCAGTAATTATCAGCTCTTTTGGGCTGCTTGTTGATGATGGAATAAATAATTTTATTCTCAATATCCGTTTTAAAATCAGCTTTACTAAGATAAACCAAATTAGTGGAATATTTTGGAATTGTTTCATCAGCACTCAAATCGGAAATAATCTGATAGTATGATTTGATTTTGAGAAATTGTAGATGCTTATTCTTAATAATACGGGCATTATACCAAACAAACATAACTGTCGCAATAACCCCTGCAATAAAGATTGTAACCCAACCTCCATGCATAAACTTAAACATATTGGCGGTCAAGAATGACAATTCTATCGTCATAAAGAGTCCGACAATGGGAACAATAAAAATGGTCTTAACAGTCTTCTTGTGCAAATAAAAAGCAAGCAATATGGTTGTCATAAGCATCGTAATAGTAATTGACAACCCATAGGCAGCTTCCATGTTGCTTGATGTTTGAAAAAACAATACCATCATCACACAAAATACATACAAAAACCAATTGACAAAAGGAATGTACAATTGACCTTTTACTTGAGTAGGATATTTAATTCGCTGACGTGGCCAAAAATTAAGACTCATAGCCTCACTAAAAATGGAGAATGAACCGCTAATGAGAGCCTGACTGGCAATAACAGCAGCAATAGTTGCCATTGCTACACCAAAAACAAGAAAACTTTGAGGCATCAACGCATAAAAAGGATTGATAGTAGTTGTTATCTCGCCCATATGGGTTAAAATCCAAGCTCCCTGTCCCAAATAATTTAAAATCAAGGTGCATTTTACAAAAATCCAACTGATTCGAATATTTTTAATTCCACAATGACCTAAGTCTGAATAAAGAGCCTCAGCACCAGTTGTACACAAAAAGACAGCTCCAAGAATTAAAAACCAATTAGGATAGTGTACTAGTAAATGGATAGCATAATAGGGATTAAAAGCTTTCAAAATGGGAATAAAATGAATTATTTGTGTCAGACCAAGCACTCCTAACATACTAAACCAAATAACCATAAGTGGTCCAAATGATTTTCCAATAGCCTTAGTACCAAACTGTTGTATAATAAAAAGGACAGAAATAATGGCAATACTAATCGGGACAACGGGAGTTTCACTATTAAGTCCTTTCAAACCCTCAATAGCGGATACAACGGTGATAGAAGGGGTTATAATACCATCAGCTATTAAAGTACTGGCTCCAATAATCGCAATAAGGTACAACCATTTATTCTTTTTTTTGCGTACTAAAGCATACAATGCCAATATACCACCCTCGCCCTTATTATCAGCTCGCAAGGTAATTAACACATATTTAATAGTAGTTTGTAACGTTAACGTCCAAATTATACAAGAAACTGCACCTACGATGTAATCGACATCAAAATTGGCATTAGCTCCAATAATGGCCTTCATAACATACAAAGGAGAAGTTCCTATGTCTCCATAAACAATACCTAACGTAACTATCAAACCCCAGAATCCCAATTTATTGAGATGTTCTGCTTTATTATTTTCCATATTTTTTTATTTCCTCAAACTTGCACTTGAAAAATTAACCGGCTAAAGTACGACTATTCATTTGTTTTTTTACTAAAAAAACAAAAAAAATATTAGAAAACAGATAACATTGTATTACGTCGACACCTATTGTTCGTCCAGGAGAAACGATGTAAGATAATAATTAGGATTATTAGAAATTAAAAACCTTTTCCCGTAAGAAATGCTTATCCCTAATTTTATAAAACTTTTCATAAAGAATAGAAAAAAAACTCACAAACCGCACAAGAATAAAAAACCTTTTCTTACTTTTGGATTGCAAATAAGAGAGTTGGTTAACCATAACAAATTAAGATCAATGTCTGACAGTATTGTCCTTATCCCCACTTACAACGAAAAAGAAAATATTGAAAATATCATTCGTGCAATATTGGATTTACCTAAGTCGTTTCATATTTTGGTGATAGACGACAATTCACCTGATGGGACTGCCGTTATTACAAAAAGATTACAAAAAGAATTTCCGGAACAACTACATATTCTGGAAAGACAAAAAAAAGAAGGGTTAGGTAGAGCCTATATTGCCGGTTTCCAATGGGCATTGAAAAAAGAGTACGGATTCATTTTTGAAATGGATGCCGATTTTTCTCATAATCCTAACGATTTACTTAAATTATATGCAGCCTGTACAGAAGGTGGAGCGGACCTTGCTATAGGTTCCCGTTATATTTCAGGTGTCAATGTTGTTAATTGGCCTATGGGTAGGGTACTTATGTCCTACTTTGCATCTAAATACGTTCGGTGTGTCACCGGTTTAAAGATAGCCGACACAACAGCCGGTTTTAAATGCTATAAAAGAAATGTACTTGAGACAATTGATCTCAAAAAAATAAAATTTGTCGGTTATGCCTTTCAGATAGAGATGAAGTTTACTGCATATAAATGCGGCTTTATCATAAAAGAAGTACCCATCATTTTTATCAACAGGGAATTAGGTGTTTCGAAAATGACCGGGCACATCTTCAAAGAAGCCGTTTTGGGCGTTCTACAACTTAAATGGCAAAGTTTTTTCAAAAAATATCCTCAAAAACAACAATAATAATCAATTTTCACCATTCAAATCATGTTACTTATACATCAGGCTCGTATTGTTAATGAAGGTCGTGTCTTCAAGGGATCGGTACTTGTTAACGAGAACAAAATTGAAGCTATTTTCAAGAATGAAGTTCCCACCTCCGTATTGGACAAAGCAGAAATAATAGATGCAGAAGACTGTTTCTTATTGCCAGGCTTAATTGACGATCATGTGCACTTTAGAGATCCGGGATTAACACAAAAAGGAGATTTGCTTTCGGAAAGCAAAGCCGCAGTGGCTGGAGGGATAACGTCTGTCATGGATATGCCAAACACAATTCCTCAAACGACAACAAATACTCTTCTTGAGGAAAAACATGCATTAGCAGCTTCAAAATCACTAGTTAATTATTCTTTCTATCTTGGAGCAACTTGCGAAAACTTTTCCGAATTGCAGCAAGCTGATCCCAAGAAAGTGTGTGGCATAAAGTTATTTATGGGTTCTTCTACAGGAAATATGTTGGTAAAGGACCCTGCTTTATTACAACGTATTTTCTCAGAAATCCCCTTACTTATAGCCATTCACAGCGAGGATGAGGTCTCAATTCAACAAAATATTGCACATTACAAAGAAACTGTGGGCGAAAATATTCCCATTAAGTACCATTCTTTGATCCGTTCTGCCGAAGCCTGCTACAAAAGCACTTCTCTTGCGATTGATTTGGCAAAAAAACACCATACTCGCCTGCACATTCTTCATGTTAGTACGGCAAAAGAAGCTGCTTTATTTGAAAACTTGCCTTTAGATAAAAAAAATATAACGGCAGAAGTATGTCCTCACTATTTGTGGTTTGACGATAGTCAATACGAAACACTCGGTGCGAAAATAAAATGCAATCCTGCTATCAAAACCAAAATGGACAAAGAAGCTCTTTTGTCTGCTTTAAACGGTAACAAAATTGATGTAATAGGGACAGACCATGCCCCTCATTTATTATCAGAAAAAGAAGGAGATTGTCTACATGCCGCATCGGGAATACCTCAAGTACAACATGCATTGCCTGTCATGCTTGAATTGGCAAAAAAAGGTAAAATCACCATAGAAACAGTGGTGGAAAAAATGTGTCACAATCCAGCCAAACTTTTCAATATCGAAAAAAGAGGATTTATCCGAAAAGGTTACTATGCCGATTTAGTTATCGTAGAAAGAAACGATGCTTGGAAAGTTACGCCGGAAAACTGCATATCTAAATGCGGTTGGTCTCCTTACGAACGAGAAACATTCTCTTCAAAAGTAGCCTACACCATCGTAAATGGAAAAGTTGTGTACAATAAAGGCTCTTTTGACGAAAAAAGCAAAGGAATGGCGTTAAATTTTGTAAGATAATCCAAATACTTATGATGTAGATATTAAACAGTGATTTGTAAGAGTCACTGTTTTTTTTATCTTGAAAATTAACTATTTATCAAGATTTTCTTCTGCGTATTTACAATAACTTCTGATACCACAAGTTTCGCATTTGGGTTTACGTGCAACACAAACATACCTTCCATGCAAAATAAGCCAATGATGAGCAATCGGAAGCAAATGGCTAGGAATATTTTTCACCAATGTTTTTTCAGTCTGTAAAGGATTTTTCGAATTATTCGTCAACCCTATTCGATTTGCCACACGAAAAACATGCGTATCTACAGGCATAGCAGGCTTATCAAAAGCAACAACTAACATGACATTGGCAGTTTTTCGACCAACTCCGGGCAACTGTTGCAAAAGAGCAGCATCATTGGGGACAACTCCACCAAACTTCTCTACCAACATCTGAGAAAGGGCAATCAAATGCTTAGCTTTATTGTTCGGATAAGAAATACTCTTGATGCAAGCAAATACCTCATCAAATGAAGCGTTTGCCATAGCTTGTGGTGTAGGAAAAACTTTAAATAGAGCAGGAGTCGTTATATTGACGCGTTTATCAGTACATTGTGCTGACAACACAACAGCAACCAACAATTCAAAAGAATTTTTGTATTGCAACTCCGATTTGGCAACTGGCACATTTTGCTGAAACCACGAAATAACTTTTTGATAACGCTCTTTTTGTAACATATCTAAATATGAAAAACGGGATATTAGGCCATTTCCATTTTATCTTTCACATCAATTTCGTTGCCATCTACATCAAAGAAGGCATATTGCAAAAAGGCGTAACTTTGGTTGGGTAAAACCTTGACAGAAAATTTATACTTGAATTTCCATTTTGTTTTAAGTGATAGCATTCCCGAATTTATATAGGCATAAATATAAGGATGAACAAAAAGAATAAACTTCTTGACTTTCATTTGATTGTAAATTTCATTCACCTTATTTTCGAGCATATCGACAAATAAAATAGAAGACTTGATGGTTCCATCTCCACCACAAGTCGGACAACTTTCATGGGTATCAACTAATGTTTGCGGACGCACTCGCTGACGAGTAATTTGCATCAAACCGAATTTTGTCAATGGCAAAATATTGTGCTTCGCACTGTCATTTTGCATATTTACCCTCATTCGTTCATACACTTCGTTCTTATGGTCAGGCTCTTGCATATCAATCAAATCGATAACAATGATACCTCCCATATCCCTCAACCTCAATTGACGTGCTACCTCATCTACCGCGGCAAGATTAACCTCCAACGCATTCGTTTCTTGAACATTACCAGCCTTGGTACGATTACCACTATTAACATCTATCACATGCAATGCTTCAGTATGCTCAATAATGAGGTAAGCTCCATTTTTAAAGGGAATAAGTTTGCCAAAGGAAGATTTTACCTGTTTTGTTACATTATATGCATCGAAAATGGGAATGTCATCGGTGTAAAGCTTAACAATATCGGCTTTCCCCGGGGCAATAAGACCAACATATGCTTTTATTTCGTCATAAATGGTCTGTTCATTGATATAAATATTCTGAAAAGAAGGATTGAAAGTATCTCTCAGGATAGTTTCAGCCCTATTCATTTCTTCGAGCACCAATGTTGGCAAACTCTTCGATTTCTGAATCTTCTCAATAGCCTCATCCCACCTTTTGACAAGAACTTTCAACTCACTGTCGAGCTCCGCTACTTTCTTGCCTTCAGCCACAGTACGTATAATTACTCCAAAATTTCGAGGTTTTATACTCTGTAACAGTTGACGTAACCGGTTACGTTCTTCCGTCGATTTTATTTTCTGTGAAATGGATATTTTGTTTGAAAAGGGTATTAGGACAAGAGAACGTCCTGCAATAGAAATTTCGGAAGTTAAGCGAGGCCCCTTCGTTGAAATGGGCTCTTTGGTTACTTGGACTAAAATTTCTTGCCCTGATTTTAAGATTTCTGCAATAAATCCCTCTTTGGGTAATTCCGGCAAAAAGGTTACTTTTTGCATAGATGGGATTTTCTTTTTATCATTTACAATCCCTTTGGTAAAATTAGCCAACGTAAGAAAATAGTTTCCCAAGTCAAGATAATGTAAGAACGCATCTTTGGTATAACCCACATCTACAAATGTGGCATTTAATCCCGGCATTATCTTTTTGACCTTTGCCAAGTAAATATCTCCTACCGAAAATGACACATCACGCGTCACCTTGCTAAATTCAACAAGGGAATTACCTTCCAACAAAGCAATTGAAACCTCAGAAGGTTGAACGTCAAGTATCAAATTACTATTCATAGAGAACAATTAGTATGTATTTTATGCACAAAGAACAAACTCAAAATATAGATTTAAGTTTGTTCTTCTTTCGTACTGATCTAAAACTAAATAAAGACTACTTTTTATGTTTATGTCTATTTTTTTTAAGTCTTTTTTTACGCTTGTGAGTAGACATTTTATGTCTTTTTCTTTTTTTTCCGCTTGGCATATCTATATTCTTTAAAAAATTGGTTATAATTATTTTCTTACAGAATCAACAAAGGTTTTTGCCGGTTTGAATGAAGGGATAGTGTGTGCCGGAATCGTAATGGTTGTATTTCTAGAAATATTACGAGCTACTTTTTCTGCTCTTTGTTTTACAACAAAACTACCGAAGCCTCTCAAATATACATTTTCGTTAGAACTTAACGAATTTCTTACTTCATCCATAAAGGATTCAACTACTCTCAATACAGTAACTTTATCAACACCTGTATTGTTCGCAATTTCGTTAACGATTTCTGCCTTAGTCATTTCCTATAAAATTTTTTTAGTTATACTTTTTGATTATTTATTTCCCCTGCTTTTTATAACGGACTGCAAATATAATAGTTTTAGCACCAATTAACAGCAAAATATTTAAAATAAATAAAAAATATTTTCTCTTATGTCCCTTTCTTTTTTAAAATGTCCCTATTTTTACGGCGTAAAAACAAATACAAAAAGAAGCATTTGAAGTTCAGTGAAAAAATAATAACTTGGTATAACGAAAATAAAAGAGATTTACCTTGGAGAAACACAAATGATGCTTACGTTATTTGGATTTCAGAAATAATTCTTCAACAAACCCGTGTTGCTCAAGGATTAAGTTATTTCGTTCGTTTTCTTGAGCGTTTTCCGGATGTAAACACATTAGCTATTGCCGATGAAAACGAGGTTTTAAAATATTGGCAGGGATTGGGTTATTATTCACGTGCACGCAATCTCCACAAATCTTCAAAAATAGTAAAAGAACTTTATCAAGGAGTTTTTCCCACAAAATACGAAGAATTATTGTCTCTACCCGGTATAGGTGAGTATACGGCTGCTGCTATCAGTTCTTTCAGTACGAATGAGCCTCATGCGGCAATAGATGGAAATGTTTATCGGATATTGGCTCGTGTATTCGGAATAATGGAAGAGATAAGCTCAAGCTCGTCAAAAAAAACATTTAAAAGCCTTGCTTACGAATTACTGGACAAAAAAGTAGCAGGAATATACAACCAAGCGATTATGGATTTTGGGGCTTTGCAATGTGTACCGGTTAATCCGCAGTGTGATATTTGTCCGCTTGCATCTATGTGTTTTGCCGTACAACACAATTGTGTCCAAAATCTTCCTGTAAAAGGAAAATCGATTAAACAAAAGGAACGTTTCTTTTACTATCTTGATATTTCATTAGGTGAATATACTTTTCTGGAACAAAGAACGGCTAACGATATTTGGAAAAAATTGTTTCAATTTCCACTCGTTGAATTGGATAAATACCTGCCAATCAATGAATTTATATCGAATAAAAAATTTACTACACTGTTCAAAACAGTAGATGATGTACAAATCAATTTTATTTCTCCCGAAATAAGGCATGTGCTAAGCCACCAAATTATCAAAGCTCGATTTTTACAAATAAGCATTGGTAGAGAAAATGACTTTCTACGCTCTTTAATAAAAATCGAAAGAAAAAATTTTGATGATTACACTGTGCCAAGACTTATAGAAAAATACGCAGAAGAATATCTTTAGATAAAAAAAAACAGAGCAAAGAGTAATATTATACTCCTTGCTCTGCAAAACTAGATATTCATTGAAAATGCTAGACTACGTGTTCTATATTCCAAACAAAAGCTTTTACCCCTATTTCTTTATTTCTATTATCAAGCTTATGAATCACTTTTAATAACTCCGGTACCTTTTCATCAGGGACGATGGTCATAACAGCAGAGTTCATTTCTGGCCAAGTATGAGTTCCACGACGAGGCTGTCCATCAACGCTTCCGCATCCCTGAACATTTTCCCAAAAGGTAAAGCCTCTTATTTCAAGACGATCAAGCATATATTCTACCCGTTCGGTATTGGCTTGATTAAATACTATGAATACTGATTTCATATTTTAGTTTATTTTATTTTGTTTTTCATCCGGCAAATCAAAGAATATAAACGTCTTACGTACTTTTTCTTCTTTGTCACGTTCTCCATGACGAGAAAATATGGCGTAAAGAACGGGTACAATTATCAATGTCACAAAGGTCGACACAGTCAGACCACCAATAATCACCGTTCCCATAGGAACCCACATTTCAGAGCCCTCGCTGGTACTCAACGCCATTGGAATCATACCCAAAATAGCCGTTAAAGAAGTCATCAATACGGGACGAAGACGAGATTGTCCTGAAAGAGCAATAGCTTCGTGCAATTCGTAACCTCTATCTCTCATCAAGTTAATATAGTCCACAAGAACAATACCGTTTTTAACCACAATGCCCGCCAAAAGGACAACGCCTAAAGCTCCAATCATATTAAGAGATGTTCCGGATATAAGCAATGCAAATATTGCCCCGGAAATGGCAAACGGGATAGCCATCATGATAATAAATGGTTTGGAAAAAGACTCAAATTGTGATGCCATAACAATATATACCAGTAGGAGAATTAGTATAAATATAAGACCTATATCTCCAAAGGATTCTTGTTGATCCTCAAAATCACCACCTACTTTAATCTGGACTCCCTGTGGCAGATCAATTTTATCAATTTCCTTCTGAATACTCGTTGCTAACTCTGATAGAGAAACATTTACAGGTGTTGTAGAAATGGTAACAACCCGTTCCCTTCTTTTCCTAATAATATTAGGAGGACACCAGTATTCTTTTATTTGACCTAACTCTTTAAGTTTAAGTTTTTGTCCTTGTGGTGTCATGAAGGTTAGTTCTTCAAGAGCTGTAATGCTATTACGATTAATTTCTTTCAATCGGACAACTATATTATACTCTTCTCCATCTTCTTTGAGGTATCCTACTGTCTGACCATTTATACGATTACGAATATAGGTAGCCACAGTAGCGGCATTTAATCCATGAAGAGCTAATTTTTCCTTATCCAAAATAACCTGTAATTCTGCACGGTCCTCCTCTCTATCGATATCAACATTTCTAGCACCCTTTAAAGATTCGATACGTTTCTCTAATTTTGCGGACAAAGCATTAGTCTGATCAAAATCATGTCCATAGATTTCAACATCTACGGTATTACGACTCATATTGCCCATATTCCCTGCCGATGAAACGGTATAGGTTATAACTTCAGGCATGGTATCCAATTCTTTTCTTATTTTCTCCGCAATATCAAAAATGGAACGCTTCCGTTCATATTTTTTTGTTGTACGAATGGTCATTGTAATTTTGTTATTTGAAGAAGAACTGAACAGGGAAGAGAAGCCCGATTCGTCGCTTGACCCTGTTGATGTTGAGATGACAAGAACTTCAGGTGCCAATCTTTTAATTCTTTTTTCAATATCACGAGCTGTCTTGATCGTTTCTTCCACACGAGTACCCCTTTGTAATTCAATTGTCAAAGAAAGCCGACCTTCATCGGTTTGTGGCATAAAATCGGCACCAATAAGACCCATTCCAACGGGTACTATTGAACAAATAAAGAAAAGAACAGCTGCTATTATAGTTATTCTCTTATGCTTTAAACACACTCGCAATGCATTCGCATAAAAATGATCAAGTGCAGCAAGCCACTTCATCACCGTATTCTTGTACGTAAAACGGTGTTTTTTAGAATATTCTTCCTCCTTTTCTTTATCCCGTACTTTTAGCAAACTTGAAGACAACATAGGAACAAGAGTAATGGCAACAAGCATAGAAGTGCAAATTACAATGGTCACAATCCATCCTAATTCTTTAAAGAAAATTCCGGCAATTCCACCTACCATAGTAAGCGGAACAAATACGGCTACAAGAACCAATGTTGTTGCTAAAACAGAAACCCAAACTTCATTGGTTGCGTAAATAGCAGCCTCTCTCGGACTGGATCCTCTTTCTATGTGTTTATCAATATTCTCGAGAACCACAATGGCATCATCAACAACCAAACCAATAGCAATGGAAAGAGACGCCAACGATATAATATTAAGTGAACTTCCGGCAAACTTCAAGTAAATAAAAGATGCTATTAAGGATATTGGTATTGAAAGTGATATAATAAGCGTCGCTCGCCATTTTCCCAAGAAAAAAAGCACTACCAATATAACAAAAATAAGAGCATACCAAATAGTTTCAGTCAATCCAGAAACTGAGTTTTGGATAACCTCAGAAGAATCGTAAATTACCTGAAACTTGATATCCGGAGGTAACGTTTTTTGAATCTTCACCAATTCTTTTTGAACATCATTAGCAATTTGCACGGTGTTAGCTCCTGATTGCTTCATTATAATTAAGCGAACACCATTTTCTCCGTTTATTTTTTCCTCAAGAGTTAAATCTTTTATTGTATCTCGGACAGTGGCAATATCCCTCACAAAAACCTGTTTGCCGTCAGCTTGCGTTGCTACAACAATATCATTAATTTCCTTGCTATCAGCATATTCTCCTTCCACACGTAATTGATATTGTTCTTTTCCCATTTTAACAGACCCGGAGGCTAGCGTCAGGTTGTTGTTTCCAATAGCACTCCCAACTGCCTCAAGACTAAGATTATAAGCATCTATTTTATTAGGATCCAAATCAATATAAACATACCTTTCGGGAGATCCGGAAAGAGAAATAGTTCCAATGCCATCAATTCTATTGAGAACAGTTACCACATTGTCATTCAAGATTTTTTCCAATCCAGGATAACTCTTATCTGCAGTAATAGCATATTGCATGATTGGCATCATACTGGTATTAAACTTCAAAATCATTGGACGAGAACAGCCGTCTGGCAATTGATCATAGACCATATCAATGGCAGAACGGACATCATTTACTGTTTCGTCCAAATTTGTTCCCCATTCAAACTCAAGAGTTATCAAAGACATATTATCCTTAGATGTTGAATAAATATTCTTTAATCCGTCTATGGAATTAAGGCTATTTTCCATCAATTTGGTCACATTCGTTTCTATCTCACTACCATTAGCCCCAGAATAATTTGTCATAACGGACACATAAGGAGGTTCCATTTCGGGGTATTGATCAATCGGCAATTGAACCAAAGAATACAATCCCATTATTATTACGGCAACAAAAATAAGGATTGTTGTAATCGGCTTATTTACTGCACTTTTATAAATACTCATATATTTAGATTTTTATTTTCAAACAAATTAATTGTTTGGATGAAAATTATTTTACAACATTTAATTTAGAGCCTTCATTCAAACGAGCTTGTCCCAATACGACCAATTCATCTCCCTGTTTTATTTCCGAGGAAATTATTTCCACCCGATCATCAAAACGATCACCCAAGGTTACAGAAACACGTTTTGCAATACCCTTGTTATTCAAAAAGACATAGCGTTCATTCGATCCCTGCAATTTCAAAACAGCCTGGTAGGGAACAGTAATGGTTTCGATCTTGTCTAACTGCATGCCAACACGAGCAAACATACCCGGACGAAGCACCTGTTTTGCGTTAGGCACTTTTAACTGTACAGAAAATGTATGTGTCGACTCATCAATGGTCGGATATACAATATCTATAGCAGCAGGGAACGTCTGATTCGGATAAATGTCAGAAGTCAAATCAACATGCATTCCCTTTCTTACCAGCGGATAGTACGTTTCCGGAATATTGATAGTTGCTTTTAACGAAGATATATCAACCAATGTAAGCACTGGATTTCCGTTGTACAACTCTCCATTTTCATAATTTTTAGCGGAAATAACACCGCTAAAGGGAGCCCGAAGAAACGTGTTTTTTTCTAAATCTTGTAGGCTGGTTTTGGCAGCTTCATATTTAGCCTTCGTCTGATCATATACTTGCTTGGAGATATTATTAGATTCATTCAACTTTGACACACGCTGAAAATCCGTTTCTAAATTTTCAAAAGTCACTTTTGATTGAAGATAATTCGATTTATCCATTTCAACCAGAAGCTGATTTTTAGAAACACGAGTTCCGACTTCGACTAAAATTTTTTGAATTCTTCCTGGAGAAGTAGGAGCAACAGCCATTTTGTCATAAGCAATCAGAGTTGTTGAAAACTCCAAATTACGAGCTATAGGTTTTTTTTCAAGAATTTGTGTTTTCACATTCTCAAATTTCTTAGTCGTTGTCTCGGTAGATTTCGCCTTGTCGCCTGAGCAACTTGATAAGACAAGAGCTATTGTAGACAAGGAGACTAAATGTTTAATTATTGTATTCATATTACTTATTTTTTATTTTTACATTATAAATTATTAAGAAGTTTTTGCAAGTTAATTTGTGCCGTAAGCATTTCCATTAATGCACTTATGTAACTGTTCTGAGCTATCAATAAATTATTGTTTATGGTTGTTAAATCTGTACTGGAAAGTATTCCATATTGATATTTTTCTGAGGCTTTATCAAATATACGTTGGTATACATCCAAATTCTTCTTCTGTAACTCATACGTTTCAATAGCAGATTTCAAGTTAAAACGAAGTTGTTTTTCTTGAACTAGTAAACCATCAACAGTTTCTTGCTTTTCTAATTCACTTGTTTGCAAATCAAATTTTGATTGTTTCACTTTAGAATATCTTTCTCCACTGGAGAAAATAGGTATGCTCAATGTAACCCCAACCACATTAGGAGGAGTCATATCAAAACCAGCATCTTTGTCGAAATAAGTCTTTTTAGTATATTGATAATACGCACTCAATGATGGTGCATAGGCCCATTCATTTACATTGACCTGTTTCTTGCTCAATTCCAGATTTTGATTTACTAATTGCACCGTATAATTATTGTTTAAATCAAGGGGCATTCCAGCCACTGATAAGGCAACATCCTTATTAGTGAAGCTTTCCAATGTTTGAGTCAAAGCAATGGGTATATTTGCATCTGTACCCAAAATTAATCGCAATGAATTATACGCGAGTTCAATATTTCGTTCTACAGAACGAATGGTATTTTCCATTGTTCCTACTTGAACCTCCAATTGGTCTGCCGCGGTTTGTTCTGCCATTCCTACTTTTACCAACTGCACGGTCGATTCATACAACTTCTTTACATTATCCTTATTCCCCTGTAAAATACGTTTTGATTCTTCTGCTACCAAAATGGAATAATACGTGGAGGAAACATTTGTTTTAATAGTCAACTCGTCAGATAAAGCATTTATTTGTGACATACTTTTTGCAATATTGCTAATTTGAACGCCGATTAATTGTGCTCCGCTCAAAGCGACTGTAGCTTGTGCCGTAAGATTTCCATAAGAATTCATACTAATTGTCTGTCCCATTAATGACATTTCATAGCCCAAATAATCAGTATAACCTAACGTAGCATTAACGTGAGGCAACATACTGGAAATGGCTTGCCATCTAGCAGATTCAGCCTTTTGAACAGAGATGTTCGCTTTCTTTATTGTCCTGCTATTTTCCATAGCATAACTTTTAGCATCTTCTAAGGTTAATCGAAGTGTATCTTGGGAAAAGCCCAAAAATCCACTACAAGTCAACATTATAGATAAAAATAAAATTGTTTTTTTTCTCATATATATTTTTTTTATTTCTACAAAAAAGATATTAAATCAATGACTCGTAATATTTCAGTCCTTTTTCATTGCAAGCTATGCGTAAATAACTGTCTATCAAAAAGCTTATAGCTTCGGAACGATTGTATTTTCTAGGCTGTTTTGCTGACATATCCATAAAAAATTTCACCTCAAAAGTCAAAAACTGTGACAAAAAGAATTGATTCACGTCTGATCGAAAAAGACTCTCCTTTATTCCTTCTTCTAATTGAGAACAAATAAGTTTGATAGTAAACTGACGCTGATCTTGCATAAAACCCTCAAAAAGAACCGGATAATATTTGACCAAATCATAAAAAAACTTTTCATGTTTTTTTTGACTCTGTCCGGATAAAACGACCTCCCTCATCAACATTATTTTATCAATAACATTGCCATTTTCGTTTACAGGCATCTCTTTCTGACACATTTTGTGTTCTTCTCTAAAAGAGTCTAAAACGCAAGATACCAGCTCTTCTTTTTGGCGAAAGTAAATATAAAATGTTTTTTTTGATATATGTAGGTCATTACATATATCATCAATACTGACACTGCGAATTCCATATTTCATGAATGCGGTGAAGGCAGCCTTTAATATATCTTCTTTAATATTATTATCCATTTCTCAGAAATTCATATAACATAATGCATAAAAGGAGCGACAAAGGTAATTGTTTATCTTTCTTGTATTTTTATTTATTGTGTTAAAAAAATAAAAATACAATGTTTAATGGGAGTTTCAAGGAAACTAAAAAATCACGAAAGTTTTCAAGTGAAATAATTCCTCATAAATCTTATAGAGAATAATTTCTTCATTTACTTTCTAATAATTCAATTGGAATAGGGATACCTCTATTGGCATTGGGATTGGATATTTGCAACCAACCGGAAAGAGTTGTGGCAACATTTATAGCACTTATATAAGAATTTATACGTTGATGTTTTATTTTCCATCCGTAAAAATAAATTGGCACACAAGTGTTTACAGTATTATTACAATCTATTGGTTTGTCATCTTTATCAACCTCCGTCCAACCGGGATATAAAGAAAGAATCAAATCGCCGGAATATTGTTTATTGTATGGATAGACTGTTTTTCCCTCGCCAGCAAATGCCTGTTCTAACATAAACGAAGTACTTACACTCATCACGCCGGGTATTTGAGACACAAACTCCATCGTTCTATCTTGTATTTCACGCAAACTAATGCCCTTATCGTCAATTCGTTGTCGATTTAAATAAATATTACTTTTATCGTAGGCTGACACCCAATTTTCCTGTCCATAAATCGCCATCAAATAGGTATTTAAAAGCGACATATATCGATACGAATTGAAAATTCCTCCGGGAATCTTTTTTTGTACGGCAGGTGATATCGGAGACTTTTCTGCACGAGTAGAAACAACGTAGACCAATAAATTCTCTCTTCCAACCTTCTGCTCTGCTGCCTCTAATAACATTTTTATATCATTATCAAGACGCAAGTAAGCATCTTCCAATTCAACCGTTAGACCATCTTCTTGGGAAGTAAATGAGTTTAAGGAAAAGTTAACCAATAGCATATCGGGAAAAACATCTTTTCCTAAACTTTCATTCGATAAGGCATCCACAGCTAACTCTCTCAAATAAGTATTGGCAAATGGTGTTTGTTTAAATCGTTTATATGCACCTTGACCCTTACAAATATCTTTTAATGAATAAGAAAAGCCCTTTTCTGAAAAGTTCTTTGCTTGAGAAACAACATAATAATTAATAGGGAACAACGGCTCCCATTTCATTTTCATATAATCCTGAATGGATTTTTGCTCATTCTTTTTTTTCACCCAAGAAGGTAATTGATTAGCATAGGAGGAAGATGTTGACCAGTTTCCATTCGCATCATCAATCCACAAGACAGCATCTGCCAGATGACCAACTTGCAAAATACTAGCTTTCGAATCCATCGCCAACGATATAACAGTAGACTGTTCCATAGTATTCATTTGCAACTCATCCGCAACAGTAGAACTTAACATCTTTCTTGAAGATACCCGTTCTGTTCCGGCAATCGGAGTCGCTGTATTATCAGCTATTACAGAAACTTTTTGTTTGGATTGTCTGTCATAGTAAGAGCCATTGACAATGCCATGCAAATACGGTTCTGCACCTGTGCTAAAAGTAGCGAAATCAGTTACTTTGTCAAACGCTTCATAGGAATACCCAACATTTTGACAAAATGCCCCGTTTTCAATAATTTTTTTTATTCCCTGCTTGCTCAGTTCATTCCAAAACATAGAAAGATAATCGGCACGTAAACCATCAACAGTTATCCCGATGACAAGACGAGGTCTTTCGTAACTAGGTTGTTGAGCCATCAAGAAAAAGGGAAAAAGAAAAGAAAAAACAATAATTATTTTTTTCATACAGGATAAAAATCAACAGAATTTTTCTCGAAAAACAAACCATTTATTCATCAGAAAAATCAATTAGGACACTTCTATAAGCATTAAAAATGTTAGACTTTGACACATATCCCACATATTTATCACCATCTAAAACAGGCAAATTCCATGCGTGTGTTTTTTCGAATTTAGTCATTACATCTTCCATCTCTTCTCCGACAAAAACACGAGTGGGAGGTGATATCATCAAATTCTTTACAACAAATCGTTGGTAAAGTTCAGGACGAAACATTATATTTCTTATCTCTTCAAGAGAAACGACACCAAGAAAAACGCCTTCTTTATCAACAACAGGAAAAATATTTCGCTTTGACTGAGATATTATTTTCACTAGTTCACCAAGAGTAAGTTGCGGGTCAACTTGTTGCAAATCTGTTTCTATTACGTTGTCCATCGTCAACAAATTAAGGACAGCTTTATCTTTGTGATGAGTCATCAATTCTCCTTTTTTTGCCAAACGCATTGCATACAAACTATGAGGTTCAAAACATATTATAGTGAGGTATGAAACCACAGAAACAATCATAAGAGGCATAAACAATTCATAACCACCTGTTAACTCTGCAATAAGGAATATGCCGGTAAGAGGAGCATGCATTACTCCAGACATAAGGCCTGCCATGCCCGCCAAAGCAAAATTTTGTGGAGCAATGCCGACACCCAAAACATTTAAGAGCACCGCTACAATAAATCCGGTAATACAACCCATGAATAAAGAAGGTGCAAAAATACCCCCAACCCCACCTGCTCCATTGGTGGCAGAGGATGCGAATATTTTGAAGAAAACAATCAACGAAAGATATAAAACAAGCCACAAAACGCTATCCTTCATCGGATAAAACATCGTTCCATCAAATAGTGTTTGCGGTTGATTATTTAAAAGAGCAGAAATAGACTCATAACCTTCACCGTATAAAGGAGGGAAAAGAAAAATAAGAGCACTCAAAATAATTCCTCCTACAATTAACTTTACATAAACATTTTTCATTCCTTGAAAGAATGTTTCCAATTTATTCATTCCACGTGTAAAATAAAGAGAAACAAGACCACAAATAATCCCCAATAGAATGTGATATGGAATTCTTTCGAGCAAAAAAGGCTGATAAATATGTGAGGAAAATATTACTGTATCACCCAATAAAAAATAAGAAATTGCTGTTGCCGTTACAGAAGAGATAAGTAGCGGAACAACAGAAGTAACTGTCATATCAAGCATCAGAACCTCAAGGGTAAAAATAATCCCTGCAATAGGAGCTTTAAAAATACTGCCAATAGCTCCTGCTGCTCCACATCCGACAAGCAACATAAGGGTTTTTTGATCCATTTTGAAGAATTTCCCCAAATTAGAACCAATAGATGATCCTGTCAAAACAATTGGTGCTTCCGCTCCTACAGAACCGCCAAAACCAATAGTAATAGAACTGCCAACAATAGATGTCCAAATATTATGAAGCTTCAGGATACTCTTTCGCTGAGAAATGGCGAATAAAATACGCGTAACACCGTGACTAATATCATCTTTCACAATGTATCGAACAAAAAGCCCGGTCAGGGCAATACCAATGATAGGATAAGCCAAATACAAATAATTTGCCTCATTTACACTAAAATTAGTAGTAAGCAAATGCCGAATCAGTTGTATAGCACCCTTAAGTATAATGGCGGCAAAAGCAGTAAAAACACCAACAAGAAAACTCAAAATAAGAATAAATCTGCTTTTCTTAATATTTTTTTCTCTCCATGAGATTAATCTCAGGTACCAATTATTTTCCACTTTTTTTAACAAAGTTAAGTTTACAAAGGTAAAACTATTATTGATTTCAATCAACTAACCTAAAGGCCCTTACCGGTAAGAATAGTTTTTATGGTATAAATCAATATTTTAATATCAATGATCAACGACATATTTTCCATATAAGAAATGTCAAACCTCGACCTTTCTATCATTTTTTCCACGGTATTGGCATATCCGAACTTTACCATCCCCCAAGAAGTGATTCCTGGACGAACATTAGTCAGACGCTGGTAATAAGGAGCTTGTTGTATTATTTGGTCAATAAAATAGCGTCTTTCAGGACGTGGTCCGACCAAGGACATTTCCCCTTTCAATACATTGTAAAATTGAGGCAATTCATCCAGACGATATTTTCGCATAAATTTACCGAAACGTGTTACTCTCTCGTCATTCTCGCAAGAAAGTTTTGGGATACCTTCTCTTTCCGAATCCTGATACATAGTCCTAAATTTGTATATAATAAATGGCACACCGTGTAGACCAATTCTTTCTTGTTTATAAATCATTGATCCTTCTGAGTCTGACTTTATCTTTATCGCCAAGAAAAAAAACAGCGGCATGAGAAGTAGCAAAACAAACAATGATGTAACGACATCAATAACACGCTTCACATTTTTCTGGAAATCGCTCATCCGAACCTCTACCAAATCAATAAGAGGAACGGCATAGATACTTTTCATTTTTACACTTCCCGTCAAAATCTCGAACAAACCAGGAACTATTTTTATTTTTACGTTCTTAGAGCAAAGATCATACATCAACTGGTATATTTCATCTTCAGAAATATTATCAACAGCAATAATTACAACATCAACATTATATTTTTTAAGCAATGAATTAATATCCAATATGGTTCCTAGTATGTCATTAGAAGCCACCTTTTGTTGTTCCTTCTTTTGTGCGACCACAAATCCCTCTATCATGTATCCAAGAGACTGTTTCATTTGGTTTAATTCAGAACTCAGTTTGAAAGCTTTATCTCCAACCCCAAGAATAAGCGTTCTAAATCCTTTCTGTCTATTATGAATAAGTTTCGCCGAAATTGTTGTAATAACAAGACGGCAAAAATAGGTAAGAACAAAATGAATAGAAAAAAGTACGAGAAAAGAAACATAATAAAACGTATATGAGGAAACAGGGTCGTCGACCAAAACAGCAAAGAAAATAACCAAAGTTCCAAAAAACACGCTTGCAAAAGTCGTAAAAAGTTCTGATAATCTTGATTTTAGAAAAGAAGTGTTGTAATATCCCGAAAGCCAATAAACGCCCAACCAAAAAACAGGGACAACGAGCATCGTCAACCTGGCGTTGTACATAGGCACAAACATTTGAATATCTCTTATTGCAATCAGGTCAATTTCTATTCTGCGAAATATATAAAACAAAAACCAGGCAAGCAAAGCCGTGAGATAATCAGAAAGGATATATTTTTTTAATTGATTTTTGTACTTCACAAGGAAATAATTTATTATCGCAAAATTACAAAACTTCCATCTTTTTGCAACTTAATAATGCTAGACGGACTACTTTGTTGCTCTTCTCCTTGCCTAAAGTCGACAATATAATCCATCTTTTGTTTGATTTCATCAGAAATCTCAGCAAAATTCCTAGGCGAGGGATTCCCACTCACATTAGCGGATGTCGAAACAATGGGCTTTCGAAACATTTCGCATAATCGCTTTGAAAAAATTTCTTGCGTTATGCGAATGCCAATCGTACCATCAGCACTTAACAAATTAGCTGCTAAATTTTTGCCCTGTGGATAAATAATTGTAAGAGGTTTGTCGGCAACATCAATCAAATCCCAGGCTATTTCGGGCACATCGGATAAATATGCTTGCAATTTTGCACTACTATCCAACAGCACCAACATCGATTTCGTCTCTTCTCGTTGCTTAATTTCGTAAATACGTTTTACAGCCTTTTCATTGGTTGCATCGCAACCAATCCCCCAAATGGTATCTGTAGGATATAAAATAATTCCACCTTCTCTTAAGATCTCGACTGCTTTTTTTAGTTCTGTTATCATCGCATATTCAAATAAAATGGCAAACAAAAAAACTCGTAAACATTTTTTTAAAAAATCAATATTGACTTTCTACTTTTTTGTTGTATTTTTACAAGTTGCAAGTTCTTGCAATGGCATTCATGAAGTGCAAATATACACAACTTTTAGATTGTGTGACGTCCTTTGATAAATAAAAAACCACTATATGACAAACAAATGGATTGTAAAAGAGCTTACAGCAGAAGAAAAAAAATATCAAAAAAAATTAACAAATGAACTGGGTATAAGTCCTACTTTGTGTAAACTGTTAGTACAACGAGGCATCCACACAATGGAAGAAGCAAAAAACTTTTTCCGACCCCAAATGGCACATCTTCATAACCCTTTCTTGCTTAATGACATGGATAAAGCAGTAGAAAGGCTCAATAAAGCGATGGGAAAAAAAGAAAAAATCCTCATCTATGGAGATTATGATGTGGATGGGACAACAGCGGTTGCACTCGTTTATAAGTTTTTACAACAATTTTATTCAAATATCGATTTTTACATACCGGACAGATACAACGAAGGCTATGGGATTTCCTACAAAGGCATTGACTTTGCTGCCGAAAATGGTTTTTCGCTGATAATTGTTTTGGATTGTGGTATAAAAGCCATAGAAAAAGTTAAGTATGCAAAAGAAAAAGGCGTGGATTTCATTATTTGCGACCACCACACGCCAGACGAAACTCTACCCGATGCTGTTGCGGTGTTAGACCCCAAACGCATCGACTCCACCTATCCTTACGGACATCTTTCCGGTTGCGGAGTAGGATTTAAGTTTGTGCAAGCATTTGCCATGAGCAATCGCATTGATTTTGAAACAATCACTCCCCTACTTGATTTGCTTGCTGTAAGCATTGCTTCGGATATTGTTCCCATAACCGGAGAGAACAGAGTTCTAATGTTCTTTGGACTAAAACAATTAAATGCGAACCCAAGCATTGGTTTGCAAGCCATTATTGATGTTTGCGGACTTCGTGGAAAAGAGATAACAGTGAGTGATATTGTATTTAAAATAGGTCCGCGCATCAATGCATCCGGGCGTATGCGTTCGGGGAAAGAAGCAGTAGAATTGCTTATCAGTAAGGACTTCACTTTTGCCAAAGAAAAAAGCGATTGCATCGACCAATACAATGAGGAACGCAAAGATTTGGACAAAAAAACAACTGGAAATGCAAAAGATTTTATCGAAGGCAACGAAGATTTTGAAAATAAAAATTCAATTGTTGTATATAACCCCGAATGGAGTAAAGGTGTTATTGGAATTGTAGCTTCAAGACTCAGCGAATTATATTATCGTCCGTCAATCGTGATGACCCTTTCCAACGGTTTTGCAACAGGTTCTGCACGTTCTGTCAGCGGTTTCGACATTTACAAAGCTATTGACTCATGTCGCGATTTGCTGGAAAATTTTGGAGGACACATGTATGCCGCCGGATTGACAATGAAAGAAGAGCATGTTGCTGAATTTACACGCCGTTTCGATGAGTTTGTAACAGAAAATATTACAAACGACCAAAAAATACCCCAAATAGAAATTGACGCGGAAATTAATTTTAGTGAAATCACACCCAAATTTTTCAATATTTTGCAGCAATTTGCACCTTTCGGACCCGAAAACATGAAACCTGTCTTTTCCACCTACAAAGTTACAGATTACGGAACCAGCCGACTTGTCGGAAAAGATTTAGAACATCTTAAACTGGAACTCACAGAACCTTGTTCTGAAAACGTGATGAATGGAATAGCTTTTGGAATGGGTGAAAAATTCAATGTACACATCAAAGATTTAAAGCCGATAAACATTTGTTATACGATAGAAGAGAACGTCTTTAACGGAAATAAAAATATTCAATTATTGATTAAAGACATTAAGGTCAACAATTAATTCAAATCCTGTTTTTTGGTGTATCACGAAATATTAAAAAAATATTGGGGCTATTCTGACTTCCGTTCCTTACAACTGGATATTATTCAGTCCATTGGCAATGGCAAGGACACTCTAGGGTTAATGCCGACAGGAGGAGGGAAATCAATCACATTCCAAGTTCCGGCCTTGGCAAAAGAGGGATTGTGCCTTGTAGTAACACCCCTCATCGCCCTAATGAAAGATCAAGTCGAGACTCTAAAAAAGCAGAACATCAAAGCATCTGCCATTTTTTCGGGAATGTCATACGAGGAAATCATGATAACGATAGACAATTGTATGTATGGCAACTACAAATTTTTATACGTTTCGCCGGAAAGACTTTCTACCAATATTTTTTTACAGAAACTTCCAAATCTGCATATCAGCATGATTGCCGTTGACGAATCACATTGCATTTCCCAATGGGGTTACGATTTTCGTCCATCTTATCTGCAAATTGCCAATATCAGAGAATTCTTGCCCGGTGTACCTATATTAGCACTGACAGCCACGGCTACTCCGGAAGTTGTTACTGATATTCAAAAACAGCTAAAATTCCCCACTAAAAACGTTTTTCAAAAAAGTTTTGAAAGAAGTAATTTAGCATATGTGGTAAGAGAAACGGATGACAAACTCGATCAACTTTTAAAAATCTTACGTTCGATAAAAGGCACCGCCGTTGTTTATGTTCGTAATCGCAAAAAAACAAAAGAGATTTCCGACTTTCTGAATGGAAATGGCATTTCTGCAGATTATTTTCACGCCGGACTGTCAAACCAAACAAAAGACATTCGTCAAAAACGTTGGAAAACAGATGAATGTCGCGTTATAGTAGCCACCAATGCTTTTGGTATGGGCATTGACAAAGCTGATGTTCGGAGCGTTATTCACATGGATTTACCGGATAGTATAGAAAGCTATTTTCAAGAGGCCGGACGAGCGGGAAGAGACGAGAAAAAGGCTTATGCCATTTTGTTATATAGCAATAATGATAGCACAAAAATAAAAAAAAGAATAGCTGACAATTTCCCTGCAAAAGAACAAATTGTTAAAGTTTACGATGCTCTATGCAATTACCTGCAAATACCCGTTGAAAGTTGTGAAGGAGCAGTTTTCAACTTTAACATTGCTGATTTTTGCACAAAATTTCACCTGCCGATTCTAACGACTTACAGTGCACTGAAAATGTTACAACAAGCAGGATATATCGAGTATACCGAAGAAATTGATTCCAGCTCGAGAGTGATTTTTACGATTCATCGAGATGCATTATACAAGATGCCTGACAAAAATCAAAAAATAGAAACACTAATCAAAACGTTATTACGTTCTTACACGGGTTTATTCACTGATTTTGCTTATATAAACGAAGAATTAATCGCACAAAGAGCAGGACTTGCGAAAGATGAAGTGTATCAACTTTTAATTTACCTTTCTAAACAAGGGGTTATTCAATATGTTCCGAGAAAAAAAACACCTTTCATCGTTTTTGTCCAACAAAGGCAACACTCTGAAAGAATTATCCTAACAAAAGAAGTTTACGAAGAAAGAAAGGCTCGATTTGAAGAAAGAGCAGAGTCAATTTTAAACTATGCAACCAACAAAGACATTTGCAGAAGTAGAATTTTATTGAATTATTTCGGTGAAAAAAACACGACAGACTGTGGGCAATGTGATGTTTGTTTGGCAAGTAAAAGGGCAAAAGTAAGCACTGAATACTTCTCCGAAATGACTGAAAAAATAAGAGAAAGATTACAAGAAGAACCATTAACCATTTCAGAATTAACGGATGCTTTATCCAAGGATGAAGAAAAAACAATAAAAATAATTCGATTACTCATCGAACAAGGTGAATTAATAGCAGATAAGGATTTAAAATTACACATAAAACAAGTAGTAACATGAATTTTGAAGTAACTATTTTGGGTTGTGGCTCAGCCATTCCATCTTACGGAAGATTTTCAGCCTCGCAAATCGTGTGCGTACGCGACAAAAGCTTTATGATAGATTGTGCTGACGGCACACAGTTTAGAATGAGGGAATTAGCAATAAAAACAACCCGATTGAATCACATATTTATTTCTCATTTACATGGAGACCACTGTTTTGGAATCATCTCTGTCATATCAACATTAGGTTTGATGAAACGAACAGCAAGCCTACATATTCACGCTCACCCCGATTTGCAAGGCTTACTGGAACCTCATCTAAAATACTTTTGTCACGATCTTACTTTTAATGTGCTTTTTGAACCTTTTAATCCACTGAAGAATGAAGTTATATACGAAGATAAATCTTTAACCGTAGAAACAATCCCGCTGAAACACGGCGTTCCCACTTGCGGCTTTTTATTCAAAGAAAAGCCAAGACAGCCCCATTTAAAAAGGGATATTATTGATTTTTACAAGGTTGGTGTAAAAGATTTGAAGGACATCAAAAATGGAGCAAATTTCGTAACACCGGAAGGCAAAATAATTTCAAATGAAACCTTCCTGTCGCCCGCCACTCCTCCAAAAAGTTATGCTTATTGTTCTGATACCGCTTATAATGAAACAATTATTCCTATCATACGAGGCGTAGATTGTTTATTTCACGAAGCAACTTTTGCCGAATCAGAAAAATTACGTGCTAAACAGACATTACATTCTACTGCAAAACAAGCAGCTGTAATAGCACAACAGGCAGATGTCAAACAACTGATTATTGGACATTTTTCGGCAAGATACGCCAAAACCGAAATTCTTTTAAAAGAAGCCCGTGAAATATTTAAAAACACGCTTCTAGCAGAGGATCGGAAGATATTTCATTTTTAGCAAAAAAATAACATTTTCCTGTCTCAAAAGTGAATTTACATAACTAATTTTAACTTCGTAATTTCACGCAAAGTCTGATATTTTTTTGTAAATTTGCACGCAATAATTTTAACACCTCGAATGTATGTCATTTATTGCAGATAAAATAGTTTTCGACGGTCTAACATTTGACGATGTCTTGTTGATTCCTGCTTATTCCGAGGTTCTTCCCCGCGAAGTTGATTTGACAACTAAATTTTCTAAAAACATTGAGTTAAAAATACCTTTTGTTACTGCAGCTATGGATACGGTAACAGAATCTAAAATGGCTATTTCTATTGCTCGAGAAGGTGGCATTGGCGTTATTCACAAAAATATGCCTATAGAAGAACAAGCCCGACAGGTGGCTATTGTAAAACGTGCAGAAAACGGCATGATTTATGATCCTATTACGATTAAACGAGGATCCACCGTGAGAGATGCGTTAGCCATTATGTCCGAATATAAAATCGGCGGAATTCCGGTTGTAGATGACAATAGATATTTAGTGGGTATTGTAACCAACCGTGATTTACGTTTCGAAAGAAATCTCGATAAGTTTATTGATGACGTTATGACCAAAGAAAATTTGGTTACAACTTATCAATCTACCGACCTTGAAGCTGCTGCACAAATTTTACAGGTAAATAAAATCGAGAAACTTCCCGTAATAGACAAAGACGGCAAACTCGTAGGGCTAGTTACTTACAAAGATATTACTAAAGCCAAAGATAAACCAATGGCTTGCAAAGATTCAAAAGGTCGCCTGCGTGTAGCTGCCGGAGTTGGCGTTACAGAGGACACGATGGAACGTATGCAAGCATTAGTTGATGCAGGGGCTGATGCCATTGTTATAGATACGGCTCACGGACATTCGTATTCTGTTATCGAAAAATTAAAAGAAGCAAAAAAACGCTTTCCTCAAATTGATATTGTAGTGGGAAATATAGCTACCGGCGAAGCAGCTAAAGCATTAGTTGAGGCAGGAGCTGATGGCGTAAAAGTCGGTATAGGACCGGGCTCCATCTGTACGACCCGCGTAGTAGCAGGAGTCGGAGTTCCTCAACTCACTGCCGTATACGACGTTGCAAAAGCGATAAAAGGCACTAAAATTCCATTAATTGCGGATGGAGGTTTGCGTTATTCCGGAGATATAGTAAAAGCCCTTGCAGCAGGAGGACATTCCGTTATGATAGGTTCATTAGTTGCAGGAACAGAAGAAAGTCCGGGTGAAACAATCCTTTTCAACGGACGTAAATTTAAATCCTATCGAGGAATGGGTTCTTTGGAAGCAATGGAAAAAGGGTCAAAAGATCGCTATTTTCAAAGTGGAGAATTAGACATTAAAAAACTTGTTCCCGAAGGGATTGCTGCTCGCGTTCCCTACAAAGGAACTTTATATGAAGTTATTTATCAAATGGTTGGAGGTTTACGAGCTGGAATGGGTTACTGTGGAGCAAGCAATATAGAAAAACTACATGACGCTAAGTTTACGAGAATTACAGCTGCCGGAGTAAAAGAAAACCACCCTCACGACGTAACAATAACACAAGAAGCCCCCAATTATACCCGTGGAGAATAAAAAAATCAAACATAAAAAACGCATCATGAAAAAACTTTTTTTAATATCTTTTCTTTGTCTATATGCCGGACTTTCCTTTGCGGAAGACGTAAAAGAAGTTGTAATGACAATAGACAATAAACCTATTTACAAAGATGAATTTGAATATTACTACAAAAAAAATAATGCAGGTTCAAATTACGAAAAGATTTCAATATCCGATTATGCAGAACTATTTGTGAATTTTAAATTAAAAGTAGCCGAAGCATATAATTTGAAAATGGATACTGCAAAAAGCTTCCACGATGAGCTGCTTGGTTATCGAGACTACTTGATAAAGCCATACCTAACAGACAACGAAAAAAAAGAGCAATTTGTCAAAGAAGAGTATAGCCATCTATTAGAAGACGTCAATGTAAGCCATATATTATTTACGCTTGAGTCCGATGCCTCACCAAAGGACACGTTAGAAGCCTATAAAAAAGCTGTTGCCGCAAAAAAAAGAATTCTCAACGGAGAAAAATTTGAGAAAGTAGCAAAAGAAGTATCAGAAGATCCTTCTGCTCGCGAAAATAGTGGAAAACTAGGATATATTACAGGAATGATGGTTGTTTATCCATTCGAAAAAGCTGCTTATGCAACACCTGTTGGGGAAATAACCGGTCCAATTCGAACTCGGTTCGGATATCACATAATCAAAGTAAATGAAAAACGTAAATCTCCAGGGGAAGTTTTAGTTGCCCACATAATGAAACGTGTTCCTACGGATGCCACCGATAGTACCAAAAAAGAGATAAAGAAAGGCGTTTTTGATATGTACAAAGAATTGGTAAATGGTGCAAATTTCGAAGAAATGGCAAAAGCCAACTCTGACGATCATGGCACGGCACAAAAGGGAGGAGAACTTCCTTGGGTTGGAACGGGAAAAACCAATCCTGAATTTGAAGAAGCAGCTTTTGCACTAAAAAAGAAAGGTGACATTTCTGCTCCACTCGCAACAAGCTACGGATGGCACATTATCAAATTACTGGATAAACGGGATATTCCGAAGATAGAAGAAATGACTCCCCAAATAGAATCTGTTATCAAATCAGACGAAAGATCATATATCATTGCTACAAGTTTTGTAAACAAACTAAAAAAAGAATATAATTTCAAAGAGTTTCGCGAAAATCAAAAAGCTATAATCGCATTACTTGAAAAAAATAAGGCAACTGATTCAACTTTCTTAGCAAAAGGCTCAGAATTAAAATTACCTATTTGTTCTTTTGCCGATAAAACTGTCTTACAATCAGATTTAGTGAATTACATTACTAAAAATTCCGAGTCAACAAACAAAAATACAGCAAACTTTGTTGCTCAAAAAGCTGAAAGACTTTGTAACAATGCTATATTTGATTACGAAAACAGCAACCTAGAAAACAAATACAAAGACTTTGGGCTTCTAATGAAAGAATACAAAGACGGGATATTGCTTTTCAATATTAGCAACCAAAAAATATGGGAAAAGGCATCCAATGACACGGAAGGACTAAAGAAATATTTTGAAAAAAACAAATTGAACTACAAATGGGATAGTCCTCGTTTTAAAGGCAAGATTATCTATTGCTCTTCTAAGAAAATAGAAAAGGCTGCAAAAAAAATAATTAAAAGTTACCCTGCCGATTCTGTTAATTACTACCTAAAAAAGAATCTAAATGTGGATGGACAAACTAACATTAAGATAGAAACAGGGCTTTACGCCAAAGGATCTAACAAGGTGGTGGATCATTTAGTTTTCAAGGCTGGTAAATTACCTGAAAATAAAAATTTTCCCAATGTATTTACTTCAGGAGAAATACAAAAGGAATATCCTAAAAGTTATTTAGATATCAAAGGAATTGTAACAAGCGATTATCAAAACTATTTAGACCAAGAATGGGTAAAATTATTGAGAGCAAAATTTCCCGTTACTATCAACAAGGAAGTGCTAGAAACTATTAAATAAAAGAATGCGAAAAGAGATAATTATATTCTCATTTTTGTTATTGGCATCCTCTTGTCATAAATCAAGCTTTGATTCAAAAAAAACTCCCGTAATGGAAGTTAATGGAGAAGTTTTGTACCAAGAGGATATTGAAAAAATACTTCCAGAAAAATTATCGGACACAGATAGTATCGCATTTGTCGAAAACTATAAGAAGAAATGGGCTATTAATGTTTTGTTATTCGAAAAAGCAGATGAAAATATTAAATCGTCTGAAAAAATTGATAAACTTACAGAAGAATATCGAAAAGAATTGATTATAAATGAATACCAACAAGGTCTTATTAATCAAAATTTAAAGAATATCAGCCAAGAAGAGTCTCAAGATGTGTACGAAAAAGAAAAGGAAAATTTCATCTTGGATGAACCTATCATAAAAGGTATTTATATCAAACTTCCGAGTAATGCACCTAACCAAGAACAACTCGCGAAATGGCTTACTGAAATTAATGATGTATCGCTCGAACATATCGAAAAATATTGTATTAAGTACGCATCTTCATACAATATATTCATGGATTCTTGGACTCTCTTCTATAAGATAGACAAACTGTTACCACAACACATGGATTCTAATGATCCCATGTTAACACGTGGATTTATTACACAAAAAGACAGTTCTTATCGCTATTTCTTGCGAATCACAGGAAAGTGCTCGCCCGGAACTGTTGAACCATATGAAATTGCACAACAAAAAATAGCCAACATTTTAGCTCACAGGGAAAAAACACATTTTATAAATGAATTTCAAGACAATTTATATAACAATGCTTTAAAAAAGAAAAAAATTACCTTCTTCAACAAAAAATAAAAGTCTGACATCATGTTAAACAAACCTCTTCTTCTCATTTTCTTATTATTTACATCTCTTGAATTATCAGCTCAAAATCTTGTAGTTGACAAAGTAGTCTGGGTGGTTGGTGATGAACCAATACTCAAATCGGAAATTGAGACAGAAATCATGAGGATGAAATACGAAAAAACAAAATTTGAAGGTGACCCATATTGTACTGTCGCTGAACAAATGGCTTTACAAAAACTGTTTATAGCACAAGCCAAAATTGACAGCGTAGAGGTTTCCGAGTCAACCATTAAACAACAGGTTGATGGAAGAATTCAATATTTCACTGAACACCTAGGGTCAAAAGAAAAGGTGGAGGAATATTTCAATAAACCAATGTCTAAAATGCGAGAAGACCTCACTAAAGTAGTTTCGGAACAAATGTTAATGCAAGAAATGCAACAAAGAATTACCAAGAATATAAAAGTAACACCTCAAGATATTAATAAATTCTATGCTGGACTGCCTAAAGATAGCATTCCAACTGTTCCGGAACAAGTAGAAGTTCAAGTTGTGGTTGTTTCGCCTGAAATTACTAATGCCGAAAAAGAACGAGTAAAAAGTCAATTACGCGATTTCCGTGAAAAGATAGAATCCGGTGAATATCAATTTTCAACCTTGGCTATTTTATATTCCGAAGATAGGGGTTCAGCCTTACAAGGGGGCGAACTAGGATTTAAAGGAAAAGGAATGCTAACTCCAGAATTCGCCAATGCAGCTTTTTCTCTTTATGATCCGACCAAAGTGTCACGCATTATCGAAACTGAATTTGGATACCATATTATTCAGTTGATTGAGAAGAAGGGCGACCAAGTGAACTGTAGACACATTTTACTAAAACCCCAAATTTCTTACGAACAAAAAAACGTTGCCATGAAAAAATTGGATAGCCTTAGCCAAGAAATAAGGAAAGGAAAAATTACCTTTGAACAAACCGTATTAAAATATTCCGAAGATAAAAACACTAAACAAAATGGAGGTTTAATGATTAATAAAACTGTAGGGAATTCTAAATTTCAATATCAAGAACTTCCCGCAGAAATTGCAAAAGAAATATATTCACTCAACATCGGCGAAATATCCAAACCGTTTGTTTACACAAATGAGGTGGGAAAACAAGTTGTTGCCATCGCTCGTGTAAAATCAAAAATTAAAGCACATTTGGCAAATCCGGAAGACGACTTCCAAGAATTGAAAACCGTACTAACTAACAAAAAAAGTGCAGAAGTATTAGAACAATGGATTATCAAAAAACAAGCCGAAACATATATCCATATTGATCCTGAATTCAGCAATTGTGAATTCAAGTATTCAAATTGGATTAAAAAATAAAAATGAAACTGAAAATATTTATGAAACGTCTCCTTTCCTGCTCCTGCTTATTCTTTTTTTTATTCATTTTCGGTACAGTAGAAGCATCAACTGTTTTCTTAGAGTCCTGCGAAACACTTTCCTTTGACCAAAATATACGTACGGATTGTCAATTTTTGAGAGGAAAAGTACGTTTTAGACATGGAAATCTCTTGCTTTACTGTGATACTGCATTTTTTTACGAGAAAAAAAATTCCATTGATGCCTATGGAAATGTAAAAATTGTGCAAGCAGACTCTCTTACCATATACGGCAGTCATCTTTTCTATAATGGAAATACAGAAGTGGCTCAAATGAGGAAGAATGTCCGAATGGTGAATCGAAAGATGACATTGACAACTAACTTTTTAGACTATGATAAAAAAAATAATGTAGTTCATTATTATAATTCAGGGAAAATGGTTGATAAAGGAGATGTCTTGACCTCCATAGAGGGTAATTATTACCCAAAAACGAAGATTTCCACCTTTCAGAAACGTGTTGTTTTAACCAACGAAAAATTCACCCTGAAAACAGATTCTTTGATATATAATTCATCTACTTCGTATGCCCAAATTGTTGGTCCGTCAACCATAATATCTGATAGTACAACAATATACGCCGAATCGGGATGGTATAACACGAAAAAAGAAACCGGAAAGCTTACTAAAAAATCCTATATTAAACAGCCTCGTGGCAAAAAAATAGTTGGAGACACAATTTATTACGACAAGGCAAGAGGAATAGCCGAAGCCTTTTCACATGTGTTATTAACGGATTCTGTTCAACAAATTTCAGTAGGTGGTAATTATGGCAAATTCAACAAGAAAAAAGAAAAAGGATTTATTACACGCCATGCAACGTTTTACGAACATTCCTCAAAAGACACTTTATTTCTAACTGCAGACACCATTTTTTACCGTACAGATTCAACTATTTCCCATATAAATGCTTGCCACAACGTTCAATTCTGGCAAAAAGATTTTCAAGGTTTATGTGACTCTTTAGCGTATAATACAAAAGACTCTATCCTAAATATGTATAACTCTCCTATCATTTGGAGCGATAAAAATCAAATTACAGGAAAAACGATACAAGTATTTTCGAAAAATAGGGGTGTCGAAAAATTCATTGTAGAAGATATGGGCTTCATGCTTTCAAAGGAAGACACGGCTACATACAACCAAATATCGGGAAAAATGATAACAGGTTACGTAAAAAACAATCACCTATATAAAATTGATGTAGTCGGAAATGCTCAATCAATCTACTACATTAAAGACAACCTAAAAGAAGTAGGAACAAACAAAGCGGAAAGTGGTTTCCTAACCATCTATCTCAATAAGAAAAACAAGGTTGAAAAAATCGTTATGTATCCGCAATCATCAGGCACTATGTTACCTCCAACAAAAAAGGACAAAAACCTTGTAACACTAAAAAATATGATTGATTATGAGGATCTTCGTCCTAAAGACAAGGAAGATATTTACATAAAGAAAAGTAAGATCGCTTTTGATAAAAAGCTAAATCCACAAAAGAAGAAACGAAAAGAAAAATAGGCAATAAAAAAGGGATGTTCCACAGGTATAGAACATCCCTTTTATTTTTTATTCGAGTAGCCCTCTGATTTTTTAATTGTTTTTTACTTCATTGCCATAAGCAATGGCAACTTTATATACTCCTCCATCTACGTTTATGGTTAACGTCTCAGGCAAAGGAGCAGAATGAGCTACAATTGGAGGATTCTTCTTGGCTTTTTCTTTTGCAAGTTCAGCATTGAAATTAGCCTTTGCTTTTCCTGATTTATAAGCACGGTATTGTTCGGGATGCATTGCCAACTCAAACAATTCTTCATCGTCTTTTCCGCAATCCCACCCTGATTCTTTCATCTCTTTGCGGAAATCTTCCAATTTGTCAGGAAACAAAGACTGGGGATCACCAGTAAAAAATTCACGATTTTGTTGTTTTGCCAATTCAACAATCTCAGGTGCAACCTCACCGGGTAATTTACCGGATTTACCTAGAATCATATCCCAAACAACATCAGGAATCATTGTCCAACGTTCTTGACCATTTGCCATTTGCATAATATTAAAAATGGCAAGATTCTTTACATATTGAGAATATGGTGTTACTAATGGAGGAAAACCTACTCGTGGCCAGACATAAGCGACTTCATCAAACAAACGAATCAACAAATCACCTGTTGTAATTTCAGGTTTTCCTTGTTTCTGAAAAGACTTATTTATAACCGTCAAATTATCCTTTAAGTCATTCATCAAACTACCCATCATACCGCCTGGAAGTCCTGGACCGATGAGTAGCGATTGTAAACGACGATTTGATTCAGGAATGAAATATCCCAAGAAATCATCCATAAATTCTTGTGTCAAGGCACGAGCTTTCATATAAGCATCCATATTGATTTCAGGCACTTTGAAACCCGCATCTTTCAACATTTCACGCACCATGATTACATCTGCATGCCCTGTTCCCCATGACAGAGGTTCCATTCCAACATCAATTATATCACATCCTGCCCTACATACCTCAAGAATAGATGCGGGAGTAAATCCGGGACCAGTTTGTCCGTGATATTGAACTATAATTTGAGGATATTTTGTTTTGATGTAGGATACAATTTTTCCTAAGGAAGCAGGTCTTCCGATACCGGCCATATCTTTTAAACAAATTTCATCAGCACCATTAGCGATTAATTCATCAGCAAGGTTGCAATAATACTCAACTGTATGAACTTTAGATACCGTGATGGACAACGCTGCCTGAGCAATCATTCCGGCTTCTTTTGCATATTTAATGGAAGCAATGATATTACGAGGATCATTTAATCCGCAAAAAGAACGTGCGATATCTGTCCCTTGTGCTTTTTTTACTTTGTAAAACAACTTACGAACGTCCACTGGAACAGGACTCATGCGCAACCCGTTTAAGGTACGATCAAGCAATTGAGTTTGAATTCCGGCTTCTCTGAAAGGTTTACACCATTGACGAACTGCCACGTTAGGATTTTCGCCAAACAATAAATTGACTTGTTCAAATCCTCCTCCATTAGTTTCCACACGAGCAAAACAACCCATATTGATTATTTCGGGAGCTACACGAACCAACTGATCAACCCGCGGTACGTACTTTCCAGCACTTTGCCACATGTCCCTATATACTAAACAAAACTTGATTTCTCTTTCCATTTCTGTTGTCTTATTTATTGTTGTTATTTAATTTTTTCTATGCCGATTACTTTTCCTTTGTCGTTGGTAATAATACCCACAGCTTGACTAATAACTTCAGCAATAGTAGGGTTAACAACGTTCTGTTGAACATTTTTTTCTTTTTTACTAACAACAGTAGATTTTTCTGGTATGTATTTGTTAATAAAAATAGTCAACCCTTGCGTAATTATTATCAATATCAGAAGTACCACAATTACACCTATGACGATCAATATTAATGCAAATTCTAAATTTCCCATAATGAAATACTTATCGGTTCTTAGTTCAAATTCAGGACATAATAACAGTTAACAAAGCTAGTGTTTTTATTCTAAAAAATTATATCTCTATTTCTTAATTTATTAAAAAAAGAGTACGAATTGAAACAAGAAAATTTTCCATTTCTTTGATTAAAGAAAATGAAAAACAATTATCAAATTTTCTGAGATAGAAATAAATGTAACAAAAGGATGGTTAGTCTTTTCAAAATGTTGTTTCTTTGCACCTTGAAGGAAGCTGAAAAAGCTAAGGGTTTTCCTAAAGATGACTTAAATAAAAAAAGAAGAGCATAAACTCTCCTTTTTCATTTGGTGGGCCCACTTGGACTTGAACCAAGGACCTACGGGTTATGAGTCCGGTGCTCTAACCAACTGAGCTATAGGCCCGAAACAAAATTAATTGTCTGCTTCCTAAGAAGCGGAGACAAAGGTAATTTTTTTTTTGAAAATCGACAAATTTTACATCAAAATATGCTGAAAAATATAGTTTTTGATATGGGCGGAGTCCTTATTGATTTGAATAAGCAGGCTTGCATCAATGCTTTTAAAAAGTTGGGATTTGAGGATGTGGAAAATTTTATTGGCGAATATGTTCAAGCTGATTTTTTCCTCCAGTTAGAAAGAGGTACTATTAGCCCCGAGAAATTTTACGCAATAATAAGGGAAAAAGTAAAGAAAAATATTGATGATGAAGAAATAAAAGAAGCATGGTTTGCCTTCTTGTTGGATATTCCACAAAAAAAATTGGATTTGCTCCTTGAACTGAAAAAAAGCTACAAAGTGTTTATGCTTAGCAATACAAATGCAATCCACTTTCCGGAAATAAAACGCAAGTATTTTGAAAAGGACGGGCATAATTTATCTGATTATTTTGACAAATGTTACTTGTCTTATGAGATACATCAAAACAAACCGGCAAAGGAAATATTTGATTTTATGATTCGAGACTCCGCCATCCTTCCTCAAGAAAGTTTGTTTATTGACGATGGAAGGACAAATATCGAAATGGCTAAAGGATTGAAATTTCAGACGTATTTGGCAAAAGAACAGGAAGACTTTTCGCATTTGTTCGTATCTTTGCTCTAGTTTTATATTTTTGAGCAATAAAAACATGAAAATCATAACCGAAATACCTTCTGATATTTTCCAAAATTCTGCCGTAACGGTTGGCTTTTTTGATGGGGTACACAAGGGTCATGTTGCTCTTTTATCGAGACTAAAACGAGAAGCTACGCTACGGCATTTGCAATCGGTTGTAGTTACCTTTCGTGCACACCCAAGAGAAACCTTACAAACAAGTTACATTCCTCAATTATTAAACACGCAAGCAGAACGCCTATGTCTTTTGGAAAAACAAGCTGTTGATATTTGTGCCATGTTACCTTTTACAAAAAAATTTGCCCAACTGACCTCCACCGAGTTCATCAAAGAAATTCTTTTTGAGGCTTTACATACTAAATATTTGTTGGTAGGATATGATCACCATTTTGGTTCCGATGCACAAAAAAACAGCTTTGAAACCTATAAATCTTATGGCAACACACTTGGAATAGAAGTAGAAGAAGAAGGTGCTTATTGGGAAAATAATGTTTGTATAAGTTCGTCTCTTATCCGCCGGGAGATATTGCAAGGAAATATTACTGCCGTAAGCGATTATCTTGGATACAATTATTTTTTGAAAGGCACTGTGGTTAAAGGTTTTCAAATAGGTAGAACGATAGGCTTTCCCACTGCTAATCTAAAAATATCGGATACACACTTACTGATTCCCATGGACGGAGTATATGCCGTTTTTGTAGAAATTAAAGGTAAAAAATACAAAGGAATGGCAAACATTGGTTCTCGACCTACTTTTAATGAAAGTAACGAAAAGACCATCGAGGTTCATATACTAGACTTCGACCAAAATATTTATGAACAACAAATCAAAGTTTACTTCATCGCATTTCTCCGAAAAGAAGTGAAATTTGTTAGCAAAGAAGCTTTATCTATTCAACTTTCGTCAGACCAAGAAAAAGTAAGAAAAATATTAGATAATTGAATTTTCTATTTTTTTTGAGGAGCACTAGCCAACACGATTTTCAAAAATTCCCAAAATCTTTCTACACTACCTATATCGACCCTTTCATTGGGCGAATGAGGGTATTTAATAGTCGGTCCAAAAGAAATCATATCCAGACACGGATACTTACTTCCAATAATTCCACACTCCAAACCGGCATGTATAGTTTTTGTCAGAGATTCTCTTCCAAAAACAGACACATATTTTTCTTGTGCAAGAGAAAGAATTTCAGAACAAGACTCAGGCATCCATCCTTCATAATTTCCGAAAACATTGATTTTTGCACCAGCCAACGAAAAAGCACTTTCTATCATCGAACGCACTTCTCCTTTCATTGATTCCAATACACTTCGAACAAGAAATTCGACCGTCACATTTGTTTCCATGGTTTTTATAATACCCAAGTTTGAGGATGTTTCTACCGAATCTTTTAAATTTGGCATGTAACGATAAACACCATTAGGCACTGCAACAACAGCATTTATAAGATCATCCTGAACAAATTCAGGGAATAATCCATCAGGAATTTCTGTTGGTTCAACTGTTAAATTCAACGTTGGTTCTAGGGTGCTATATTCTGTTTTATATATTTCCAGAAATTCCTGTGTAACATCAAATAAATCATCTTCACCACCTTTAGGTATAGTTATAACGGCAAAAGATTCTCTTGGAATAGCATTTACGACATCTCCTCCTTCAACAAAAGCTAATCTTGCTTCGAAATCACATACCAACGTTTTCAGAAAATGGAAAAGTAGTTTATTAGCATTAGCCCGTTGCAAGTGTATATCTATTCCTGAATGACCGCCTTGTAATCCCACAACAGCTATTTTAAAAGCCTTATCCCCTACCGGTACTGATTCTTTTACAAAAGGAAAATTACATTCAACCTTTACGGCACCACAACATCCTACAATCAATTCATGTTCATCTTCGGAATCCAAATTGAGCAAAATATCCCCTTTCAAAACATCATCAGCCAAGGCGAAAGCACCATTCATACCATTTTCTTCATCGACAGTAAACAAAGCTTCAATGTTGCCATGTGGTAAGTTTTTTTGTTCTAAAACGCCCAATATAGCAGCCACCCCAATGCCATTATCGGCACCAAGAGTTGTTCCATCAGCTGTAAGCCAATTTTCTTGTATTAGTAAAGAAATAGGGTCTTTGGTAAAATCGTGAACTGTCCCCTCATTTTTTTGAGGCACCATATCGAGATGACTTTGCAAAATAATTGTTTTGCAATTTTCATATCCTAGTGTAGCAGGTTTTCTTATGATTATATTGTTTGCTTTGTCTCGCAGGGTTTCAAGTCCTAAATTTTTACCAAAATCCTCTATAAAATCGGCAACTTCCTGCATACATCCCGATGGACGAGGTATTTGGCTAAGTTTATAAAAGTTCCTCCAAATATCTTCTTTCAATAAATCTGACATGGTAAATTTCATGATATATTATATTTTTAAAACGGTCCTTTCGCCAGAGTGTTTTGCCAAAATTTGGCGAATTTGGTTCAATTCGGTCTGTTGCTTTAATAATTTTGTTATAGTTTCCTCATCGCCCTCATTTTGGGCATCTTTTATCTTTTTAGTGAGTTCGTCATAATAATGTGTTATTACCTTGTCTTTATATTCCACTAAAATCTTCGGAATAAGGATTTCCAATCTATCTCCCTCATTTTCAAACTGTTTATATTTTTTATGAATACTACTCAATGTGTATTTTTCAGTAGTGATGTCAAAAACATATTTACGAATTTCAGAATCGGGATGATTTAAGAAATAATGTTCCATATCATTATTTTCATCACTTATAATGACTTTTATTTCTTCAATTATTTTTTTATGCAAAGGATATTCCAAAGAAACATTATCCGCTACCATATCATTAGCAATAAAATCAAAAACAGACATCGTAATCGGACTCCCATTCTCATCTTGAATCTGAAGGGTCTGTTTTCCATACCGAATAATGCAACGAAGTATATTTTGTTCTTGTAAATAGGCAAAAGGTTTCTCTTCTTTAGCTAAAACTGCCGATTCCGTTTTCGGAGCTTCGTAAGAAACTTGACTATTTGAATATTCTTGATAATCACTTGTTTGTGTTTTTAACTCTTTTTTTAAGGAGGATGTTCTCCGTATTTTATTTACTTCGGCAATTAGGACATCCTCTCCTATTTCAAATCTTTTGGCACATTCTTTTATATAGACAGAACGCATAATATTATCGGGAATAATCGCAATACTTTGCACGATATCCGTAATTAAATGCGCTTTTTTAGCCACATCCTTGCCCGCTTCTTCGAGTAATAATTGTGACTTAAAATGAATAAAATCCGTTTGATGTTTATTGATATACTCTATAAAGTCAACTGCATTTTGTTGTTTAGCAAAAGAGTCAGGATCTTCTCCATTGGGGAGTAAAACGACCTTGACGTTTATGCCTTCCTCCAACAACAAATCAATCCCCCTAATAGAAGCCTTTATTCCTGCAGCATCTCCATCATACAAGACAGTAATATTAGATGTGAAACGGTGAATTAATCGAATCTGAGGAGGAGTCAAAGCTGTTCCCGATGAAGCCACAACATTTTCGATGCCGGCTTGAAACATTGATAAGACATCGGTATATCCTTCCACCAAAAAACAACAATCATTTTTTACAATACTTTGTTTGGCAAAATAAATGCCGTACAACTCATTACTTTTATGATAAATTTCGGATTCAGGAGAGTTAACATACTTAGCTGTCTTTTCGTCAGTTTTTAAAATTCTTCCACCAAAAGCTACTATTTTTCCGGAAATAGAGTGAACAGGAAACATCACTCGTCCTCTGAACCTATCTGCTATTTTTCCGTCACCACGTTCAGCACACAAACCTGTCTTTAGTAAAAATTCCTTTTTATAACCCTTGGATTGAGCCGTATCTGCTAAAGCATTGTATTTTTCGAGGCTATAGCCAAGTCCAAATTTCCGAATAATGTCATCCTGAAAACCGCGTTCCTTGAAATACGACATTCCAACACTTCTTCCCTCATCATCTTTCCAAAGAATCTCACTAAAGTAATTTTGGGCAAAACCATTAAGGATAAACATACTATCTCTATCATTTCGCTTTTGCATTTCTTCCTGCGAGACTTCTTTTTCAACTATTTCAATGTTATATTTTTTAGCTAAATATCGAAGTGCATCATGAAAAGACATGTGTTCATGCTCCATAATAAAGTTAACAGGAGAACCTCCTTTTCCACAGCCAAAACATTTACAAATATTTTTCGCAGGAGAAACCGTAAATGATGGCGTTTTTTCATCGTGAAAAGGACACAATCCTATAAAATTTACGCCACGTTTCCGTAATGAAACGAAATCTTCCACCACATCAACTATTTGAGCCGTGTTTATTATTCTGTCTATGGTGGATTGGTCTATCATTTTTATAGCTGTAAGTGAACACAAATATACGAGTATTTTTATGTTTTTTTATTGACCGATGATGCTATTTTTATTTACAAAAACAAAAGGTATATTTGTAGAACTAATTAAAATTCACACACAAATGAAAACAGCTTTTATTACAGGAGCTACCGAAGGAATCGGATACGAACTTGCAAAAATATTTGCCCAAAACAAATTTGAACTAATTTTGGTGGCTCGTAACGAATCAAAATTACGACAAATGGTCGAAACATTTACCGCCAAAGGTATCCAGGCAACTTACTATGCTAAAGACCTGACAATATTAGAAAATGCCAAATTTATTTATAACGATTTAAAAGCAAAAAATATTACCGTAGAATATGTCATTAATAACGCCGGATTTGGGGTTAATGCAGATTTTGTTGATTCTGAATGGGAAAAACAACTTAATATGTTCCAGCTGAACATGATAACCTTAGCCTATTTTACGCATAGCTTTGCTCTTGACATGAAAGCAAAAAAATTTGGCAGAATAATGAATGTAGCTTCCACAGCATCCTTTCAACCTATTCCATTTATGGCAGGATATGCTGCATCTAAAGCCTTTGTAATGAGTCTTTCAGAAGCTGTGAATAAAGAACTAAAAGGAACTAACGTAAGTATAACGACCTTGTGTCCAGGTGTAACGGATAGTAAATTTCATGAAACGGCACACTCCGAAAGGACTCTATTGCACTCAAAAATTTTAGCGGTTGCTACAGCCAAAGAAGTAGCAGAATATGGTTACAAAAGAATGATGAAAAGAAAAGCACTAAGTATCCACGGATTTAGGAACAAAGCAAATGCTTTCTTTTTAAGTTTTATACCACGTTCTTGGGTTGGCAATTTAACCAAAGAGATGATGAAGAATTAATACTAACAAAAAATGAGGGGCATTTCAAAAACTGAAATGCCCCTCATTTTTTATACTTACTCTTCCTTATTTAGTCTTTGAACTTAGCTGATAAGAATTCTCTATTCAGACGAGCAATATGGCTAATAGAAACATTTTTAGGACATTCCGCAGCACAAGCACCCGTATTTGTACAGTTACCGAATCCAAGTTCGTCCATTTTTGCAACCATTGCTTTTGCACGAGTAGCACGTTCTACTTGCCCCTGAGGCAATAGTGCCAATTGGCTAACTTTCGCTGCCACAAACAGCATCGCTGAACCATTTTTACAAGCCGCTGCACAAGCTCCACACCCAATACAAGAAGCCGCATCCATTGCTTCATCAGCTTTTGGTTTTGGAATAGAAATCGCGTTTCCATCAGGTACACCACCTGTATTTACAGAAACAAAACCTCCTGCCTGTATAATTTGATCATAAGCTCCTCTATTGACCATAAGATCCTTAATAACCGGAAATGCAGCCGATCTCCACGGTTCAACAGTTATCGTTTCACCGTCTTTGAATTTTCTCATATGCA
>DAIMYQ010000003.1:40438-44129 GCA_036734385.1 Paludibacteraceae bacterium | reverse complement strand
GATCTCCACGGTTCAACAGTTATCGTTTCACCGTCTTTGAATTTTCTCATATGCAATTGACAAGTAGTAATTTCTCCGTCAGGTCCATGAGGGTGTCCGTTGATATAGAGCGAGCACATACCACAAATTCCCTCCCTACAATCATGATCAAATACTATAGGCTCTTTGCGTTCACTGATAAGTTGTTCATTCAAAATATCCATCATTTCGAGGAAAGAACTATCAGTAGATATGTTTTTTAATGCATAGGTCTCAAAACTCCCTTTTTCTTTTGGACCTGCTTGACGCCATACTTTTAGCGTTATATTTATTGTTTTTTCCATACTACAGTTATTATCAAGCTTTATAATTTCTTTGTTGACGTTTAACAAACTCGTATTCAAGATTTTCTTTCAACATACAGGGCTCCTGTCCTTCTCCCATGTACTTCCAACAAGCCGCATATGAAAATTTATCATCATTACGCAAAGCCTCACCATCAGGAGTTTGGTATTCCTCACGGAAGTGACCGCCACAAGATTCTTCACGATTTAAGGCATCACGAGCCATTAATTCACCAATTTCAATAAAATCAGCTAAACGAATAGCCTTCTCCAGTTCAACATTCAAACCATCTGCTTTTCCTGGAACATAAACATTACTCCAAAATTCTTTTCTGACCTCTTTAATTTTAGCTAAAGCTTTTTCCAAACCTGCTTTATTTCTGCCCATGCCGACAAAATCCCACATTATTAGTCCAAGTTCACGATGGATACTATCTACAGAACATTTACCCTGAATACTCATTATTTTTTTAACTTTATCCTCAACAGCTTTTTCAGCTTCAGCAAACTCAGGCAACTCAGTACTCATACGAGGCACTTGGATTTGGTCTGCTAAATAATTCTGAATAGTATAAGGCAATACAAAATATCCATCTGCCAACCCTTGCATCAAAGCAGAAGCTCCCAAACGGTTAGCTCCATGGTCAGAGAAATTTGCTTCTCCAATACAAAACAATCCCTTAACGGATGTTTGCAATTCATAATCAACCCAAATACCTCCCATTGTGTAGTGAATAGCAGGGTAAATCATCATAGGAGTCTTATAGGGATTTTCATCAACAATTTTTTCATACATCTGGAAAAGGTTACCATAACGAGCACGAACTACATTTTCTCCTAAACGATTAATTGCATCAGAAAAATCAAGGTAAACAGCCAAACCGGTAGCTCCAACACCATAACCTGCATCACAACGTTCTTTGGCAGCACGAGAAGCTACATCACGAGGAACTAAATTACCAAAAGCTGGATAACGACGCTCCAAATAATAATCACGATCTTCTTCCCTCAAATCGGTAGGTTTCAACTTACCTGCACGAATTGCTTCAGCATCTTCTTTTTTCTTTGGAGTCCAAATGCGACCATCATTACGAAGTGATTCAGACATCAAAGTCAATTTTGATTGAAATTCTCCATGAACAGGAATACAAGTGGGGTGAATTTGAGCATAGGCAGGGTTTGCAAAATATGCTCCCTTACGGTACATCTGCATAGCAGCAGAACCATTTGAGGCCATTGCATTAGTAGAAAGGAAAAACGTATTTCCATAGCCGCCGGAACCTACAACAACTGCATGAGCAAAATAACGTTCGATTTTACCGGTTGTCAAATTACGAGCAATGATACCACGAGCACGCCCATCAATTACAACGACATCCAACATTTCATGACGTGGAAATAATTTCACAGCCCCTTTACCTATTTGACGACTCAATGCAGAATATGCACCAAGCAACAATTGTTGACCAGTTTGACCTTTTGCGTAAAAGGTTCGTGAAACTTGGGCTCCCCCAAAAGAACGGTTATCTAACAAGCCACCGTATTCACGAGCAAAAGGGACTCCTTGAGCTACACATTGATCAATAATATTATTTGAGACTTCTGCCAAGCGGTACACATTGGCTTCACGAGCACGATAGTCTCCCCCTTTAATAGTATCGTAGAAAAGACGGTAAACAGAGTCTCCATCATTTTGATAATTTTTTGCAGCATTGATACCCCCTTGTGCAGCAATAGAATGTGCACGACGAGGAGAATCCTGAATACAGAAATTTAGCACATTAAATCCCAATTCAGCAAGAGAAGCAGCAGCAGAAGCTCCCGCCAATCCGGTACCAACAACGATGATATCCAAACGACGTTTGTTCGATGGATTTACCAATTTCTGATGGTCTTTATAATTACTCCACTTTTGAGCAAGAGGTCCTTCCGGAATTTTTGCATCGATCTTAGTGGAAGACACTGAAGCTTGCTGTATGGTATCCACAACCTTTCCCAATGCTTCTTTGGTTGCATCTTTAATAATTTTTGCAGCCTCTACGGTTTCTTGATCCGTAACCGCGTCCACAATTATGTCTTTAATTTCTTTGGCGGTTTCGACAATATTTTCTTTTTTAGCCATATTTGTTATAGTTACGAGTTACGAATTAAATTAAGGACGATACAAAACAGAAAACTACCACAGCAACGAATAATAAAACAACAAGAGTTGATACAACATTAGCAATTGCTTTTACACGTGTCAACCATATTTTATTGTTAAGTCCAAGAGACTGTAGTGCACTCCATACACCGTGGGTAAGGTGGAACCACAAAGCTCCCAACCATACAAGATAGACAATGCAATAAATTGGATTAGCAAATAACTCCGTTACATAAGCAGCACCATTCTTTGGATCATATGCTCCGGTATGAAGACCTGTTAATTCTGCAAATTGCATTTTAAACCAAAAGTTATACAAGTGCAATCCAAGAAAACCTATGATAATAAGCCCTAACACCAACATATTTTTTGATGACCATTCTACGCCTTCTTGTCTTTCTGTTACAGCATAACGTTCTTTACCACGTGCCCGTAAATTTTGAAGAGTAAGATAAAACGCATACAAAATATGTATGATAAAACCGGCAGCCAATACCAAAGTAGCAACAAGAGCATACCAATTAGCACCTAAAAAGCCACAAATCATATTGTATCCTTCCGGTGAAAAGATTAAAACAAGATTCATTACACCATGAAACGTCAAAAACAGCACCAAACAGATGCCTGTAATGCTCATAATCAGCTTTCTCCCAATTGAAGAGTCAATTAACCACATAATTTTTATTTTTTTAGTATTATTATTGATGAAAAAATCACATTTCAGCAAATCACGCACAAAAGTAGTAAAATTGTTATACTTAACAAAAAACTTAACTAAAGTATTTACCCTGAATATACACACAAAAGAAATCCTCAAACACAAAATCCTGAGGATTCCCTGCTCCTCCTTATCAAAAAGATTATTATCCTTTTTTACCTTTCTTGAAGAAAGCAACAAGAGTACCCGACCCTGCTATAACTCTCAATAATAACCCGCCATCTAATGGAATTCCGACTCTACCCTGACAAGGAATTCCTAATAGCAAAACAAGAACCTGTCCAAATACCATAAATATACTTATAGCATTTAGATTATTGAATAATAGAAGTACTAAATAGTAGGAAAAAAATTAAAAACAATATCTTTTATAAAAAACGTGTTAATTTTTTTGTAATCGTCAGAATAGACCGTTAAAATTATTCAAACCAATAATAGACAGGCTGTTATTGGCATATTTTTTGATTTTTAAATTATGATATAAAACGTTATCGTTTAACCTAAATA
>DAIMYQ010000003.1:0-40338 GCA_036734385.1 Paludibacteraceae bacterium | reverse complement strand
GTTTCAGACCTTCGACAATACGGAATAGTTCAACGTGCCATTTTGGGTGTGCAAATTAGAGATATAACCAGCGAATTGGCAAAAGAAAAAAATCTAAAGACGTTGGAAGGGGCTTATGTCGCTACTGTCACAAAAAACAGTGCCGCAGAAAAGGGAGGAGTAAAGGATGGCGATATTATCACACACGTTAATGATAATGCAACAAAATCTGTCGCTGAATTGCAAGAACAAATAAGCAGGTATAGACCCGGTGACAAAATCTCATTGCAAGTGACAAGAGATGAAAAGGACTTAAACTTTTCCGTGGAATTAAAAAATCAACAGGGCAGTACGGATATTGTTTCTTCCGAGGCAAATATTTCCAAGATTTTAGGAGCAACTTTTAAGGAAATTGACAACCAAACAAAAGAACAATTAGGATTAAATTATGGCGTGCAAATTGCTTCTCTTAACAGAGGAAAATTACAAGAACAAGGAATAAAAAACGGCTATATAATAATAAAAATAAACGATCAGGAAATTCATACAAAAGCTGATATACAATCAGTATTTGATAGTGCTAGCAGGGAAGAAAAAAATAAAGTTTTGTTCATTATAGGAGCTTATCCCAACGGAATGGTAGCTTACTATGCGATTAATTTAGACAAATAACCTTGTTCCTATTAAATATAACAAAAAACTACAAGGATTAAAACCTTGTAGTTTTTTGTTATGGATTTATAGTGTTACATCAAAATTAAACTCCCTATTGCAATTTTGCAAGACTGGCATCAATCTCGCTTTGGGTTACCTCATAATTCGTCAAAGCACCCGATAAGTATTTATCATAAGCAGCCATATCAACCAAACCATGTCCTGAAAGATTAAACAAAATAACCTTTTCTTTTCCTTCTTCCTTAGCTTTGTTAGCCTCGCGAATAGCCATTGCGATAGCATGACAAGATTCTGGAGCAGGGATAATACCTTCCGAACGTGCAAACAAAATTCCTGCTTCAAACGTTTCTAATTGCTTAATAGCTTCTGCTTCAATAAGACCGTCCTTTTTCAATTGACTAGTAATACTTCCTGCTCCATGATAACGAAGCCCTCCCGCATGAATTTCAGCAGGTTCAAACTCATGACCCAAAGTATACATTGGTAATAAAGGCGTAAATCCTTCCGTATCCCCCAAATCATACATAAACCTTCCTCGTGTAAGTTTGGGGCAAGAAGCTGGTTCTACCGCTATCAAACGGATATCTTTCCCTCCGGTTAATTTATGTCTCAAAAATGGAAAGCCAATTCCACTAAAATTTGACCCCCCGCCAAAACATCCTATAACAATGTCAGGATAATCTCCGGCTATTTCCATTTGTTTTTCAGCTTCCAAACCAATAACCGTTTGGTGCAAAGAAACATGGTTAAGAACGCTTCCCAAAGTATATTTTGTATTTTCTCCCTTTACTGCCATTTCGACAGCTTCCGAAATAGCCATACCCAAACTTCCGCTTGTTCCGGGAAAGTCTTGTTGCATTTTTCTCCCTATTTCAGTTAAATTACTTGGTGATGCAACCACATTTGCACCATAAACATTCATAATAGACTTCCGATAAGGTTTTTGTTCGTAACTAACCTTTACCATGAACACTTGTAAATTAAGTCCGAAATGTTTGCAAGCAACACTCATAGCACATCCCCATTGTCCCGCACCGGTTTCTGTTGTAATAGATTTAACTCCCTGTATTTTATTGTAATAGGCTTGAGGAATAGCTGAATTTAATTTATGAGAACCAACAGGGCTAACACTCTCATTCTTAAAATAGATTTTAGCTGGTGTATCCAATGCTTTTTCCAAGCCGGAAGCCCTTACCAGAGGAGTAGGTCTGTAAATACGATACAAGTCACGTACTTCGTCAGGAATTTCAATCCAACGTTCTGTTGACATTTCTTGCTTAATCAATTCTTTTGCAAAAATAGGTTCCAAATCAGAAGGGTTAAGAGGTTCCCTTGTTACCGGATTAAGAGGAGGCATCGGCTTATTTTTCATATCTGCCATAATATTATACCATGCCTCTGGCATTTCGTTCTCGCTTAAAACTATTTTTTTTGTCGTTTTCATTCTACTATATATTTTATTTCGTTTATTAATGTTTATAATGATTCTTGAAGTATTCAAATGGCAACTTTCACCATCGAAAAACAAATAATTCCAAATATTTGAAAACCAACTTACTCATATTACCCGTCTAAAAAATTAAAAAACCGTAGGAGGATATCCTACGGTCTATATTTAACAAATAACAACACAACGAATAATCCTCCTTATAATAAGCAAGATTGCCACCACCAATTGTTATTTAGAATCAACCTCATCTGTCAAAGTTTTACGAAGCAAAGTAAATATTTTTTTAGAATAAAAACAAAAATAACTAAACTTTTGAACGGAATTTATTACTTCACAGCATCATATCCCCACTTAAGATAAACACTACCCCATGAAAAACCAGCACCAAAAGCAGCAAGAATAATATTGTCACCCTTTCTCAATCTAGATTCAAAATCCCACAAACACAATGGGACAGATGCTGCTGAGGTATTACCAAAATTTTCTATATTTATCAATATCTTCTCTTTAGGTAAATCTATTCTCTTGCCTACAGCTTCTATAATTCTCATATTTGCTTGATGTGGAACAAACCAAGACAAATCAGCAGCGGTGAGATGATTACGTTTCATTATTCCCTCAGTTACTGCGGACATATCAGACACTGCATGCTTAAATACAGCAGGACCCTCTTGATACACAAAATGTTCTCTGTTTGTAACAGTTTCTATACTTGCAGGACGCTCGGACCCTCCAGCCTTTTGATGCAAATGACTTTGACCCAAACCGTCAACACGCAAGAAAGAATCAATCACCCCAAGATCATCTGTAGTGGGTTCTAACAAAACAGCTGCAGCACCATCACCAAACAAAGGACAAGTAGTTCTATCTTCATAATTCGTTATAGCAGACATTTTTTCAGCTGCCACCAAAATAATCTTTTTGTATCGACCTGACTCTATAAGTGCCGAGCAATTTTCCAAGCCAAAAAGAAACCCGGAACAAGCTCCGGCCAAATCAAAACTATATGCAGATTTTATTCCCAAAGCACCACAAATAAGGGAAGAATTGGATGGAAAAACAAAAGAAGGAGTCGTAGTACAACAAACGACAAGGTCTATTTCTTTCAAATTAACACCCGTCTTTTCCACCAACTCTTCTACAGCCTTAATTCCCATATATGCAGATCCCTTCTTCTCCCCTAAAATATGCCGAGTCTTAATTCCAATACGCGTCATTATCCACTCATCATTCGTATCCACCATACGACTCAACTCTTCATTATCCAAAATGGTATCGGGAACGTATCCACCTATCCCAGTAATTACTGCTTTTATTTTTTTTTCCATACGTCGAATTATTATAAAAAAAGACCCGCCCTAGATCCTCCAGACCAAGGCTATCAACTTTTATAAAAAAATCATGATTTTATGCATTAACAGCTTTTTCTACAGCCAATTTGCCTCTATAATAGCCACATTCTCCACATACAGTGTGATAAATATGCAAAGATCCACAGTTGGAACATGCTGCCATTGTAGGTGCTACTGCTTTATCGTGAGTTCTTCTTTTAGCAGTTCTGCTTTTTGATTGTTTTCTTTTTGGATGTGCCATCTCTTTATGTATTTAGATATTAATTATTCTTTTTTATTGATTTCAGAATATCCCATCTTGGATCTATCTGAGTATTTCCTTCATTATCTCTTATATCAGCAGAATAAACTCGCAACTTTTCTTCCATTTCGCGATTACAGCCCCCTTCGGAATGAATATGTTGCATAGGAATTGATAAATTGATAAATTCAAACATATACCAAGCGACGTTCACAAATCCATCAATTTCAGGTACAACAATCAACTCATCACTTTCTTCACGGTATTCCTCTCCAAACTTCACGACTAACTTATTCTCTGATAAAACAGGCTGTTTCATCAATTCTAAGCACCGATCACAAGGAACAAGAACATATCCGGAAAAACTAAACTTCAGTTCATAAGAATCGCTTTGCTTCTGAACAACGATGTGCGATTTGACCTCTCCGCCTTCTATATCTGAATCACCTATACTAGAAAAATAATAACTTCCCAAGTCATAATCATATTCAGCACTGAATGTGGTCATACTTCTCAAGGGAACATCATATATTCTTAGTTCTGACACAGCTATAGTTTATAAAAGTGGGGCAAAGTTACTAATTTTTACTTTACTTAAACAAAAAAATGAGCCTTTTTAGATTTGTTTTATCACAAAATAACATAAACAATTGTCAGTGTGACACTTATAAAATTCCATCAAAAAAAATTTAATGTGCTATTTTTACACCCAGACACAATTCTTTCATCGGCAGAAAATCACTTTTCTGACTCTCTATAAAAAACAATTCTAAAGACTGTCCCCTTACCAACCTCTGTCTTTCTTACAAAAATCTTACCTTTGTGGTAGTCTTCTACAATACGTTTTGCCAAAGATAAACCTAAACCCCAGCCTCTTTTCTTAGTAGTAAATCCTGGATTAAATATTTTTCGCATGTTTTTTTTGGTCATTCCTTTTCCGGAATCGGCAACGTCTATTCTTATCTCCTTTCCTCTAGAAAGAAGAGATATGTTTATTTTGCCCTCCCCATCCATTGCATCTACTGCATTTTTACACAAATTTTCGATTACCCATTCAAATAATGAAATATTAATATGACAGAAAACCTCATCTTCCATATTTAACTGAATATCAACCTTCTTAGAAAGTCTAGTTCGAAGATACTGCAACGTATCTGCAAGAGCCTGGTTTAAATTCACCAACTCCAATTCCGTTTTTGATCCGATTTGAGAAAACCTCTCGGCAATAGTTCTCAATCTACTTACATCTTTTTCCATTTCAAACAACAAAGGATCTTCGGGGTACTTTGTTTTTAATATTTCAGTCCAAGCCATTAATGAAGATATGGGTGTCCCTAATTGGTGAGCTGTTTCTTTTGACAAGCCAACCCAAACTTTATTTTGTTCGGCCTTTTTTGTACTTAATAAAGCCCAAATAACAAAGACTAAAAATAAAAACACGGCAATCAACTGTATAAATGGAAAATAGGATAAGTAAGTCAGTAATACAGAATTTCCATAATACAAACGTTGAATTTGATTATCTCCAAGATTAATCACGATAGGTGCATTTTTCTTTTTATAATCAAGAATTAGAGCGGGCAATTCTTTCTCAGATTGCACTTCTATGTTTCTATACGAAAGAGCATTACCTTTAGCATCAACTAAAACTACGGGAATTGTTGTATTAGCCTCTATTACCTGTTGTACAAAAGTAATATCACAATCTTCATTCATTCGAACAAGCTCTTTGGTTGCATTAGCCCATATTTCCATTCGGGTTTGTTCTTCCCTTGAAAGTCTTTTCACCAAACTCTCAGTAATAATAAACGAACCTATAGCAATAATCACAGCCAACCCTGTAAAGAGCATTTTAAGTTTTTGACGGGCGTCATAAATAGAAGTCATAATGAATATGTATGAGAGAAAGGTTTTTTTAAATCATTCCTATGAAAATATAACGTTATCTTCACAAAAAAATTATATTGGTCTATCGATATTTTGAAGAATCTTTATTTTCAAATATGCTTAAATAGCTGGTATAGCGGGACTGACTAATTTGATGCTTTTCAACGGCAGACACGACAGCACATCCAGGTTCGTTGATGTGTGTACAATTATAATACTTGCAATCCTTCGATTTCTCAAAAATCTCAGGAAAATAATGACCTACTTCTGCCGGATCTACATTTACGACACCAAATCCTTTAACGCCAGGAGTATCTATAATATAACCTCCGGCTATCACGAACATTTCAGAAAAAGTGGTAGTATGTATTCCCTTATCATGGCTTTCTGAAACAATCCCTGTTCTTAGAGAAAGAGTTTCATCTATGGCATTTATCATACTGGATTTGCCGACCCCCGAATTACCAGAGAAAAGAGTAACCTTATTTCCCAATTGCTGTTTCAGAGTCTCTATTCCCTCTAATGTTTTTACAGACGTGCGAATACACAAATAACCTATATTCTCATACAAAAACTGCAAGGCATCCAAATATTTTATTTCTTCGGAAGAATAAAGATCTATTTTATTAAAGACCAAAACCACAGGGATATTATAAACTCCTGCGGAGACCAAAAACCTATCGATAAACACAGTAGAAGTTTTCGGATGATTGATAGTTATCAATAGCATTGCCTGATCAATGTTGGCGGCAATAATATGTGATTCTTTAGATAAATTAGGAGATTTTCTTATAATATAATTTTTTCTGTTACATATACCATAAATAAGAGATAAACCTTGTTCATTTTTAGTAACAAGAACTATATCTCCAACAGCTACCGGATTAGTTGTTCGAATATCTTTTACTCGGAAATTTCCCTTAATTTTACACATAAGTATTTCACCCGTGTCTATTTTCACAGCATAGCTACTCCCCGTATTTTTAACAACCAATCCTTCCATTTTTATTAAAAAGCCTCCATGGCATCTATGTAAAATTGATATCCTCCATAATTATTAAAAGCAAAATCTGCTCTTAAATTGACACGAGCATCATTTATCCGACAACGCAACCCTCCACCATAAGAAAATTTTATTTTCTGAATAATAGGATTATATATATCTAAAACATCTCCAGTGGAACAAAAAAACGAAGCTTTTAATCTCTTCCAAAGAGGAACTCTATATTCAGTTTGGAATTGAAAAAAAGTATTATCAACAAAGATTTTCTCTCTAAAGCCTCTCATATTATCTACCCCTCCAACAGAAGGCAACATTTGAAAGGGAATATCATTACCTAAACGACAATCAAAATAAAGCTGATAGACAAACATCTGACTTAAAAAAGTCGGAAGATATTGCCTAAAGTCAACATTGAATGAATTTACATTAAATGAACTTCCTATAAATTTATTGTAATTCAGGAATGCGACCTTAAAGAAGTTTCCATATTTCTGAGGATAAAACAAATTATCCCTAGTATCATATACCGATAAAACTCCTACACCAAACATAACATAAGGACTCCATCCCGCATTGCCATAACGAGTAAATATTTCTTGTTTTGTTTCCGAGTAGGTTTGTCCATCAATAACATTTTCCCCCCGCAACATAAAAGAAAGCCCAAGTTGCCAATTTCCAGTAATAAAAGTGGATGGCTGAAAAACCAGTTGAAAATTTCGAGCGATATAAGGTTCTTTATATTTTGTGCGAACATTTCCTATACCATAGTAAAAATCAGGATAATATCTTATGTTAATATTTCCAGTGAAAAAGAATCGTTCATTTTTCGTATAAAATTTCGGAGTAAGATTCGCCATAAACTGGTTACGGAAAGTATAAACAATACTTCCACCAAGACTGCTAATTTTGCTTAAACTATTACTTTTGAGATAATATCCTCCAACAACTCCTAATGCGACACTCGTTTCTTCCTGATAATAGCCCATTGGCACGATAAAAAGGCTCTGCCTAATCAACGGATTTTCTTCACTTGATTTCACAGTGTCTTTTGCAACTAGAACAGGAGCCAAAGAATCTCGCTCAACTTCTATTTTGTCCTCTGCGAAAGTTATAGAACAAATAGACATGAAAACTAATAGAATAACGTTCTTCATAAATAAAAAAAACCATTCTTAAACAAGAATGGCAAAGTTATATTTTTATTTGAAAGAATCCGACTTTTTCTCACCATTTACAAGGTCATTATTTCCTTTTCCTTCGCAACGACCAATTCATCTACCTTCTTTATATATTTATCATGAATTTTTTGCATGTCTGCTTCCGCATCTTTTGCGACATCTTCAGAGAGTCCTTCTTTTATTGCTTTTTTAACTAAATCAATAGCATCACGACGAGCATTTCTGACACTTATCTTCGCATCTTCTCCCTCTTGTTTTGCTTGTTTCACCAAAACTCTACGACGATCTTCTGTGAGTGGCGGTATTGAAAGACGAATAATTTCTCCATTATTTTCAGGAGTAATACCAACTTCAGAGGTTAAAATTGCTTTTTCAATTTCACGAATAAGCCCTTTTTCCCACGGCTGAATAGCAATAGTACGAGCATCAGGAGTAGTTAATGTTGCGACACTACTAATCGGCACCAAGCCTCCGTAATAAGCAACTTTCACAGCATCTAATATACGTACACTGGCTTTTCCAGCTCTGATATGCACCAATGACTCGTCCAAAAAGAAAACGGCACTTTCCATCTTTTCAATAGCTTCGTCCAAACACTTCTTTATTTCAATCATACAATTCTCTCTTATTAAAATATTAAATCTTTACTAAAGTTCCTATTTTCTCGCCCTTAACAACCTTATTTAGGTTTCCGTATTCATCCATATTAAAAACATAAATCGGCATGTTATTTTCCTTGCACATAGTAGTTGCGGTCAAATCCATTACCTTCAAATTACGATTATATATCTCATCATAACTAATTTCATCAAATTTCGTCGCCGTTGAATCTTTTTCAGGATCTGCCGTATAGATTCCATCAACGCGGGTTCCCTTAAGCATAATATCCGCTCCTACCTCAATAGCTCGAAGAGAAGATCCCGTATCTGTGGTAAAAAATGGATTTCCAGTTCCTGCAGAAAATATCACGACTTCTCCGTTTTCTAAACATTCAACTGCTTTTTGTTTTGAGTAAAACTCACCTATTGGCTCCATACGAATAGCTGTAAGAACACGAGACTTTACTCCAACAGACTGCAAGGCCGAGTTTAAAGCCAAACTATTAATAACGGTTGCCAGCATCCCCATTTGATCGCCCTGAACTCGATCAAAACCTTTAGAAACACCACTTAAACCCCGGAAGATATTGCCTCCTCCAATAACAATGGCAACTTGAACTCCCAAATTAGATATTTCTTTAATTTGAATGGCATAATCAGCCAAACGAAGCCCTTCTATTCCATATTGTTGATTGCCCATCAAGGACTCTCCACTTAGTTTAAGCAATATTCTTTTGTACTTGACCATATTCTTGACAATTTGAAAACAAAAATACTATTTTTTTGACACAAAAAAAGGAATAAATATGTTACTTATTCCTTTTTCTCATTTTTCAAAAAAATTACTCTGCTGATTCTACAATATTTTCCACAGATTGTTCAGCTTCCTCCTCTGCTTTAACAGTTGTTGCGGTTGCTTTCTTACCAGCACGACGAGTTTTAGATGACTTTTTAGCTGTTTTTTCTTTCAACATATTCTCATTATAATCCACTAGCTCAATGAAACACATTTGAGCTGCATCACCTAAACGATAACCCGTTTTTAAAATGCGGGTATACCCTCCTGGTCTTTCTCCTACCTTTTGAGAAATTTCAGTAAAAAGTGTAGTTATAGCCTGTTTATCTTGCAATTGAGAGAAAACAATTCTCCTGGAATGCGTTGTATCCTCTTTTGATTTTGAAATAATTGGCTCAATAAACTTTCTCAATTCTTTAGCTTTTGCCAAAGTTGTATTGATTCTTTTGTGTTGGATTAGAGAAACTGCCATATTTGACAATAATGCGTCCCTGTGAGCTGTTTTTCTTCCTAAATGATTAAATTTTTTATTATGTCTCATCTGTTTTTACTCTTTATCTAATTTATATTTCACAATATCCATGCCAAAAGAAAGGTTTAAACTTAACAATTTAGCATCTAGCTCTACCAGAGATTTCTTTCCGAAATTTCTAAACTTTAACAAATCATTTCTATTAAAAGAAACTAACTCTGCAAGCGTTTCTACATCTGCTGCCTTCAAGCAATTAAGTGCTCTAACAGACAAGTCCAAATCAACTAATTTAGTTTTCAATAACTGACGCATATGCAAAGCTTCTTCATCAAACTCTTCAGCACTATCTCCATCAGTAAAATCGAAAGTGATTTTTTCATCAGAGAATAACATGAAATGATGTATCAATATTTTAGCTGCTTCCTTAAGAGCTTCTTTCGGATGAATAGAGCCATCCGTATCTATTTCAAAAACCAACTTTTCATAGTCTGTCTTTTGTTCTACACGAAAATTTTCAACCACATACTTAACATTAACAATAGGAGTGAAAATTGAATCAATAGGAACAACAGATATGTCTTGGTTTATAACTTTATTCTCTTCTGAGGGAATATAACCTCTTCCCTTATTTATGTTCAATTCGATGTGGAATCCATATTGTGGATCAATATTACAAATTACTAGATCTGGATTCAAAACTTCAAATCCGGTAAGATATTTACCAATATCTCCTGCTTTGAATATCGTCGATTTTTCAACATCAATCACCACTTTTTCGCTATCCACACCCTCTACAAGTTGTTTGAATCTAACTTGCTTCAAAGCAAGGATAATGTTTGTCACATCTTCCATTACTCCAGGAATAGAAGAAAACTCATGTTCTACACCTTCTATTTTAAAAGACGTTATCGCAAAACCTTCTAAAGAAGATAGTAGAATACGACGTAAAGCATTACCTATAGTAATACCAAAGCCTGGTTCCAAAGGTCTAAATTCAAACTTACCATGGGAGGAATCTGCTTCCAACATGATTACTTTTTCTGGTTTCTGAAATGCTAATATAGCCATGGTCTCACTTATTATTTAGAGTATAACTCAACGATTAATTGTTCTTTGATATTTTCAGGAATTTCTTCGCGTTCTGGAACGTGTAAATATGTTCCTGACAAAGAAGATTCATTCCATTCAATCCATGGATATTTGCTATGATTGAACCCATTTAAAGATGCAGCAATAATCTCCATAGATTTATTTTTTTCACGAACAGCAACAACTTGTCCAGGACGAACATGATAGGAAGGAATATTGACCACTTTTCCATCAACAGTAATATGTTTATGACCGACTAACTGACGGGCTGCTGCACGAGTCGAAGCTAATCCTAAACGGAATACTACGTTGTCAAGACGACACTCTAATAACTGCAAAAGAATTACACCAGTTACACCTGGATTACTTTGAGCTTTTTCATAAAGATTTCGGAATTGTTTCTCCAAAACGCCATAAGTATATTTTGCTTTTTGTTTTTCTTTAAGCTGAATTGCATACTCAGAGGTTTTCCTTTTTCTAGTATTTCCGTGTTGTCCTGGAGGATAATTTTTCTTAGATAATACTTTATCGGGTCCAAATATTGCTTCCCCGAATTTACGTGCTATTTTTGATTTTGGTCCAATATATCTAGCCATTTGTTATTCTTTTATTTTAATTTATACAAAGATGTCTTTTCTCTCTTCTTAACGCTATCTCTAAATAGCAAAGAGAAAAATATCTAATCCACAATAATTACACTCTTCTTCTTTTTGGAGGACGACAACCATTGTGTGGCAATGGGGTTACATCAACTATCTCAGTAACTTCTATGCCTGCTCCATGTATTGTTCTTATTGCAGATTCACGTCCATTTCCTGGTCCTTTAACATATGCCTTCACTTTCCTAAGACCTAAATCAAAAGCAACCTTTGCACAATCTTGTGCAGCCATCTGAGCAGCATAAGGAGTATTCTTTTTAGAACCTCTAAAACCCATCTTACCTGCAGAAGACCAAGAAATAACTTGACCATCCGAATTAGTAAGTGTTACTATTACATTGTTAAATGATGAAGAAATGTGTGCTTGACCATTTGCATCGACTTTTACCACTCTTTTTTTGGTAGCAGCTGTTTTTTTTGCCATATCTTATTTTGTTGTTATAAGCTTTATTTGCTTCAATTTAACTACTTGGTTGCCTTTTTCTTGTTTGCAACTGTTTTTTTCTTGCCTTTACGAGTACGTGCATTATTTTTGGTGCTCTGTCCCCTAACAGGTAAACCAACACGATGACGAATTCCCCTATAACAACCAATATCCATCAATCGCTTAACGTTTAGTTGTACTTCTGAACGCAAATCACCTTCAACCTTAAACTTAGCTCCAATAATGTCCCTGATTTTAGAAGCTTGATCGTCTGTCCAATCTTTTACTTTGACATCTCTATCAACACCTGCTTCCACCAAAATTTTATTAGCACTGCTTTTACCTATTCCGTAGATATAAGTTAAACCTATTTCACCCCTTTTATTTTGGGGTAAATCTACTCCTACAATTCTTATCGCCATAAACTATTTTTTACTTTTTTTGATAACTTAATTATCCCTGACGTTGTTTATACTTTGGATTTTTTTTATTAATTACATAAAGACGCCCTTTTCTCCTAACTATCTTGCACTCAGGAGTACGTTTTTTTAATGATGCTCTTACTTTCATTATTTCTATATTTATTATTTGTATCTAAACGAAATTCTTCCCTTTGTTAAATCATAAGGAGACATCTCCACCCTAACTTTGTCTCCTGGTAATATTTTAATATAATGCATTCGCATTTTACCAGATATATGTGCAGTTATTTCATGTCCATTTTCCAATTCAACACGAAACATAGCATTTGATAATGCCTCTACAATTGTTCCATCTTGTTCTATTGCTGCTTGTTTTGCCATGAAAATATTACTTTGTTTTTAAAAACTCCTCTACATATTCAAATGTAGACAGTATATCAGCTACACCTTTTCTAACTGCAATTGTGTGCTCAAAATGAGCAGATGGCTTCTTATCAATCGTCGTGGTTGTCCAACCATCTCTACCAAACACAATTTCTTTTCTCCCTAAATTAATCATTGGCTCAATGGCAATAACCATTCCTTCTTTCAAGACAATACCTTGACCTTTCTTCCCGTAATTTGGAACATCTGGAGATTCATGTAATTTTCTTCCAACTCCATGGCCGACCATTTCTCTTACGACTGAAAAGCCCTCCTTCTCACAATGAGCCTGAATTGCGAAACCTACATCTCCCAATCTTTTTCCTTGGACAGCTTCTGCAATTCCCTTATAAAGAGCTTCTTTTGTCGTTTCTAAAAGATGTTTGGTCCCTTCTAAAACACTTCCCACACAAAACGTATATGCAGAATCTCCATAAAACCCATTCATAAGAACCCCACAATCAACGGAAACCACATCTCCATCCTTCAGCGTATAATCCGAAGGAATCCCATGAACAACGTGTTCATTCACTGAGATACACAAAGAATTTGGAAATCCATTGTAATTCAAAAAAGCAGGTACGGCTCCGCTTGACCGAATAAAATCCTCACCAATGACATCCAATTCCTTCGTTGTAATTCCTACTTTTATACTCTTTGCAACCTCGGCAAGAGTCTTACCTACGAGTACATTACTTTTTCTCAAAAGCTCTATTTCCTCGTTAGTTTTTAAATATATCATTAAAAAAATATTAAAATCTGCCTTCTCCTTCTAATAGGCCGAAATAACACCACTTCTACCTTTAATTTTACCACTTTTCATTAATCCATCATAATGGCGCATTAACAAGTGACTCTCGATTTGTTGAAGGGTATCTAAAACAACACCTACAAGAATCAAAAGAGATGTTCCTCCAAAAAATTGTGCAAAAGAGTGACTTATTCCCAACATACGAGCAAATGCAGGCAATATCGCCACTATAGCTAAAAATATAGATCCAGGAAAAGTTATTCTAGACATAATTGAATCTAAATATTCCGCCGTTTTTTTACCTGGCTTAATCCCTGGTATGAAACCGTTATTTCGTTTCATATCTTCAGCCATTTGGGTTGGATTTATTGTTACAGCTGTATAAAAATAAGTAAATGCAACAATCATGATAGCAAAAATGAAATTATACCAAAACCCCGAGTTATTCATGAAAGCTTGTGCAAAAGCACTCACTTCACCATCTGCACTAAAGAATCCCGAAAGAGAAGCCGGAATAAACATAATAGCTTGTGCAAAAATGATAGGCATAACACCAGCTGCATTCACTTTAAGAGGAATATATTGACGAACCCCTCCATATTGTTGGTTTCCAACAATTCTTTTTGCATACTGGACTGGTATTTTACGAGTACCCTGAACCAACAAAATACTTGCACTTATAACAACAAGAAGGAACACAATTTCTACCAAAAACATCATCAATCCGCCCGAAGTTTCATTAAGACGAGAAGAGAACTCTCCAATAATAGCACCAGGGAAACGAGCAATAATACCGATCAAAATAATGAATGATATGCCATTACCAATCCCTTTCTCTGTAATTCTCTCACCTAACCAAAGAACAAACATACTCCCAGCCGTGAGAATTATTACAGAAGATACAAGGAAATACCATCCCTCAGGAAATACATCTCTCATTTGCATCTTTAAATTTGCCAAATAAGCAGGGCCTTGCACTAATAATATTACAACTGTCAGATATCTAGTTATTTGATTCATTTTACGTCTTCCACTTTCCCCTTCTCTCTGCAATTTTTGAAAATAAGGGAAAGCCATCCCCAAAAGTTGAACAACAATAGATGCTGATATATATGGCATTATACCTAATGCAAAAATTGAAGCATTCGAAAACGCTCCTCCTGAAAACATATCAAGCAACATCATCAATCCACCTTCGGTTTGCTTGCTTAATGCAGATAAAGAAGACACATCAACACCCGGTAAGGCTACATAGGAACCAAAACGATAAACTATAACTAACAAAAATGTTGTCAATAGCCTTGATTTTAGCTCCTCTATCTTGAAAATATTTTGTATAGTTTCTATGAACCTTTTCATACCTTTATAATTTTACAGCTTTGCCACCCGCTTTTTCTATTGCATCAACGGCAGCTTTAGAAAAGGCATGAGCCGAAACTTCTATTTTAGAAGTTAACACACCATTACCTAAAACCTTAACATTATGCTTACGTGCAATAAATCCAGCTTCCAATAATTCCTCAACACCTATTTTTGAAAGCTTTTTTTCTTCTGCTAATGTTTGTAATGTAGATATATTGATTGCTTTGTATTCGACACGATTGATATTGGTAAATCCAAACTTGGGTAACCTACGTTGTATCGGCATTTGACCTCCCTCAAAACCAATTTTTTTAGAATAACCAGATCTAGATTTTTGACCTTTATGCCCTTTTGTTGAAGTTCCACCTAATCCAGAACCTGTTCCACGACCAATTCTTTTGCAGGTTTTTACAGAACCACCTGCCGGTTTTAAATTACTCAAATCCATTTTCGTTTCTTTAATTAGTGTATAATTCAATAAAAGATTACTCTTCTACAACAAGGACTAAGTGTCTAACCTTATTTACCATCCCAAGAATTTGAGGAGTAGCTTCATGTTCAACTACAGCATTCATTTTTCTCAATCCCAAAGCATCCAACGTTCTCTTTTGATCTTTTGGACTACCTATCCTACTCTTTACTTGTTTTACTTTTATAGTTGCCATATCTATTTATCCTTTAAAAACTCTCTCGATAGAGACTCCTCTATTTTGAGACACTGTGTAAACATCTCTTAACTCGCATAAAGCAGCAATTGTAGCTTTAACCAAATTGTGAGGGTTAGATGAACCTTTTGATTTTGCCAAGACATCTGTTATACCAACACTTTCAAGTACAGCACGCATAGCCCCTCCTGCTTTAACACCGGTACCAGCTGATGCTGGTTTGATAAAAACTTCAGCTCCACCAAATTTAGCTAGTTGTTCATGAGGAATAGTCCCCTTATAAACAGGTACTTTAACCAAATTTTTCTTTGCAGCTTCAACTCCCTTTGCTATAGCAGTAGTTACTTCATTTGCTTTTCCTAATCCCCAGCCAACAATACCATCCTCATTGCCTACAACCACAATAGCGGAAAATGTAAATGCTCGACCTCCCTTTGTAACCTTTGTTACTCTGTTGATAGCAACCAATCTATCTTTTAATTCGATATCATTAGTTGTCTTTACTATATTATTTTTACCTGCCATAATTATTAAAATTTGAGTCCTCCCTTACGAGCAGCTTCTGCTAATTCTTTTATTCTACCATGATACAAGAAACCATTTCTGTCAAATACAACAGCTTCAATTCCTATTTTCTTTGCTTCCCCTGCTATTAATTCCCCAACCTTCGCTGATTTTTCAGTCTTAGTCATTTTTTCTTTTATCTGTAACGAAGAAGTTGACGCTAAAGTCTTGCCCGAACCATTTAGTGCAACATCATCAATTATTTGCACGTAAATTTGGCTATTACTTCTAAATACAGACATACGAGGCCTTTCAGCTGTGCCATTTATTTTATCTCTGACACCTGCTTTTATTTTTAATCTTCTTGCTATTTTTTCAGTCATTATAGTACCTTTTTAAATTACTTAGCACCTGCCGATTTTCCGGCTTTTCTACGGATATGTTCTCCAACAAACTTAACACCTTTACCTTTATAAGGTTCAGGTTTACGGAAAGATCGTATCTTAGCACACACTTGTCCAATCAATTGTTTATCGCATGATTCTAAAATAACGAGCGGATTTTGGTTTCTTTCACTTTTTGTATCCACCTTAATTTCAGAAGGCAATTTTAAAAAGATATTGTGAGTATACCCTAGAGAGAACTCCAATACCTGTCCATTGTTAGAAACACGATAACCAACCCCAACAAGTTCTAACGTTTTGCTATAGCCTTCAGAGACTCCTATCACCATATTATTGATAAGAGATCTGTATAAGCCATGCATTGCTCTATTTTGCCTTTCATCGTTCGGGCGAAGCACCCTAACAGTATTTTCTTCAACTTCCACTTCAATTTCAGGATGAATTTTCTGCTTCAATTCCCCCTTAGGACCCTTTACTGTCACAAGATTATCCTTTATTGTAATAGTAACCCCCTTTGGCAAATTAATTGGCAATTTTCCTATTCTTGACATATTATTTTCTCCTCAAATTTAATTAATAAACATAACACAAAACTTCACCTCCGACATTCTGCTCACGAGCTTCTTTATCGGTCATTACTCCTTTTGAGGTAGAAATAATTGCTACTCCTAAACCATTCAATACACGAGGAAGATCTTTATGTCCTGTATACTTACGCAACCCTGGAGTTGAGATTCTCACTAGTTTTTTAATTGCGTTCACTTTATTTACTGGGTCATACTTCAAAGCTATTTTAATTGTGCCCTGAGGACCTTCTTCTTCAAACTTATAATTCAAAATATAACCTTTATCAAGTAATATTTTGGTAAGTTCTTTCTTTAAATTTGACGCAGGGACTTCCACAACCCTGTGGTTTGCTTTAATAGCATTTCTCAACCTCGTCAAATAATCTGCAATTGGATCTGTCATATATTTTTTAGATTAAATTGATCTGGACTACCCAGACAATATTTAAAAATTGATGCCTTTATTTTACAGAAAACTAGTAGAAACTACCAACTAGCTTTCTTAACTCCTGGAATTAACCCTTTAGAAGCCATTTCACGAAACTGGATACGAGAAATGCCAAATAGTCTCATATACCCCTTTGGTCGACCTGTAAGTTTGCAACGGTTGTGCAATCTAACCGGTGAGGCATTTTTTGGAATACTTTGTAACCCTTCATAATCGCCATCAGCCTTCAATTGTGTTCTTTTCGCAGCATATTTAGCGACCATTTTTGCTCTTTTCACTTCCCGAGCTTTCATTGATTCTTTTGCCATATCTATTTATTATTTCCTTTATTATTTTTTAAAGGGTAATCCAAATTCTTTGAGCAAAGCAAATGCTTCTTCATCTGTTTTTGCAGAAGTCACAAAGGTAATATTCATTCCCAAAATTTTAGTAATGTTATCGATATTTATTTCAGGAAAAATGATTTGTTCTTGTATACCAAGAGTATAATTTCCTCTTCCATCCAACTTATTATCAATACCCTTAAAGTCTCTAATACGAGGTAAAGCAACACGAATAAGCCTTTCTAGAAACTCATACATTTTCTCTCTTCTCAACGTAACCCTCACACCGATAGGCATTTTTTTGCGGAGCTTGAAGTTCGAGATATCCTTTTTAGAATACGTCGCAATGGCCTTTTGCCCTGCAATAGCAGTCATTTCATTTATTGCTACTTCTATTATTTTCTTATCAGCAACAGCAATTCCGAGTCCTTGATTCAAAACTATTTTCTCAAGAACAGGAACCTCCATTGTCGACTTATAACCGAACTCTTTCATCAAAGTTGGAGCAATACGCTCCGTGTAATCCTTTTTAAGGCTTGCTGTATTACTCATTGTTTAATTTCCTCCCCTGTTTTTTTTGCATAACGCACTAATTTTTCATCTACGACTTTGCGTCCAACACGTGTAGGTTTATCGCCTTTCACAACAGGATTCAAATTCGAGATATGAATAGATGCCTCCTTCTTCACGATTCCACCTTGAGGGCTCTTTGAATTAGGTTTGGTGTGCTTTGACACCAGATTAACACCCTCTACGATAGCTCTCTGTTTGTCTATTACAACTTCGAGCACGCGACCAACAGCACCTTTATCATCGCCCGCATTCACGTAAACAGTATCTCCTTTTTTTATGTGTAATTTACTCATTTCTTAAATATTTTCGAAGGGTTAAAGCACTTCCGGTGCAAGGGAAACTATTTTCATATTAGCTACACGCAATTCTCTAGCAACAGGTCCAAAAATACGACTTCCTCTCATTTCCCCAGCCCCATTAAGAAGAACGCACGCATTGTCGTCAAAACGGATATAAGAACCATCTTGGCGCCTAACTTCTTTTTTAGTACGTACGATAATAGCTTTTGAAACAGCACCTTTTTTAACATCACTTGAGGGTATTACGGATTTAACTGCCACAACAATAATGTCCCCCACTGTTGCATATCTTTTCCCTGTTCCGCCTAAAACACGAATACAAAGTACTTCTTTTGCACCACTATTGTCTGCTACGATAAGTCTACTTTCTTGTTGTATCATCTTATTTCGCTCTTTCGATTATTTCTACTAATCTCCATCTTTTAAGCTTGCTTAATGGACGGGTTTCCATAATTTTCACAGTATCACCAATACTACACTCATTCTTTTCATCATGAGCATGGTACTTTTTTGTTTTACTTACGAACTTGCCGTAAATAGGGTGTTTCTCTTTCCATTTGATAGCAACAGTTATTGTTTTATCCATTTTATTGCTATAAACTACGCCTTGTCTTTCTTTTCTTAAATTTCTCATATCAGGCTGAATTAATTTTCTTTGTTGATTTCTCTTGCACGCAATTCAGTTTGGAGACGAGCAATTGTTTTACGGACTTCTTTAATTTGATTCGGATTATCAAGAGGAGTAATACTGTGTCCCAATTTAAGTTGAGCCAACTGTACCTTTTCTCCTTCCATTCTTTCGATAATTTCTTTACTAGACAATTCCTTTACTTCTGATGTTTTCATACTACATTACGCATTTTGAGATTCATAATCGTAATCACGTCTCGTTACAAACTTTGTAGTAACGGGGAGTTTCTGTGCAGCTAAACGCAATGCCTCTTTTGCAATATCAAAGGAAACCCCCTCCACTTCAATAATCATTCGACCAGGGGTAACAGGAGCGACAAAACCCTCTGGAGAGCCCTTCCCTTTACCCATACGCACTTCTGCTGGTTTCTTTGTAATCGGCTTATCTGGAAATATACGTATCCAAATTTGTCCTTGTCTCTGCATATAACGAGTTACCGCAATACGAGCAGCTTCTATTTGTCTTCCTGTAATCCATTTGGATTCCAAAGATTTTATTCCGAAAGAACCGAACGCCAACTGATTACCTCTTTGGGCATTACCCTTCATCCGGCCTTTTTGCTGTCTTCTGAACTTTGTTTTTTTAGGTTGTAACATTTTTTCCTTAAGTAAAATTCGTTAACGGATTATTTTCTTCTCTTTTTAAAGCCTTTGGCTCCATTATCATTACGGTTTCCACCAGCAACTTGTTGGCGACCACCCTCTTTTAAAGCAGCAAATTGTGGTGTCAAATCTCTCTTTCCATAAACTTCACCACGACAAATCCATACTTTTACACCAATAAGACCTACTTTTGTTAAAGCTTCTGCATGAGCATAATCAATATCGGCTCTGAAAGTATGAAGAGGGGTTCTTCCTTCTTTATACATCTCTGAACGAGCCATCTCTGCACCATTCAAACGTCCCGACACCTGTACTTTAATACCTTCAGCACCAACTCGCATCGTAGAAGCAATTGCCATCTTAGTTGCACGTCTGTAAGCAATTTTGCCCTCTATCTGACGAGCTATATTATTAGCTACAATAACAGCATCTATTTCAGGTTTTTTTACCTCGAAAATATTTATCTGAACATCCTTGTCAGTAACTTTTTTCAACTCTTCCTTTAGCTTATCAACTTCTTGACCTCCCTTTCCTATGATTATACCTGGACGAGCTGTACAGACAGTAATCGTTACGAGCTTCAATGTTCGTTCTATAATAATACGAGATACACTTGCCTTTGCAAGACGAGCATCTAAATACTTTCTGATTTTAGAGTCCTCAAGTATTGTATCACCATAGTTCTTACCACCATACCAATTGGAATCCCAACCTCTGATGATTCCTAAACGGTTACTTATTGGATTTACTTTTTGTCCCATCTAACATTAATTTTTAGTATCGTTAGTATTCACACTATCTACATATATGGTTATGTGGTTCGAACGCTTACGAATTCTATAACCTCTTCCCTGCGGAGCCGGACGAAGACGTTTCAACATTCTCCCCGAATCCACATGAACTGCACTTACTACCAAATTCGCATCTTCAGCCTTTTGCTCGGTTTTTTGTTCCCAATTAGCGATTGCAGAACGAAGTAGTTTTTCCATACTTCCAGCAGCTTCCTTAGTAGAGAACTTTAGTAAGCCAAGTGCCCTATAAACTTCTACACCTCTAATCATATCCGCAACAAGACGCATTTTACGAGGAGAAGTAGGTACATTTCTTAGCTTAGCATAGTGAAGATCCTTCTTTGCATCCTTCTTTTCTTCTGCTGATATTTTTTTTCTAGCACCCATTTTATTTTATTTTTATTTCCTAATTTTTACAACAACGGATAATTTACTTTTTCTTATTACCTCCATGTCCTCTGAATACACGCGTTGGTGAAAACTCCCCAAGTTTATGACCTACCATGTTTTCTGTAACATACACAGGTATAAATTTGTTACCGTTGTGAACTGCAATTGTATGACCGACGAAATCAGGTGATATCATCGAAGCTCTTGCCCATGTTTTAATGACATTTTTTTTGTTAACCTCATTTAGGGCTGCTACCTTTTTATCAAGTTTTACATTGATATATGGTCCTTTTTTTAATGAACGACTCATGTTACTTCTCTTAAATTAATCAAATTACTTTTTCTTTCTCTCGATGATATATTTACTTGAAGCTTTTTTAGGAGCACGCGTTTTATACCCTTTAGCCAACAAACCTTTACGAGATCTAGGATGCCCTCCAGAAGCACGACCTTCGCCTCCACCCATTGGGTGATCCACCGGATTCATGACCACACCCCTTACACGAGGACGACGTCCTAACCATCTAGAACGACCAGCTTTCCCTGAACGTTCCAAAGCATGATCTGAATTGCCGACACTTCCAATAGTAGCCTTACAAGTACAAAGAATCATCCTCGTTTCTCCAGAAGGCAATTTAATAATCACATACTTATCTTCCCTTGAAGTTACTTGAGCGAATGTTCCAGCAGAACGAACCAAAGCGGCACCTTGTCCGGGTTTTAATTCTACGTTATGAACAATTGTTCCCAGTGGAATATTTTGTAATGGCAAAGCATTACCTATTTCAGGAGGTGCATCAACACCCGACAAAACCGTTTGTCCTACTTGCAAACCATTAGGAGCAATAATATACCTTTTTTCCCCATCAGCGTAAAAAAGTAATGCAATACGAGCCGAACGATTGGGATCATATTCAACTGTTTTCACCACTGCAGGAACACCATCTTTTTCCCTTTTAAAATCAATTACTCTATATTTTCTCTTACTTCCACCTCCGATGTAACGCATGGTCATTTTACCATCATTGTTACGTCCACCAGACCTATTTATACCAAAAATAAGAGATTTCTCTGGAGCACTTGCAGTAATTGTGTCAAATGTTCCAATAACTTTATGTCTCTGCCCCGGTGTTGTGGGGTTTAATTTACGTACAGCCATTTTCTTTTATTAGATGTTGCTATAATAATCTATTGTATCGCCTTCTTTCAATGTAACAACAGCTTTTTTGTAATCAGAAGTTTTCCCAGAAACAATTCCACTTTTCGTAAAACGAGATTTATTCTTTCCCTTATGATTAAGCGTATTAACCGCTTCTACCGTTACATTATACATTTTCTCAACAGCTTGACTAATTTGAAGCTTGTTTGCATCTTTATTCACTTTGAATGCATAACGATTGAGTTTATCTGTAAGTTTGGTTACCTTCTCGGTAACTATGGGTTTAATTATAATTTCCATATTCCTAAACTCCTATGCATTAAAGTTTTTGACTAAATTTTCCACTGCTTTTTCTGTCAGCATCAAATACTGAGCATCCAAAATTTTATAAGTGTTTAATTCTGAAAGAATTATCACACTTGCTTTTTCCAAATTTCGAGCCGACAAATATACACTTTTATTTGGTTCAGGTAAAACTAAAAGTGATTTTTTATTATCTACTTTTAATTTTTTTGTTAAGCCTATGTATTCTTTTGTTTTGGGAGTTTCAAAAGAGAAATCTTCCAATACAATCAGACTGCTATTTTGCACCTTGTAAGAAAGGGCTGATTTTCTAGCTAATTGCTTAACTTTCTTATTTAACTTGAAGCTATAATCTCTTGGAGTTGGACCAAAAACACGACCTCCACCTACACGCACCGGTGATTTAATATCACCAGGACGAGCACCGCCGCCACCTTTTTGTTTTCCCAACTTACGGGTACTTCCTGCCAATTCGCTTCTTCCTTTTGATTTGTGAGTTCCCTGACGCTTATTTGCCATATATTGCTTTACATCTAAATAAATGGCATGATCATTTGGCTCAACTCCGAAAATTGTTTCGTCTAACGAAACTTTTCTTCCGGTATCTTTTCCTTCTATATTATAAATATTTAGTTCCATTATTTATTAACAATTACGATTGAACCTTTAGCCCCTGGAACCGACCCTTTAACAAGAATGAGGTTATTTTCAGGAATTACTTTTAACACTTGAAGGTTTTGTACTGTAACTTGATCCCCCCCCATACGACCAGCCATTCTCATACCTTTGAACACTTTAGCCGGATAAGAACAAGCTCCTATAGAACCTGGTGCTCTTAAACGATTATGTTGTCCATGAGTTGCCTGACCAACACCGCCAAAACCATGGCGTTTTACCACACCTTGAAAGCCTTTACCTTTTGATGTACCGATTACATCTGCCCAAATAGTATCTGAGAACAAATCTACGGTAAATACATCTCCTAGTTTCACTTCGCCTTCAATTCCCTTGAACTCAACCAAGTGTCTTTGTGGAGCCACATTTGCTTTCTTGAAGTGACCTAATTCAGGCTTATTCGCAGCCTTTTCCTTTTTTTCGGAAAAACCCACCTGAATAGCTTCATAGCCATCTTTTTCAAGAGTCTTTATTTGTGTAACAACACAAGGACCAGCTTCAATAACAGTGCATGGAACATTTTTCCCATCGGCACTGAAAACGGATGTCATTCCGATTTTTTTTCCAATTAATCCTGGCATTTCAATTTAATTTATTAATTACTAGTTGTAAAAAAATGATTCTTTTACTTTATCTATCACACTTTGATTTCCACTTCTACACCACTCGGCAATTCCAATTTCATAAGAGCATCAACAGTTTTCGCTGTAGAACTATAGATATCTATCAATCTTTTGTAAGATGATAATTGAAATTGTTCTCTTGATTTTTTGTTTACAAAAGTAGACCTATTCACAGTGAAAATTCGTTTGTGAGTTGGAAGAGGAATTGGTCCACTTACCACTGCTCCTGTAGCTTTTACTGTTTTTACGATCTTCTCAGCTGACTTATCAACTAAATTGTAATCGTAAGATTTTAACTTGATTCTGATTTTTTGACTCATTGTCTTTATTTATTTTATTATTTGAAAGAAAAGACGTATTAAGAATCATTTACTAATACATCTTCTGTGTTTTTACAATAATTCGACCTTACCTTTTGCTTCAGCGACAACAGTTTTTGCTATGGCATTAGAGACTTCTGCATAATGAGAAAACTCCATTGAGGAGGTTGCTCTACCTGAAGATATTGTACGCAAAGAAGTAACATATCCAAAAGTTTCTGCCAATGGAACTTTTGCTTTTACAATACGAGCTCCAGTTCTGCTAGATTCCATACCTTCTACTTGTCCACGACGTTTATTCAGGTCACCTATTACGTCACCCATACTTTCTTCAGGAGTAATAACTTCCATTTTCATAATTGGTTCAAGAAGAACAGGCTTTGCCTTTGCACAAGCATTTTTAAATGCTATTTGAGCACATATTTCGAAAGAAAGTTGGTCAGAGTCAACAGGATGATAAGATCCATCAACAACAACAACTTTCAATTTATCTACTGGATAACCTGCTAAAACACCATTTCTCATGGCTGCAGTAAATCCTTTTTGAATCGACGGAATAAATTCTTTGGGGATATTACCTCCTTTGACTTCATCTACGAATTGTAAAGTTCCCTCGAAACCTGCATCAACTGGACCGACACGAAGAATCATATCAGCAAACTTACCACGACCTCCAGATTGCTTTTTGTACACTTCTCGAAGTTCAACTGTTTGAGTAATTGCCTCTTTGTAGGAAACTTGAGGACGACCTTGGTTACACTCAACTTTAAATTCTCTTTTCAAACGGTCTATAATAATTTCCAAATGAAGTTCACCCATACCACTGATAATCGTTTGACCTGACTGCTCGTCAGTCTTCACAGTAAATGTAGGATCCTCTTCTGCCAGTTTGGATAAACCATTACCTAATTTGTCTAGATCTTTTTGGGTCTTCGGTTCAATAGCAATACCAATAACAGGGGTGGGGAAATCCATTGATTCAAGTGTCATTGGATGATCTTCATCACAAAGAGTATCTCCTGTACGAATATCCTTAAATCCAACACCTGCACCTATGTCTCCAGCACTAATTATCTCAACAGGATTTTGCTTGTTTGAATGCATTTGGAAAAGACGCGAGATGCGTTCTTTCTTTCCTGAACGAGCATTGAAGATATATGATCCTGCATCAATTTTTCCAGAATAAACGCGGAAGAAACACAAACGTCCTACGTACGGGTCTGTAGCAATCTTAAATGCCAATGCACATAAGGGCTCACTTGCGTCTGGATGACGAACAACTTGTTTATCGGGATAATCAACATCATGTCCAATAACTTCAGGAGTATCAAGAGGACTGGGTAAATATGCACATACGGCATCCAACATTGTTTGGACTCCTTTGTTTTTGAAAGAAGACCCACAAATCATTGGGTTAATTTGCATGCTCAACGTTCCTTTTCGAATAGCCGATTTAATTTCATCCTGGGTTATTGTAGAAGGATCGTCAAAGAACTTTTGCATTAAAACATCATCAAATTCTGCTACTGCCTCAAGCATTTTCTCTCTCCATTCTTTAGCTTCAGCAAGAAGATCTGCAGGAATTTCTTCGACAGAATATTCGGCTCCCATTGTCTCATCATGCCAAAAAATAGCTTTCATTGCAACAAGGTCAACAACTCCTTTAAACTTTTCTTCTGCTCCAATAGGAATTTGGATCGCACACGGATTGGCACCAAGCACTTCTTTTACCTGACGAACAACATCATAAAAATCAGCACCAGAACGGTCCATTTTATTAACGTACCCAATACGAGGCACATTGTATTTATCAGCCTGACGCCATACTGTTTCAGATTGAGGTTCTACACCTCCTACTGCACAGAAAGTAGCAACAGCACCATCAAGAATACGCAAAGAGCGCTCTACCTCGACGGTAAAATCGACGTGTCCCGGAGTATCTATTAAATTTATCTTGTATTTATTATCCTTGTAATTCCACCAAGTCGTAGTGGCTGCAGATGTAATTGTTATACCTCTTTCTTGTTCTTGTTCCATCCAGTCCATAGTAGCAGCACCATCGTGCACCTCACCTATTTTATGTGTAAGTCCTGTATAAAATAAGATACGCTCAGAGGTAGTAGTCTTACCAGCATCAATGTGAGCCATGATACCAATATTCCGAGTATAGGTTAAATCTCCTTTTGCCATTTTTATAATTCTCCTTTGTTATTCATTTTCAATTTAGAAACGGAAGTGTGCAAATGCACGATTAGCTTCTGCCATACGATGCATATCTTCCTTGCGTTTAAATGCAGCGCCTTGCAAATTGTATGCATCTACAATTTCAGCCGCTAATTTATCCGCCATTGTTTTGCCTCCTCTCTTACGAGAATAGAGAATTAAATTTTTCATTGAAATGGATTCTTTTCTTTCTGGACGAATTTCGGTAGGAACTTGGAATGTAGCACCACCAATACGGCGTGACTTAACTTCTACCTGAGGGGTTATATTTTCTAAAGCTTTTTTCCAGACATCAAGTATGTTTTTATCTTCACTCTGGAGCTTCGCCTTTACATTGTCAAGAGCAGTGTAAAATATAGTATAAGCAACAGTTTTTTTACCGTCATACATTAAATGGTTCACAAATCTTGTGACCATCACATCTCCGAAAATAGGATCTGGTAAAACAATCCTTTTTTTAGGTTTTGCTTTTCTCATTTTGATTCAAAATTTTCCGTTTTGTCTTTGGCTGCTATTGTCTTCAATAAATTCCTCTGAACTTATTTACTCAACCCATAAAGCGTTATCCAAAATACTCAACAGCATTAATTAAACTGTTATTTTTTATTGAAATTATTTTTTCTTTTTGTCAGTCGTTGCTGGTTGACCTGGTTTTGGGCGTTTTGCTCCGTATTTAGAACGTCTTTGTTTACGTCCGTTAACCCCAGCGGTATCCAATGTGCCACGAACGATGTGATAACGAACCCCTGGTAAATCCTTAACACGACCACCACGAATGAGAACAATTGAGTGTTCTTGCAAGTTATGACCTTCTCCTGGAATGTAAGAGTTCACTTCTTTTTGGTTTGTTAAACGTACCCTCGCTACCTTACGCAAAGCCGAGTTAGGTTTTTTAGGGGTTGTTGTATAAACCCTTACGCAAACGCCACGACGTTGAGGACAAGAATCCAATGCTGGAGACTTACTATTGTCGACTTGTTTGGCCCTTCCTTTTCTTACTAATTGCTGAATTGTAGGCATTTTCTATCTTTTTTATTATAAATTATTTTGTTCGTTTTTCGACCTTTTTCCGTAAATTCGGGTTGCAAAGATAGGAAAAGTTTTCAACAAAACAATGTTTCTTGAATAAAAAAAAATTTATTTTATAACCAGTAGTGCATTTAGAGAAATAGCATAAAAAAAGATAAAGCTAAATATTTAGTCAAACTAACAAAGTCCATTATTTATTCTACCCCCAATAAACCCACTAAAATGTATCTTCTCAAGGGTGACGTAGTAGAAATATTGCAAGAAAAAGATGATTGGTTACAAATCAGGTATTATGGGAATAAAACCATAGAAGATTGGATAAAGAAGAGCGATGTGGAGTAATGAAATGATGGATCAAAAGGAGAACTATTGGCATCAGAATCCGGTAGAAGAAGGATTAGTATTTAAAGCGGAACAATATGTGTATAGTAGTGCTATTGATTATGCAGGAAAAAAAGGGTTGCTTGATGTAAATATAATTTGATTTGATTGCTGAGCAAACCACCGATTATAAATCGGAGGGAGCTGGGTACGGATTTGGCGTGCAGCCAAAACTTGTACGAAACGAAAGAGTACCAAGACCTTGCTTCGGAGGATACGGAATTTTTATACGACGGCAATGGAAACATGACCACAGATTTAGACAGCAACATAGTTTCGATACGGTCTATTTGGAACTGGGGTTTGATTTTTAATCAGTTTCTAACTATATTTGAAAACAGGATTCAAGTATAAAACCTGAATCCTGTAGTTTGGAAGTTTACACAAAATTTTGGATAGTCCCAATTATTTTTTTATTAGTTTTTCTCTAAATACACCATCTTCATTGGTTATAGTGATTATATAGATTCCTTTTGATAATGCAGACATGGGAATATATTCATTTCTTTGTTTTTTTTCGCTTAGCACTTTGTTCCCTTTTAAATCATAAATAGAAATATTATTTACATTTTCCGAATCGGAATTGATATAAATGCCGTCATCTGTTGGATTAGGATAAATACTAATGGAATTTGCGTATATTTCTTTATCAGTTACTGCAAGAACTTGTTTTGTTGTGTAATAAATAGTATTTTCTATAATCAATACCTGCTGATAACTTATATCATTTATTTCATCCCCATTCGAATCCATAGATATTGTTGCTGTGTCTCCCCATAAAGTTCCATTCCAGATAGAACTTTTAAAGTACCCATATTTCTTTCCATCTTTATCCGTACCATAAGAGCCAACCTGCTTCATTGTTTTAATAAATGTTTTGTTGTTTTTATCATAATTATAATACATAATAAGTGTCGGTTTGTTTTCTGCATCGTATGAAAATTTCATACTTGATAACATCATCCAAATTCCATTATCTTTTTCAAAATCAACAATAGAGTCTTGTAATCCATTTTTGTAGTATATAATTTCCTTTCCCGTTATTTCCCCGTCTTCAGAGGTAATGATTGTGTCTCCACTATAAGTGTAGTTTTCATTAATAGGAATTTTCCAACTATTTTCTTGTTCATCCCAAGCATATATTTTTTCACTTATTTTTATTCCTTTGCTATCGTATGTTGTCAATACAGAATCCTCTTTTATATAAGTGGGGCTATTCGATTCTTTTGTAAAAGACCATGATTTTATTTCATTTCCATAGGTTGTCTCGTTTTCATAGTACTCTTTTCCTAACGAAGTTCCTTCTTGCAGAACCATTCCCTCTATTATTAATTTCATAGTTATACTTGTGTGTACAGAGTCCGTTATCGTTCGATTTACTAAATTGGTACTACGAGAGTAAGTTTTTAAATTTGTTATTTTTTGTCCGAAAACAAATACAGCACATAATGCCAGAATCATTGTTAATGAAGTTTTTTCATGATTTAAATTATTTTAGTTGAAAAATGTGTTGAATAAAATATGATTCAAATTCTATTTTTTCTATACAGAAAATTTATTATTATCAATTTATCATTAATTTGTCAATTACACATATTGAATATTCTCTCCCAAATTTCTTTATTCTTATACAGTTCGCTCATTAGAAAATCAGTACGATAATAGCCTTTGCTGCCTTTATTGTACAGGCGGGGTTTGTCTTCATCTGCTGCGTTATCCGAAGAAACCGACCACAATAAAGTTATAAGGTGTATTCCGCTTTTTGCAGTTTCCCGGATCAATGCAGGGTTTATCTTAACCAATGCATCTCCGTACTGTTTTTGTTCATAAGGCATTAAGCGAGAGATGTCTTCACCGCCATAATAAGCCTCCCTTTTCTTTTCTTCTTCGGTCATAGCGAAGAGTTCCTTTTTTAGCATGGATATAGGGTCTGTCAACGGTTGATTTTCATCTTTTTTTTGATTCATTTCTTTTTTGAATTCAAGCATTTGCTGTCTGAATTCTTCAGCCGCTTCTTTGTCTGTTTCGAGCAGTTTTTGGTATGCTTTTTCCATTTCATGAAGCGTCGCCTGATAATCTTGAGATGTAGGAGGTGAATATTTTGAAGCGTTCTTTTCTTCATCGGCAATAAGCGTTTTCAAATATTCTTCCTGAGAAACAGGAATATAAAGTGGAGCTTTCAAATCAGTCACAATGGTTACTTCACCAGAACCTCTGTTGTAAATCGGATATCCGTAAAAATCAGCCGTTTTCTGCGGGCAAAGGTAAATGCCCGATGCAACAGACTTGCCGACTATCGACAACGGGTCGTTGACCGAGATCTCCAGATGCGGACCGCCTTCTTCAGTAAATTTGTGCCCATTGGCAGACACGTAATTTCTAAAATAAATTTCAAGTCTTTTTTCGTAACCAAAACAATCGATTTTCATTCCCTGTGGCGGGTTAATGGAATCCCAAGTGGTAATGATGGAGCATATTTTCTCAAAAATTGGTTTGTAGTCCCCGCTTATGTTTTTCTTTACTTCTCCTTTTGTATAGGGCATAAGCAAGGTGCCATCGCCCATTTTGACGGTTTTATCGGAAAAAGGCGGGCGTTGCTGAGCAAAAACAGTCGTCGTCAGAATCCATAATACTATGATTGCAACCGCTGATTTCAGATGGAAAATTTTTATATGTTTATTAAAAAAAGTCTGTTTCATTTCATTATCTGTTTCCACTAATAATTTTTGCGTTTGATGTTGGATTCAAAAAATAGAGTAGGATAACTCTCCGGTTCTACCTGCATTGATTCCTGAAACGGCTGTAATATTAACTTCTACGGCTTGGTTGGCCTGAATAACTCCGAGGGTTGCCGATACCCCTGCTCCGGCGGAACCACTGATGTCGATGATTTGGTTTTTTGAGTTGAAGGCAACACCTAAGGTTGATTTTGCCTCCAATGAAACCGAAGCGGCTTGCAAACCAAAATTAGCTTTTGCACCAATTCCAACGATTGCAGTCAGCTCTTTATTCTTGTAGTTCCATTTTCCTCCTCCAATTACCCCTTCACCACATTCCAGTTTTACACTCTCGCAGTCGAGTTCGGCAGAGCAGATTCCTACGCCCAACGATAATTTTTTATTCTGAAACGGACAGGGAGGAGCATTCTTTTCAGGGGAGTCGATATCCTCTCCATTTTTTTCAACAACGGGAGGTTTGGGTGGTAATTTTGGACATTCGCCGAGTTCATTGGCCATGGCTCCTATATTAGAAAATCCAAAAGTCATTTGCCGGATATTATAATCATTATAAATGATGCTGTAATTGGTTGCCACAAAAAGTTTTCGTTTGTCGTTCAGTTCTTCAAAATCATTTAAATCGTAAGCCTGATTAAGGTATTTTTCGCAAAAAGTCCAATAAGTCGATAATAAATCGTTATAGGTCTGATGACGAGTACGGGCATTTCCTTTCCATGCGTTGAAATATTTTGAATTCAGTGCAGTTATGGACTTGCAGCACTCAATCAAGTATTGTTGCCATGCGTCTATATCGGCACCCATACTCTTTGCTCTGGATTCCATTTCGGAGGATAGTTTCTCTACAGTTTTTCCTATATTTTCAGCTTCCATGCTATCTGCTTTAGCATATTGCCGATCTGCATCAGCCAATCGATCCTTGAAATATTCCTCCATTAATTCAATTTCATAGACACTTTTTTTGTTTGATATTTTTCCCGGTTGGAGCAGTTTTTGCCCCATTTCCACTTTTTTCTCGTAACTCATTGTCCGCAAGCGGTTGGCTTTATCCACTATCTTGCTTGTTGGATTCAATTCATTCAGCTTTTTTTGGTTTTTTGCAATCGATTTATCGTAAACAAGTTCTCCGATATTTCCCCAATCAGGGAAACCGGGGAGCCGCAGTTCATCGGAAGGATTATTCGCATTGGACTGATTTGCTCCATTGGCAGAGTTTCCAGCATCTTCGTTAATCGGAGATTTCGGCGGACTATATTTATCGTGGTGTTTCACATTATCGTGGACATCGTTCATCGATTCGCTATACATTCCTTTTGCACATTTGAAAAGTTCTTCCAACGCTTTGCCTAAATTTTTCCGTTTCAAATAGACAGAAACCAGTCCCTGTCGTGCCAACGAAAAATCGGGATTAATTTCGAGGGCGCGTTTATATAAATCTTCGGCAGAACGGTCGTCGTACAATTCAAAAAGTGTATTGGCAAGGTTTGTTAGAATGACCGGTGCTTTTGGGTATAATGATTTGGCATAAAGCAATACCGGAAGTGATGTTTGAATAGAATCCATCAAGCGCAACATTGCCCCAAAATTAGTTACAATCAATGTGTCGTGTGGAAACATAGTGGTTACTTTTGCACTCATCGCCACCGGTATATTTATGGAACTTCCCAACCCTGATATGAATACAGCGGACGAACTCATTCTATGAGCTACGGTCAATGGGTCGTTGTTTTTATCTTCGAGCAAACTAAACTGCCGGTCAAGGTATAATTTCTCGTTGGAACTACTTGAGTTATAATATTGTTGAAATATCCGATGGGAAATCCGAACCAAACCTGCCTGATTAATCAACCTGGTTGTGTCAATTTTTACTGATTTATACATGTTTTTTGTCTGACCAACCGATGTCAGGGCAATAAACAGACTAACCAGCAGGAGTATCAGTTTATTTCGTCTCATTAATCGTATTTTTTCATTTGGTTACCAAATAGCTTTAATGTGCCGTTGTAAGTTACTTTTTCAGAGCCGTTTCCAGAATTGGAAGAAAACGAACCGACAATCGGAGTCTCGTAATTGCCTGCAGGTTTCAGCAGAAAATTGACTAATTGCATCACGTTGATATGAGGCAAATCTTTGAAATACTTTTGTTCGAATTGGGCTTCAAACACTTCCTTTTTTGAATTTTCAACTCCAATTAATCCGGCGGACATCTCGGCATTTACCAAATCCGCTCCGTAAAATGCCCCGCAACTTACATTTACAAAAAGATTGGACGGATGCGAACCGGAACCTTCCTGCATCAGCTTAAGTCCTTCTCTTATTTTGGCGACTGCCGAAGGATCGGCTTTTTCCAATTCTTTCAGAGATGCTTCGTCCATCAAAGCCGTACTGCTTTCCTGTTGTTTTCGGCTATCATATTCCACTGTAACATTCTGCTGTGTATCTGAACCGGATATTTTCACTGTAATCCTAAATTGAAGGTTGCCAAGTCCTGCTGTATATTTTTCGCGATAATCGGGAATGGAGAAGGTCACTTTAATGTCAGGATCTATTTCTCCATGAGCCTTTATTTCAGTTAGTTTTCCATCGTCCCACCATTTCATATGTTCGTCAACCCACATCCAGTTTTCGGCTTCTCCATATCCGCTGCCGATATCCATCAAACTTCCGGTTGCAAACCACCCCACAGACGGAATATATTGGTCTTCGACATAGCCGACAAATTCTTTGGGCTGTGCTTTGAAGAATTTCAGGTCGTTCAGATTAAATGCCAGAAATACGGGAGATTTTATCGTATATGTACCTTCCTCTTTATTCTTGTTCTCGTTTTTGAAATCGATGGCATTTGTAATCTTCAGTGCAAGCTCTCCCTTGATGACGTAATCATATCCGGTAGGACCATGAATGGGTTCGTAACCATTTTGTGCATTCGAATAATAAAAAGCACTGAGAAACACAAGTCCTGATAAAATAAATTCTTTCATAAATTCTCAATTTTTGGCACCCAATATTTATATGCTTCCAAAAGGAGATCGGCATAGCTGTCCACCGCTCCTAATCCCGATGCTTCGACCGGAGAGGCTTCCAATCCGTTTTGAATTTTCGACAGCTCGTTTGCTATTTCGGTCTGCCGGACATAATCGGAGAAAGAAATTTTCAGTGCCGATTGATATTGCAAGATATAATCGAGCAAAATGGGTGACATTTTTTCGCAATGCTGCAATTTTAGGTTATAAATCTGTTTTTCAAGTGCTCGTGCCCGCTGTAGTTCTGCTGCAGTTGCACATCCGCCATGAAGTACGGGGTCTTTTTCAAGCGGTTCGAGTTTCTGTTGTAATATTTTGCTTTGTACAGAATCCTGATACCGATAGTTTTTCTCAGCTTTTCCTACTTTTTCCCATATCGCAGAAAGTCGTTCGAGAATGGTTTTTTGTTCCACTCCCAAGTCATATAAATGTTTGTTTTTTTCTGATTTCTTAGCCGTTGCTTCCGGGTTCTGCTGTGCTTTTTGTATTTGTTTGTTGGCAAAATTCTTCGCCCATTGTTCCTGTTCGGCTTCGCTCATATCTGCCACTTTTTGAAGTTCTTCCATTGATGTACCGTACCGGCTTTCCACCGATTTATTGGCTATTGCCAATCCTTCATCTTCTGAGATATTTTCATTCATAAGCTTTTTCATATCAGATGTGCTCAAACCTAAATTGGCGGCATTGGTCGATAACATTTTATCCTTATTTTTCTCCCAGTTGGCAGTTGCCTGGACACCTAACTTATCTTCTTCAGCCTCTATGCCGCTTCTAACTTTGCTAATTTGTGCCATATAACGATTGATTGTTGATGTGTCGTCATTACAAACGCTGCTGGGCACAGCCGGCAATTGCGACAAAAAGGCTTCAGGGGTAGATTGTGCCTTTGTTGATAGATAGCAAATGAATACGATTACTGTTAAAATGTACGATTGTTTTTTTTTCATTATTTTTGAGATTTTAGAATATAATCTGAATAGCTTTCAGTTTATTGCACCTTCATAACCAGCATTCGATATGCACGGTTTTGAAAATACTCATTCATAGGAAAATAAATCATTATGGAAGATCCCAGATAATAAAATACATTTGAGGTGCTGTTTGCGGGATTTTGTGTTCCTCCAAGACCTATCCATGCATTTCCATTATAATTGATTTCGCAGGAAAGAACCCGGATATTTTCTTTGGTATATCCAGTTGGATACTGAATAGTAACTGCATTAGATGTCGATAAGGTTGTTCCTGTAATTTCTCTTATTTCGGAGAAGATCTTACCACCTGAACCAATAACCATCGTACCTTCCACATCAAGCGTTGCTTCGGGTGTGGCATCTCCTATTCCGGTTTTTCCTTCCTGAGTAATTGTAACCCGATCAATTCCGGCTGTCCTGAGTGCCACTCCTCCGGCATCACTTACGAGTTTTATGTCGTCGAGGACACTCCATAGTATTCCTTTCCTGCTATTATCCTGATAAAGAGCAATCCATTTACTGTTGGCCGATGACTCGAATCGGGCTATTTCAGATCCACCTACAACGTGTAATGAAGCATTAGGAATAGTTGTATTAATGCCTACTTGTCCGGAATAATAAATTTTTGCTGCTGATTGATGCCAGAGTGGTTCTTTCCAGCTTGCAGTTCCGGATGCATCAGAAGTCAGTATATTCCCTTCCGCTTCACCAATACCGGTCAGTTTTATATTTCCTTTTGTATTCAATGCCATTCCTGTTCGGCTCGAAAAATAGCCACCAGTACCGGATAAAGCTGTACCGGCCACTCCGATATATGCATTAGCCTCACCAAGTACTCCGGTATTTCCCGGAAGAAATTCAGATGAACCCTCACCGGTAATTCCTGTTACGCCGGACGATGCGTCGGCACCGGTTCCCTTTCCGTAAACTCCCGATCCGTTTGTGGCTTTCGTTTCTCCATATAAACCGGTTCCGTTTGTGCTAATCCCTTTAATGGTATAAATATCGGTTCCGGTATTGTTTATTATCAATGGCGTGCTCGAAAAATTCTCTGAAATACTCAATGGTAGTTTTAACGATTTGGCTGAAGAAGCCAACAAAGCATAAGGCACACTGAGCAGTTCGCTGGTGGCTGTGATGGTATATGCTGTTCCGCCTGTCGGGTCAGTTTCAGTTTTAATAAAGTAAGGACCAGACGACCATTCAATCGTAGAAAATGTACCGGTTACCACAGTTCCGGTTCCAATTTCGATGGTAATCAATCCGTTGGCATTCGATGTCGGTGTCTGGGTTTCGGCATACACAGCGGTTCCTGTCGCGGAATATTGAAGAATACTAATTTTCATACCAATCGGTTGATTGGTTACCAGTGCATTGCTGTTGTTACGTATTACTGCTTGATAACTCATTTTTTGAGGAACAGGGGGTGGGGTCACGGCAAAAAGCACAGTGCTAATTACCAATACAGATACAGAAGTTATTAATCTCTTCATAATATTAGTTTTTAATGATTTTTAATGATTTTATTTCTTTGTTATTTTTTGTTATTCTCAGGAAATAAGTTGACAATACGAACTTGGACATTTCAATGTGCGTTTCGCTTTCTTTTAACCTATCGTTTATGAGCAACTTGCCATTAATGTCGAACAACTGATAAGCGAACTGGTTAGGTTCAATTTTTTCAATTTTAAGGGTGAGTTTTCCGCTTGTAGGATTTGGATAAACAGAATAGAATAAGTCAATGCCTGACACATCCTCCAACCCCGATAATACTGATATTTCGAATGGTTGCTGCACTCCTTCGGATATAGAACCATTAGTGCTGAATGCAGTAGTATAAAACACCTGACCCACCGAATAACTTACTGAACCATTGGCGCTGTTTGCATTTCCACCTGTAGCATTCACAGAAGCATGTGCCTCTTGCCCTTGTATGTAGGTTAGGGCTGGTCCGGCAAGCATAAGGGACAGAAAAAGCATGATTAATTTTTTCACAATATATTTCTTAGATGTTTTTTATCATTACTTTATGAGATGTCAATACTTATTTCACTAACAATTTTCCTGTTTTGCCGTTCACCTTCACCACATATGTACCTTTGATCCATCGCTCTACGCTTATTTTTTCGTCTGGTTGTACGGTTTTGTTCAAAATCTTTTTACCCGATATATCGAAAATGTCCATACAAGTCTCTTTCGTTAAGCCTTGCAGGATGAAGAAAGCGGTAGCTGGGTTAGGAGTGAGAGAAACAGCGGAATACACCGTTTTACCTTCGATGCCGGAAGAAATGTGCTCTACAATGTTTTCAAATTCTTTCCATTGGTCTGTCGCTTCATACAGGCTTTTAGAGCCTACGGGTACATAGAGTGTACAGGCGGCTTTGTCTACACCGTAAAATACGCCGCCATTTTCTCCAAAGTCCACCGGAGCAGCAGGGTCGGCATAGATAGAAGTCAACCCACTGCAGCCGGAAAAAGCAGCCCCTCCTATAGACGATACTAAATTAGGAATGGTTACCGAAGTCAATCCGCTACAACCGTAAAAAGCACCGTATTCAATAGAGGTTAAGGAGTTAGGGATGGACACCGAAGTCAAATTGGCGCAGTTGCGAAAAGTGCCATTCCCTATTGAGGTTACTGAATTTGGAATAATATAACTTCCGATCTTCGAAATAGGGCATTGAATAAGGGCTGTTTGTGTTTTATTAAAGAGCACTCCGTCGAGGCTTGAATAGTTTGGATTGGCCCTATCCACATTTATTAAACCACCGCAACCGTTAAAAGCCCTCTCTCCAATAACCGTTACCGAGTAGGGGATGGTAAGCGAAGTCAAACCGGTGCATCCCCAAAAAGCACACTCTCCAATAGATGCAACCGAAGTTGGGATGGTAACCGAAGTCAATCCACTGCAACCGGAAAATGTATAATTTCCAATAGATGTAATCGAATTGGGGATGGTAATCGAAGTTAAACCGGTGCAGTTTTCGAAAACAGTGCCCTCGATGTAAGTTACCGAGTTAGGAATGCTTACCAAAATTAAGCCGGTGCAACCGTAAAAGGCATAACTCCAGATAGATGTTACTGAATTGGGGATGGTAACTGAAGTTAAACCGTCGCACTCGTAAAAAGCCCACGGTCCGATAGTGGTTACCGAATAGGTGATGGAATTGTAGGTAACATACTCGGGAATTATTACGTCTCCCGTGTATTTAGGTGATTTTGAATTTACCTCCACCGTGTAAGGTGAAGAAGACGAGGTAATGTAATAGGCTATGCCATCTACTGTAAAACCAGCAGCACGGAGACTCGCTATTGAAAATATAAGGGCGAATATAAATAGTAAAAATTTTGTTTTCATAATTTAAATTTCCCAATACCTAACAGGGTTCAAAACCCTGTTAGGTATGTAATTTGTGTGGTAAAAAGTCTATCTTATAACACTCAGCTATAGATATAATGCGGATAAATGATTAAATCCCGATATTTACCAGAATATTCATTTGTGCATTTAATGAAGATGTTAATTGTGTCAAGTTTATAGCTTAATAAATTCTACTCTACGATTCTTGGCTTTGTTTTCGCTTGATGTATTTTGCACGATGGGTTGGGTTTCACCCTTGCCATCGGTTTGGATGCGGCTTCCGTCAATACCGAATTGAGAAACGAGTGAGTTTTTTACAGATGCGGCACGGCGTTTTGACAAATCGAGGTTTGCAGCGTCATTGCCATCGCTGTCGGTATGACCGATGATTTTAATACTCACGGTCGGATTTTCTTTCAGCACTTTGGCTATATCGCTGATAGTGCCGTATGACTCAGGTTTTACCACATCTTTATTGACATCGAAATAAATACCGTAGCTTACCAATTTCCCTTCGGTAATGAGTTTACTACGGGTATCGGGTGCGGCTGTGGTAACTTTTATGTTGGTTATGTAAGGTATTCCGTATGTACTCCAACCGCTAAAACGAAGACGGTTGAATTTTGTTCCGGCATAAACATTTGTCGGCACATCCAACGCTTTGGCCCCCTGATGATAAATACGAAGCCGGCGGTTTTGCACCCAAATAATTACATGGTTAACTTGTTTTAAGACTACCGGATTCGTTCTGGACTCTCCTTGAAGCCAAGCTTGATCAAATGTATTATCATAGCCCTTTGTTAACCAATCGCCGTCTTCAAATGTAATACCCACTCCCTTTTTACCCGGGTATAAATCATCGTTTAATTCCACATTCTCGGGATCTTCATAGAACCCCACTGAAAAACCGAAATGAGAATCGTCTGGCACCTCGGGAATGACATCAAATTCTACGATGAAATTTTGAGGAAAAGCAATTTGTTTTGTATAACAATAATTGGCATCTATCTTATTCATATGAAACCAGTGACCGGGAGCAATACTTACGGTTTTCACTTCTCCGCCACCATTGGTTGCCCACAAAGCAGGAAAATCGCCGATGGCATCCTGTGAGAAGTCTTCGAAATACAAAATCTGGTCGCCCGGAACAAAATCGTATTTCGAATAGCTTTTAAGCGAAGTGCTAGTATCTTTATTGTTATTTATTGATTCTTGAGTTGTTGTCTCAGTTTCTTCTTTGGTGTTAGTTTGTTTTTTGTTTTTCTTCTTAAATAAGCTACCAATAGCATTCTCCACTTGGTCTAATCCTTTATTAATTCCTTCATCAACGTTGGACTCAACCCTGTTTGTACTTTCAGTTTTGATTTTTTCTGTTACATCTATTTGTGCTGCAACTGATAATGAAATAAATAATGCCGTTGATGTGATAATAGTTCTATACTTTTTCATAATAAATAATATTTAATTCAGTTAAATTTACTTAAAATACAAATGTAGAATTAGAAGAATTTATTTGATTGGAAAAAAACGACAGTTTTTAGATTGAACCATCGATTTGTCCCGACATTATTTTTATGCTATTTAAATCACGTTTAAAAAAAATACTTGGAACTTCACCAACAATAGCTTTGAAATCATTGATAAAATGAGCTTGATCAAAGTAGTTGCAATTAACCACAAAATCTTGATAATCAATCAGTTTGCTATTTTGAACCTTATTCCAAAGATAATTGAGCCTCACAATTCGCACAAGCATTTTAGGGCTGACGCCTGTGCGTTTGACAAAATTACGTTCAAGCGTTCTTTGGCTGGCATTGCATTCTTTCATGATTTCTTTCAACGGAATAGTCATCCCCTTTTCCATTATTTTATCATATAGAATGTCCACTGCGTCTTTTTTGTATGGTTTTGAATAGAAATTGGAAATAAATAGATTAAAATACGCTATGCGTTTTTCTGTAGTATCTAATTTCAACATATTTTTCCAAAGTGGATAAAACAAGTCGTTTGGGAGATTTATAGATGGATTTGACTGTGGTGTAAGGTCGAGATTAAATACACGTGATAGAACAGTAGGGTTACAGATAACGACAAATGCATCGAAAATGCCTTTCATATTCAAAATTAACGATTCAGAGACTACAGGAGCCACAAAAAAAGGTTCTAATGGAATAATAGGTGCTCCTATAATAAAAGGAAGTGATTTAAAATGAAAAATAATTGAAATATCAGCTCTTGGCATAAATTTTTCCACAAAATAGCCTTCCGTTGACTGAAACGTTTCAAATTTACGAATCAGCCAATCATTATTCGTTGGGATGTAATGTTTTACGTAAAACATAATTTATGGTATATAGAAGATATGCAATAAAATGTCACTAACAATGCAATCCAAATTTTGAATTAGTTTAGATTTACTCTGATGGTCAAGGGCAAAAGATGTACATTTGTAATATCACAACGATATGCATCATGTCTATATCAAAAAAGAGACACAACTTTTCCACTTCTTCTACC
>DAIMYQ010000002.1:127210-134007 GCA_036734385.1 Paludibacteraceae bacterium | reverse complement strand
TTGCATAGCTATTAGGATAATTAGAATTCCAATAATCCCACCAAAAAGATTGCAAGATGACTCTTTTATATACGTCAGCTTGGGTTTGTATAGAAAAAAGAAAACATAAAATTAACGGGAGAATTGCAATTCCCGGAAAGTAATGTTTTTTCATATTGTTAGGGTTTGAAAAATGATGTTTTTCAAAAATAGTATTATTTCTTTTTAAAACAAAAAATGATAAAGGAAACGTAAAATGTAAATCAAATGTCTATGCTAAAATATGCATTTCACATTTCTTACAATCAAATTCTAGTTGCAATTTGTAGTTTTTGTGGATTAAAAAGAAAGGTTCTTGAAATGGCAGTTCTTTGTTTCCATGTTTGGGACAATAACCTAGTGCATATTTAATGCACGCTTTGCAAAACATTACTTTTTCGCTTTGACCCTTATCTCGAAGTTCAAAAGCTGATTGGATATTTCTTACTCCATGGTTTTGGTAAAACTCTTTTGACTTTTCGTTTGAAACGTTTCCTAAGTAGATTAGATTTTTTTCAGGATAAGGAACATTATTTCGAACAATGGTACAAACATTCTGTTTCCTATTTTTTTTTCGTAAATTGAGCAAGTTCTCTACCAAGGACCGTCTAGCTTCTGTTAAAACAGAAGAAGGTAGAAATTTATCATTAGTTATATTAATGGAGATAGTTTTGGCTTTAAAAATGGTATCTCCCAACTTAGAAAGTTGTATTTCTATATTTTTTTCTTGAGGTCTTTGTGCCGTTTCTGTTTCAACTGGAATCGTGATAGCTACTGAATTATTGTTCTCATCTGTTGCAGAAAAATCAAAGCCACTTTCAGTTTCTTTAACAGAGATGTCAATATCAATTTTTCGTTCAGCTGTTTTTTTTGATAACTGTTTTATAAATTCAAAATCCAAATTTCGATGCAGTAGTATGCCCCTTTTTAAGGAAGGCATTTCGGCAGGATAAATAGTTTGATTGACACTTTTATTGACCCTAAATCCTTCCAATTCATTTTTGTTAGAGAGAAAACATAGTCCATCTCCATTATTGATTTTTTCTGTACCGTCAATCAAAATATTATCCTTTTCGACTTTTTTTACAGTGCCTATTTTCTCTCCGATTGATTTAGGTGTGTCAAATGAATGTATATCGCTATTTCTGTGTAAAAGAAAATAGGAAGTAGATCCTCTATAAAATGTTTTTTGCGGATTTGGTGTGAAGAAGTGTGTGCATTTTCCTGATGATGAACGGATTATGTCTTTTCTTGAATCAATAATAGCATCTATTTTTTGTCGGTAAAAAGCTGTTATATTTTTTACATAGGATGAATCTTTTAGGCGACCTTCTATTTTGAAAGAGGTAACCCCAGCATCAATTAATGCTTCAAGGTTTTCGGAGAGGTCTAAGTCCTTTAGAGATAATGCGTGTTTGTTTTTGAAAATGGTCTTGCCTCCAGAATCAACCAAATCATAAGGCAAGCGGCATATCTGAGCACATTCTCCGCGGTTGGCACTTCGGTGGCACAAAGCCTGGCTAGCATAGCATTGACCACTGTAGCTAACACACAAAGCTCCATGAATAAAAACTTCCAAAGCAACAGATGTATTTTGTGCAATATGTCGAATTTCTCTCAAGGATAATTCTCTTGCCAATACCACTTGTTGAAAACCGACTTGTTCCAGAAATTGTACTTTTTCGAGAGTTTGATTATTGACTTGTGTACTTGCATGAAAAGAAATGGGAGGCAAGTTTAGTTGCAAAATACCCATATCTTGGACAATAATCGCATCCGCATGGATGTCGTATAAACGGTGAATTATTTCTTCAACCTCCTTGAGTTCGTTGTCAAAGATAATGGTATTAAGAGCCACATACACTTTTGCATTGAATAAATGAGCATATGTAATGAGCTCTTGTATGTCTTCAATAGAATTGCCTGCCGACAATCTAGCTCCAAATTTTGGAGCTCCAATGTAGACTGCATCTGCACCGTGATTGATGGCGTCAATTCCACACTCCTTGTTCTTTGCCGGAGCAAGAAGTTCTATTTGTCGCATTGTTTTATTCTATTTTAGTGATATCGTAAGGAGTTTCTTGATAAACGAAGTAATTCAACCAATTGGTAAACAGTAGATTAGCATGGCTTTTCCAACGAATAACTGGTGCTTTTTGGGGGTCATTATCTTCATAGTAATTAACAGGCATATCTATATTCAATCCTTTTTTTAAATCGCGAATGTATTCATCGTGCAATGTATAGCGTGAATACTCGGAATGACCTGTTATGAAAAATTCTCGTCCATTTCGTCCCATGATGATGTATACTCCTGAATCTTTTGACTCGGATAGTATAGAAAGTTCCGGCACTTTTTCAATATCTTTTTTGCGAACTTCCGTATGTCGACTGTGTGGAACAAAGAATTCATCATCGAATCCCCTAAAAATCGGATTTTTCGGGTCTAAAACCGTGTGTTTGAAAACTCCGAACATTTTTTTATCCATTTGATATTTGGGTATTCCGTAATAGTGGTACAATCCGGCTTGTGCAGCCCAACAAATAAAAAGGGTAGACGTAACGTTATGTTTTGCCCAATCTAAAATTTCGGTAATTTCACTCCAATAATCGACTGCTTCAAATTCCATGTGTTCCACTGGAGCACCCGTGATAATCATACCATCATATTTGCCTTTTTTGATTTTCTCAAATGTTTTATAAAAAGCCATCAAATGCTCTATGGGAGTATTTTTTGATGTATGACTTTTTAATTTTAAAAAATCAATTTCTATTTGCAACGGAGAATTGGATAAAAGACGAATAAGGTCTGTTTCCGTCGTTATTTTCATAGGCATTAAATTCAGAATAACGATTTTTAGCGGACGAATTTCTTGCGTAGAAGCACGCTCATTGTCCATTACAAAAATGTTTTCTGCCTTTAATGTCTCAATTGCAGGCATTTTTATGGGTATGTTTAATGGCATAGTATATTACCTCCAATAATTTAAAAACCTATTAAATTTTGTTCAATGCTTGCTCAACATCAGCTATAATATCCTCAATATCTTCTATTCCTACAGAAAAACGAATCAAATCAGGAGCAACGCCCGCTTCAACTAATTGTTCATCGGTTAGTTGACGGTGTGTATGGCTGGCAGGGTGCAATACGCAAGAACGTGTATCAGCAACGTGTGTTACAATGGCAATCATTTTCAGACTATCCATAAATTGAATGGATTTCTCTTTACCTCCTTTAAGACCGAACGCTAAAACGCCACAAGAACCTTTGGGTAAATATTTTTGTGCCAAACCATAATATTGGTTTGATGGCAGCCCGCTATAGTGAACCCAGGCTACTTTATCATTTTTTTCCAGATATTCTGCAATTTTTTGAGCATTTTCGCAGTGGCGTGCTACACGTAAATGCAAGGTCTCCAATCCCATGTTTAAATAAAAAGAGTTTTGAGGGGACGGACAAGAACCTAAATCTCTCATTAATTGAACGGTAGCCTTTGTAATATAAGCTCCTTTACCGAAACTTTTTGTATAGGTTAATCCGTGATAAGAATCATCCGGTTGGGTAAGTCCCGGATATTTATCGGCATTAGCATCCCAGTCAAAATTTCCGCTATCTACAATGGCTCCTCCAACACTAGTTGCATGTCCATCCATATATTTAGTAGTTGAGTGAATGACGATGTCAGCTCCCCATTCAAATGGTCGGCAATTGATTGGTGTAGCAAAAGTATTGTCAATAATAAGAGGAACATTGTGTTTGTGTGCAATACAGGCAAATTTTTCAATATCCAATATTGTATGAGCGGGATTTGCAATTGTTTCTGCAAATAAGGCTTTGGTGTTCGGGCGAAAAGCTGCTGATATTTCTTTTTCATCTGCATCAGGATTGACAAATGTCACCTCAATCCCCAATTTTTTCATGGTAACACTAAAAAGATTGAATGTGCCGCCGTAAATGGAAGAAGAGCTTACAAAATGGTCGCCCGCTCCACAAATATTAAAAACTGAGTAGAAAGAAGCTGCTTGTCCCGACGATGTCAACATACCGGCAACACCACCTTCCAATTCGGTTATCTTTTCCGCAACAGCTTCATTGGTAGGGTTTTGTAATCTAGTGTAAAAAAAACCGCTTTCTTCCAAATCAAACATTTTACCCATTTGGTCGCTGGTTTCATATTTGTATGTTGTACTTTGGTAAATAGGTAATACACGTGGTTCACCGTTTTTAGGAGTCCATCCGGCTTGTACACAGATAGTTCCAAGTTTATTCTTCTTATTCATGGTTATGGTTTAGTTTTCTATAATTATTGCAAAAGTACGAAAATCAGCCTCTATTAGCGAGAATTTGTTCTGCTTTCTCTTTGTCTTCTTCAAAGATGTGAAGTTTTATTCCCCCAAAAGGAGAAGAAAACATCGGATATAGTCGAACGACATTTTCATCGCTCAAGAAGCAAGAAATGCCTTCTTGCTCTAGGATTTCCTTTTCCAAATTGGCTAAAGCCGGATTGTCATAGCTCTTTAAAATGATAGTTTTGGGTTGCATATTGTTTTTTTTAAGCGTTACGTATTCAGCAAATACTTTTTAAACGATTCAAATTCTTTACTGATAGAAATGCTTTCCTTTTTTCCCTTCATGAATTCCTGGAGTTTTTGTGGAATTTCTACTTTTTCTCCAATAATTTGTTCTACTGTTTCTAAAAATTTTGCAGGATGAGCTGTTTCTAGGAATACACCGTTCTCATTGGCTTGTAATTTTTCTTTTAAGGCACGATATCCACAAGCTCCATGTGGGTCTAATAAATAGTTATTTTCCCTATAACAAGTTTTTAGTGTTTCGGCAATTTGATTGTCGGTATAAGTTGCACCACTGATTTCTTCGCAAACGGCTTTGTGTGAACCTTTGTAAAGATCAAGAACACGAGTAAAGTTACTTGGGTCGCCCACATCCATGGCATTGGCAATGGTTGATACCGAAGGTCGTGGGCTATATTCGCCTGTTTGCAAATATTGAAAGAAAATATCATTGCGATTATTTGCTGCGATAAATCGCTTAATTGGTAATCCCATTTTTTTAGCAAATAAACCTGCTGTTATATTTCCAAAGTTACCACTTGGTACACAGATTACAACATCTTTAGCTTGACCCATTTTTTTTAATTGAGCATAAGCATAAAAATAGTAAAACGCTTGTGGCAAAAAGCGGGCAACATTGATTGAATTGGCTGATGTAAGTTTTAGTTTGGCATTTAAGTCAGCATCCATAAAAGCCGATTTTACTAAACGTTGACAATCGTCAAATGTACCATCTACTTCTAATGCCGTAATATTTTGTCCTAGTGTGGTAAACTGACATTCCTGAATAGGACTTACTAATCCTTTCGGGTAGAGAACATATACATGAATACCTTTTACTCCAAGAAATCCATTGGCGACGGCACTTCCGGTGTCTCCAGAGGTTGCAACCAATACATTAACGTCTTTTTTACCTTCTTTTTGAATAAAATAGCCAAGTAAACGAGACATAAATCTTCCTCCAACATCCTTGAATGCAAGGGTTGGCCCGTGGTATAATTCTAAGCTGTAAATATTACCGATTACGTGTACTAGTGGAACTTCAAAATTTAATGTTTCATACACAATTTTTTTCAATGCGTTTGCTTCTACATCTTCGCCAAAAAATGCATCAGCTACGGTATATGCAATTTCCTGAAACGACATTGTATCAATCGTATCGAAAAACGATTTTGGCAGTTCCTTAATGGTATCAGGCATAAATAAACCTTTATCTTCTGCTAATCCTTTTACTACAGCATTTTCTAAACTTACGCCATTTATTTTTTTGTTCGTACTATAATATTTCATAAAAAAGAAGTTCTTGTATTACCAAGTAAATATTTATTTGCTTTTATTATTTATTTTTCCAACGATCCAATCGTTTCATCCCTCTTGTAAATACCCATGCTACGAATTTTGGAGTGCCTTGTTCTATCATTTTGCTTTTACAAAATTCTTGCATTTCCTCAACTGTTCCATTGAATGTGAATTCTCCATTTTGGTAACAATAACTACAGTATTGTTCACTAATTGTTCCATCTGAATTTGTTCCGCCATGTTTAGTATCTTTTTTCATTGGCATTCCACAACATTGGCAGAATTTGTTTTTTGATTCCATAATGATTTTGTATTAAGAATGATTTAATCAATTAATTCTTTGATGAATTCTTCTCCTTTCAGCAAACCATAACTACCTTTTCTGGCAGAGAATTCATCATAGACAGTCACACTATCAGCTTTTTTACCCGGTTTATAAATTACAAACGGGATAGGAGAGTTGGTATGTGTTTTGATGGCACAAGGAGTTGGATGGTCGGGCAAAATGGCGATTGTTACAGGTTCATCCCATGTGCTTATTTCTTCAAAAATGGGCTTTACGATGCGTGCATCCAGATATTCTATGGTTTTAATTTTTAGGTCAATGTCTCCTTCATGTCCTGCTTCATCACTCGCTTCTATATGCAAATAAACAAAATCATCATTTCGAAGGGCATCAATAGCGGCTTGAGCTTTGCCTTCATAATTGGTGTCATAAAGTCCTGTTGCTCCTTCTACATGAATTACTTTTAATCCTGCATATACACCTATTCCTCGTATTAAATCGACAGCAGATATAACGGATCCACTTTTTAAATTACGCATTTTGAGTAGAGTCTCCATATTGGGTTTATAACCTGGTGACCATAACCAAATACTATTGGCTTTATCTTTTCCCGCTGCGGCAC
>DAIMYQ010000002.1:111010-127110 GCA_036734385.1 Paludibacteraceae bacterium | reverse complement strand
TAACCTGGTGACCATAACCAAATACTATTGGCTTTATCTTTTCCCGCTGCGGCACGTTTTAGGTTTATAGGGTGGTCATCAAGCAATGTTTGAGAACGTAATGTCAAGCTATTCAGTAAGTCTGCAGTCGCTTTTGCCGCATCTGTTTTAGGCTTTATCATTACGTCGGCAAAAGGTGTACCCGGAACATCATGAGGAGGTGTACAAATTAATTCTTTGTTTCCTCCTTTAACTTTCAACAAATGACGGTAAGAAACACCCGGATAAAAGTTTATTTTTTCGTTCCCCAATTCTTTTTGTAAAAATTGAATTAACTCAAAAGCCTCTTCATTACTAATATGTCCTGCAGAATGGTTTTTTATTTTCCCGTTTTCAATGCAAATTAAATTGCATCGCATAGCCATTTCTCCGGGTTCGATAGAGATACCCATGCTAGCGGCTTCAAGTGAACCTCTTCCTTCAAAAACTTTAGCTACATTGTACCCCAAAACGCTTAAATTGGCAATCTCACTTCCAGGAGCGAATCCTTTAGGGATAGTGTCTAACATACCACAACATCCCAAAGTTGCAATTTTGTCAATATTTGGTTTATGTGCGACTTGCAAAGGTGTTTTGTTTCCTAATGTTGCAATGGGCTCGTCTGCCATTCCGTCTCCAAGTATAATGATATATTTCATTCTTTTGTGTTTAAAAATTCATTCCATTCTTGATAGTACGCAGGAAGAGCATTTTCTATCTTTGACACAGTTTCTTCCAAAGAGAGTTTGCTTTCCGCTCCTGATGCATTTAAATGACCTCCTCCGCTAAATAATTCAGAGGCAAATTTGTTCGTTGGAAAATCACCTTGAGAGCGAAATGATATTTTAATTTGGTCATCTTCTTCTTTTAAGAACACAGAAAACATAATATCTGTTATGGAAAGAGGCAAATTGACAAAACCTTCAGTATCGCCTTTTTGGGGTTGGAATTTTGTTTGTTCTTTTTTTGTCAGGGAAATAATTGCGGTCTTGTATTTGGAATATATTTTCATTTTTTCCGAAAGTACATATCCCATAAGTCTCATTCTATCAGCAGAATAATTGCTGTACAAATGTCTATACATCGCATCTTTGTCAACGCCTTTTTTTATTAGTTCGGCAACAATTGTATAAATTTCAGGACTATTGGAGTTATAAGATAATCCACCGGTATCGGTTATAATGCCACAACATATACATTCCGCACATTGTTTTGTTATTTCAGAAAAGTAACCCATCCTGCAAATTAGTCGGAAAACAAGTTCGCTAGTCGATGCAATTTCCGGGTGTGATATCGATATATTTGCAAAAGCATCAGGCAATGGGTGATGATCCAGCATGATTTTTATGCCTTTAGCTTTTTCAACTAATTCTCCCAACTTGCCAATGCGTTTAAGTTGGTTGAAATCGAGACAAAATATAATATCTGCACTTGCCACCAAATCCTCTGATTCATCTTGATAGTCTTCATAAATAAGCACATCACTGCTACTTGGTAAAAAATTCAAAAAAGCAGGAAATGCATTTGGCATGATAATCCTGGTTTCTTTGTCCAAGGAAAACAAAAAATGATACAAACCCAAAGCACTTCCAAGAGCATCTCCATCAGGACCAATGTGAGAGATAATTACAATTCTTTCGGCCCTATCAATGGCTTTATGTGCTTGTATGATTTTTTCCTCAGGAATAATTTTTGTTATCATGATAAATCTTATTATTATACTGCAAAAATAGGAAATACTTTGTTACTGTTCACAAATAAATGCTCCATTTTCATTTATTGAATGATAATTCACACCCATATTGTTACATTCTTCTTTGATTTTTGCCAATTTTTTCCCTTTTATATTTTCTCCTAAAATTACTAGTTTTGGGTTGAACAATAAACGCATTAGTTTTAGAGAATAAACCTTGTCGGAATAGACTAATAAATAGTCAATTGAAATAGGTTTGGAAGGTTTAACTTGTTTTATTGGCGTTTGCAAAACAAAGTATGTTTTATCAAATACTTGTCCAAAATGGTTAGTCGATTCAATGATGTTTACCAAAGGTTTGTTTAGGTCATTTTTTTGAATATAGGGCGTGGCTGTTTTGATAATAGTTTCAGCATTCTTAGCTTCGGTAAAGATAATGTTTTCTTTCCCCGAAATGTAATGCAAATTAAATCCCACTTTTCGGTTGTTGCTATAAATGATAAGACTGCTTTTTTGTAACTGTTTGTATTCATTCGTGATGTCTAAGCCAAGCCATAAAATACACGTTGATAAACATACCAAGATGTATTTTGATTTTTTTGAGTTGATAAATTTATATATAAATATGACAAAAATAAATAAACAGATAACTTGCCATAGTTCTATATAGATTCCTTGAACGGATGAATGAGAAAGATGTTCGATGTAGCTAGTGAAGGAATTTACAGCATTTGTTGAGAAAATCAATATATTAGTCAGAATAGATGATATGAAATCAAATGAAGAAAAAGCTAATAGTGCCATTGCTAAATAGAGAATAATGCTAGTTGCCGGAATGATGACAATATTGGTAAGCAAAAAATAAGAGGGAAATTGATGAAAATAGTATAGACTTATCGGTGCTGTTCCTATTTGTGCCGCGATAGAAACACAAGTCAATGACCACAACCAATCCAAAACTTTATTGTTTACGGTTATCAAATCATACAGCATCTTCTGAAAGAATAAGATGCTCAAAACAGCCATGTAGCTTAATTGAAAACCAACATCGAAAACATAATAGGGATTGTATATGAGCATACAAAATGCCGAGAAGAATACCGCATTGTAGGTAACTGACTTCCTATTGACAATGTCACTGATACAAATTAGTGATATCATAATGGCGGAGCGAACGATGGACGGAGCCAATCCACAAATAAATGTGTAATACCATAAACTAATAAGAATAATAATTTGTTTAATAATCAGAGTTGACTTTTTTCTGTCCATAAACCTTAAAAAAAATCCTAATGCCAAATAAATTATCCCTACGTGTAAGCCGCTGACAGATAGTACGTGAGAACCTCCGGAAATAGAGAAACTTTGCTTTATTTCTTGACTTAATTCATCTGTATAACCCAATGTTAATGCAGCTATAACCGCAAATTCATTGTTGGTTATTTTATGTTCTCTATAAATATTGAGTAGTATATTTCGAACTTCTGTTGCTTGGTATTTGATTGAAAACGGCTTTTCTGCGGACATTTTTTCCCAATATCCGGATTTAATGTAAGCTGTTGCTATAATTCCTTTTCGTTGTAAATAGTTTTTATAGTCAAATTCGTAAGGATTTCCATTATTTCTTACTCGTTGCATTTTGGCATGAACCAATAATTGATCTTCAAGAAGCAGAGCAGATGCCTCCGAATTTTTTTGCAAATACAAAATGGCATCAAAAGGGTGTGCTCCATCACTTGGGTAAAGTTTTGTGACCAACATAACTGATTTTGGCTTTTCTCTTGGGGTTTCTTTAATGATTGCCAGGAAACTCTGCTCCCGTTCAGGTACCTCTATAGATATATTTTTATCCTTCGCTTGTAAAAGATAAAAACCTAATCCACACAACAGTAGAATAATTGTAAGACCTGATAACCAACGGTAATGAAAGGTTCTTGTAGTGTCCCTTAAAAATAAAGAAAAAATAAAACTAAGAAAAGCAGAACCGAAAAGCAGTAATCCGATCCACCAAAAAGGTAGTAGAAGTGATAGTATAAAGCCTAAAATAAGAGCTAATGTTATTCTGAAAAATGGAACCTGATGCAAAAATGTAGTAAAGTGCATTTTTTGTATTTAGAGCATTTTCAGGTCATTAATTGTTTGTAATGGATTGGCTGATTTGAAAACAAAATTTCCTGCCACAAGCGCGTTTGCACCTTGTTGAACAAGTTGTTTCCCTGTTTCTAAATTAACACCACCATCCACTTCGATAAGGGCTTTTGATTGTCTTTGCAGAATAAGTTCCCTTAGCTCAGCCGTTTTTTGTAAGGTGTTCGGAATAAACTTTTGTCCACCATAACCAGGATTTACAGACATTAAAAGTACCATATCAACATCACAAATAATATCTTTCAATAACACGACAGGAGTGTGTGGATTGAGTGTTACGGCAGCTTTTACTCCTTCGTTTTTAATTTTTTGTATAGTTCTATGTAAATGAGTGCAAGCTTCGTAGTGAACGTTAATCATATATGCCCCGATAGAAGCAAAATCTTTAATAAACTTGTCGGGTTCAACAATCATCAAGTGAATGTCAAGGGGCTTTTCGCAGATTTCTTTAATAGACTCAATAATAGGAAAGCCAAATGAAATGTTTGGAACAAATACACCATCCATAATATCCAAGTGCAACCAATCGGCACTGCTTCGGTTTATCATTTCAACATCAGATTGTAGATTTGCAAAATTTGCAGACAACAAAGATGGTGCTACAATTGTATTCATGACGACAGTTTTATTTACAGGCAAAAGTAACTAAAAATGTTAAAGAATAGCACATATCAAACCATTTTCAGTTCAAAAACATTTCAATTAATTGATTTTTCTTTGTTTTTTCTACATGATAACAAGCTGCGAATTGCAACAATCGATCAATTGTACTGTCCTTGGGTTCCATTTTTACTTTGTCATCTGTCTTTTGCTTGAAATAGGGGTAGTGGGGCGTATAGAATTTCATAGGCACTTTATTTGTATATAAAGAGAACGTGCCCACAAATAAAATATTGTGTAGAAAATAAATTTCTTATAAAGAAAGAATAACATTGTTTTCCTCTGCTAACTTTCTCATGTTTAATATGGCATACCGCATTCTTCCCAATGAAGTATTAATACTGACTCCGGTTTTATCAGATATTTCCTTGAAGCTTAAGTCTTCATAATACCGCATTCGTATGATTTCTCTTTGATTTTTTGGTAATGCATCAATTAACTTGTTCAAGTCGGCATAAATTTGTTTAGTGATAAGATCGTCTTCTATGTTTTTTTCGCACAAGGAAAGGTTGTTCAGCAAGTTTGTTTCCGTATTGTCAGCCGAAACGGTATCATTGTTTTGTCTTAATCGAAGGTTATCCATAGCTAAATTATGGGCAATACGGGTAACCCACGCCAAAAACTTACCTGATTCGGTATAACTTTCCCCCCGAATGCAAGTGACTACTCTGATAAAAGTTTCTTGAAATATATCTTCACACAAGTCGCGGTCGCGAACCAAATTGAAAATGTATGAGTACACTTTGTTTTTGTGACGAAGTAGCAAGACCTCAAAAGCACGATTATTACCTGTAGCATACAAATTAACCAACATTTCGTCAGTCATTGTTTTTAATGTATCCATTACTCTACAAATTTAATGTATAAGAGTAAACATTGCTATAGGCGTATAGATTTATGGGTTAACAAATAGTATCGAAAACGATTGCACAAATTAAGAAATAAAAAATTACATAAAAAAGAAAATTTAAGATTTTAACACATCAATGTTAAAACATTGGCAAGATTGTTTATAAAAGCAAAAAAAATCCTGCCAAATAAATCGTTTAGCAGGATTTTAGTGTACTACTATTTAGTCTTAACTAAATATTTTTTCAATGACATTTTTGTATCTATCCAATGCGACATTACGTTTTACTTTCAAAGTGGGAGTAAGAATCCCTGTTTGTTGAGACCATTCGTCTGCAAGCAATTCAAACTTCTTAATTTGTTCTGTGTCACCAAAAAATGCGTTGTATTTTGCTATTTCTTTCTTAAATCTGGCTTTTACCGTTTCATTTTTAATGACTTCTTCATCCGTAGTATAACGTATTTTATGTTTCCTACACCATAATTTGAGAAATGTGAAATCAGGGATAATTATTGCGGCAGCAAATTTCTGATTTTCGCCTACCACCATAATATTTTCAATAAAGGGTGACTGCAAAATTTTTTCTTCTATCAAGAAAGAATTTACAAATTTACCAAATGATGTTTTGAAAATATTTTTTAAACGACCGGTAATAACTAATTGACCTTGTTCTGTAAATTTTCCGGAATCACCGGTGTGAAACCATCCTTCTTTATCAATGACCTGAGCGGTGAGTTCTGGATCTTTGTAATATCCCAGCATAACATTATGTCCACGACAAATAATTTCGTCAGTTTCCGGAACAATTTTTACTTCTACGCCTTCCAAAGGAAATCCAACAGTACCAACGCATCTTCCATGCTTTTTTCTCGAACTTACAGCTATTACTGGGGAGGTTTCGGTTATTCCGTAACCTTCAAAAACAGGCATACCAATAGCGGAAAAGAAACTTGCTATACGAGGTTGAATAGCAGCTCCGCCCGAAACGACAATGTCAAAATGACCTCCGATAGCAGCTCTCCATTTCGAAAAAACGAGCTTCTCTGCTATTTTATGTTGAATATTGTAACACATGCTACGGTCTTCTATTTTATACCTAATAGCCAAGCCCAGAGCCCAGTAGTATAGCTTTTGTTGAAAGAATGGTAATTTTCTTCCACCATTGTATATCTTGTCGTAAATCTTTTCCAGTATACGAGGTACACATGTCATCATTGTCGGATTTACTTCTTTTATATTTTCAGAGATAGTGCCCAAATTTTCTGCATAATAAACCGACATACCTAAGTATTGATAAAGGTATACCATCATCTTTTCATAAGCATGACAAAGGGGTAGAAAACTGAACGCTGTATCACTCCATTTTTGAGGAGTTCCTTCCAACATTTTCAGTTGCATAGTCAAGTTATTGTGAGATAACATAACTCCTTTCGGATTTCCGGTAGTGCCTGAAGTATAAATAATGCAAGCAACATCATTGGTTGTAATTTCTTTTTTGATTGCATTTATTTTGGTAAGATCAAGATTTTCTTTTCCCAAATTAAGTAGTTGCTCAAAGTAATTAAATCTTCCTCTGTTTATAAAAGTGTAAATACCTTTGAAAGAAGGAAGTTCCGGAATGATTTTTTCAATCTTACGAAGTAACTCTTCCCCTTCGAGAAAAATGTATGTTATTTCAGCATTATTTAAAATGTAACGATAGTCTGATTCGCTAATGGTGGGATAAATTGGTACAAGAATCGCCCCTATCTGCATGGTCGCCATATCAACAATGTTGTACTCAGGCCTGTTTGAACTAATCATGGCAATAGTATCGCCCTTTTTTACACCAAGCTTTAATAAACCTGCAGATATTAAGTTCGTTTGTTCTATGTATTCTTGAATACTATATTTATGCCATATTCCTTCTTTTTTTCCTGCTAATGCAACTTCTTGTTGCGGTTTAATCTCCATGTAATTTTCGAGAATATCGAAAACTCTTGTTATGTTCATTCTTATTTGTTATTTATTCCGCAAAGCCTCAGAACCACCTACAATATCAAGAATTTCATTTGTAATAACTTCTTGACGGACCTTGTTGTATTGTTGAGTAATAGTACTTATCATTTCTTCTGCATTCTCAGAAGCAATTTGCATAGCCGTTGTTCTTGCACCATGCTCCGCTGTCAAAGAATCAAGCAGTGTTCCATAAACTTGTGTGCGAACAACAGCAGGAACTAGTCCGCGTAAGAATTCTTCTTTTGATGGTTCTACCAAGTAAACATTTTGCTTTTGTTTTGATCCTTTGGTATATTGTTCTGCCTTTTTGAGTGGAAGAAGAATTTCTTTAGTAGGGATTTGAACGCCCGCATTTTTATAATGATTAAAAATCAGTTCTACTCGATCTACTTCTTTATTTATAAATTTATCTCCTATACGATTCGCTATTTTTTCTGTTTCGGCATAGGTTGGAGCATCGTACAATTCACTAAAGGATTTAACCAAAGTATATTCAGATTTATTTACATAATCAGTTATCTTCTTTCCTACTGTGTAAATAAGAATATTTTCTTTTCCAATTGAGGAATATGAATTGACGGTTTCATTGAATAATTTTATGATATTCGAGTTAAATGTTCCGCACAAACCTGAGTTGGATGAAAAAATAATAATGGCAACTCTCTTTACTTCCCTTTCTTCAGCTAAAGGAATCGTTATATCAATATCTGTTGAACTGATATAGTTACTTAGGGATTCAGACAATTTATTCTTGTAAGGTAAAAACTTTAAACAAGTATTTTCTGCCTTATGAAGTTTTGCTGCCGAAACCATTTTCATGGCACTAGTAATCTTCATGGTTGATTTAACAGAAGATATACGTGCCCTAATTTCTTTGAGTGATGCCATATTTTATACATAAAAATACCTGTTCATCCGAATGGTGTTCAGATACTTGAGAATCAATTCAAACTTAAACTGAATATTGTGCGGATAATTTTGAAGCTTCTTCTTTTAAAATGGAAGTAACCTCATCGGTTAAAATGCCTTTTTTAAGAACATCTAAAACGTCATTTTGATGTTTTACTTCCAAGATATTTAAATATTTTGCTTCAAAATCTCTTACTTGATTTGTTGGCACATGAGCCAATAATCCTTGCGTCCCACAATAGATGATAGCAATTTGTTTTTCTATAGCAAGAGGCGAATACTGACCTTGTTTGAGGATTTCCACATTTTTGTTCCCTTTATTCAAAACAGATTTTGTTGCGGCATCTAGTTCGGAACCAAATTTAGAGAATGCTTCCAACTCTCTAAATGTGGCTTGATCCAACTTCAATGTTCCCGCTACCTTTTTCATTGCCTTGATTTGAGCATTACCTCCAACACGAGAGACGGAAATACCTACATTAATAGCTGGACGAACACCTGCATTAAATAAATCTGTTTCCAAGAAAATTTGACCGTCAGTAATAGAAATTACGTTCGTTGGAATATAAGCAGAAACGTCACCAGATTGTGTCTCAATAATCGGTAAAGCCGTGATCGAACCTCCTCCTTTTACAATGTCTTTAATAGATATAGGAAGGTCATTCATTGTCTTTGCCACAGCATCGTTTGCAATTACTTTAGCCGCTCTTTCTAGCAAACGTGAATGTAAATAGAAAATATCACCCGGATATGCTTCACGTCCTGGTGGACGACGAAGAATTAATGATACTTCACGATAAGCTACAGCTTGCTTAGATAAATCATCATAAATGATTAAAGCATGACGCCCCGTATCTCTAAAATACTCTCCTATAGCAACCCCTGCATATGGTGCGTAGAATTGCATGGCTGCAGCATCTGACGCGGTTGCTGTTACAACCACAGTGTATTCCATAGCACCATGTTCTTCCAATGTCTTTACAATATTGGCTATAGTAGAACCTTTTTGTCCAATACCTACATAAATACAATAAATGGGTTCTCCGTTATTGAAATTATCCTTTTGATTGATTATAGTATCTATTGCGATAGCCGTTTTACCTGTTTGTCTGTCACCAATGATAAGTTCACGTTGTCCTCGACCAATTGGAATCATTGCATCAATCGCTTTGATACCTGTTTGTAGAGGTTCGTTTACAGGTTGACGGAAAAGAACACCCGGAGCCTTACGTTCCAAAGGCATCTCATATGTTTTGCCTTGAATGGCACCTTTACCATCTATTGGCTCACCCAGTGTATTTACCACGCGTCCTAATAAACCTTCACCTGCCATGATGGAGGCAATTCTTTTGGTGCGTTTTACAGTATCACCTTCTTTAATTCCTTCCGTATGACCTAGTAATACAATTCCGACATTGTCTTCTTCCAAATTAAGAACAACACCTTTTGTTCCATTCTCGAACTCTACTAATTCGTTTGACTGTACTTTGTTCAAGCCGAATACACGGGCTACTCCATCACTTACTTGTAAAACTTTTCCTATTTCTTCGAATTCAAGCTTGTTGCTAAGACCTTCGAGTTGCATTTGCAAAATCTTTGAAATTTCGCTTGGTTTAATATCTGGCATATTGTTTAAAATTTGTTCTGTTAACGTGTCTTAAGTGGGTATCATTGTCAAAATTGAAAATGAGTTACAATGTTTTCTTTAAAGAAATGAGCTTTCCTGAAATGCTTGCATCAAGTCTATTTTGTTGTATATCAATGATAAAACCACCTATCAAATTTGGATTAACAGTAGTATTCATTTCCACTGTTGAATTAAATGTTGTGCTTATAAATTTGTTGATTTTTTCAATACTATCACTAGAAAGAAGTGTAGCACTAGTTATGTCACTTTTCAAAACGTTATTTTCCTTTCGGTATAAATCTTGGTAAACTAACGAAATTACATAAATATATTCTTCTCGTTTGTTCTCCACAAGAAATTCCATAAAGCGAGATAGACACTTGCTAATATTTTCTCCACATGCTGTTTCTAATAGCTTAATTTTTTCTTTTGTTTTAACGGCAGGACTTGTTAAAGCATAATTTAGTTGTTGTTGATAGCCCGAAAAACTGTCGGTCAGCAAGCACAATTGCTTGTAAACTATAATTTCTTCCTTTTCTTTTTTTGCATAAGAAAATAAGGTTCGTGCGTATCTTACTGAGATTTTTCCGTTGTTCATCCTATGATTGAGAAATGTTCACCTCGTTTAATAAGCGTTCAATAAATTGACTTTGTTCTTTTTTGTCATCCAATTCTTTTTGTAACACCTTTTCTGCCATGCTGATAGAAATAGAAACTACCTCTTTTCGTATGTCAGCTATGGCACATGCTTTTTCCTTTAAAATCACAGCTCGGGCTTCTTCGATGATTTTGTTTGCCTCTTTCTGAGCCTGAGTTTTGGCATCATCAATCATTTTGTTTTTTAACAAATGCCCTTCTTTTAAAATTTGCATCTGTTCCGTTTGTGCTTGAGCTAAAATCTCTTTGCCCTGTTCTTGGATGTTTGCCAAAGCATTTTGTGCTTCGTTTGCTGCTCCGAGTGACTCCTGTATATACTTTTCCCGTTCATTTATTGATTTTAAAATGACAGGAAACCCAAACTTTGCGAGTACAAAAAATACCACAGAGAATGATATTAACATCCAAAATAACAAACCTGAGTCAGGAAGAAATAGATTCATACTTTTCTTTTTTTTTGTTGAGTTGTAAAATGCAGCTCAACACGATGATTAATGTTTTTTACAGAAGAAGAGCTAATGCACAAATAATGATGGCAAATAAAGCCACCCCTTCGATAAGAGCTGCCGCAATGATCATATTTGTACGTATATCGCTAACAGATTCTGGCTGACGAGCTATGGCTTCCATGGCTGAACCGCCAATTTTTCCGATACCTATTCCCGCTCCTATTGCTGCGATACCTGCACCGATACTTGCACCAAGTTTTCCGAAAGATGCCGCTGTGGCTGCTTGAAGAATAATTGCTGATAACATAATTTTTGTTTTTAATGATTTATTTATTCAATTTATAACTTATTCTTTTTCATGTTCATGGGGTTGTACTCTTGAAAGTCCAATGAAAACAGCAGATAATGTTGTGAAAACATATGCTTGAATGAATGCCACCAACAATTCCAAAAAAGACATGAAGATAGCAAATGAAATCGATATTACAGATATTCCGCCTCCTATAGCCGGACTAATAGCACCAAAAATGAAAATGAGAGACATAAATACCAGCATAATCATATGCCCTGCAAAAATGTTTGCGAACAAACGAACCATTAAAGCAAAAGGCTTTGTTATCGTTGAGATAATTTCGATAAAAGGCATGATGGGAATCGGAAATTTTAGCCATAATGGGACATCTGGCCAAAATATCTCTTTCCAATATTCGCGATTGGCGAACAAATTAGTTATGAAATAAGTAAATAGAGCTAAAACCAATGTAATAGAAAGATTTCCTGTAACGTTTGCCCCAAAGGGAAAGATAGGAATAAGTCCCATTAAATTACAGACAAGAATAAAGAAAAATGCGGTCAGTAAATAAGGGGAATATTTTCTGTAGTCATTCCCTATAGATGGTTTAATTACATCGTCTTCCATCATACGAATAAGAGATTCCACAGCAAGATGCCTCTTTTTCGGAACTTTTAAAGGATTCTTTTTATAGGCTACTGCTGTAGGGATGAATATGATTAATAATATAGCTATCGAAAGAAAAATCGAAAAAGCATCTTTCGTAATGGAAAGGTCAATAGGTCGAACAATTTCTCCTCTGGAGTTAACCTCTACTATTTTGGCATCAAATGCACCACCTTTCTGTATGTAAAATCCCCTGTAATGATTTCCATGAGTTACCTTGTTAGAAGAAAAAACGAACCAGCCTCTTTCCTCACTTTTCAATATAACCAACAAAGGTACAGAAACTTGTATATGCTTGAAAGAGGTTATATGGAAGTCATAAGAATCGGAAATGTGCCCGAATATAAATTTTCCTGCATCAAATTTTTCTACTTTATCACCATGCTCTGCCGCTGTGATTGTAGCGCAATTAATCAAAAACAGAAAAGCTAAAAATGCCAAAATATCTTTTAAAACTTTGCTCATAGAATTTCCTTTTTATGTTTTTGATAATCAAGAAATATCCATGTTTCGGCAAAAAGAAAAATTAAATAAGAAAGCCCAAAAATAAGCAAGAACCCTATTCTGCTAATATTTACAAGATACATATACAGCCCCAAAATAATTAAGGATACCATTATTTTACTCATTTTGTAAATCATATACCAATTTACTTTATTTCCCTTTTCGGAGTAACGTTTTACCAATAAGCAATATAAAATTTCTACGCCCATAAAGAATGGAGGAATCACCAAAAAAGAGTCATTCCAATATAACGATGGAAGCTCTTTTCTTATAAGAAAAAAGATAATTTCTGTTATTAAAGTTAATGCAACTACTATTTGGTAATATTTTTTCATCCTTCAATCTTCAATTTCCACACAAGCTACAACTTTGTTATTATGAATTTCGATAATGCCCCCTAAAATATCAATGTTAGATTTAGTTCCTGAAGGAACTGTAATCCAAATTTTTCCCCTCTTCAATACAGCCACTATAGGAGCATGATTCTTTAGTACCGTAAATGTTCCATTTGAACTAGGAACAGTTATTGATACAGCATCTCCTGAGAATAGCTTTTTCGATGGGGAAATAATCTCTATATTCATACTCGAGGTAAACTAAATTTCATTAAGTATCTTATCTCCCTTTTCAATTGCTTCATCAATAGTTCCGACCAAGTTAAATGCGGATTCGGGATATTTATCCACTTCACCATCCATAATCATATTAAAACCTCGAATAGTTTCTTCAATAGGAACCATGGTCCCTTTGATGCCCGTAAATTGTTCCGCTACGTGCATTGGCTGTGACAAAAAGCGTTGTACACGACGAGCTCGGTGTACCACCAATTTATCTTCTTCAGAAAGCTCTTCCATTCCTAAGATGGCAACAATATCTTGTAGCTCTTTATTGCGTTGTAAAAGTTCTGCAACACGAAGAGCTGTCTTGTAATGCTTTTCACCTACAACATTCGGGTCTAGGATACGTGAAGTCGAATCTAAAGGGTCTACGGCAGGATAAATTCCTAATTCGGAAATCTTTCTACTTAGTACAGTTGTTGCATCCAAGTGAGAGAATGTTGTTGCAGGAGCAGGGTCAGTTAAGTCATCTGCGGGAACATAAATAGCTTGAATTGAAGTAATTGATCCATTTTTTGTAGAAGTAATACGTTCTTGCATCAGTCCCATTTCGGTGGCTAACGTTGGTTGGTAACCTACTGCGGATGGCATACGTCCCAATAAGGCAGATACCTCAGATCCAGCTTGCGTAAAACGAAAAATATTATCAATAAAGAACAAAATATCTTTTCCTTTTCCTTCTTTGTTATCAGCATCACGAAATGACTCGGCAACAGTAAGACCTGAAAGTGCTACAGAAGAACGAGCTCCGGGCGGTTCGTTCATTTGCCCAAATACCAGCGTAGCCTGAGATTTTGCTAATTCTTCGTGATCTATTTTTGATAAATCCCAATTGCCTTCTTCCATACTTTTTTTAAACGCTTCACCATAACGGATTACGTTAGATTCAATCATATCACGTAAAAGGTCATTACCCTCACGAGTACGTTCTCCTACACCTGCAAATACGGAATAGCCATTGTAGCCTTTTGCAATATTATTTATAAGTTCCATAATAAGGACAGTCTTGCCTACACCAGCACCTCCGAAAAGACCAATTTTACCACCCTTTGAGTAAGGGGCAAGAAGGTCAATAACCTTTATACCTGTAAATAATACTTCTTTTGAAGTTGCTAAATCTTCAAATTTTGGTGGCTCACGGTGAATTGGGTATTCGCCTTTTCTGTCAAGTTCTCCTATGCCATCGATAGCATCCCCAATTACGTTTAGCAGGCGACCTTTGATTTGTTCACCAATAGGCATTGAAATAGCCTTCTTTTTTGCGATGGCTTCCATCCCTCTGACTAATCCGTCCGTGGAGTCCATTGCGATGGTACGAACTGAATTTTCTCCGATATGTTGTTGGCATTCTAAAATCAGGCTGCTTCCTGTTGGGCGTATAACTTCAAGGGCATCGTGAATCTCGGGAAGATAATCACCATCGTCCCCGAAATATACGTCGACAACGGGACCAATTACTTGTGTTATATATCCTTTTTCTGCTTTTGTTGGCATAAATTTTACTTATTTCAGAATAGATAAATAGAGTTGTTATTCTTTTACAGCCTCAAAGTTATAAAAAATATCACAAAAAAAAAATTTTTTAATGTTTTTGTTTTACCCAAAAGAAAAACTCCCATTATAATCTTTTATAATGGGAGTTTGCTAATTTGTTAAAGTGTTTTAATACATTTTTGGAGGCTTTCTTGCCAATGAGGAATTTCAATGTTAAAGGTGAATTTTATTTTTGCTTTATTTAAGACGCTGTAATGTGGACGAGGTGTTTTTTGTGGATAATCTTTTGTCTCTATGGGCTTTACTTTGCAGCTTGTAATGCCACTTAATTCGTGAATAGCCAATGTGAAATCATACCAACTGCAAACTCCTTCGTTTGAAAAATGATAAGTTCCACTCTTGAAGTTTTTCTCGTCTTTTTCGGTTAATTCAATAATGGTAAGCATTGCTTTCGCCAAATCCGCAGCGTATGTTGGCGTACCTATTTGGTCAAAAATAACATTCAAATCACTTTTTTCTTTTCCTACTTTAATCATCGTTTTTACGAAATTGTTACCAAAAGAAGAATACAACCAAGATGTCCGGATAATGATTGCTTGCTTGCATACGCTTTTGAGTAGATTTTCGCCTTCTAATTTTGTTTTTCCGTAAACAGACGTTGGACAAGTTTTCATGTCTTCAGTATATGGAATATAATTAGTGCCATCAAAAACATAATCAGTGGAAATATGTATTATTTTTGCCCCAATTTGACTTCCTACTTCGCCTATATTTTTAACAGCCTGTGCATTAATTCGTTCGCAAATGGCTTGTTGGTCAATTTCTTCAGCTTTGTCAACAGCTGTATATGCTGCACAATTAAGTATATAGTTTACTTTGTTTGTTGTGCAAAATTCCTCTATGGCTTGTTTGTTGCAAATGTCCAGAGAATCTACGTCGGTAAAAAGAAAATTAAATTGTGGGTATCCTTTTGATAATACGTTTATTTCGTTTCCTAATTGTCCGTATGATCCGGTTATCAGAATATTTTTCATGTTAGAATATGAAATTTGTTTTAAGGTCTTTTAAAAGAGGATGTAGGGTATCTTTTTCAGAAATTATTTGTTTTTCTGCCGGTATTTTCCAATCAATATTTAAAAAAGGGTCGTTGTATAACAATCCACCCTCAGATGCGGGATTATATGTGTTATCGCATTTATAAGAAAAAATGGCAGTTTCGCTTAGAACTGAAAATCCGTGAGCAAACCCTTGAGGAATTAGAAATTGTGTTTTATTTTCTTCGCTTAATTCTATTCCGAACCACTGACCATAGGTGGGTGAACCTGTCCGTAAATCAACAGCCACATCGTATACTTTGCCAATAACTACGGAAACTAATTTAGCTTGGCTGTAAGGTCGCAATTGAAAATGCAACCCTCTGATTACGCCGTACGATGACTTAGAAAGATTGTCTTGACAAAATCGATTGAGTATTCCTGCTCCTTGGTATGTTTTTTCGTTGTATGTTTCGTAAAAGTA
>DAIMYQ010000002.1:103861-110910 GCA_036734385.1 Paludibacteraceae bacterium | reverse complement strand
TAGAGAAACCATACCCATAAAAGATATTGTCTCCTAAAACCATACAAACATTATCTTTTCCTATGAATTTTTCTCCAATGATAAATGCTTGAGCCAATCCATCAGGGGAGGGCTGGATAGCATACTCAAATTTTATACCTAAGTCAGATCCGTCACCCAATAAATTTTCGTATAAGTGAATGTCTTGTGGAGTAGAAATTATCAGAATTTCTCTTATTCCTGCCAGCATAAGCACTGAAATAGGATAGTAAATCATTGGTTTGTCGTATACAGGAATAATTTGCTTGGAAATACTTTTTGTAATAGGGTAAAGTCTCGTTCCTGAACCTCCTGCAAGTACAATTCCTTTCATAATGTGGCTGTCTTATTGATTAATGATGGGCAAAGTTAAAGATATTTTACTCTTCCTCTTCTTTTTCTTTGAATTTTTTAGATAAAATGGCAAGAAATCTGCTTACAACTTGTGCTGCTTGTAGAGTACTTTCACTTATTTCTTTTTTTTGTACTCGTAACAATAAAATTCCATACATCAGATTGAAACATATTTCTATATCAGAAAGGTCTTTTTCTTTATTTTTTTGTCGTAATTCGTTAATATATGGCAAAGACTTGTAGAAACTGTTTTGGTATCCGATTTCTTGGTAATCAAGTAAAAGCTCTTTGTGGAAATCAGTTAATAAAGAGAGTGTATTTTTATTTATTTGCAGATGCCCTTCTTGTTGAATGGTTTCGGTTATCATCATTTCAATGAGACTTTCGTACCATTCTCTTATTTGCTTCTTTATTTCAGTAGACTGGTCAAATTTTTGAATAATATTATTTTCTATTTTTGTAATGTTCAGGTTATTTGCACGAATAATGTCTTCTATTTGCCACATATATAATATATATTCGGCAATATTCTCTTTTCTTTTTTTTCTTGCTATAATCATGCCAGTTGCAATTAAAAATTCCACTCGGTTTCTGTAAATTCGTCGAGCGCCCGGCGATCTTTTTTTGTCGGTCGCCCCGTACCTTTTTCTCTATCAATAAAGCCACTCGTTTTTGAAAGTTCCAGTATCTCGTATTGATCAGGGGAAGTAACATTTTCCATATATTCGGATACGAGCTTTGCTCCAAGTCTGCTACTTGGAAATGCAATTACTTTGAAAGAATAAATAACAGGTGTTTTTTTGATTTGTATAATTTCTCCAATCTTAATATTTCGGGAGGCTTTGGCTGGTAAGTTTTCAATAATAACTTTACCTTTCTTACAAGCTTCGGCTGCTAATGTTCTGGTTTTGAATAATCGTACAGCCCAGAGCCATTTGTCTATGCGGATTTCATCTTTCATGGTGAGTGCAAAGTTATAAAAAACAGTGCCATCTGAAAATTTATATTGAGATGATGGACGGGTAGTTGAATTATTTAGCTTGGTTGTTGTTAAACAGGTTCATCGTGTTTTGCACACCGGTTAGGGCAAAATTTTTAATGATTTCTATAGCAATGTCCAAACGTGTAGGTAACAATTCTTTTTCTTTGTTGTCGAATTTGCCTAATACGTATTCTATTTGTCGGCCTTTTTCGAAATTACTTCCGATGCCAAAACGTAAGCGGGCATACTGGTCTGTTCCCAAAATTTCCTCAATGTTTTTTAAACCATTGTGACCGGCATTGCTGCCTTTAGGTTTTAGCCTTAATGTTCCGAATGGAAGAGCTAGATCATCTACAACTACAAGAAGATTTTCTATATCTATTTTTTCTTCCTTCATCCAATAGCGAACGGCATTTCCGCTTAGGTTCATGAATGTGGAGGGTTTAAGTAAAATAAGGGTTTTGTTTTTGAGCTTGTATTCACATACTGATCCATACCGGTTTTCGGTAAAAAAAACATTGGATGCCTTGGCAAAAGCATCCAATGTTATAAATCCGATGTTGTGCCGAGTTTCTTGGTATTCGCTACCAATATTTCCCAGCCCGACAATTAAGTACTTCACGTCCTTATATTATTTTTTAATTAGGCTCCTTTTGCCGCCAATCCTCTTGCTGCTCTTGTTAATTTTACAGCAACGATTACATTATCTTTGTTGTTTAGAATTTCTAAGTTTTTGAACGAAAGTTCGCCAGCTTTAATTGTTTTTCCTAAATCTAATTTGTCTACGTTGATAACTAAATATTCGGGAATGTCTTTGCAAAGAGCTTTTACTTTTAATTTTCTTAATTCAACGGAAAGTTTACCGCCGGCTTTTACTCCTTCAGCTAATCCTTCAGTTTTGATGGGAACATCAAAAATAATAGGTTTAACACTGTTTACTTCAAGAAAATCAATGTGTAAGACTTTATCCGTTACCGGATGAAATTGGATTTCTTTCATTACGGCAGTATGTTTTTTGCCATCTAGTGTCAGAGCTACCTCAAAAATTTCAGGGCTATAAATAAGTTTACGAACATCGCTTTCCGTTACCGTAAAGTGAATATTTTTTTCTCCACCATAAATAACGCAAGGAATTGCACTTTCTACTCTTACCGCTTTGCTCGGTTTTTTACCTAATTCTGTTCTTAAGAGACCTGTTAATTCAAATGATTTCATGTGTTTTTTTGTTTTGTGTTACTCAAATTTAAGTCTTATTTGTTTTATTAAGTGATTAGTGACTTAATTTTCCATCACACTTATCTTGCGAAAAGCGGGGCAAAGGTATATAATTTTTTTGTAACTTGAAAAAGATGATTGTGTTTTTTAAGACAAAGCTTTCCATCCTTGAGCTTTCAGAGTAAACTCTTGTTCATCTCTTGTAATCAGTAAATTGCCAAATTCTTTTTTCGTAATATGACCAATTATGGTAATATCTTTCAATGTAATTATTTCATCGTGCATAGCCAATGGTACTGTAAATAGTAGTTCGTAATCTTCCCCACCATTCAATGCTGCTGTTACTAAATTGAGGTTAAATTCTTCAGCCATTGTTGCTGTTTGGAAATCAATAGGAATTCTGTCTTCGTATATTCTACAACCGACATTGCTTTGCTTGCAAATATGCATTATTTCTGAAGAAAGTCCGTCCGAAATATCTATCATGGATGTGGGTACAATGTTCTTTTGTTCCAAAGTTTCAATGATATCTTTACGAGCTTCTGGCTTAAGTTGGCGTTCGAGAATATATTCTTTTCCTGCAAAATCCGGTTCTACTGTTACCGATTTCTCTTCATTAAAAACGTTTTTTTCCCTTTCTAAAAGTTGTAATCCCATATATGCTGCGCCTAAGTTTCCTGATACACAAATCAAATCGGTGTCTTTTGCTCCATTTCGATAGACAATTTTGTTTTTGTCAGCTTCTCCGATACATGTGATGCTGATGGTTAATCCAGTCATTGATGAGCTTGTGTCACCGCCAATCAAATCTACTTGATGATTTTTACAGGCTAATAAAATTCCTTCATATAAATCTTCAACATCTTCTACCGAAAAACGTTTGGAAAGACCTAATGATAGGGTTATTTGTTTTGGTTTTCCGTTCATGGCATAAATATCAGAGAAATTTACCATTGCCGCCTTGTAGCCCAAATGTTTAAGTGGGCAATAGGTTAAATCAAAATGGATTCCTTCGAGCAATAAATCAGTAGTGACAAGAGTTTGCTTGTTTTGACCTGTGTATTTTATGACCGCAGCATCATCGCCTATACCCTTTAGAGAGGATGTGTTTTGTAAAATAATGTTTTTTGTCAGGTGTTCAATAAGTCCGAATTCACCGTACTCTGAAATATCTGTTTTTTTGTTCATTTTGATTAGATTTTTACATTGCAAAAGTAATCATTTAATTGAGATTGAAAAAATGAGTAGTTTCAACCTTTTATCGCACTTTTTCTACTAATCCGATTTGAATTAGTGTTTTTTGTGAGAATTTTTGGGCTAAAGTGCCTTTTTTTATTTAAATTTGCTCCTTATTTTTTAGTAAACTAAAGTATCATGAGTCTTTCTGTTCAGGGATTAAATAAATTTTATGGACAACAGCAAGTATTGAAGGATGTTTCCTTTAGTATCAATACTGGAGAAATAGTTGGATTTCTTGGCCCTAATGGTGCCGGAAAATCGACAACAATGAAAGTTATTACCGGCTATCTTACACCGAATAGTGGAAACGTTTCGGTGCAAAATATTAATGTCCAGAAACAACCCCTTGAAGCCCAAAAAATAATCGGTTATTTGCCTGAACATAATCCCTTGTATTTAGACATGTATGTAAAAGAATATTTGCAGTTTGTCGCACAAATATACAAAGTGGGGAAAAAAGAATCTCATGATCGAGTAGCAGAAATAATTGAGCAAACCGGTTTAACAGAGGAATATAAGAAGAAAATAGGACATTTGTCCAAAGGTTACCGTCAACGGGTGGGATTAGCTCAGGCGTTGGTTCATAATCCAAAAGTTTTGATATTGGATGAGCCGACTACAGGTCTTGACCCAAATCAGATAGTTGAAGTAAGACAATTGATAAAGCATGTAGGTAAGGATAAGACGGTTATCTTGAGTACACATATCATGCAAGAAGTGAATGCTATTTGCGATAGGTTTATTATTATCAAAGAAGGAAGAATAGTAGCAGATGATGCCAGTAATATTTCAGTTGCCGATAATAATTTTAATATAATAGCCGAGTTTGCCGGTAATGTTTCGGAGGATGAGCTTTCTCAATTGCAGAATATTGAACATTGTTTTCAAATACGAACTAACACTTATTGTGTAGAAAGTACAAAAGATATTCGTTCCGATATATTTCGTTTTGCAGTGGAAAAGGGTGTGCCTTTACTGACATTACAATTGAAGGAAAAAGATATGGAAGAAATTTTCCGTGAAGTAACGATGAATAAATGACAAAATTAGACCTGATATAGCTGCTTTTAATGGAAGAAGAATTTGATATAAGAAAAAGTAGTATTCCGGAACGGGAAAATGAATTTGAGAATGTATTACGTCCACTTAATTTTCAAGATTTTAGGGGGCAAAATAATATAGTTGAAAATTTAAAAATTTTTGTTCAGGCGGCACGTATGCGAGGAGAGTCTTTGGATCATGTTTTGTTGCATGGACCTCCCGGATTAGGAAAAACTACCCTGTCAAATATCATAGCCAATGAGTTACAAGTAGGATTTAAAATAACCTCCGGACCTGTTTTGGACAAACCCGGAGATTTGGCCGGATTGCTTACTAGTCTAGAAGAAAATGATGTTCTTTTTATAGATGAAATACATCGTTTAAGCCCTGTTGTAGAGGAATACCTTTATTCTGCAATGGAGGATTATCGTATTGATATTATGATAGATAAAGGTCCTAGTGCGAAGTCCATTCAGTTAGCTTTGAATAAGTTTACGTTGGTTGGGGCGACAACTAGAAGTGGGTTGCTGACGAGTCCTTTGCGAGCTCGTTTTGGCATTAATTGTCATTTAGAATATTATGATAATGAAGTGTTGACCCAGATAATTAAGCGTTCTGCCGATATTTTAAATATGCCTTGTAGTCATGATGCAGCGGTTGAGATTGCCGGAAGAAGTAGAGGAACTCCTAGAGTTGCAAATGCTTTGCTTCGTCGTGTTCGGGATTTTGCACAAGTAAAGGGTACCGGAAAAATGGACAAGGAAATAGCTTGTTATGCCCTTGAGGCATTAAACATAGATAGATATGGTTTGGATGAAGTTGATAATAAAATTTTGACAACTATTATTGATAAATTTAATGGAGGTCCCGTCGGATTGACCACAATTTCGACGGCTTTGGGTGAAGATGCGGGAACTTTAGAGGAAGTATACGAACCGTTTCTCATAAAGGAAGGTTTTTTAAAACGTACTCCCCGGGGTAGAGAGGTGACTCCATTGGCATACGAGCATCTAGGTCGTGTTAGAAGAACCGACATAGGCTCTTTGTTTTAGTTTTTTTTCTATTCACGATAATCAATGGCAAATATAAAAAGTCTTGCAAAGGAAACTGCAATCTATGGAGTAAGTAGCATATTGGGGAAATTTCTCAATTGGTTGCTTGTTCCTCTTTATACGTATGTTCTAGAAAGTTCTGCCGATTATGGTGTGGTGACGAACTTGTATTCTTGGACAGCTTTGTTGTTAGTCGTTTTGACATACGGTATGGAAACCGGGTATTTTCGTTTTGCGAACAAAAACAAAGAAAATGCCGATCAAGTGTACAGTACTACGTTAGTTTCAGTTGGAACTACATCTTTGCTATTCGCATTGTTTTGTGTATTATTTTCTCAACAAATAGCTAACTTTCTTGGTTATCCGACACATCCTGAATATGTTTGGATGCTGCTAGGAATTGTTGTTTCATTAGATGCCTTTTCTGCAATACCGTTTGCTTATTTACGGTATATCAATCGACCAATCAAATTTGCAGCTCTCAAGTTTTTGTATATTGTGTTGAACGTTTTCTTCAATCTTTTTTTTCTGATTGTTTGTCCTTGGTTAATGAAAAAAGCCCCGGAAACAGTAAGCTGGTTTTATAATCCTCACTATGGTGTTGGTTATGTTTTTGTGGCAAATTTATTGTCTACAATTATTCAAACGTTAGTTTTATTGCCTTATGTTTTTGTTGTAAAATTCGATTTTGACTTTCAATTACTGAAAAAAATCTTACGCTATTCAATTCCCTTATTGCTTTTGGGTATTGCCGGAATTATGAATCAAACACTGGACAAAATTCTTTTCCCATTTCTTAGACCGGGAGTAGAAGGAGCTGCTGAACTTGGAATTTATGGAGCGACATCTAAGATCGCCTTGGTGATGCTTATGTTTACTCAGGCTTTTCGGCTTGCATATGAACCATTTATTTTTGCTCAGCAGAAAGATAAGAATAGTTTGACAACTTATGCTTTAGCAATGAAGTTTTTCATCATTTTTTCCTTGCTAATTTTCCTTGGAATGGTATTATATATTGATATCTTTAAATACATCATTCAACGAAGTTATTGGGAAGGATTAAATGTCGTTCCTATTGTTTTATTTTCATTCATTTTTCAGGGAATATTTTTCAACCTTTCTTTGTGGTATAAACTTACAGATAAAAC
>DAIMYQ010000002.1:73462-103761 GCA_036734385.1 Paludibacteraceae bacterium | reverse complement strand
CACATTTGAGCCCTTAATCTTAATATCTTAAAACTACTTTCATCCTTATGAGAAAATTATTTAGTTATTTAGTTTTTAGTATTTTTTCTGTAGTAATCCTTTCGGCACAAGTTTCTCCGGAGACCATAGCCAAACGTGAAAAACGCAAATCCCTTAGTGTAAAAGAATGGAATACTGATTCCAAAGGCAAAACAAGTTGGTTAGACCACCTTACCGTATATGATGATCAGGGAAGAAAGATCGAAGAGGTTGAGTACGCCAATTACGGGCAGAAAGAAAGAACGGTTTGCCAATATGATAATGTTACTGGAAAAATAACAAGAGAAGTTGTTTATGATTACAAAAATAAACCCAGCAGAATACGGCGTTATGAGTATAATGCTGATGGTACAAAGCGTAAGCAGTATAATTACCTTCCCAATGGGCGTCTTTTTTCAGTAAAAGTTTTCGAATATGTTTTTTCCGATGACAAATGAATAGGGAGGAATTGGCAAAACTTCCTGTGTGGAATTCTATGTCAACTATAACTCTTTCCGATATGAATGATGTTAAGCTGATGAATCGTATTGATACTAAGTATCTTACGAATGTCGGTCTTTTGCCAGTAATACTCCAAAAATCATTGGATAATTATAAGGTTCAGATAATTAATGGTAGTCCGGTAAGTAGTTATGATACTATTTATTTCGATACAGATTCTTTGGATATGTATAATTGCCATCATAATAAGATCCTTTTCCGAAAGAAAATCCGGATGCGTGAATATCTTGATTCCAGCATCTCATTTTTTGAAATAAAGCACAAAAATAATCGAGGAAGGGTAAAAAAAAGGCGGATAGAAATTCCTTTGCAGGATTTTGAAATGGAAAATCTTAATTCTGATGCTATTACTTTTGTTGAAGGTCAAACACAATATAAAGGAGCTAGTCTTGTGCCACAGGTTCATACAATTTTTGATCGTATAACCTTGGTTAATAATCAAAAAACAGAACGTTTAACGATAGACTTAAATTTGCGATTTGAAAATAGTCAGACCGGAAATTCTGTTGAGCTGCCTGAAATAATGATAATAGAACTTAAGCAGGATGGTTATAAGCAATCCTTTATGAAAGAACTTTTGAGAGATCTTCGTGTTAAACCTAGGAGTATGAGTAAGTATTGTTTGGGAACAGTATTAACAAATCCTAATGCAAAGAGTAATGGATTTAAAAAGAAGTTGAGATTTATAAACAAAATAAAACAACCTTAATCAATAAAACACTATGAATGAACAGTATCTTGAATTTGATCCGAGCATAGCACAACAATATGGCTCAGGACCTGTTTCTGCGTTTGCATCGCTAGACTTTTTAGGCGTTCCGTTGGTAGAACCCACAAGTTTATATCAACTATTGCTTCGCTTTACTTTTAATGCATTGATGTGTTGGATATTAGTTCAATTTTTTTACTACAAAAAGAGCCAACGCAGAGATTACTACGTAACTTTTATGTTATTTAGTACTACAATGTTCTTGTTAATCTATTTGATGGAAAATGTTAAATTGCAAATGGGATTTACCTTGGGACTTTTTGCAGTTTTTGGCATGATGCGTTATAGAACGGAAACAGTACCTATTCGTGAAATGACATATCTTTTTGTAATAACAGGAGTTTCCATAATAAATGGATTGGCTATGACTGTAAGTTATGCCGAACTACTTTGTACAAACTTCTTATTTATTTTGTTTGCTTGGATACTAGAAAATCAAAAAGTATTAAAACATACATCTACAAAATTAGTTTTGTATGAGAAAATTGATTTGATTGTTCCTGAAAAGAGGCAAGAGTTAATTGCTGATTTGGAGAAACGGACGGGGTTGAAAATTAAAAAGCTGGAAATTGGACATATTGATTTCTTGAGAGATGCCGCGTTTATAAAAATTTATTATGTATTGGGTAACGGAGAAACAAATACGGTAGAAAATGTTACTAAGTCAAGTCAATTTGTAGAATAAGCATATATGAAACGTTTTGGAATAATTTCTATTTTTTTACTTTTTGTAAATTTCTTTACTTTTTCGGCTGAGGAAACTGTTGTCTCCTCTGATGTCCAATTTAGAGTCTCTGGGGAAATTGCGAAAAAAGTGACTAGATCTTTGACTCTTTCCTTAGAAGAGGAATTGAGATTAAAGGATAATTTTAGTTCTTTTGATAGACTTTATTCTACGCTTCAGGCTTCTTATTCGTTCAATCCTTGGCTAAAGGCGGGAATCTCTTACTCTTATTTGGTTATTAGTAAGGAGAAATATGACCAATCTTATTTAGATTTTAGACATAGGGTTAGTCTTGATATTGAGCCTTCTTATACAATGGGACAGTTCGAATTTAGTTTGAGAGAACGACTGCAAGGAACTTATCGAACAGACTCTGTTAATACTGAAGAAAAACCCAATCCTGCCCTTGTTTTGCGATCTCGATTAAAGTTGGAATATAGTTTTTGGAGTGTTCCTCTGAAACCTTATGTGGCTGTAGAAATGTTCAATCCGTTAAATAACCCGGACTGCTTAAAAGATGAATCAGGTGCATGGTTGGAAAATATGCGTTATTCGGCTGGTTTCACTTATCGATTTGATGCTCGTAATTGGGTGGAATTTTATTATATGTTTGAACATGCTACCGGGAAGGATGTAAATATCAAATCAACAGAAACGATTATCAAGACTGAAATACAGGATAACCATATCTTTGGACTTTCTTATAAATACAAGTTTTAATCTTTCTGATTTGCTAATTCTTGCAGTTTGAATAGCTCATTCCGTAGTTGAGCAGCTTCTAAAAAGTCCATGTTTTTAGAAGCTGTCAGCATGGATTTTTTTGTTTTTTCTATCGCTTTTTGTAATTGCCTTTTCGTCATGTATTGAACAACCGGATCGGCAGCAACGTCCAATTCTTCCGGTTCTATATAGTACTCTTTATCTTTTTTACTATTGACAAAGTCATGTTTTATGGCAAAAGTCATGTTTTGTTGAATAGCTGTAGGAGTGATACCATTTTTTTCGTTATAAGCTAATTGTTTCTCTCTCCTTCTATTTGTCTCTTCTATGGTTTTGTGCATGCTTTCAGTAATTTTGTCAGCATACATAATTACTTTGCCTTCCAAATTTCTAGCAGCCCTTCCTGCTGTTTGCGTTAGGGAGCGATGAGAACGTAAAAAGCCTTCTTTGTCGGCGTCTAATATAGCCACCAATGATACTTGTGGTAAGTCTAAACCTTCTCTGAGTAAATTTACACCAATAAGTACGTCATATAATCCTGTCCGTAAATCATCTAAGATTTGTATTCTGTCTAAGGTTTCCACGTCAGAATGTATATAGGTGCATCGTACACCTGATTTTTGCAAGTATGTGTCCAATTCCTCTGCCATGCGTTTGGTTAGTGTTGTTACCAATACCCGCTCGTCTTTTTCGGCACGAAGAGTTATTTCTTCAAGTAAATCGTCTATTTGATTTAGACTGGGGCGAACTTCAATGGTAGGGTCGAGTAGTCCCGTAGGACGGATAACCTGTTCGACGATAACTCCTTGCGATTTTTGTAGTTCATAGTCCGCCGGTGTTGCACTTACATAAATGGTTTGTTGGTTGTGAAGATTAAACTCTTCGAATGTCAGAGGTCTATTGTCCATGGCGGCGGGCAACCGAAAACCGTAATCAACGAGATTCCTTTTGCGAGCGGCATCTCCACCAAACATCGCCTTTATTTGAGGAACAGTAACGTGGCTTTCGTCTATGACCATTAAAAAATCTTTTGGGAAAAAGTCTATCAGGCAAAATGGAGGAGTACCCGCTTCACGACCATCAAAATAGCGGGAGTAATTTTCAATACCTGAGCAATAGCCTAATTCGCGTATCATTTCTATATCATAGGTAACTCTTTCGTAGAGCCGTTTTGCCTCGTAGTTTTTTTCGATAGATTGAAGGTATTCGACCTGCCTTCCTAAGTCTAGTTCAATTTCCGTAATAGCTCTATTGACCCCTTCTTTGGTAGTGACAAAAATGTTGGCCGGAAAAATTTTAACTTCCTGCAACTTTTCTATCGAAAATAAATGTTCAGGGTCAAGCATTTCAATACTTTCAATCTCATCTCCCCAAAAAATTACCCGAAGAAGCATATCGGTGTTAGCCAACCAAATATCCACCGTGTCGCCTTTAACACGAAAATTTCCGCGTTGAAATTCTACTTCGTTTCTGCTATACATGGAGGAAACTAATTGCCGCAGGAAAACATCATGAACAATCTTTTGTCCGCATTTTATTTCAATTACATTTTTTGTAAAATCTTCAGGATTTCCAATGCCATATATACAAGATACGGATGAAACAACTATGACATCTTTTCGACCGGATAACAGTGTAGAAGTGGTGGAAAGTCGAAGTTTTTCTATTTCGTCATTGATTGCGAGATCTTTTTCTATGTAAGTGTCGCTTACCGGCAAATAAGCTTCAGGTTGGTAATAGTCATAGTAAGAGACAAAATATTCCACTTTATTTTCCGGAAAGAAATTCTTAAATTCTCTATAAAGTTGGGCAGCCAGTGTTTTGTTGTGACTTAAAACTAAAGTGGGTTTTTGTACCTGATTGATGACATTTGCAATGGTAAAAGTTTTTCCTGAACCTGTTACACCCAGTAAGGTTTGGTCAGGTATTCCAGATAAAATACCCTCCACCAATTGCTGAATTGCTTCAGGTTGGTCTCCTGTTGGTTTGTAGTCAGAACGTAGTTTGAAATCCATCGCCAAAGTATATTTTAATTGCAAAGGTACGAAAACAAAAAATGGAAACGAAAATCCGTTTCCATTTTGGGCATTTTTACCGGTAAATTTTTATTCCGGCATAATAATCCATGCAATGATATATGCCAATAGACCGGCTCCATAAAAAATAGCAAGAAAAGCCCATATAATTCGGACGATGCTTTTGTCAATACCAAAGTATTCTGCTACACCTGAGCACACGCCGGCAATCATTTTGTCGCTTGAGCGTTTTAACTTCTTTTGTTCCATATTTTGCTGTTTTGATTTACCCTTTTGCAAATATATAAATAATCGAACCTATTTTACAAAAAAGAAAGAATAGTTGCTACTCTTTTCTTTCAAATGAATAAGTAGACAACTATAAATTTATTATATTTGTCCTTTCAAAATTACAGCTATGATTTGGAATGAACATATAGAATGTATGAGTCGTGAGCAATTGAGAGATTTGCAAACAGCTCGTTTAAAAGAAACCGTTGAAAGGGTTTATCATAATACGCCTTTCTATCGTAAAAAAATGCAAAGTCTTGGAATTATTCCAAGCGATATTAGGGAATTGGAGGATATAGTTAAGTTGCCCTTTACAACTAAAAACGATTTGCGAGATAATTATCCTTTCGGATTAATGGCTCTTCCAATGTCCGAGGTTGTTAGAATACACGCATCTTCCGGAACCACCGGCAAGCCGACTGTTGTAGCTTATACTCGCAAAGATTTGGCTCAATGGGCAGAGTGTGTTTCGAGGTGCTATACAGCTTTTGGTGCAACCAAACAAGATATTTTTCAAATTTCGTACGGTTACGGATTATTTACCGGTGGACTTGGTGCTCATTATGGAACTGAAAATATTGGAGCTTCTGTGATTCCAATGTCAAGTGGAAATACCCAGAAACAAATACAAATTATGCGTGATTTTGGAGCAACTGTTTTGTGTTGTACTCCATCTTATGCGTTATTTATAGCCGATAAAATTAAAGACTCCGGTCTTTCTAGAGATGAATTTAAATTGCGTATTGGAGTTTTTGGTGCAGAACCTTGGACAGAGAGCATGCGTAGAGAATTGGAAGATAAATTAAAAATAAAAGCGTACGATATTTATGGCTTGAGTGAAATTGCCGGACCTGGTGTTGGCTATGAATGTCAATATCAGCATGGTACTCACTTGTGTGAAGACCAATTTTATCCTGAGATAGTAGATCCGATAACCTTATTGCCTGTACAACAAGGGAGAGAGGGTGAATTGGTATTTACTCATTTAACAAAAGAGGCAATGCCTTTGTTGCGTTACCGTACCAAGGACCTTACTTCTCTTAATTACGAAAAATGTGAATGTGGTAGGACAGCTGTCCGTATGGGTAAAATTTTGGGAAGAAGCGACGATATGCTTATTATTCGTGGTGTCAACGTATTCCCCTCGCAAATTGAGTCTGTTATTTTAGGCATGCCTGAATTTGAACCTCATTATATGATTTATGTCACTAGGGAAAATAATCTTGATATAATGGAAATGCACGTGGAAGCTCGTCAAGATGTGTATTCTGACAATATGGCGGAGATGGTAGCATTGAATAAAAAACTTACTGGACAGTTAAATAGTGTATTAGGTATTGCTGTTAAAGTGAAAATAGTAGAGCCTCGCTCTTTAGAAAGAAGTGAAGGAAAAGCTAAACGGGTTTTTGATAATAGAATTTTTAAATAAAGAAACGGAGGCAGTTATGGTGATAAAACAATTATCCATTTTTTTGGAAAATAAAACAGGTCGTTTAAACGATGTGGCAAAATTGTTGGGCGACTCGGGTATCAATATGACAGCGTATAGTTTGGCTGATAATTCTGATTTTGGCATTTTGCGTGTAATTGTTTCAGATCCTGCGAAGGCAGAAAAAATATTAAAAGAAAACAGATTTGCCGTTTCTTTGACGGATGTTATTTGTGTTCGTATTGATAATTTACCGGGAGCTTTATCTAAAGTGTTAGCTATCTTGGCAAAGGCTGATATTTATATCGAATATATGTATGCTTTTTCCGAAGGAGAGGGTGCCAATGTTGTTATTCGTCCTGATAAGATGCAAGAAGCTGTAAGAGAATTGAACGAGCATAAAGTGAATTTACTTGATGCTTCTTGTTTTCGTGAAAAATAGAGATTGATTTTTGAGTTCTTTTCAAAATAACCTGATTGGATTATAGGATTTTTTCGTATAACTACGATTTTTAATCGTTTTTTGCTCGGTAGTGACGAAATGAGGAGTTGAATGTGCAATTTCCTTTAAATTTAAGATAAAAAGCATTTTTTTGGTAGTATATTTGTACCACAACATAACCTTAAAATATTTACGATGAAACAAAAATTATGTATTTTGTTTTTTTTCGGACTGATTTGTTTGGGTTTACAAGCTCAAACACACGTAGTTTTGAAAACAAAAGCAGGCGGTATTCAAAATATCGGTCTGAATACATTGAAAAATGTAACTTTCACGGAAGATAATATTATTTTTAATTACGCCAGTGGATCGAATTTGCCTTACTTATCTTCTACTGTTAGCCTGATGACTTTCGCTGTTTTGCCTAATGCAATCAATGAAACCCTTGATAATAAGGAGCAATCTTTTATCTACCCAAATCCGACCAAAGATGTATTGTATGTAAATAGTCAGTTTACCAAACCGACGAATTGTCTGATTTATCACATAGATGGTAGGCTTGTAATGTCTGTTATTCTCGACATTGATACTCAGTCTTTTAATGTAAGTTCTTTATCGAATGGTTTTTATCTTTTGAAGATAGATAATCAGGTATATAAATTTAGAAAGCTATGAAAAAAGTAATCATTACACTGTTGTGCTTGTCGTTTATTTCAACCTCATTTGCACAATCTAAAATCCATATTCATCATAATACGGCTACGGATGTTCGTTTGTTTACTTCATTGATAGATAGTTTAACTTTTCAAAAGGAAAATGCCACATCCGATCAATATACAACTTTTACAATTAATAGAACGAATGGCAGTAAGCAAGTTATTTCTATTGCTTCTGTTGACAGTATAGAATTGGGAAAGGACAGTAGTAACTATCTTTTTGATATTACCGCTTTGCCGGAAATTCGTTTTGATGTCAAATTAAAAGATTGGAATACGCTTTTAACCAATTTTGATAAGTATGACCAAAATGAAGAAATGATACCTGCCCATTTTGCATTTACTAAAAATGGAAAAACAGTAGAATTAGATAGCGTGGGTATTCGCATAAGAGGAAATTCAAGTGTAAAAAGACCTGAAGGTTCTAAAGGAGATTTGCACTCAACAACTAATGCTGATTGGCATCATGCTCATTTTGCAGTACAATTTTCAGAGTATAAGGATGGTCAATCTATTTATAACACAGATAGAATTATCTTAAAATGGTTTAAAGATGATCCAGCGTATTGTCGTGAAGTATATTGTTACGATTTGTTTAAAAAATTTGGAGTTTGGAGTGCCCCCCGTGCTAGCTATACACGTTTAACAATCAATATTGAAGGTGATGCACGTCCTGCTTATTTTGGTGTGTATGCCTTGATTGAGTCTCCAAATAGTGACTATCTGAAGTATCGTGTATTACAAGGTAATTTTCCAAATGATAATGGAAATTTATGGAAAGCAAGTTATGGTGCTGATTTAAGAGATATTTCTAATGACCAAATGGGAATAGAAAATGTTACTTTGTCTGAAAGTACCAGTCAATTTTATGTATATGACCTTAAAACAAATAAAAAAACAGGTCTTGCTGCTGCTAAAACGCAATTAACATCATTTGTAAGTGGCATGAAATCTTTGACAGATGGTTCTACAGATTTGAAAACTTATTTGGAAGCCCACATGGATGTGGATTTGTTCCTTAGAGCTATAGCGGTCAATGTGATGGTAGGAATGTGGGACGATTATTGGGTTAATAAGAACAACTTCTTTTTTTACTTTGATACTAATGGCAAGTTTTATTTTATCCCTTACGATTACGACAATACCTTGGGAACTTCAGCCATCCTTCACAATTCTGGAACGCAAGATTTGCTAAATTGGGGATATCGTAGTGATGAAAGGTTACTCATTAAGAAAGTTCTTTCTATTGCGGTATTTGAAAATCAATATAAAGCTTATTTAAAAGAATTGGCTAATTCTGGCAATGATTATTTTGATGCGGATAAGAGTTTAGCACGCATTAATAAGTGGCAGGCTTTGATAGCAAATTATGTTTCGAATGATACCGGCGAAGACATGACTATCCAAGATAAACCTGCATCTTGGAGTAACTGTGATTTTTATCGCTTAAAATCGGGTAATGATGCCGGTGGTAGTGATGGAAATGCTAATTTTTTCAAAACAAAAATTAAATGCATTACTTGGTAAGGAATGAAAAGACCTTTAATATTAGTAACCAATGATGATGGTGTAGAAGCTCGTGGTATACAGTGTCTTATTGAGGCTGTTTTTCCTTTGGGAGAAGTAGTGGTCGTTGCTCCTGATGGTCCCCGGTCGGCTCAATCAAACGCTATAACGGTCAATTCTCCTTTACGTTTTTGGAAACATTTGGAGAAAGAAGGACTCACGGTCTACCGTTGTAATGGAACTCCTACAGATTGTGTAAAAATAGCATTATGTCATATTTTGGAACAAAAGCCCGATTTACTGGTTTCTGGTATTAATCACGGTTCAAATTCGTCAGCTAGTGTAATGTATTCGGGAACGATGGGAGCTGCTTTTGAGGGATGTAGAGCAGGTATTTCTTCGCTCGCTTTTTCGCTTTGCGATTTCGATCCGCGTGCCGACTTTACTTTTGCTATGGAATTTGCTACAATGCTTTCGGGCAAAGTGCTAAAAGAAAGTTTGCCCAATGGGGTTTGCTTAAATGTAAATGTTCCTGCTGTGAAAAACATAAAAGGATTACGTTTATGTAGGCAGGCTGATGCAAAATGGACTGAACGGTTTGTTCAAAGAGAAGACCCTGCGGGAAATAATTATTATTGGTTAACCGGATTTTTAGAAAATAAAGAACCTAATGCAGATGATACCGATGAAGCTGCCCTCGAACAAGGATATGTTTCGGTAGTCCCGTGCAAAGTGGATTTGACAGATTATCACGCTCTTTCAAACTTGAAAAAATGGAATTATGAAACTAAAGTATAATAATTTTTTTTGGGGATTTATTCCTGCGTTACTTTTGCCTATAATTATCTTCTTATTTACATGGGGGCATTTATATACGGGTGATTTATCTTTTTGGGCAAGCCTAAAGGAGTTTTTTGGTACTCATTTGATGCAACAATACATTCTCTTTTGTTCGCTGCCCGACTTAATTATACTTTTTGTTGCTTACAAAATGGAACGTTGGAAAGCTTGTAGTGGAGCTTTCTTAGGTTTGTTTCCTTTCTTATGTCTTTTATTTTTAAATTTTTGAGCTAAAATAATTCTCGAATGAAATACTATATTATTGCTGGAGAGGCATCCGGCGATTTACATGGGTCAAATTTGATTAAATCACTTAAAAAAAAGGACGAAAAGGCGGAGTTTCGCTTCTTTGGAGGTGATTTGATGCAAAAAGAAGGTCGGAATTTGGTAAAACATTATAGGGAAATGGCCTTCATGGGCTTTGTTAATGTCATTCTTAATTCTCGCACTATTCTGCATAATTTGAGATTTTGTAAAGATGATATTATTTCTTACGCACCTGATGTTGTCATTTTAATTGACTATGCAGGGTTTAACCTGAAAATAGCTAAGTTTGTCAAGACAAAAATGACGATTCCTGTTTTTTACTACATTCCTCCCAAAATTTGGGCTTGGAAAGAACATCGCATCAAAGCAATCAAACGATATGTCGACAACGTATATACGATTTTTCCTTTTGAATCGAACTTTTATGCAAAACATAATTATAAGGTAAATTATGTTGGAAATCCTTCGGTTCAGTCGGTTAATCAACGTATTTGTAAAGGTGAGTTGCGTAGTGATTTTTTGCAACAAAATAATTTGTCGGATAAAAAGATTGTGGTGTTGTTAGCCGGTAGCAGAAAACAAGAAATTGTTAGCACCCTTCCCATTTTTATGAATATCGATTTTTCATTGTTCCAAGCTGAATATCAATTCGTTATAGCTGGAACGGCAAGTATGTCGCCTGAAATTTACACTGATATAGTGGGGGACAGGAACGTTTCTATCGTCTATGGGAAAACGTACGAATTACTTCAACAAGCCGACTTTGCCTTGGTAAACTCAGGTACGGCAACTCTGGAAACGGCTTTGTTTCATGTTCCACAAGTAGTATGCTATCAAATGTTTATGGGTAGATTGTTTTATCCTTTTGTTAAACATGTATTAAAAACCAGATTTGTTTCTTTGGTCAATATTATAGCTCAAAAGGAAGTTGTAAAAGAGCTTTTAGCCTATAATTTTACTGCGAAGAACGTGCAAAAAGAATTGAGTCGCCTTATTTACGATGCGGAATACAGAAACAATATTCTGAACGAATACACCGAAATTGAAAAAAATCTCGGCAATACTGTAGCTTCTGATACTGCTGCTGATTTGATGATAAAAAACTTACAGTCAGATAAATAGAATCTATTTTGTTGAACGTTCCAATTCTTTTAAGTTGTCTAGTTTCTTCTTTTCCAAAAATTCGTAAATGCCTTCATGATGTTCTATCACTTTTTGGTTGCCAAATTCATATACTTTTGTAACTAAGCCATTTAAGAAATCACGGTCGTGTGATACAACGATGAGTGTACCATCAAAATCGATGAGGGCTTGTTTTAAAATGTCTTTTGTTTTTAAATCGAGGTGATTGGTTGGTTCGTCCAATATTAGTAGGTTAACAGGTTCCAGCAGAAGTTTGATCATTGCCAAACGTGTACGTTCTCCTCCGGAAAGAACTTTTACTTTTTTTTCAGATTCCTCTCTGCCAAACATAAAAGCACCCAAAATATCTCGTATTTTCGTTCGAATGTCACCAATGGCAATATCATCAATGGTTTGGAAAACAGTTAAGTTCTCGTCCAATAGAGAGGCTTGGTTTTGGGCAAAATAGCCAATTTTTACGTTGTGACCGAGTGTAAGGTTGCCATCAAAATCAATTTCATTCATGATACATTTCACCAAAGTAGATTTTCCTTCGCCATTTTTACCTACAAAAGCTATTTTTTCACCTCGATGAATCATAAAATTGACGTTTTTGAAAATCTGTTTTTCATCGTATTTTTTACTTAGATTTTCTGCTATTACAGGATAGTTCCCTGAGCGTGGTGATGGTGGAAATTTAAGTCGTAGAGCAGATGTGTCTTCTTCATCTACTTCAATAATTTGTAGTTTTTCTAACATCTTTACACGCGATTGTACCTGTAATGTTTTTGAGTAAGTGCCTTTAAATCGTTCGATAAATTCGGTGGTTTCAGCAATCATTTTTTGTTGATCTTCAAACTGTTTTTGTTGCTGTTGGCGTCTTTCTTTGCGTAACTCAAGGTAGTGAGAATACGTCGCTTTATAATCGTAAATTTGTCCCATTGTTACTTCAATAGTACGATTGGTAATGTTATCAACAAAAGCTCTATCGTGTGAAATAACGATAACGGCTTTATCGCTTTGAATAAGAAAGTTTTCGAGCCATTGAATAGATTCAATGTCTAGGTGGTTTGTTGGTTCGTCTAACAAAATAGCATTTGGATTACGCAATAGAATTTTTGCCAATTCGATACGCATACGCCAGCCTCCGCTAAATTCGCTGGTTTTTCGGGCGAAATCGCTGCGAACAAAACCTAATCCAAGTAAGATTTTTTCTATTTCTCCATCATAATTGATTTCTTCAATACTATAGAATTTTTCACTGAGAGCCGAAACCTCCTCGATTACTTGCATATAACTGTCACTCTCATAGTCTGTTCTTGTGGCAAGTTGCTCATTTAGTTCATTGATTTTTTTCTCCATTTCAAAGATGCTAGAAAATGCCTGAGCCGCTTCTTCAAATACCGTACGAGAGTCTTCTGTTATTAAATGTTGAGGTAAATAAGCTACCTGGAAATCTTTAGGGATGGTCACTTTTCCGCGTGATGCTTCGCGAACGCCGGCTAAAATTTTAAGTAGAGTCGATTTGCCGGCTCCATTTTTGCCCATCAAGGCAATCCTGTCTTTTTCGTTTACTACAAAAGAAATATTTTCAAATAGGGTAGTGCCTCCAAACTCTACCGTTAATCCTTCTGCTAAAATCATGCGTTTTTAATTTGGTTTTGAGGGCACAAAGGTAATAAAATCTTGGCGTATTGAGAAGCGTGCAATTCTCCATTTACGTTTCAAATAGGTTTTTTGAAGAAAGGATTTGATAGGGGGTGAAAAGAACGTGTTATTTTTTCCAAGACTTCATCCTTTCCATGGCTTCAATAGTGTCTTCTCGACTGCTGAAACCTGTAAACCGGAAATAACCTTCACCCGAAGGACCAAATCCTGCTCCAGGTGTCCCTACAATATTTGCTTCGTATAATAATTGGTGGAAAAATTTCCAAGAAGGAACCTCGTTTGGAATTTTTATCCAAATATGTGGAGCATTTATGCCACCATATACTTCAAATCCTAAGTTGATAAGTTCATTCCGTATAATGGAGGCATTAGTAAGGTAATATTCTATGTTTTTTTGTAATTGCTTCTTGCCTTTAGGCGAATAGGTAGCTTCTGCACCTCTTTGAACAATATATGATGTTCCATTGTAATAAGTAGTAGCACGTCTTTTCCATAACTTATTTATTCCTACTTTTTCTCCAAACAAGGTATAACCTGTGAGCTCTTTAGGAACAATGGTATACGAACAACGTAAACCTGTAAATCCGGCTGTTTTAGAATAACTTCGAATTTCGATAGCTACTTTTTTAGCTCCTTTTATTTCATAAATAGAGTGAGGAATATCATTTTCAGTAATGTATGATGCATAAGCACCATCGTATATTATAATCGTTTGATTTTCAGTTGCATAGTCTATCCACTTTTTTAGTTCTGTCTTGTTGAGAGCCACTCCGGTAGGATTGTTCGGGTAGCATAGGTAAATCATATCTACTTTCTCCTTGGGCAGTTCAGGAACAAAATTGTTTTCGCTTGTACAAGGAATATACACAATGTTACTCCAAATATTTTGCTCAGTCAGATTTCCGGAACGTCCACCCATTATCGCAGCATTTTCGTACACAGGATATACAGGGTCTGTAATTCCGATAATATTATCCCTGCCAAAAATATGTCCGATATTTCCTACGTCCGATTTAGAGCCGTCTCCAATAAATACTTCGTCTTGTTCTAATGAGATGCCTCTTGCGTTATAGTCATGCTTAATAATTTTTTCTATGAGAAATTGATAACCGGTTTCTGGACCATATCCCCGAAATGTTTTTATATCACCCATTTCTCTAACGGCATTCTCCATTGCAAGTACGACTTCTTCCGGCAATGGCAAAGAAACATCTCCTAAGCCTAAGCGTACTACCTTTGTGTTCGGATGTACAATGTTAAAAGCATTTATTCGTTGCTCAATTTCTGTGAACAAGTAGTTTTCAGGAAGTTTTAGATAATTTTCGTTAATTAGAACCATATTTTATTATAGCATCGACTTTATATTGCGAAGATAAAAAAAAACAAGATAGGAAAGACTTCTTTGAATCGAAAATTGTACTTTTGTTCATTATAAGTTAAATTTTTGTTGTGCAAGATACTTTTTTAACGTTAGCTGAAGATTCTCAAGGTTTGTATAAAGAGAAAGGAAGTAGGTTTCTTTCTTTTGCTATGCCGGTTTCTTCCACAGAAGATGTAAAAGCCAAACTTCAAGTTTTAAAAAAAAACTATTACGATGCAAGGCATATTTGTTATGCTTATGTGTTGGGAAAGAATGGAACGGTTTTTCGTAGTAATGATGACGGAGAACCTTCTGGAACTGCCGGCAAACCAATTTTGGGACAGATTAATTCCAAAGATCTTACAAATGTGTTGGTCGTTGTTGTTCGGTATTTTGGGGGAATACTTTTAGGAACCGGAGGTTTAGTCATTGCTTATAGAGAGGCTGCTGCTGATGCCATACAAAATAATAAGATTGTTTCACGTTTGGTGGAGAGCAACATAGCAATACAATTTAGTTACGAAAGAATGAATGATGTTATGCGTATTGTTAAAGAAAATTCGCTAACCATAACCTCTCAGCATCTCGATATAAAATGCTTTATGTCATTCAAAGTCCGTGAATCTTTCGTCGAACAATTAAAAGAGAACTTACATAAAATAGAGGGCGTTTCACTGCTTTTTCAGTAAAAACTGTTTTTGTACTTTTAATTCTCTATTTTATTGAAGCGGAATACTTGTTTTAATTTTTTTTATTTGCCATTTTAACACAATAAATGTCAGAATAGACGACGTAATGTCTGCTGTAGGAGATCCAAGCCAAACTCCGTTTAATCCAAAAAAATGAGGCAGAATCAATAGAGCCGGAATAAGAAACAAAACCTGCCTGGAAACTGAAAGAAAAATAGATATTTTTGCCTTTCCGATAGACTGGAAAAAGTTTGATGTAACCATTTGAAAACCAACAATATAAAACATTAATAGATTTAGTCGCATTCCTATGGTTGTTAACTCAATGAGTTTGTTGTCTGTTGTAAAAGCCGATGCAATTGCCGATGGAAAGATTTCTGCCAATAAAAATAAACAAGAAGTAACGCATGTTGCAAATAGAATCGTTAATCGGAATGCCCTAATAACACGAGCTATATTGCAAGCTCCGTAGTTGTACCCGACTATAGGTTGCATTCCCTGATTAAATCCAATTACAATCATTACCCCAAGGTTTCCTATGCTATTGATGATGCCATATGCACCGACTGCGTAATCTCCTCCGTATTTACTAAGACTAAGATTTATAATAGAAATAACGGCACTACCGGCTATTAGCATAAGAAAATTTGACATGCCAATTGAAATAATATCTTTGATAATTTCAATTTTTAATTTTAGACATCCCGGAAGAAATCTTAGAAAACTGTTTTTTCTTGTAAAGTGAAGTATAACCAGCAAAGATCCTGCAATCTGTGCACAGACAGTAGCCAAAGCAGCTCCGCGAATTCCCCATTTAAAAACAAAAATAAATAAAGGAGCAAGAATAGCATTGATAACTACTGTGACAAGGGAGGTAATCATAGCTTTGGTTGGATAACCCGATGCTCGCATGATACTATTAAGACCAAGGTAAACTTGGCAAAAAACATTCCCCAATAAAATAATTTCCATGAATTCTTTTGCGTAGGACAGTGTATTATCACTAGCTCCAAGGGCAAAAAGAATAGGGTCAAGAAAAATAAGAGTGATGATAGAAACGGCAATGCCTAAAATGACATTTAGCATAAGAGCATTGCCCAAGATTTGTGTTGCACTTTGCTTGTTGTTTTGTCCGAGTCTTATAGAAACCATGGAACTTGCACCAACACCAACCATGGCACCAAAAGCAGCCGTGATGTTCATCAATGGAAAAGTTATTGCCAATCCTGAAATCGCTAGTGCTCCTACACCTTGTCCGATAAAGATTCTATCAATAATATTATAAATAGAGGCAGCTGCAGTTGCGACAATTGCTGGAACAGAGTACTGTAAAAGTAATTTGCCTATTTTTTCTACTCCTAAATTACTAGTTGATTCTTTCAATATTTGTAATATTAAAGCCTATTACGTTTGCAATTAGAATTTAATGTATAATCCTGTAGACAGAGCCTGTGATAAGAGTTTACTTGGTATTAGTGGAAAATATTTACTATGTGAAAAATCTATATCATAATTGATAGACCATGATAACATTTTATTGATTTCTATATTTACACCACCCATACATGCAATACTTCCATAAAAAGGAACTACATATATGTTTGTTCCAACTGCCAATTTAGGTTTAATAATATATTTAGGATAAACATATTCAATTTGTAAAGGTATTTTATAACTGAAATTTAGGTATTTATCATTGAAATTTAAATTTGAATAAATAAATCCTGTTCTAAAGAACAAATTTTCACTTGTCATAGGCATCCAAATATGAGCAAGAAGTCCCGTTGTGAATGCTGGTTGTTTAAGAATGTTATTCGAATAATAATGATAATAATACATGGCATCACCTGCAACTGCTTCAAGGTTGACAGTAAATGCAGGCATTTTTTTTTCATAAATAATACATTTTTCGTCTGTACATACCGCATTGTGATAGTCTTCAGCTAACTTAATTAAAGTTTTATGTTCGGGCTTTTTTATATTTTCAATTCTTGATTTTAATTCTGGAACATCCTGCATGGCATAACTTAAAATGCCTATATGTTTTGTTGATTCATACATATATGCTTTGTTATCTCGATAACGAATTCCTTCTTCGTAGGGCATCTCAACGATACCACTACTGTCTTTTTTTAAGAAAAACGATATCCGTTATCGTCTTTTAAATCATAAATGTTGATTTTTCCTTTAATCAAGAATTCTAAAAAATATCTTTGTCCATTTACAACTTCAGACACAAAATATTTACTATCTGTAAAACGATATCCAAAAATATCTTCCGGTTTATAATCTATGACTGGAGCGTTGGCATTTGATCTAAACGAACATTTTTTAGCCATACGTACATCATTTCGGTAATCAATTTCACCAAAAATCGTATCTCCCGATAGTTTAATAACATAACCTGATTTGAAGTTTGTTTGTGCAAACAATGTGCCTGCAGTCAAGAATATTACTAAAGATATAAATGTTCTGAGAGTTAATGTATTTTTCATCCTATTACTTTTTTTCTTTTGCCCAACTATCTTTCAATGATACCGTGCGGTTGAATATGAGTTTTCCTTTCTTAGAATCAGGGTCAATATTAAAGTAACCTAGACGTTGAAATTGAAAATTTTCAAGAGGTTTTGCCGTTTGCAAAAAAGGTTCTACTTTGCAATTCATAACGGTTTTTAACGAATCTGGGTTAAGAAGTTCTTTGAAATCTTTTTCTTTCTCCTCACTCGGATTTTCTACGCTGAACAAACGGTCATAAAGCCGTACTTCAGCATCAATACAGTTTTTTGCATCAACCCAGTGCAATGTTCCTTTTACTTTACGGTTGCTTTCCGGCATTCCACTTTTTGTCATCGGGTCGTATTCACAATAAACTTCTTCAATTTCGCCATTAACATCTTTTTTGCATCCGGTACATTTTACGATATAGGCATTTTTCAGGCGAACTTCTTTATCAGGTGTCATACGGAAATATCCTTTAGGAGGATTTTCCATAAAATCATCCCGTTCTACCCAAAGCTCCTTTGAAAAAGAAATTTCTCTGCTACCTTTTGTTTCATCCTCCGGATTGTTAATAGCTTCCATCATTTCCGTTTTACCTTCAGGATAATTTGTTATAACGAGTTTTACAGGATTTAATACTCCGGAAACACGTGTAGCTGTTTCATTTAATTCTTCCCTTATAGAGTGCTCCAATAGCGAAACATCAATTATTCCATCATATTTGGTATATCCTATTTTGTCGATAAAATTACGGATAGAAGTAGGGGTATATCCTCTTCTTCTTAGTCCGCAAAGAGTTGGCATACGAGGATCATCCCATCCCGAAACCAATTTTTCTTGTACCAATTGTAACATTTTTCGTTTACTCATTACAGTATAGGTAATATTTAAACGATTAAATTCATTTTGTCTTGGACGATAATCTTCGTTCGCAAATTGGTCTATAAACCAGTCGTATAATGGACGGTGAACTTCAAATTCAAGGGTACAAAGAGAGTGGGTTACTCCTTCAAAATAATCTGATTGACCATGAGCAAAATCATACATTGGATAAGCTTTCCATTTATTTCCTGTACGATGATGTGGACGGTTATTTATTATCCGATACATAATAGGGTCTCTAAAATGCATATTGGATGAAGCCATATCTATTTTAGCTCTGAGTACTAAATCGCCATCTTTCACCTCTCCTGAATTCATTTTTTCAAATAAAACCAAATTTTCTCCAATGGGACGGTTACGGTATGGACTCTCTATTCCCGGGGTAGTAGGATTACCTTTTTGTTTGGCAATTTCTTCAGCTGATTGTTCATCAATATAGGCTTTTCCATCTTTTATTAGTTTTACGGCAAGATCCCATAATTGTTGAAAATAATCGGAAGCGTAGTAAACATTAGCCCATTTAAAGCCAAGCCATTGGATATCTTCCTGTATGGAATTGACGTATTCTACGTCTTCCGTAGTTGGGTTAGTATCATCAAAGCGAAGATTACAGATACCATTGTATTTTTCTGCAATACCAAAATCCATACAAATGGCTTTTGCGTGTCCGATGTGGAGGTATCCATTAGGCTCCGGTGGAAAACGAGTTTGAATACGTCCACCATTTTTACCCTCTTGTAGGTCTTTTTCAACAATAGCTTCAATAAAATTGAGCGATTTTTTTGTTTCTTCAGCTTCCATAAGTACTGCTATATTTGAAAAGAGGAGTAATTTTTGTATCACTCCTCTTTAAATTTTTATTTATCAAAATATCCTTTAATAATGCCTCTTTGTGAGTTACGAAGAAAGAGTATAACTTCGTCTTTTTCTTTTGTGGCAGGTAATTCTGCTTCTATTCGCTCTATCGCTTGTGAAGTATTCAACCCGGAAAGGAATAAAAGTCGGTATATATTTTGAATGTCACATATTTGTTCGTTTGTGAAACCTCTACGTCGAAGCCCGATAGAATTGACGCCCGCATAAGAAATAGGGTCTCTTCCGGCAGTAATGAAAGGTGGAATGTCTTTTCCTATACGAGAACCCCCTTGAACAATCACATGAGAGCCCACATGGCAAAATTGATGAATAAGAGTTCCCCCACTTACAATAGCCCAATCATCAATTTTCACTTCTCCCGCTATTTGACAAGCATTTCCAAGAATTACATTATTTCCTATTGCACAATCATGAGCAACATGGACATAAGCCATTAGTAAACAATTACTTCCCACAACTGTTTTTCCTTTAGCTGAAGTGCCTCGGTTTATAGTAACACATTCTCGGATAGTCGTGTTGTCTCCAATTTCTACAACAGTATCTTCTCCGTTAAATTTTAAATCTTGAGGAATGGCAGCAATGACAGCTCCCGGAAAAATAGTACAGTTTTTTCCGATGCGAGCTCCTTCTAAAATGGTAACACCGGAGCTTATGCGAGTTCCTTCTTTTATAATTACATTTTTATCAATCGTAACAAAAGGTTCTATAACAACATTGGGAGCAATTTTTGCTTCAGGATGAATGTATGCTAAAGGTTGTTTCATAAATTGGAGAGTTATTTATTTTTTGTTATTTGAGCCATAAATTGTGCTTCAGCAACTATTTTCCTTCCTACAAATACATATCCTTGCATTGTAGCACAACCGCGTCGTATCTCTGTCAACAAGGTCAGTTTGAAAAGTAGTGTGTCACCGGGAGAAACTTTTTTTCGAAATTTAACGTTGTCTATTTTTAAGAAGTATGTTGAATAGCGAGTAGGTTCTTCTACGGAATTAAGCACTAAAAGTCCACCCACTTGGGCCATCGCTTCAACTAGCAATACCCCCGGCATAACAGGCTCATTAGGAAAGTGTCCAACGAAGAAAGTTTCATTGCCAGTCACATTTTTCAAACCGATTATTTCTTTTTCCTTTATACGTAGAATCTTATCTACCATTAAAAATGGCCAACGATGAGGTAACAATTCTTTAATGCGATTAATATCCATTACAGGAGGAATCTCAGGGTTGTACAGAGGTGCTTGGGATTCTTCTCTGCGAAGGTCCCTGGCAATCTTTTTAGCTAATTGTGTATTGATATGATGTCCCGGTTTGGTCGCTATAATCCTACCTAATATTGGTTTTCCGATTAAAGCCAAATCACCTAAAACATCGAGTAATTTATGCCGAGCAGGTTCGTTTTCAAAAACAAGGGGTTTTTCATTGATATAACCCAATCGGTTTACTTTTATGCCCTCTTGATTCATCAATTTTGCCAATCGGTTTACTTCTTCTTCTGGTAATTCCTGATCGTAAATAACAATGGCATTATCTAAATCACCTCCTTTAATAAGGTTGTGGGTTAATAAAGGCTCAATTTCTCTGACAAAAACGAATGTTCTTGCTGATGCTATTTCAACTTCAAAGTCAGATAGATTCTCAAGACTTGCATATTGATTTGATAAAATGCAGGAATCAAAATTTATCAGTGTGTGAATGCTGAATTTTTCATCCGGTAAAAGGAGGAAAGAAGAACCACTACCGTCTGAAAATTCCATTTTTTCGGGAACAATAAAGTAATCTTTTTCTTCCTTCTGTTCAGCAATACCTGCTTTTTTTATGGCTTGCACATATTTGATGGCACTTCCATCCAAAATAGGCATCTCCGGAGCATTAATTTCTACCAAACAGTTATCTATTTCACTTGCAAATAGAGCTGACATTGCATGTTCTATAGTACTAACTGCAACATTGTTGATAGAAATAACTGTTCCTCTTTCCGTTGCAATAACATTCTCTGCAATTGCTTTAATTTCAGGCTGCCCTTCTAAATCAACACGTTTAAATATAATTCCAAAGTTTTCTGGAGCCGGATTGAAGATGGCTGTGATATGTAAACCTGTATGTAATCCCTTTCCTTCTAATGTGAATGGTTGTTCTAAAGTTTTTTGTTTTGTCGACATTTTTTACTTTTTCAGTTCTTCTTTTAGTAGGTTTATCTCTTTTTGCAATTCTAAAACGGTTTGTTGTAGTTCGGGCAAGTGTCTGTATACCACAAAGGAACGCCTATTTTTAGAAGCAGGCATGGCTGGTATACCTTGAAATGCTTGTCCTTCTTCTTTTATATTGTTAGTAATGCCCGTATAGGCACCAATAAGCGTATTGTCTGCAATAGTCAGGTGTCCTGCGATACCAACCATACCACCAATGATACAATTTTTTCCGATTTTTGTAGAGCCAGCTATGCCTGAACATGCTGCCATAGCACTGTTTTCGCCAATTTCTACATTGTGAGCTATTTGTATTTGGTTATCTAATTTAACACCTTTGTGAAGTATAGTAGACCCAATACTTGCACGGTCTACAGATGTACAAGATCCTATTTCAACGTTATCTTCAATAACAACATTTCCGCCCTGTGGTATTTTATCATAACTTCCATCTTCATTACGTGCAAAGCCAAAACCATCTGACCCGATAACGGCAGAAGAGTGTATGATACAATTGTTTCCAATGACACAGTCGTAATAAATCCTCACTCCTGAGTAAAGAATGGTGTTTTTTCCGACATTTACATTGTTTCCAATGTAGCTATGAGGATATATTTGAGTATTATCACCAATGACAACACCTTCTTCAATGTAGCAAAAGGCCCCGATGTATACGTCCTTGCCTATTTTAGCAGAAGGAGCTATAAATGCTAAAGAATCAATCCCTTTTTTTGCCGGTTTATTTTGATCTACCAGTTTCAATAAAAGAGATAAAGACTTATACGCATCTTCCACGGCAATTAGTGTTGCTGTAATCGGTTTTTCCGGTTCAAAAGATTTGTTAACCAATACAACACTTGCTTTTGTCTCGTAAATGTAGTGTGTGTATTTTGGATTTGCAAGAAAGGTAAGCGTGTTTGGTTCACCCTTTTCTATTTTTGAAATGTTGTTGACTTTAACAGAAGAATCTCCTATTACTTCACCTTTCAAAAAATCGGCTATTTGTTGTGCGGAAAATTCCATATCAGTTTAAATTTCGGCAAATGTAACAAAATTTTCACAAAAAAAAGATTTTTGGAGATTAGAAAGGTTATTATTACGGCAAAAACGACTAATTTTTATCGGTTCTGTAATAGCAAAAATAATATTTTGTTACTTCTCTGGATAAAACGCTGATATCAAGCATATCGGACGATTGACTGATTGGTTTTGTTGTTCCATCATTATATAATATGTTAATACTGTCCTCATTGTTCTTGTACATATTATTTGTAACCTCATTGACGGAAATAAAATAAGAAGCTTCCTCCTGCTTAATACCTAGGTAATTGCTTATTTCAAGCCCCTTCCTTTTTATTTTCTCTTTGTCAAAAGGTTGGTTACTTACTTCCATTTTGAAAATTTTTCTATTGACAATATCCTTGCTTAGCTCTGATAATATTTTGTCATTGTGGTGAGACCACACTTTGAGAGCACTCAAAATATCGGTGTCATCGAGAGCTAAGAAATGGTCTAAAGTTTCGTCATTGTCTACGAAAGAACTTCTGTCAGGAGTTTTTTTGATGAAATGAAGTAATGAAGGCGTTCCAAATAGATTTTCGTCCTTTTGTGCTACAATCTTTGCTCGTTCAATCGTATTAATAAGCATTTTTTCGATAGCAAAAGCTGTTTTGTGCAAATATACTTGCCAATACATCAGACGCCTATTCATTAGAAAGTTTTCTATAGAGTAGATTCCTTTTGCTTCTACTACCAATTTATCATCTTTGATATTCAACATTTTAATGATACGTGCAGAACCGATATTTCCTTCGGTTACACCTGTAAAGAAACTATCACGACGCAAATAATCGAGTCTATCCATGTCGAGTTGTCCTGAAACCAATTGGTGCAAAAATTCTTTCTTGTATGTGTTTTGAAGAATAGACATGGCAAGGTTTAATTGCCCATTAAATTCTTTATTCAGTCGCTGAATGGTTGTCAACGTTATGTCTTCGTGCGAAACATTTTTTATAATTGTTCCTTCTAAAGCATGTGAAAATGGTCCGTGACCAATATCGTGTAAGAGGATGGCGGCATAAACGCCTTCCTCTTCTTCCTTTGTGATTTTTATTTCTTTCGATTTCAGATTTTTTATGGCTTCTGTCATTAAATACATGGCTCCTAGGGAGTGCTGAAATCGTGTGTGTTGTGCTCCTGGGTATACGTAAGAAGAAAGTCCCAATTGCCTTATGCGGGTTAACCTTTGCATATACGGATGTTGTATCAGATCGTATATAAAGTTGCCCGGAATATTGATGAAACCGAAAACTGGATCATTGATTATTTTCTTCTTGTTAACCACTTTTGTCAGATTATTTTATAGGAAGAAAGAATTTCTTCCATTTCTGTTTGAATGTTTCTTGCTTCATTCTGAGCTGCATTGGCAAAATTTTTAGAATTGTCTGCATAAATAATAGAACGAGAAGCATTTACAAGCAATCCGCATTCTTTGTTTATTCCGTATTTTGCAACTTCTTGCAAGCTTCCACCTTGAGCTCCGACACCTGGAACCAATAAGAAATGGTTTGGCACAATTGTGCGAATATTGCTTAGCATATCAGCTTTTGTTGCACCTACTACGTACATTAAGTTATTTTCAGATCCCCATTTTTGAGAAGTTTTTAAAACTTTTTCAAACAAATATTCATCGGTTTCAGCATCTTTTGTGTATTGAAAATCAGATGCTCCTTTATTAGATGTTAGTGCCAACAAGATAGCCCATTTGCCACCATAATTCAAAAACGGAGTGACACTGTCTTCTCCCATGTAGGGAGCAATTGTAACAGCATCAAAATCCATATCTCCTAGAAATGTGCGAGCATACATGGCTGAAGTATTACCAATATCACCGCGTTTAGCGTCTGCAATGATAAATTGGTCAGGGAAATTGGTGCGAATATATTCCACTGTTCGTTCTAATGTGCTCCATCCTTCTAATCCCAAAGACTCATAAAAAGCAATGTTGGGTTTATAGGCAACACAGAAGTCGGCAGTTGCGTCAATGATAGATTTATTAAATTCAAACATGGCATCATCCGTCTTGTCAAAAAGAAATTCCGGTATTTTAGCGATATCGGTGTCTAAACCTACGCAAAGGAATGATTTTTTGCGTTTTATGTTTTCAAGTAGTTGTTCTTTGTTCATGACTATATTTTGTTTTGTTCGCAGTGTCGTAAATTTATAACTCACTTTCTTTCATTCTTTCCGCATTTTCTGCTACAATCAAGTGGTCTATACAATCTTGAATATCGCCATCCATAAATGCTGACAGATTGTAAATGGTATAGTTTATGCGATGGTCGGTGATACGTCCTTGTGGATAATTATAGGTGCGAATTTTTGCTGAACGGTCACCTGTAGAAACCATCGTTTTTCTTTTAGACCCTATTTCATCAAGATATTTTTGGTATTCGATCGCATAAATTCTTGAGCGAAGTTCAATCATCGCTTTTGCCTTGTTTTTGTGTTGCGATTTTTCATCTTGGCACTGTACGGTAATGCCTGTTGGAATGTGTACCAAACGAATAGCAGAGTAGGTGGTGTTTACAGATTGTCCACCTGCACCTGAAGAACAAAATGTATCCACTCGTACATCGCTTTCTTTTAGCTCTATGTCAAATTCCTCTGCTTCGGGTAAAACTGCTACTGTTGCGGCTGATGTGTGTACTCGTCCTTGTGTTTCTGTTTGCGGAACGCGTTGTACGCGATGAACTCCCGATTCGTATTTGAGTGTCCCATATACATTTTCTCCCGATACGGTAAAAATCACTTCTTTGTAACCGCCGGACGTTCCTTCGCTTGTGTTAGTAACTTCCACTTTCCAACCTTTGCTTTCACAGTAACGAGAATACATTTTAAATAAGTCTCCTGCAAAAATAGCCGCCTCGTCACCTCCTGTGCCCCCCCTGATTTCTACAATGGCATTTTTACCATCTTGTGGGTCGGCAGGAACAAGTAAAAGTTTTATTTCTTCCTCCATAGGTGCTATTTTGGGGCTTATTTGGTCTATTTCCATTTTAGCCATATCTCGCATTTCCTCGTCGTTCTCGTTCTCCAATATTTCTTTTGCTTCTGCCAGATTGGCAAGCAATGTTTTATACCTTTGTTGTGCAGATAGAATTTTTTCTAAATCATGATATTCTTTGTTTAATTTCACAAAACGTTTCATGTCACTGATAACAGCAGGGTCCGTTATTAACGTGGAAACTTCTTCAAAGCGACTTGCAAGTCCTTCTAATTTATCTAGTATACTACTCATTGATTGTTATAGGGTAAGGTGATAACTGTATAATGTAATCCTTATTTAGTAAATAAATTTTCCAAATTCACTTTCAATGGTCAGTTGCTTTTTAGTGCTATCTTCAACACGACCTACAATTTGTGCATCTATGTTGAAAGATTTTGAAATTTCGATAATTTCTTGGGCGTATTCAGGTGCAATGTATACTTCTAAACGGTGTCCCATATTAAATACCTTATACATTTCAGACCAATCGGTATTACTCTCTTTTTGAATAGTCTTGAATAACGGTGGAACTGCAAAAAGGTTGTCCTTAATGATGTGAACGTTATCGACGAAGTGCAATATTTTTGTTTGAGCACCACCAGAACAATGTATCATTCCGTGTATATTGGCTCGTTGTTGGTCAAGTATTTTTTTTACTACAGGTGCGTATGTGCGGGTGGGAGAGAGTACTAATTTTCCTGCGTTGAGAGGAGAATCTTCTACTTCGTCTGTGAGTTTTAACTTGCCTGAATAGACTAATTCTTCGGGAACTGAAGCATCATAGCTTTCAGGATATTTTTGTGCCAGATATTTAGAAAATACGTCGTGCCGTGCAGAAGTTAATCCATTGCTACCCATTCCTCCATTATACTCTTTTTCGTAAGATGCTTTTCCAAAAGAGGCTAATCCGACGATTACATCTCCCGATTGTATGTTTGCATTATCGATTATATCGGAACGTTTCATGCGACAGGTAACAGTGCTGTCAACGATAATGGTACGAACAAGGTCGCCAACGTCAGCTGTTTCGCCTCCGGTTGCATAAACTCCTATGCCCATCTTACGTAATTCGGCAAGAAGTTCATCGGTGCCATTGATAATGGCAGAAATAACTTCTCCCGGTATCAGCATTTTGTTTCGTCCAATGGTAGATGAAACAAGTATGTTATCTACGGCCCCTACACAAAGCAGATCATCAATATTCATAATCAATGCATCCTGAGCAATACCCTTCCAAACACTAATATCTCCGGTTTCTTTCCAATACATGTATGCCAAAGATGATTTGGTGCCGGCACCATCTGCATGCATAATGTTACAATATTCAGGGTCACCACCCAAAATATCAGGTATTATTTTACAAAATGCTTTTGGGAAAATTCCTTTGTCAATGTTTTTGATGGCATTGTGTACATCCTCTTTGGATGCAGAAACGCCACGCATCATATAACGTTGATTACTCATTGTTGTAGAAAATTTATTTCGGCAAAGGTAGTGAAATAATTATAATTTTTCAATTTGTGGAATATGTAATATACTCAAATGGGGTGAGTAGTAAATTGGCTTTGCATCAAAAAGGAAGACCTGCAAAATAGTAAAATATCTTTTATGCAATTTGTGGTAAATATTAGCTACATTTGTACCCTTTGAGGAGAATTTGTGGAAGCCAGATTTTCTTATCTTCCAACGATTCCATGATTAAAGAAAATTGAAACATATGCTAAAATTTTTAAATAGGCCTTATCCGTTTAATGATGATTTAAAATCCAATGCGAAAATAATTCTGCTTGTTAGTTTTGGCGTGCTTGTTTTTATGCTGATTGTTCAACCTATCAATATCAGTGCTTTTTCGATGAAGCAGATTGTTTATCTGCTGGGGGAATTTGTAGTACCTACTTTCATAATACTTACTTTTAATTTAATTATTTTACCAAGCATTTTTCCTATTTTTTTTGATAATAGCAAGTGGGATATAAAACGTGAAATTTCTTGGATTCTTTGGATACTATTACTCATTTCAGGGAGCAATTTTTTCTTTTATACAAAATTGTTTCCTCTGTCGAATGTAACTCTTTTAGGCGTGGGTAAAATAATATTACTTGGCACATTTGTTATTGTGGCTTTAATTACTTTGAACCAAAACAGACTATTGCGATACAATTTGAGAACCGCACAGCAACTGAACAAAAAATTATTGGATAGCAAACAAAGAAAACAAAAACTAATTCATTTTGAGTCTGATTATAAAAAGGATAGTCTTGTTATTAAATCAGAATCTCTTATTCTGATCAAATCTGCTGATAATTATATTGAGGTCTATTACCAAAATCAGGAAGCTCCTCAAAAGCAGATGATTCGCGTATCTCTCCAAAAGGTTGAAAAAATGCTTTCCGAATTTGATTTTATTAAGCGATGCCATCGTTCGTTTATTGTCAATATAAATTTCATTAAAGATATTCAGGGTAATTCACAAGGCTACAAACTGTATTTTGAAGGTATTGATTTTCCCGCTTTGGTATCGCAGACTTATATTAATGAGTTTAATAAAATCATTTGATGTTTTTTCTATATCTCATATCCTTTTTCAGGTGTTTTTTCACCCCTAAAATTCCATATCGCCCCTTTTTCTAGTAACCTATCCCTAAATTTTAGCCATAGATTTTAATTGTTCTACATTTGCGGCAATTATTTATCAATAAAAAAGTATGGAAGCATTAAACATTGGAGGTTTAAAAGCAAAATTGCCAATTATTCAAGGTGGCATGGGTATTTGTGTTTCATTATCGGAGTTAGCATCGGCTGTTGCCAATGAAGGAGGAATTGGTGTTATTTCGGGAGTTGCAATTGGAATGCTTGAGCCCGATTATAAGAAAAATTTTAAAGAATGTAATAAAATAGCCTTACGCAAAGAAATTAGAAAAGCAAGGGCAAAAACGGATGGCGTTATAGGCGTAAATGTTATGATGGCATTGACGGATTATGAAGATTTATTAAATGTAGCGGTAGAAGAAAAAATAGATGTGGTTTTTGTTGGTGCGGGATTGCCTTTAAAAATGCCGTTTAATTTGGAAAATACATTAACCAAGTTTGTTCCTAAGGTATCTTCAGCAAGAGCTGCAAGAGTTATTTTTGATTATTGGCTAAAAAAATATAATAGAGTGCCAGATGCAATAGTTGTAGAAGGTCCGCGTTGTGGAGGTCATATTGGATTTAAAAAAGATGAGTTGGAAAATCCTGAAAATGCACTTGATATAATTATTCGACAGACAGTTACGGAAATTGATCAATTTCAGCAAAAACTGGGAATAGAGATTCCTGTTATTGCAGCAGGTGGAATTTATACGGGAAAGGATATGTATGATATTATGCAGGTTGGGGCAAAAGGAGTGAAAATGGGAACGAGATTTGTCACTACAACGGAGTGTGATGTTTCGGAAGAATTTAAACAAAATTATATTGCTTGCAAAAAAGAAGATATAACTATTATTGATAGTCCAGTTGGTTTGCCGGGTAGGGTCATTATGAATGATTTTGTGCGTGAAATTAAATTGGGTAATAAAAAACCTATTAATTGTGCATGGCAATGTTTAAAAACTTGTAATTTCAAAAAAGTTCAATATTGCGTTGCGGAAGCATTATTTAATGCTGCAAAAGGTGATTTTACGAAAGGTTTTTCTTTTGCCGGAAGCAATGCGCATTTGGCAGAAAGAATAATGACCGTAAAGGAAACCATTGAACAGATAAAACAGGAATATTTGCAAGAAAGCCTTTTTTTAAGGTAGGTTAAGTTTGATTAACTAATCTTGGTTACACTATATTTTACTTTTATCAAAAATAAAATAACTTTGTAGAGCCTTTGTCTTTAGTTAAAAAGTAAAAAACTAACTTATGAAAAAATTAATTGTTATCTCGGCTCTTGCCATTTCTTTATGTTCGTGTACTGAATTGTTGAATGTTGCGAGTGAGGTTGCTCCTACTGTTTTATCATCTACTTCAACAACAGCAATAACTAATACGGAAAATATTTCCGGGTTGAAAAGTTCTTTGAATGTTGGAGTCGAAAAAGCAGTAAGTTTATTGGGTGTAGAAAACGGTTTTTATAATGATGCCGTATTAAAGTTACTTTTACCGGAGGAAGCCCAACCGATTGTGGATAATATAAAATTAATACCGGGTGGACAAGATTTATTGAACAAAGCCGTTCTTTCTTTGAATCGTTCGGCTGAGGATGCTGTTAAGGAAGCAACACCCATTTTCAAAAAGTCAATTCTTAATATGAGTATCTCAGATGCCACCGGAATTTTGTTTGGAGCAAATAATGCAGCTACTGAGTATCTTCGTAAAACAACATATAGCGATTTAAGTGCCGCTTTTATGCCAAAAGTAAAGCAATCTTTAGAAAAGCCTTTAGTGGCAAATGTTTCTACCAATCAATCATGGAATGCTTTAACTTCTGCCTATAATAAGGTAGCTAAAAGCCCGGTAGGTTCAGTTGCCGGATTAAAATCGATAAGCATTGATTTGAATCAATATGTGACTGAGAAAGCCTTAGATGGTTTGTTTGTGAAGGTAGCCGCAGAAGAAAAGGCTATTCGTACAGATCCTGCTGCTCGTGTTACTACTCTTTTACAACGAGTTTTTGGACAATTGGATAAAAAATAGTAGAAACTAAGTATAGCACAAAAAACTCTCCCCAATTTGAATGATC
>DAIMYQ010000002.1:61211-73362 GCA_036734385.1 Paludibacteraceae bacterium | reverse complement strand
TCCTTTCGATTCTTTTTGATATAAAAAATACCCCAAAAGTTTTTTTGCTAACTTTTGGGGTATTTTTTATTTACTATTCAGAATTTTCATTCAAAAAAAACTTTTACATCCCGGCAAGGGCTGTTTTCGCTACTTCGTTTGTTGGATCAATCTTCAATATTTTGTTCCAATATGAAATGGAGGTTTGTTTTTCACCTTTCACATAAAAATAGTATCCTAGGTAACTGTAGCACTCAACAATTTGTTTTACATTATTTTGAGCATTTTTTTCTAAAAGTTCTAAAGCCGCTTCATAATAAGGTTTTGCTAATCCTTTCTCTGTCTCTGGATCCAGGGATGAATTAGCCCTAGCACGCCAAAAATTTCCTAGATAACTATTGGTGCTTTTCCCTGCTACGTATCCAAATATGCTATCAGCAGCAAGCAACAGCTGTTTCCTCTTTTCAAGGTTGGGTTTATCTTTTACTTGAATCGCGTTTCCTGCGTAATAATAATTTTTTCCTAATGCCAGTTGGTCGCCAAAAGTTGCTTTATCTCCACTTTTGTAAATATACAATTGATAATTTTTTATGGCCAATTCGTAATTGTTTAACGATTCGAAAGTACTAGCTAATTCTTTGTAAGCGATTATTTTTGTAGAATCTAATTCAATTGATTTTTGATATTGTTCCACCGCCTTGTTATAGTTTTCGCTCTTTTGGAGAAATCTTCCGTAGTAAACATAATCTAAATAGATAAATTTTTGTTTGTCAGCTTTATTATTCATGAAATTATCAGCTGCCGGTAAGCCTTCAACATATTTTTTTAATTCGTAGTCATTGTACATTAGAAGTCGTTTCATAACGAAATCATTTGGATTTGTCTTCAATGAAGAGCTTACAATTTCCCAAGATTTTTGATAGTCGCCACTATAAAATAAAATTAATGCATACTTTGATAGATCAGAGGGAACGCAATATTCGCTGGTGGCATATTTAGAATAAGCATCAGCAGCTTTTCTAAACTGTCCTCCTGCATAATAAGCATCAGCTACTGCACGCTGAGCAAACGGCGATGTAGGGTCAACTTCGATTAATCGTTCTAAAATATTAGCAGAAAGGTCTGGATTAACAGACATATAAACATTAGCATATCGTACATACGCTTCTTTGCAAGATTTGTCAAAGGTTAATGCTTGTTCATAACTTCCGGATGCCTTGCCCAGTTCATTTTTAGAAGCATATATATCTCCTTCTAAAACGTATCCTCCTGCATTCTTTATTTTTTTTGCCATATGTGCATATTGCAAAGCTTTTTCGCTTTGATTATTATCAAGATAAGCCTTTCCAATGGCAATGAGGATTGACGGATTTTTCTTGTTTTTATCTCCAATCTTTTTTAGAATTGCATTTGATTCCTTCGGAGATTTTGTAAGATTAAGTTTTGCTATCCCAATTTTATTTAATGCATCTTCGGGTTGTTTAGCTAAACCGTCATTAAAATAGAAACTAGCAGAATCTAATTTTTGTTGAGAGAAATATATTTCTCCCAAGTAATAATCTGTTTCAGCATTTATGTTACCAATTTTCTTGTCCGATAAGAAAATTTCTTTTGCTTGCTCAATTGCTCCAAATTTAAAAAATTCAATACCTATTTGGTTATTTGTTGCAAAAGCGGAGCTACAAATTCCACCAAATAAAGCTATCGATAAAATTGATGTTTTTTTCATATTGTATATAATAGTTGAATCTTAATTACTGTCATCATTAATATTTACGATGCGAATGGTCTGTGTTGCCGGAACAATGCCTGTTTTTAAAATAATACGTTGTCCCTTGTCTGAAACCATAAAAGAAGTAAGACCTGAAGCTAAAGCTCCTCTCGGGTCGTTTAATATAATATACACATTGCGTGTAAGAGGGTATTTGCCTAAAGCTAAATAAGCTTGATAGGGTTTGAAACTATTCTCAGGAGTTGCCATATTTTCTTTACTAATGGCAAGAACCCGAACCCTTTCATTAAATGAAAGTTGAGTCGAATCACTTTTATTACCAATCCAACTCGCTCCAATAATGCCAATAGCATTAGGATTATTAGCTACAAAATCAATTACTTCAGCATTATTTTTTTGAGCTCTCAAATTACCTGTAAAACTGTCCTTTTTACAAATAGAATCAATAGCATAACGTACCGTACTTGAATTTTGATTGTCAAAAATTAGTAATAGACTATCTAATTTTGAATTTTTATCCAAAGATTTCCATGAACGAATTTTACCCGTCAGAATTTTTCGTAAATCATTTACCGACAATAAAGAATCAGTATTATTCTTGTTGACAATTATAGCTATTCCGTCAGTAGCAATTTTAATTTCCTTTGGAAAAAATTTTTTGCTTTCAAAATATGTTTTTTCTTTTTGTGTTAAACGGCGAGTAGAGATAGCAAAACGAACACTATCCCGTAACAAGAGATTGATAGCTTCTACTTCACTTACGTACTTGGGGACAACTCCAGCCCCAGTGTACATACTTTCAAAAACATCTAACTCCTGTTGTACTATTGGAGCAAAACTTTCATCAGCAGCAATAGCAATGACCCCTGTCGTAAAGGTATCTGTGTGTTTTGTATCCTCTTTTTCTCTTCGACACGAAAAACACAATAAGGCAAGTATTAAGATAACAAATTTCTTCATGAATAAATAGAAAGATTGTTAAGCAACATTTCTGCTGCTTAACAATGTTATTTTCTCATTTTCCATTCCCTCCAACCACGGTAAATACCGTAGGCAAGGAATAATATACCTAACGAATATCGAAGAACCGGCGAATTTGTAAACCCAAATATAGGAGTGAATATAACAAGAATAGCCATTGTAATATAGAAAACTACCATGAACAGACCAAAAACAACTGCGAACGTACTTCTCATAAACTTTTCTTTTTCTTGTTTTTCCATTTTAATCTGAGTATAAATTAATTGTTCATTAATTTAAAACGTACTGGAATTGTGTATGAAACGGGTACGGTCACACCATTTTGTTTTCCAGGAATCCAATCAGGCATTGACTTAATAACTCGCATAGCTTCTTTATCGCAATCTGGATTAATACCTCTGACCAGTTCTACTCTACCGACTTTACCTTGTTTGTTTATCACAAATCGAATGATAACTCTACCTTCAATACCATTTTCTTGAGCAATAATCGGATAGTGTAAATTTTTTGCGATAAATGCATTCATTGCATCCTGGCCACCTGGAAATTGAGGCATTTGTTCTACCACTACAAAGGGCTTTTCTTCTTCTTGGCTTTCCTGTGCCATTTGATTCAAATCGGCAATATCCTTTCCGTTGACCTCATCTGTTCCCTTTATATTTGCAGTAGAGATGGCTACATCTGAATGAGTTACTTCTTCTTGTGTTTTAATTTCCTCTTCTTCACGAACTTCGTTTTTGGTTATAACAGGAGGCGTAAATTTTATAGAACTTTTCAAAGGAGGAGGTGGTGGTACCGCTTCTATTGGTTCTTCAGCTTTTTTATCTTCTTCCGCTTCTTTTAAATCGGAAAGTGCTGTAACCTCAGTTACAGATAGCTTATCCTGTTTCGGAGTGATGATTTTGATTAAAGTAGGAAGAGAAAACAGAATTACAGAAAGAACCAAAACAATAATTAATGCTCTAATATGTCTTTTAGAAGATTCTTGGCGCAATACATAAGCTCCGTACTTTTTGTTTTTCCCTTCAAAAATCAGATCACACCATTCAAAGGATGTTATATCTATTTTACTCATAACTGTTCATTTTTTTAGTTTGCTGGAACACTATTTCCATTAAGAGTTCCTTTTGCCTCATAATTAGCTAAAAGAAATTCATCGGCTGGAGTTATATCAACGATAGCATATTTCCCGATACTGCAAATTTGCATTTCATCTAATGCATCAATAAGATTCTTGTAATTTGCCTTATCAGTAGCTTTTATAATGACAACCGGAGCTGATTTATCATCCTTAATCTTTAAGGATTCTTCAGTAAATTGCTCATCTGTTATTTTCAGATTTAGTTTCTTTTTCTTTAACTCATCCATATCAGCTACTACCTTTTTGTTTCGTTTCAGAAGCATTGCTCTCAACCCATTTGCAGTATAATCTGACTCAATTAATGACTTGTAATCTGAGTAGTTTGGTTCTCCAAGGTAGTAAAATACACGGTTCTTCCCATCCAAAATGAATGTAATAGCACGAGTATCCTGTACTTTTGTTTGCTCTTCTGCCGTTACTTTGTCTTTTGTCGGCATACTAATTTCCATTGTCTGTGGTTTGCTCAAGGATGTACACAGCATAAAGAAAGTGATAAGTAGCATATTCATGTCTACCATCGGTGTGAAGTCCACACGGACACTTTTCTTTTTCTGTTTAGACTTTCCTTTTTCTTTCATTTCCATTTCCATAATCTATCCTCCTTGATTTTACATGTCTTCAGACTGGTTTTTCAACGAAGTAATCAGATTATATCTGTTTTCGCGAATTTCCTGTAATGAAGACATAATGTTTTTAATGTTTGGATAAGGCGTTGATTGATCAGCTTTAATGGCAATGCGCAATTCGCTATTTTGTTTACGTGCATTTCGTACCCACGATTTGAATTGATTATTTAAACTGTCGCAAGGGATGCCTTTTGTAGGTAAAATTTGATCTCGTTTGTCCGGTTCCAACGCCAAAAAAGATTTCATTTGTTGAATAGGAACACCAAACGAGGTCATTACTTTAAATTTTTTTAATTCTTCGTTGGTGAAAGTTATCCCATATTCTTTTCCAACAGCTTCTAATACAGCTACTTTATCTTCTTGCTTATCTAAATTCAAAAATATTTTTCCCTGCTGATCTACTAATATTTGCAACACGTTCACGTCTGGAATTTTTATTTCCGATACTGATGCAGGCGTCGTAACCGCAACAGGCTCTTTTTGAACAAATGTAGAAGTAAGCATGAAGAAGGTCAACAAAAGCACAGTAACATCACTCATTGCAGTCATGTCTATAACAGTGCTTTTCCTCTTTGCTTTTACTTTTGGCATAATTTGGCTTGTTTTTGATTATTTATGATTAGCAGAAAAACTGTTTACAATAGAGAACCCAATTTCGTCGATACAGTACATAAGACTGTCTATTTTGCTAGTGAAGAAGTTGTAGGCAATAACGGCTAAAGCTCCGGTTGCAATACCGAATGCTGTATTGATCAAAGCTTCAGATATACCTTGTGACAATGCAACAGAGTCTGTGCCACCAGCACCTGCCAAAGAAGCAAATGAACGAATCATTCCGACCACAGTTCCCAACAATCCCATCAAAGTACCTAACGTCGTAATGGTTGCAATTACTGCTAAATTTTGTTCTAGAGATGGTAATTCCAAAGAAGTAGCTTCTTCAACCTCTTTTTGGATACTTACTATTTTTTGGTCTTTTAACAAAGTTGTGTCAGCTTCCATTTCAGCATACTTTACCAATGCTGAATTTACTACGTTTGCAACAGAACCTTGTTGTTTTGCACATAAATCTTGAGCAGCAGTGATATTGCCTTCAGTCAATAAAGCTTTTACGTTTTGAATGAATTTTACTAAGTCACCTTTGCCTTTAGCTTTACGAATGGCAATGTAACGTTCAACGCTTAATACTAAAACCGTTAACAAAAGTGTTTGAATGACTGGAACAATGATACCTCCCTTGTAAATAGTACCCAATAAGTTTCCAGGAAGTGGATGATTTTTAGGGTCGCCATTCATGAAATTATCAGGGTTGCCAAATACGTAAGTAAAAATTAAGTAAGCGGCAATAAAACAGCATATAATTACCAATCCGGATGATAAACTAAATGCTTTTGAAGGCTTGTTTTCTTTTTTTGTTTTCATAATAATTTTTTTTTGATTTTAATTAATGATTAGGTTATTTTTTAGTAAATTATTGATTTCTTGATGAATTTGCTACCAAACAAAAACTAAAAGAGATTTTCGAAATAAAAAAAGCAAGAATGATTTTGTAAAAAACGTATTTACTTAAAGTTATAAGTGTCAGTTTTAAAGGAGTATGTTGAAATAAAACGTTTTTCATAGATTCAAAATGGTTGCCAAAGGTATATAATAATTTTTTAAAAACAAATTATTAAACCTTGATTTTGTTGTAATAATCAGTCCAATAGAAATGATTGCCTGTTCTATTTTTTTTAAGATTTTTTTGCAAAGAAAGTTTTCACATAAAGCAGAATTAATTCATTTATATTCTCATTTTTACTAAAAATGTCTTTTTTTTTGATTTTTTTTTCAAAAATTGATGAGATGTCAATAAATTATCGTATCTCTGCGGAATTATTTTTAATACAATTTACGTAATGAACATTTTTATTGGAAGTTTATCTTTTGGAGTAAAAGATGACAAGTTAAAAGAGATTTTTGAGAAATACGGAGAAGTTTCTTCTGCTAGAGTTCTCACAGACAAGTTTACTGGAAGAAGTAAAGGTTTTGGTTTTGTTGAAATGGATGATGATGCAGCTGCAAAAAAAGCCATTGAAGAACTTAATGGTACAGAAATCGACGGACGTCCTATCGTAGTAAACGAAGCAAGAGAAAGAACCGAAGATTCTAGAAGAAGCGGTGGTAGCAGTAGTTACGGACAAAAAAGAGATGGTGGTTTTAAAAGATATTAATCTGATTTAAGATCCGTCAATTATTTGGCAAATTAAAAAGCGTCTTTATGAAGAATAAAGACGCTTTTTTTATTCGGAAAACTCTCTTATACACTGTTTTAAAACAAAAATAGTGTATTTTTGCCTATAATTTCAAAAAATATGAATTGCTTGCATGAATAATATTCCAATAGATTTGTCTTCATTTTTGCAAAATCAACTTCAGTTATGGTCGATGGCCAAAGATAATTATGAAGCTCTTAGTCTTGTAGAGACTCGTTCTTCGGTATGTGATGGAGTGCAACTAAGTGTACAATTTAATCCGAAGCGAATTGTTTCTTCTGCTGCAAAAACAGATGTTAAAAGTATTCAGGCTCGTCCTTGCTTTTTGTGTGCGAAAAATCGTCCGAAAGAACAAAAATGCATTTCGTATAACGAACGTTTCGAAATATTGGTGAATCCTTTTCCTATTTTTCCTCAGCATTTTACAGTTCCAATAAATACACATCAGCCACAACAAATTTTGCCATACATTGGTGATATGCTTGATTTGGCGAAAGACTTTCCTGATTTTCTGGTCTTTTACAATGGGCCTAAATGCGGAGCCTCCGCTCCTGACCATATGCATTTTCAACTTGGAAACAAAGGATTTTTACCATTGGAAAAAGATTATAGTAAATTGGACAAAGAAGCTGTTCCCGTTTTTGCTCATCAGCACATAAAGTATTTACAAAACACATTTTTCAATGCACTGATTATTGAAACAGAAAATAAACAGTTGGCTGAGGAACGTTTTCGATTTTTGTATAAAAATTTGCAGCAAGTTAATGTTGAGGAGCCGATGATGAATGTGTTATGTTGGCACAATGGAATGAATTATGTGTTGGTGATTTTGCCCAGAAAGAAACATCGACCTTGGCAATTTTTTGCAGAGGGAGACCAGAATATATTGCTGAGTCCAGCTTCCGTCGATTTAGGGGGGGTACTTATAACGCCTTTGCAAAAAGATTTCGAAAAAATAACCGAAATTCAAATAGAGAATATTATTAGTCAACTCTGTTTTACACCTCAAGAAGTCATAGACAAATTAGTATTACCAACACTTACCGTCGGCATTCTTTCTGAACCGGAGGTAAAATTTTGTTTAAGGGGTGATTTCCGTTCTACTGTTTCGGATGATATTTACTCCGGTAACTATTCTGTTTCCGTGAAGAATGGTAAAATTGCATTTCAGGGTATTTTATTCGATGAAGTTATTTTTGAACCCATTGATTACAATGCAAGTGTTTTTGAATTGGAACAAGTGCTTATAGGTGTTGATTTCCATTGGCAACGCAGGGAAAATCAACAATTCAAGGGTTCGTTGAAGTGTGTAGTCGAAGATAATAAAGTTACTGCGATTAATAAGATTCCGGTTGAAGATTATTTGGTCAGTGTTATTTCTTCGGAAATGAGTGCAACATCTTCTTTGCAATTGCTTAAGGCTCACGCCGTTATTTCTCGTAGCTGGGTGCTCTCTCAGATAGAACATAAAGGTAAGCTATCTACACAAAATGCGGCACGATTGGTGCCCGATACAGAACGCTATATCAAGTGGTATGACCATGAAACACACCATATTTTCGACGTGTGTGCCGATGATCATTGCCAACGCTATCAAGGTGTTACAAGAGCGAATACTCCTGCGGTTGTGGAGGCTGTTGCTGAAACCAAAGGAGAGGTATTGATGTTTGAAGATGCTATTTGTGATGCTCGTTTCTCTAAATCGTGTGGAGGTGTTACCGAACAATTTAGTACTTGTTGGGGTGATGAAGACGTACCGTATTTAACAAAAATAGTGGATGGCGAAGAGGCTTCTTTTGCAAATCTGGATTTAACCCAAGAAAAAAATGCAGAAAAGTGGATACGTACTTCTCCACCATCTTTTTGTAATACTGCCGATAAAAAAACTTTAACACAAGTTCTTAATAATTACGATCAGGAAACAAACGATTTTTACCGTTGGAAGGTACAATATTCACAAGCCGAATTATCGGAAATTGTTCGTGTTCGTTCGGGTGTCGATTTTGGACAGATAATAAATTTAATTCCTTTAAAAAGAGGTGTTTCAGGAAGAATACAAGAATTGAAGATTGTTGGAACGGAACGTACTCTGATTGTGGGAAAAGAATTAGAAATTCGCAAATGGTTGTCACGTTCGCACTTATATAGTTCTGCTTTTGTGGTTGATAAAACAGCCGGTGGCGATTTTATTTTTACCGGAGCAGGTTGGGGGCATGGAGTAGGTCTTTGTCAGATTGGTGCTGCCGTGATGGGCGAAAAAGGATATAGATACAAGGAAATTTTGCTGCATTATTTCAGAGGGGCGGAATTGAAGAAAATATATTAAAAAATTATCTTTAATGGGAATAATAGAAGAATTCAGAATTAAGGTGCCATTTGAAACATTCAGAGAGCATGGAGCAAGGTTTATCAAAAAACCGGATATTTCTAAAAAAAAGGATAACGAAATCAACTCTTATTACATTTCTTATCCTGAGTTTTTAGAATATTTCAAAAATACGACTGAGATAAAAAAACACAATCTTATCATTGGAATTAACTTCGTTTACGGTTGGATGCCTAGAGGTTTAAGATTTCATTCTGAAAATTTCGATGAAGTATTGAAAATTCTGAATAAAGCCAAATCTGGCCAGCTACCTCTAACAAAAGAAGACCTTGAAATCCTAAAAGAAACGTTAGATCATTCTCTCATAGGTGTAAGTAAATTACTCCATTTTATTAATCCAGAAGCTTTCGCAATTTGGGATAGTAAAGTATATAATTATTTAATGGGACTACCCGAAAAAAAGAAAGTGTCACATTACAAAACAGAAAAAGCAGAAAGTTATTTGGATTATTTGGATTTTTGTAAGGAGTTGACTCAAAGAGAAGAATATGAAGAAATACACAATCATATTTGTAAAGAAGTAGAATATCCGATGTCGAAATTCAGGACGGCTGAATTAATAATGTTTTCTACTAAAAATGATACAAAATCAAATGAAAAATAATCAATCCAAACGTTCCCCATGGTCATGGATACCTACTCTGTATTTTGCCGAGGGCATTCCGTATGTGGTCGCTATGACAGTGGCGGTAATTATGTACAAACGTCTTGGTATTTCGAATACGGATATTGCACTGTATACCAGTTGGTTATATCTTCCTTGGGTGATTAAGCCTTTTTGGAGTCCATTTGTAGATATTATTAAGACTAAGCGTTGGTGGATAGTTACCATGCAATTGCTGATTGGAGCCGGATTGGCGGGGGTCGCTTTTTTGATTCCGATGCCGTTCTTCTTTCAAGGAACGCTGGCAGTACTTTGGCTGATTGCGTTTAGTTCCGCTACACACGACATTGCTGCCGACGGATTTTATATGTTAGCGTTGGATAGCTCACAACAATCTTTCTTTGTAGGTATTCGAAGTACGTTTTATCGGTTGGCTATGATATCCGGACAAGGGTTGCTTATTATTTTGGCCGGAGCATTAGAGCATTACACCGGAAAGATACGTTTGGCATGGAGCATCGTGTTTTTTATTTTGGCAGGTATATTTGTTTTGTTTTTTATTTATCACCGTTTTATTTTACCACGACCTGATTCGGATGTAACTAAGAAAGGTAGAAATGTGAAAGCAATTTTTTATGAATTTGGACTGACTTTTGCCTCTTTTTTTCAGAAAAAAGGAATCGGACTGGCTATTGCGTTTATGCTGCTATATCGATTAGGAGAAGCCATGTTGGTGAAAATGACGTCTCCTTTTTTACTTGACCCACGAGATATTGGAGGCTTAGGCCTTTCTACAGAACAAGTGGGATTGGTTTACGGAACGGTTGGCGTTATAGCATTAACTTTGGGGGGAATTGTTGGCGGAATTGCTGCTTCACGTAAAGGACTGAAATATTGGATATGGCCTATGGCTTTGTGCATTACGTTACCTCATTTAGCCTATTTATATTTGTCATGGTTTACCCCTGAAAGTATGATTCTAATCAATATTGCGGTTGCTATTGAACAGTTTGGTTATGGATTTGGATTCACTGCCTATATGCTCTACATGATTTATTTTTCGGATGGAGAACATAAAACTGCTCATTATGCTATTTGTACAGGATTTATGGCTTTGGGAATGATGCTTCCGGGTATGATTGCCGGTTGGTTACAGGATTTTTTGGGTTACAATCATTTTTTTATTTTGGTAATGATTTGTGCTATACCAACCTTGGCTATTATTCCGTTTATGAAAATAGATAAGAATTATGGAATGAAGAAAAAAGAGTAGAAAAACTATCTTTTTTTGCAACAATCTAACAGAAAATCCATTTGTAGGTAAAAGTCTTGCATGCTATTGAAAATTAGATTAGTGCCGGCTTGTATTAATTCTTTTTCATCCAAAATGCCCGTATTTACTCCAATGGTGAAGATGTTGGCTGCTACTGCGGATTGAATACCTAACGGAGCATTTTCGATGACAAAAGCTTCGTTGGGTTTTATATTTGCTTTTTCTAAAGCCATTAAATAGGGTTCTGGATGTGGCTTCCCATGTTTTACATCGTATGCAGTAACCATTTTGTCGGGTGAAAAAATGCCGGGATAGAAAGTGTTGAGGGTTTGCAGTAAACTGGACTGTCCCGAACCTGTTACCAAAAATATATCAATTCCTAATGATTTTGTTTTTTGTAATACTTGTGATGCATATGGCATGGGAATAGGATCTCCACACTTTTCAAAATTGTGACTTTTTATTTTATACAGTTGTTGTATTTCAGTTTCGGTTGCATTCCTTTTTTTTTGTTCCAAAAATTCATTCGCAATAGTTGATGCTCCCGTTCTCCCTTCATTCAAATAAGCTTTGTATTCGGAAAATTTGATGCCTATTTCTTCGAACGCTTTGACCCATGATTTTGCGTGATAAGGCATAGAATCAAAAATCACGCCATCCATATCAAAAAAAAATGCTTTTGGACATAAGGAAGAATAACTATGTTGTTGAGTAAAATTAGAAATGGCTTTTTGAAACATGTTTTTTATTTTAGTGAAGCAAAGTTACTCAAAAGAAAAGAATTGTGATAAAAATCAGGATTGCTTTTTAAATTTGTATAAAAAACAATAAATAAAGTGGTAACTAGTTAATTAAATGCATATTTTTGTTCGTAACTTTTGAACAGTATATAAACGGAACATTTGACCTTAACTGATATGAAAAAATTATTTTATTTATTTGTTATGTCTTTGATTTTTTCTGCTTGTAGCCTCAAGTCAGAAACAGATGTAAGCCCTCGCATAACTTATTCTGATTTTCGCGTAAATGGAGACTCTATTGCTCATCAAGACACTCTTTTTGTGGGTGATACATTGCAGTTTGCCGTGTCATTAAATGGATACTATAATGAACTTACGCAATTAAATGTTAATCCCGAAACGGATTATATCACATTTTCTTTATGTGATTCTGC
>DAIMYQ010000002.1:55931-61111 GCA_036734385.1 Paludibacteraceae bacterium | reverse complement strand
AATTAAATGTTAATCCCGAAACGGATTATATCACATTTTCTTTATGTGATTCTGCGGCAGCCTCAGCATTTATAAATGAAAATTTGACAGATGCTAGTGCCGGAAAATATATTTTCAAAAGTAGCATATACAATTGTGCATTTCCTGTCCAAATAGTAGCAAAGCAAGCAAAACAAGAAGCTGTTGCTCTTACATTTTCCTTAACTTCTACGTCTGAACTCAAAGATGGTAATCCGTATACTTCGTCTTTGAGTTTTAAAGTTGTTGCTGCCAAAGACTGAATATTTACTTAACAAAAACGGAGACTATTAGATAGTCTCCGTTTTTGTTATTATTTAGATGTTGGAAAGTTTATTTTATTTCCCAAATATCACCTTTCATCAAAAAATCTTTAAGTTTACGCGTTGGATTTTTAGCTTGTACTTCTGCAATTTGTTTTGCTACAGCCTCGTCATAAGTGGGAGCTTTTACATCTCGAATAACCCCCAAAGCAATAGGAAATTCAGGATACGACATATTTGCCAATTTTTGGTGCAAAGTATTATCTTCCGTTGTTGCATCATGTACTAATAAATCTTTTTCGGTAATGCCGTTTTCACCGATTGTAACCACTTTTAAATTGAAACCTTCCGCAACAAGTCCTTTTTCCTTGTTTTTCCCGAATATCATAGGTTTCCCTTGTTCAAGAAGAATGGCATTCTCAGTACGATTTTCTTTGGTGGCAACAGCACTATGGGTACCATCGTTGAAGATGACGCAATTTTGTAATACTTCCACCACGGAAGCTCCTTTGTGCCTAGCAGCAGCTGTTAAAACTTCAACTGAGACCTCTGAGTCAACATCTACCGTACGAGCAAAAAAATGACCGCGTGCTCCAAATGCCAATTCTGCAGGACGAAATGGGTCTTCGACTGTTCCGAAAGGAGAAGATTTGGATACGAAACCACGTGGCGAAGTAGGAGAGTATTGCCCTTTTGTTAAACCATAAATACGATTGTTGAGTAAAACAATGTTGATGTCGATATTCCTACGAATAGAATGGATGAAGTGATTGCCTCCGATAGCCAAACTATCTCCGTCTCCTGAAATTTGCCATACGCACAATTTGGGGTTTGCAACTTTAACACCTGTTGCAATAGCAGCTCCACGACCATGAATGGTATGGAAACCGTAGGTATTCATGTAATAAGGAAGGCGTGAAGAACATCCTATACCTGAAATAACAGCTGTTTGATATGGAGGTATTCCCAATTCTGCCATTGCTTTGTGCAACGAATTTAATAGGAAGTGATCTCCACAACCAGGACACCAGCGTACTGCTTGTGGGTTTTTGTAATCTTTGGGTTGATATATTAATTCTGTCATTTTTTATTCCTCCATCAATTTAGTAAAACAATTTACCAAGTCATTTACCAAGAAGGGTTGACCTTTTACTTCGTTATATTGATAAATGTGCAATCCGGGTATTTTCATTCTTAAATAGCCTGCAAATTGACCAAGATTTTGTTCACAAACCACAATTTTTTTATACTTTGAAAGCACCTCTTTGGTGTTTTTGGGGAGAGGATTAATGAACCCAAAATGGGCAAAAGCTGTTTTCTTGCCTTTTTTATTCATTTCATTTACCGCAGAGCAAAGGTGTCCGTAAGTTCCTCCCCATCCAACAACTAAAAAATCTGCATTTGTTTCCCCTTGAACGGTAAGTTCCGGAATGAAATCAGCAATTTTTTGTATTTTAGCTTGACGAGTTTGTGTCATCAATTCGTGGTTTTCAGGATCAGTAGAGATAACACTTGTATTATAATCTTTTTCCAAACCACCTAAACGATGTTGGTAACCCTCTTTTCCGGGTAGTGCCCAATAACGAACCTTTGTTTCTTCGTTACGCAAGTAAGGCTTCCAGTTTTCAATATCCTTTTCAATGTAATTAGGCTTGATAGATGGGTAATTTTCTATGTCAGGAATACACCAAGCCGCTGAACCGTTTGCAATATATCCGTCAGTTAATAAAATTACGGGTGTCATATGTTCGACAGCCAATTTTGCTGCCCAATAAGCTGCATCAAAGCAATTAGTAGAAGAAGTTGCAGAAATAACCACAACCGGACTTTCTCCATTTCTTCCGTAAAGGGCTTGAAATAGGTCTGTTTGCTCACTTTTTGTTGGTAAACCTGTAGAAGGTCCGCCACGCTGAACATCAATGATAACCAATGGCAACTCTGCCATTACAGCCAATCCGATAGCTTCACTTTTCAGAGCCAATCCAGGGCCTGAGGTACTCGTCGCAGCCAAATCTCCCGCAAAACTTGCACCAATGGCAGTACAAATACCGGCAATTTCATCTTCAGCTTGTACTGTTTTGACACCTAATTCTTTGTGTTTAGCCAATTCGTGCAAAATGTCCGTTGCTGGAGTTATAGGATAACTACCCAAGAATAATTCTAATCCTGCTTTTTCTGCAGCTGCAATTAAACCGTAAGCTGTAGCTTTATTTCCATCAATGTCGGTATAAAATCCTTTTTCCTTTTCGCTTGTTTCAATGCGGTATGTTGAAACCGATGCATGGGTATTTGCCCCAAAGTTATAACCGTCATTTAAAACTTTTATATTGGCTTCTGCTATGCTTGCCTTTTTTGCAAATTTCGTCTTTATCATGTTTTCTGCGGCACTCAACGAACGGTCAAACAACCAACAAACGATGCCCAAGGCAAACATGTTCTTACATCTCAATACGCCTTTGTTGTCCAATCCACTATTTTCCAAGCTACTTTTTACCATTGTGGTAATAGGGGCTTCAATTAATTGAATAGATTTCAATCCTAATTCTTCAAACGGATTATCAGTAGTAAACAACGCTTTTTCCAAATCTTTTTTAGTAAACGCATCAGAATCTGTTATGATAACTGAATTGCTTTTTATGAATCTAACATTAGTCTTTAAGGCCGCAGGGTTCATAGCAATTAAAACATCAGCTTTATCTCCCGGAGTATATATTTTTGCCCCAATGTGGACTTGATATCCGGAAACACCGCTTAATGTTCCCTGTGGAGCTCTAATTTCGGCAGGATAATCCGGAAAAGTAGATATCTCATTTCCTACTAACGCGGATATGTTAGAGAAAATAGAGCCTGCCAATTGCATGCCATCTCCCGAGTCTCCAGAAAAGCGAACCACCACATTGTCTAAATTTACAATTTTTCCTTCCTTCTCCATCATATTATATTTTTAATACATAATTCCAAACAAACTGTTTTTCAGGGAGCAAAAATACACCATAGAATTCATTTTGCAAAGGAAAATGTGACGAATTTTAATAAAAATTGTATTATTTACGTATAAATATTTGAAAAATGAATAAAAATTGCATATTTTATCTATAATTCAAATAGGCAGGTAGGAGAGGTACGTGGCAATGCCATTAGTTGACAGTGTAGATTTACTTCAATGTTGTTTTCTTCTAATTTTGTTTTTACTGCCTGTATAGCAGCTTCCGGAGTATTATTTTCTTTGCTTAGATGGCAAAGAAATATGTTTTTCCAATGTTCTTGATAGTTTTCCGACAAGAAACGAGCCATCTCGTGATTACTCAAATGTCCTTTTTTGCTTAATATGCGTTCTTTCAAAAACAAAGGATAAGGACCTTGTAATAAAATTTCTTCGTCATAATTTGACTCAATGACGAACGAGGTGGAATTTACAATATGAATGGCAGCTTCCGAATTGATATAGCCTAAATCTGTTGCAATAGTGAATAGGGTCTTTTTGTATGAGATAGAGTACCCGACACAGTCCGTCGAGTCGTGAGAAACAGGAAAAGATTCAACTAGGAAATCTCCGATTGTAGTGGCGTTACCTTTCTCAATGGGATGTTTGCTGTGGTAAAGTTTATCCGTGACCTTGTAGCATTTGTTTATACCGTCAAGAATCTCTTGTGTAGAATAAATAGGAATATTATATACTTCCCCCAAAACTCCTACTGATGAAATATGGTCATAATGATCGTGTGTAACAAATATTCCCAAAATACTTTCTAGGGAAACATCAATTGCTTTGAGTCGTTTTTTTATCGTTTTAACGCCGATACCTGCGTCTATTAATATTCCTTGTTTGTCATTGCCGACATAATAACAATTTCCACTACTACCACTGGCTAGACTGCAAAATTTTAAATTCACTTTATGATTGTATATGTATATACTTGAACTGTTTTATTGATAATTTTTTAGTTTTGGTAAACTTATTTCGTATTTAACTGCTAGAAAACGGATTAGCACGATAACGCCAAATCCCGCTATATAAGAAACAACTCCGTTGAACATGAAAATACTATTTGAAATCATATAAACTACTCCTCCGATAATGGAAGCCAAAGCGTATATTTCTTTTCTGAAGATTAGAGGGGTTTCGTTGATGAGTACATCCCTTAAAACACCGCCCAAACAACCCGTCATGACTCCCATGACAATAGCCACCCAAAAAGGATAACCGGCAGACAATGTTTTTTCCATTCCATCGATGGTAAATACACCTAACCCGATAGTGTCAAACACAAAAAATGATTTGCTCAATTTTTTTACGTATTTGCCGAAACAAACGACAAAGAGCAGAGCTATCAATGTACAGATCAAATACCATCCTTGGAGCATCCAAAAAGGAGTTACATCCAAGAGCATATCTCTAAAAGATCCTCCTCCAATGGCAGTTACTAAACCGACTACGTAGGCTCCGAACCAATCGTATTGCTTTTCTGATGCCATTCTGATACCGCTTATGGCAAAAGCAAAAGCACCTAAAAAACTGAACACTTCTAATATGGTGATCATTAATTCCTCTTAAATTAAGACTTTTTAATGTGGCGAAATTAGGCAAAAAAAATGTTGAACAAAAACGTTTTGAAAATTACTTATCAACAAGGGTTATTCAAATTTCTCCGCATTTCCAATCTTTATGGTATTTTAATAGACTTTTAATTATTTTTACATAATTATTTTTATTTAGGTGTAAAATATTAGGAAAAATTGTGCAATTTTTTTATTTTTGTAAACAGTTTATTGTTATTCGTTGATGTTAAAACCCCACCACATTGAAAAAAACTATACTCTTAGTTATCACTAAAATCTTAAAATTTACTTGCGATGAGAAAAATCTTGTTAGTTGTACCTTTTTTGTTATCCATTATG
>DAIMYQ010000002.1:53555-55831 GCA_036734385.1 Paludibacteraceae bacterium | reverse complement strand
TTTACTTGCGATGAGAAAAATCTTGTTAGTTGTACCTTTTTTGTTATCCATTATGGCTTGTAGTAATTTACCAAAAGAGTACGCTTCGTTCGAAGATTACCCTGTTTATAAGGGTAATGATTTAGAAGCTGTTTATGCTCCCGAAAAAACATCTTTTCGATTTTGGTCTCCTGCGGCGAAAGCAGTTCGACTAAATATCTATGAAGAAGGAATTGGTGGTCAGCCGATCGAAGTTCACGAGTTGAAATATGATAAGGACGGAACTTGGATAGCGTCTATAAAAAAAGACTTGAAAGGTCGTTTTTATACCTTCCAAATTTTCATGAATGGCAAATGGTATAGCGAAACGCCAGGGATTTGGGCGAAGGCTGTTGGCGTGAATGGCAATCGTGGTGCTATTATTGATATGAAGGAAACGAATCCTACAGGATGGGAAAATGATAAACGACCAGCATTGAAAAGTTTTACAGACGCAGTTGTTTATGAAGTTCATATGAGGGACTTTTCGGTTAGCCCTAATTCAGGTATCAAAAACAGAGGGAAATTTCTTGCTTTTACAGAAATAGGAACAGTTAATGCATATGGACAAAAAACAGGTGTCGACCATTTGAAAGAATTGGGTATTACCCATGTGCAAATATTACCCTCTTATGATTATGCCTCTATTGATGAAACAAAGTTGAACGAAAACAATTATAATTGGGGATATGACCCAGAGAATTATAATGTTCCTGAAGGAGGATATGCTACTGATCCTTATAATCCGATTAGTAGAATAAAGGAATTTAAGCAAATGGTTCAATCATTACACAATAATGGCATTCGTGTTATTATGGATGTAGTGTACAACCATACGTCGGCAGGAGCTGATTCACATTTAAATCTCTCTGCTCCAGGCTATTTCTACCGTTTCAATGCTGATGGAAGTTGGTCAAATGCTTCCGGTTGTGGCAACGAAACAGCCTCTGAACGTGAAATGGTACGTCGCTTTATTGCGGAATCTGTAAAATATTGGGTAAATGAATACCATGTAGATGGTTTTCGTTTTGACCTAATGGGTATTCATGATATCCAGACAATGAATTTTATCCGTGCAGAGCTTAATAAAATAGATTCCACCATTACGATTCATGGTGAAGGTTGGTCTGCCGGCGATTCACCCCTTCCTTATGAAAAACGTGCTGTAAAACAACACACAAAGGAACTGAACGGTATAGCCGTTTTTAGTGATGATTTGCGTGACGCTCTTAAAGGCAGTTGGGCAAATGCGAAAGAGCCTGCTTTTGTGGCCGGTATGACAGGATATGATGAAAGTGTAAAATTTGGTGTAGTAGCTGCAACACAACACGACCAAATTCATTACGGTTTGGTAAATTATTCGAAAGAAGCTTACGCAAATAATCCTAGTCAAATCATTAATTATGTGTCTTGCCATGACGATTTGTGTTTGGTTGACAAAATAGCTTTTTCTGCCCCTATAGGAGCAACAGAAAAAGAACTTAGAAATTTTGATAAATTGGCTCAAACAGTAGTTATTACATCGCAAGGCGTACCTTTTATTTATGCAGGGGAAGAAGTGCTAAGAAACAAACAAGGTGTTCATAATTCTTATCAATCTCCAGACAATATCAATCAAATAGATTGGAATTTTAAGAAGAGTAACCAGGATATTTTTGATTACTATAAAGGGCTAATTCAGTTGAGAAAAGAACATCCGGCTTTCAGAATGCCGACTACAGAAATGGTTCAAAAAAATCTAAGGTTTATTAGTGTAGATCAACCATGTGTAGTGGCTTATACGTTAGATAATAATGCTAACGGAGATTCTTGGAATCGAATATTGGTCGTTTATAATGGTAATCGTAGGACTATAACCTTAAACATTCCTCAAGAAAATTGGATAGTCGTTTGCAATGGCGATGAAGTTAATTTAAAAGGAATATTTAAGCAGAACAAAACGGAACTTCGAGTTCCCGCCTCTTCAGCAATGATTCTTTATAAAGAGTAGTAAATATTTATGTAGCGGCTATCTTTCAAAATAAGATAGCCGCTATAGTTTTAATTTATTTTGATATGAGAACAAAAGACATCTGTAACACAATAGAAGAGTTTGCTCCTTTGTGTTTACAAGAAGATTGGGATAATGCAGGGCTACTTATAGATAATGGCAATGCTGAAGTTACAGGTGTTCTTTTTTGTTTGGATGTTACTGAAGAAATCGTGAAAGAAGCATTGACTAAAAAATGCAATTTCATACTTTCTCATCACCCTCTTAT
>DAIMYQ010000002.1:29818-53455 GCA_036734385.1 Paludibacteraceae bacterium | reverse complement strand
AAAAATAGAAAGTAAATTATTGCAAAGTCATCCATACGAAGAGCCGGCATATGATTTTATTCCACTTCAAAATGCAAGAAAAGATGTGGGATTTGGTATGATTGGAACTTTTAAAACCGAAATTTCGGAGGAGGATTTTATACAAAAAGTAAAAGATACTTTTGGGGCAGAAAGTGTCAGAACATCTCCCTTGCAATATAAAAAAATAAAAAAAGTAGCAGTATGTGGTGGTAGTGGAAGTTTCTTAATAGAAACGGCAAAAATCCGAAAGGCAGATGCTTTTTTAACTGCTGATTTGAAATACCATGACTTTTTTAAAGCCGAAAATCAATTGCTATTGACCGATATAGGTCATTTTGAATCAGAACAATTTATAAAAGAGGTTTTTTTTGATTTGATTTCAAAAAAAATGCCTACATTTGCACTCTATTTTTCTGAAAAAGAGGTGAATTGCGTTCATTATTTTTGAAAAAATATATAGTTGAGACCGAGTAATAAAAATCACACAATATGGCAGAACAAAAGACCGAAGTAAAAGAAATTTCGATAGAAAAGAAACTTAAAGCTCTTTACGATCTTCAGTTAGTTTCATCAAAGATTGATAAGATAAAGATTCTCAGAGGAGAGCTTCCTTTAGAAGTGCAAGATTTAGAAGACGAGATAGTCGGTTTACAAACGCGTATTACTAAGTTTGATACTGAAATATCAGAAATATCAGCTCAAATTGAAAAACGTAAAAAAGATATTGTCGATTTTACAGCACTGATTGAAAAGTATAAATCTCAAATTGATAATGTAAGAAACAATAGAGAATTTGACCATTTGACAAAGGAGATTGAATATCAGACATTAGAAATAGAGTTGTGTAAAAAGAATATTAAAGAATATGAAGTTGCTATTGATGTGAAGAAAGCAGATCAAGCAAAATCGAAAGAGGTTCTTGAAGATCGTACGGCTGATTTGAATGAAAAGAAAGAGGAGTTGGAAGAGATTGTTTCTGAAACAAGACAAGAAGAAGAAAAATTGCGAGAAGAAGTTAAAGAAATTGAAAAATTAATAGAGGATCGTTTGTTGCAAGCATTTAAGCGTATTCGAAAAAATGCACGCAATGGATTGGCCGTTGTTTATGTACAACGTGATGCTTGTGGTGGTTGCTTTAATAAAATTCCACCTCAAAGACAATTGGATATAAGACTTCGTAAGAAAATTATCGTATGTGAACATTGTGGACGAATTCTTATAGACCCTGAGTTGGCTGGTATTGTTACTCCGGAACAAGATTGATAGAATTTGATTAAAATACGAAGGTCTGAATTATTTCTAATTCAGACCTTTTTTATATGTTACAAATATTACATAGTCTTTTAGTTTAAGAGATATACTTGCTCCTTTACATATTGAGCCCATTCTTTATGGGGTCTTGAGTCGTCAAATGTATTGTAAGAAATTGGTTTGCCAATTCGAACTTGTACGGTTTTATTTTTTTTGTGAAATATTTCGTAAGGTAATAGCATGAGTTCAATGTTAACGTTTATTCTAAGCAATGTTCGTACCATATAGATGGAGTAAAAAAGCATAGAATTTCTTCCGATGAAGTGAAAAGGAACGATATCTCGTTGGTATTTCGAAGCTTGTTTGATAAAACTTTTGTGCCAATCCTTGTCTCGAATTTTTCCTTTTCTTACCCTAGAAACTGAACCTGCAGGAAAATGTGTAATAGGCGAATCTGATTCAAATACATTTTCCAGTTCAACTAGATAATCTTTGGGGTTAGTTCCAAAAACATTGACGGCTGCTATAATAGGTCTCAAGTGAGGAGCAAGTGTGAAAAACTCGTTTCCGATAGCTTTTAGTGTACCATATTTTGTTCCAACAGTATGTGTTAATATTAATCCATCAACAAATCCGAAAGGATGGTTGGCTACAAAAAAACATTTGCCATTTTCCGGTAAATTCTCAAGCCCCTCGATTTGAACCTTTAGATTTAATTCTTCTATTATTTTGGGAAGAAAATCAACGCCTTGATAGCCCTCATATTTAGTAAGAATGCGATTTATTTCTTCTTGTTTAATGATTAGCTTCATCCAGTTAACAAAAAAACTAGGTAATATTTTTAAGATGGTGGAATTGCTGTTCTTGATTTCTTTGTCTAAATCTACGTACTTCATGCTATAAATAATTTTTCTTTTTGAAAAGTAACAACCATGTCTTATAACTCAGCCTTTGAGCAAAATCACGTACAGAAAAGTTGTAAACGATGAACCTTAAGGATCGCAAATATAGGTAAGATAATTTAATTATTTCAGGAAATGGTGAAAAAGTCAGATATATCTATAGGTAAATTGTTTAGAAATTAGTAAATGGAATCAATATCTATGATTATTTCTTGAAAATCAATCAAGGCATTAAAAAGTGTGATTTTTTGATAATTAGCCAAATGGCTAGCGAATATGTCTTTTTCTACCACAAATCCTTTCTCCAAAAGGTATGCTCTATTGGTTCCGTAAATAAGGGGAGTACGTGGAGTCGCCCAGTTTGAACCATCAAATAGTGCAATATTACAAATAGAAGTATCAGTTAGTAGTCCATTTCTTACAAGTAGCACATCGTCACAAGTATCTCTTTGTTCAGTAAATTTTGTAAAAGAACTCCTATCTACTAATTTGAACGGGTGTGACTTAATATCGGTATTTACCAGTTTTAGTGTTTTTATAGGTTTAACTTGATATGGAATAAATTCGATATGTTGAATGCTGCTATTATATGTAATTTTACACTTATAAAGTCCTTGATTGGGAATTTCCAATTGTTGTAAATAGCTCTTCAGAGAAAAGGGTTTAATTTCCGGGAATATTTCAGCTAAAGCTTTATTGGCACGTTCTTGATGATAATTAAGTCGTTTAAAATAACCATCTTTTAGCTGTATGCAGTCAAAAAACAGGCACATATACTTTGTTTATTAATTCTTCATATTCTTTTTTTACGTCACTTTGGGCAGTTATGCCCCCACCACTTTTAAAAATAAAAGTTTTGTTTTTTTCTTCCACAAAACGTATCATAACGGCACTTTCCATATTTTCTCCGTCAAAATAGCCACAGACTCACTCCTGTGTAAAATCCACGTTCATATCCTTCTGTAGTCGCTATAATATCCAGTGTTTTATGTTTTGGAGCACCACTTATAGAACCCGCGGGTAATAACTTAAATAAGATATCACCCATGTGTTTATTATATTCGTCAGGCAGTGTTCCTGAAATCTCAGAACTTACCTGTAGTAAATCTTTTTGCAATGTGGTAATCTTTTCTATATAACGGTATTTTTTTACATATATATTACTTGCTACTATACTTAAATCATTGCGTATTAAGTCCACAATAGTTGCATGTTCAGCCATTTCTTTCGGGTTATTAAGAATTATTTTTTCTGCGTTTGGAATGGAAGCATCTATTGTTCCTTTCATAGGGAAAGAACTGATTTTTTTACCTTGAGTACGGATAAAGGGCTCCGGAGAAAGTACCAAAAATGTATCTTTCAACCATACTTTGTATTTAGCTGAGGCGTATTTGTAGATAGAAAGTAGGGAAGTATTATGGTTGATTTTTGTCGGTTGTGTGAGATTAATGAGGAAGGAATTTCCCAATTGAATTTCTTTTATGACGGAATTGAATTTATGACGGTATTGTTCAAAAGAAATAGGAAAAATATCCCATTGTATTTTTCCTATTTCTTTTTTTTCCGAACTTTTTTTTTCGTTCGTAAAACCATTTATATTGAAACGAATAAACTCAGTATCCTGTTCATTTTCAGTTAAAACGATAGCATTTTCCATGCTGAAATCAATTGCAAAAAAAAATGAACTCCCTTGAGATGCTAATATATTGATTTTTTTACGAGCATCATTGGCTTTTATTATTGGTAATGAAGATATTGACATTTGATATGCCTTATTACCAACTTCCACCAGCTCCACCTCCACCAAAGCTACCTCCACCAAAACCACCAAAACTGCTTCCTCCGGAAGAACTTCCACCTATGCCACGACCACTTCCCATGAATAGCCATGGAAGGCCTGCAGATCCGTAAGTAGTATGTCTGTTATTTTTATTTGGTTTGTTGTTTGACCTACTTGATAAAAGAATGATAACAAAAAGAACAATACCTAAAATGATATAGCCTAAAAGATTTCCTCGTTCTTTTTCTTTGGAAACATTAATTTCTCCTTTTGCAATTTTATACAAGTAATCTACTGTGGCAGCTGTGCCATTGAAATAATCATTTTGTTTAAAATACGGAATTGTGATTTGTTCTACTATTCGTTTCGTAGTAGCATCCGGTATGGCACTTTCCAATCCGTAGCCTACTGCAATAAAAACTTCTCCGGATTGATTGCCTTTTTTAGGTTTAATTAAAAAAACAATTCCATTGTCAAATTTTCCGTTACCAACTTTCCATTTTTGTCCCAATTCAGTGGCAAATTGTGCTTTGTCATAACCACCCAAGTCATTGACTGTGACAACTGCTATTTGATTGGATGTTGAATCGTCTACCATTACTAAAAATTGTTCCAATTGAGCTTGTTGTTGAGGTGTGAAAAGCCCTGCAAAATCGTTTACCAAACGTGCCGGTTTGGGTTGATCCGGTATTTGTGCAAAGATATTTACAGATAATACTGCAAATAAAAATACTATATAAAATCTTTTATTCATTTTCAGTTTCTTTTTCAAACGAAATTTTGTTTGTCAATTCATTGGTGTCATTACTTTGAATAGGAAAATATTTTGCCAATTGTCTTCCAGCCTTGAATATAGAGAAAGTAAGACCTTCAGTAAATTTTTGTTGCTGAAAATAAGTTATAGATGTTTTGTGTATATTATCCCAGAAATCTTTGGGGACTTTTTCATTTATACCTTTATCGCCAATGATAGCAAATTTACGATCATCAATTGAAAGATAAAACAAGACTCCGTTACGAAGCTCTGTTTTATCCATTTCCAGTTTTTTGAATATTTCAATCGCACAATCTATAGGATCACCTTTACATTCTTTATCAATATGCAAACGAATTTCACCGGATGTTAGTTTTTCAGCATCCTCAATAGCTTGTTCAATGGCATTTTGTTGCTCAAGAGTGAAGAATTTTCTTGGATTCATTAGAATGTTACTTTAGGGGTTGCCATTTCTGCTTCAGTAGCTTCAAAATATGCTCTTTTTTCAAAACCGAAAAGCATACCCGGAAAACGACGAATCATGCTATTGAAGTTTTGTGCAGCTTCATTAAAACGGTGTCTTTCCGTACTAATTCGGTTTTCGGTTCCTTCCAATTGAGCTTGTAGTTCAAGAAAGTTTTGGTTGGCTTTCAATTCGGGATAATTTTCCTGAATCATAAGTAATTTTCCTAAAGCTGCTTGAATTTGCCCCTGTGCAGCTTGGTATTGCTGTAATTTTTCGGGAGTAAGATTTGTCGGATCTACCGTGATTTGAGTTGCCTTTGCACGAGCGGCAATAACAGCTTCAAATGTACTGCTTTCGTGTTGTGCATATCCTTTAACTGTATTTACTAAGTTAGGAATCAAGTCGGAACGGCGTTTGTACGCATTTTCTACTTGTGCCCATTGTGCCGGTACAGCTTCGTCTAAAGTAACCAACTTATTGTAAACACCTATTCCCCAAAAGAATAAAATAGCAACTAATCCAGCAATGGCTAAAACAATAATAAGAGACTTTTTCATATAAGTTATATTTTTAAATGATGTTTAACAGTAAGAAAGTTTATTTACAAAGTTAATTATTTTTTTGAATTCATATAATAATCCAATGGTTTCTACTTTTTGGAATGACAGCAACGATTATTATATTTCTTTGAACAAAAGTTGAGAAAAACGTTATCCAGAGAATATTTTCCGCCTCCCACAATACTCACAACAACGTAAAGAGCCATATATAAAAATGCAAGTTCCTTTGTTGCAAATGGATCGTTGGCATGTACAAAGATGGCCGCAACTGCCATGCCAAAAATAAGCGGAAGGGTTGCCAATCGTGTAAATAATCCTATGATAATAAGTAAAGAACATCCAAATTCAGCCAAAATAATTAGCACCAATGATATAGTAGAACCTACTCCTAAAGGATCGGGGAAAACAGTGCTTAACATATCAAAGTTTTGTAATTTTTGCCAACCGTGTGTTAGCATGAATCCCCCAACAATGCAACGAAATAGCAGTATGCCACAATTGTACAGGCTGTCTTTGCTTATACAACAAGATTTTGCTTTTGAATTTTCCATATTGTATTGATTTATCTGTCAGTGTTTTTCGTTAGCTTATTGTCCGAGTAAAAATAGTATAGGAATATGCAACCTTTTATTCCATGATTTTTCCGAGTGGTCTAGTCCATTAAATTTTATTGTTGTCCAATTTTTTTTGAATTTTTTTTCTTCCATAATAGCATCTACTTTTTTCTGAAAAGGTTCATATTGAGCATCTAATGTTTTTGTTCCATAATCAAAATACAACTTATGGTTTTTCGGATTTGGCAAATTATTTTTTAAATAAATACAAAACTGTTCGGGCATTGGGTTGTTTTCTGTTGGGTGGCTACCTATCCAGTGCGTTGAAAGGCAAGCTGCACCGCCGAATACTTTTGGATATTCACAAATGGCATACATGGAAATTAATCCGCCCATACTTGAACCGGCCATGAATGTATCTTTCGCTTTTTTCTTTGTTGAATAAGTTTTGTCAATAAATGGTTTTAATTCGTATACAATAAATTTTAAGTAATTGTCTGATTGAATTCCGTTGGCAAATAAAGAAATGTCTTTGTAGCGTTTTCCCCGACTTATAAGGGAATCTTGTTTTTCTTTTGAAAGTTGTTCGAAAGGTTTTTGCGGAAAATAATCGGAGTGTCTATTTATTCCCGAGTTCCAAATGCCCACTACTATGCATGGTTTTATTGCTCCTTCTGCAATCAGTTTGCCTATTACTTCGTCAACACCCCATTCTTGCTTGTTCCATGTTGTTGATGCATCAAAAAGCATTTGACCGTCGTGCATATACAAAACAGAATATTTATTCTTAGGATTATAATTATCCGGTAACCAAACATCTACATTGCGAGCAGAGATATATTTGGAATTAAAATTTTCAAACCGTTCAACAGTTCCTGTTGAAAGTGTTAGATTCGGTTTGATACCTTTTGGTTCTGCAAATAAATTACTACTCATAGAAAGTAATAAAAGTATAAAAATTTTTTTCATTTATTTTTATAATAAGTTAAGGCTCCCGATGGACATGTATTCACGGTTTCAATAATTTTTTCCGTCGAAGCACTTTCCATCGTAATCCAAGGAAGATTGGCAGGGTGAAAAACTTCGGAGCAGAATCGCACACAATTACCCGAATGGGTGCATTTGCCTGATTGCCAAACAACTGTTATCTGCTCATTTGTGTATTTTTTTGTGATATTGTATCTGTCCATTTTCTGTTTTTTTAATGTCTTTTAAAAGAATCTAAAGGGAAATTTGCAAATTCGGTACTTTCTAATTTTCCACATTTTTAGAAAGAAAGTAATGCGGGTTATTAAAAAGGTTTGCGGGTAAAAATAGTGTTTTTTCGCATTATTATCACTTATTCATAAAAAACTTTTAGAGAAATAGCTTTAAGAATAAGCTCTAAATGCTTGTTGTTGATTTATGAGCTTCTGTTTTTAGCAACTGTTTTTTCGAACTCCTTGTTCTATGCTTTCTTTTTGGGCGACCCTTTTCTGCTAAATCGAACCCTTTTTTCAGCATAGAAGGTGTGGATAGAGTTGTTATAATTCCCATTATGACTAACATGGAAAATATTTCAAGGCTCATTAAACCTGATGTATAGGCAATATTGGCAATTACTAATTCCATAATTCCTCTCGCATTTAGACCCATTCCAATAGTTATTGAGATTCTGTTGTTTAATCCTGCAATACGAGCACCTGCAAAGCCTCCAACAATTTTAGAGAAGTATGAAACAAGCAATATAGCTATCAGTAACCAGTAATTTTGAATGGAATAAAAATTGAATTCTAAACCGATAGCCGCAAAAAATATAGGAGAAAGGAATCCCATCGCCAAACTATTCGTTGTATTGTGAAATGATTCCCAATGCACCTTTCCAACGGACTTTTCACTAATTAACATAGCTGCAAAAAATGATCCTATTACAAAGTGGAAGCCCAACGATTCTGTTATAGTGGCAAATATTAAAACAAATACAAAGAACAGAGCAAAAAGAGATTCTTTCCCTTTTAAAACGCTCAGTAGCTTGTCTAATTTAAGTTCTAGGTAGTTTTCCTTATTTGTTGCACGTTTAATAGCTCTGTAAGCAATTACCAATAACAATAAAAAACCCGACAATTTAAGCAGAGAGAATGCCGATGTTTTTACAATTGAACTGACTGAGAGGTCTGTATTATTTACATTAAGAATAAGACCGAGAATTGTTAGTGCTACAACATCATCGAATATAGAAACGGAAATGATTTTTTTTCCGATGTCTGAATTGATTTTTCCTAAATCCATCAGTATTCGGATGCTCACCGGCAATGCGGTTATAGCAATACATAGTCCCACGAAAAGAGTTGGCATTACAGCCAGATCAAAAAAATGACCTACACAAAGACCGGAAATGAAGGGTACAAAAAACGCCATTATTGAAATGATGATTTTTTTCCCTTTTAATGATTTTACAATATCACCAAAATCAATTTGTAAGCCCGCAATAATAACCAAGAAGAATACTCCTAAATCAGAGATCGTATTTATTTCGGATGTTTTGTGAATAATGTTAAGTACGGTAGGTCCGAGTATAATACCTGCCAATATTTCACCAATCATTGCGGGTTGTTTAAATCTTTCGAAGATTTCGCCAAGAAACTTCGCAAAGACTAAAAGCAACAACAGATTAGTGAAGAGCGGTAATTCAAAATATGAAACAGATGAATTCATACTCGGTCGTTATATTAGCCACCAATTTGGTTACGTATACAACACAAACTTCCACATAGAATCTTTTTTTTAGCTTGTTATGCACATGAGTTTTGTTGCCTTATTGGCTTAAGGCAAAATTAATAAAAAAACTTTATAAAATCGCCAATGGAATGAGACTTTTTGTTGTTCTTTTATCAAAAAAAGATGTGCTTTTTTACTGTTTTATTTTTGAAGTATGGTTTTACCGATACTCATTTATTTTTTTATGATTTTGAATGTCTTAATTTCCTTTTTTTCTTGGGTTACTTTCAGAAAATAAGTGTTGGGCACGAATTTGCTCATGATGATAGAAGTTTCGGTTTCTTTCAGTTTATTGTTTTCCAAAAGAGAACCTTTTAAATCATACAATTGGTAAGTTAAAGCATCAAATGAAAATTTTTCAACTTTTAGAGTAAGAAAATCGCTTGTACGGTTCGAATATGCTGAAACAATCAGATTAATGTTTTTGCGTCTTGAGTGCTCGTTACAACTGAAATTTCGAAAGATTGTTGAAATCTTTGCCTAACCGAACCTGTCGTAGCGGCATTGGAAGTATACGTAACTTATCCAATAGAACAATTTGCCGAGAACTGCTTTTGTTTTGTATGATACTTATGGGTTTCCATGTTAAATATTCGTTTAATACTTATTGAAAGAATAAATTTCTTCTATTTTTTTTCTGATTTTAGTGCGTTGCATATCGTCGGAATAACCTAACGTGATGAGTAGGGGGACACGTTTGGTGCGAGGTATTTGTAATATTTTTTTGACTTTGTGCTCGTTAAACCAGCCGACAATGCAACTGCCTAACCCCAGTTCAGTAGCTTGCAAGCAGATATTTTCTACCGCAATACCTATATCAATCATTGTATAGTCTTTTTGTTTAATTGTGGAACCGATAGCCGATGTGAAATTGGCTCGTTCCAACACGACAGCAATAATAACAGGAGCTTGAAGTACGAATTTATTCATGCCCATATCGTTGGCAGCCATGGCTACTTGCTCCTTGATAGCCGGTTTATCAACTACCACGAATTTCCAGGCTTGTGCGTTGCAAGCCGAAGGGGCTAAATGAGCTGCTTGAATACATTGTATTACTTTTTCGTGTTCAATAACATCTTCTTTATATCTTCGATTGCTTTGTCTTTTTTCTATTATTTCTTTGATAGTCATTATTGGATTTGATTTATTTTTTAGGTTGCTTTACATCACTTCATCCACCAATATCTTGACAAACTTTCTTCCAACATAGTCTTGATGAATAATTTCTTTATTTTTACTGATGATATCAATATCAATTGCAATGACACCTCTTTTTTTTTGTTCCGATGTTCTTCCCAGTTCTCTTTCTATGCTTTTTAGCGTTTGTTTGAGTTCGATTTCATCTGATTGAGATGTTATTTTGGCAGCTACATTGATATATGGTAACTTGTTGGACATATTCTCAGCTTTTGTTTGTAGTTGTTGCGAAAGACAAACAATACCGAAGGTTTGTTTTAAATAATCGATAGCTTTTTCGATATTCTTTTTAGCGTCGGTATTCGATCCAATCATTAAAACATATTCATTCATACTCTTTCTTTATTGGCTTCGATTCTTGCCAGAATTTCGATGGTGCGTAGCTTGTCTTTGTACGCATTATTGGCATTGATTTTATCAATATCAAGAGACGAATCGGAGTTTTCATTCCAACGTCGACACAAATATACCGAATCGTAGATGCGACCAATAGAATATCTGCGACTAATTTGCAGTCCGAGTGCATAATCTTCGCCGTAGCTTGTATTTGGTACTTTTATTTTTCGAAGTAACGGTGTAAAGAAGGCTCTTGGAGCACCTAGTCCGTTTATTCTAAGAGCGTTATTTCTTCCGTTTTCTACAGTCCATTCTTTGTGGTCAATCAATCCCGGAGCAATGGTGTTTAAGTTAAAATCCGTCATTGTGTAAGATCCTACAATCATGCCACATTGTTGTTCGTAAAAAGCATTGACGATTTTTTGCAGAGTATTTTCCGTTTCGTAGAGGTCGTCACTATCAAGCTGAACGGCAAATTTTCCACATTCGGGATGATGAATGCCTTCGTTCCAACAACCGCCAATGCCTAAGTCGGTACGAGAAGGTATAATGTGAATTATTTGTTTGTTTTGTTGTGCATAACGTTTTATTAGGGCTGTTGTTCCGTCGTTGGAATAGTTGTCGATGATAATGAGGTTAAACGGAAATTTTGTTTTTTGTTTCAATACTGATTTAATAGCATCTTCAATGGTTTTAGCTCTATTTTTTACAGGAATAATAACTGATGCTTCGAAAGAAAATTCTATCTCGTTCAAATCTATTTTTTCGAAATTTGGACTCAGAAACGCACCGATATTTTTTAGGTGTTCCGTACAGGCTTTTTCCATTTCTATTTGTACAGTTCTGTTTTTCGGATCGACATAATCAAATTGTTTTTCACCGCTTTCGCGGGCATCGTCTTCTACTTCAGCGTACAAAAATTCATTGATGTGTACCAAAGATGCTCTTTCGGAAATTTTTAGTCGAGTATCATATAAACCTGCAAATAGGTAATTTTCTTTGCTCCCTATTATTGATTTTTTTAAACAATCCGACGAAAAAAGTAGGAGAGACCCGAAGTTGAAATCATCACGAACACTACCTATTTGATAGTCGTTTACAGTAATGCGGGCTTTTTTATCGCCAATAGTTTGGTAATAATCGGCATATACCATCCCCGCTTTGGTGTCCGTAGCTACTTGCAGCAAACGTTCTAACGCATATGAACCTAATTCCAAAGGTGTATATTTGAGGTAAACCAAACTGAATGCAGAGTCCGATTCTTCTGCAATTTGCTGCATCGTTTTACAGCTTGTTAACGTGTCTATTTCAATGGTTTTATATCGTTTATCAGTGGCAGGTTTTTGTCCTTGGAGAGTCAATAGAAAAACATTTTGTATCGTATCTGATTGTTGTAAGCCGGCTAGTGTTTTGGCAACTTGTTTGTCATTCTGAAAAGGTATAAAAGCATTGATTTTCATACTATTATGTGATTTTTTATTCGGTTAAGAAATTAAGAAACATTTTCATTAAATTAATCTGTTCTATTTCTGATGTTAAACATTCAAATGGAAATCCACAAATAACTGTTCGGTATTTACCTTTGTAGCCAATAGCTGCTGCAATATTATTTTCATTATAGCGCATTAGTACCTGACTTTTTTTATCGGAAGGCTGTACTCCATCTGCATTTTGTACTCGGTAGTTTTGACTGTTTGGATAAGTATAAAACGAATACGTATTGCTTTCTGGGGCGGATGAATATACATCTGATACCTTGCCATTTGCACAAGCAAAGGGTGAACGTAATTTGTATTTAAGAATATTTTTAGCGAAAGAGGCTTCGCTTTTTTCTGTTGTTTTATTCATGCTTGAAGCTACGTATGAACCGGTTACTATTATTTTTCCATCACCATTTGCATATTTTGTTATGGCTTCTTGTAATGGGTTAGGAAATAATTCAAAAGAGCAAGTACTTGTCTTTAATGTTTTTTGGTTGCCCAAGATGATATCGACGATGTTATATTGGGTAAGTACTGTTTTTTGAGTCAAGGCATCTTTACTACAAGAGGCAAAAGAGTACCCATTATTAACTAAAGCTTTACCATGTACGAATGCATAGTCGAATGTATTTCCGGCAAGTACTTTACCTTCATAATTAGACTGACTGGCACCAAATCCGGGATAGTCATTGTCGTAGTAAGGAACGTTTTTATCAAATTCAAATTGATTTCCGGTATATCCCACTTCGTATTGGTAGGGAACACCGGCATCCGTAGAATAAGAAAATCCGCCTGTATTTCCAAAATCGAAAAAATCAGGAGCACTTGTTCTGTCAAAAGCGTTAATAATCAATGCTTTCCCTTTTTCTTTCGGAGCTTTACAAGCTGCTAAAATTTCTGATGGAAAACTTTCTCCGCCTTCATTTACAGCGGTAATTTTATAACTGTAAATTATTCCCTGTTTGATGGGAAGTTTGATTGCATTGGTTGACGAAATAATGCCATTATTGAATCCTTCATCGTTGATACGTGTATAAACAACGTATTTTTCAGCATTAGCTGTTGTTTCTAAACTATCGATGCGTGGTTGCCACGAAAGTAAAACAGAATCGTTAGGTAATAATTCCACTGCAAAATCTTGGACGGGAAGTGGTGTTATTACATAAGGCGTGTTATTCTGAAAGGCTAAAAATTTGATAATACCTTTGTACATAGCCCTTGCAGCCGTGAAACGATATTGTGGAGACAAACCGAACTTCATATCGTTGAAGTTTTGGTGTGAAAATAATTCGATAAGGCTGGTTGGTGTTTTGGGTACTCGAGCTTCTATATACGTTTTATCCCAAATTCCGCGGCGAGTCCAATTGATGCCAAATGTTTTGCTAACATCATTTACTATTTCCGTTTGCAAAATATCCGTGAAATCACGAGCAGACATCCGTGAATATTTGGCGGGGTAAACGCCTTTGTCATCGGTTGTCATACAAATTCCCAATGTTCCTATGATAGAATCTTTGCCAAGACTCTCTGAATCGGTATGCAATGCAATGCAAGCACTAATAGGAATGTTCAGTCCATCGTATTTAGGATAAAAATCGGAACCTCCCATTAAATAATTTACCCAATTGGAGCGAGAATAAATATCGTCTTGATAATCTCCAATTACATCTTTCTTTTGGTTAGCAATGAGACTGTCCGGAACACCTGCCCATTGCAAGTAGTAACGAGCACCTTCTGCAAAGCGAGGTCGGTTACTCGTTTTTGCCGAAGAATCAATTTTTGAGACAAAAGGTGGATTTTTTTTCTCTTCTATAATATTCGAATTATCTTGACGGCAACTATTGCCCATTCCGCCGCCCCAACGGGCAACATCCGCTGTCACCACCGTACTTGTTTTTCCGAGGTTAGTTAATACAATTTTGTTCATGGCAGAGTTTGTATTCTTAGTGAAGTAGAATTTTCCGAGATAAATCCATGTGCCACTACCCATTTGTTGGTTAACTATAAAAGAAGTTTTTCCTCCACTGTGATATACTTCGTAATGTGCACTATCGGTGCTGTTGGATAGTGTTTTATAACCGATGCTGACATAATAGTACCCATTTTCCGGTATGTTAGCCTTCCAAACAATACTATCCGTTGCTTTTTCATAACAAGGAGTCTTGACGTAAGAGCCCATTTTAAAAGGATGATCCTTATTGTACAAAACGTTTTTTTGCCATCCGAAACCTTCATCTTCTTTTTCCCAATTAGGTGTTTGTGTGTACGACGATGGTGCTAAAGTAAAGTCATTATCTACTAGTACTTCATTCGTTTGTACATCACGTTCGCGAGGAAGAAAAACGTTAGCTCCTGCATTTTCGAGCATTGGCATCAGGTAGGGAAGAACGATGGAAGTAGTGAGTAAATCTTCTACGGTGCCAAAAAAGCGTGCCCTTTGCCATTCCCATCGGTCGATATTAATGTTGTAGTACCACCCATGACTATTCCAAAGAGCGATATTCTTGTCATTTAAGCCTTTTTCTATGGCAAACGGTTTTGATGTATTTTTGACTACACAAGATGTTTTTTTGCCGGGGTCAGGAATTCTTGTCTTGTCTACTGGCATAGTAGAACGATAGATATTTGGAACATATTCTTCTATATTTTTTTCTTTAGAAATAATCGTAAGTGTATAATCTTTGTATTTCTCGGGCAATTGTTTATAGGCAGAGTCGTATACGGCTTTTATTGTACTTTCTCGAAAAGGTAGTGTCGAAAAGCCGTCTTCTATCCACAATGTCAGATTTTTTTTCTTTTCTTCAGCTTTTATAACTTTGAACTTGTTAGCTTTTATATAAATATCGGGAGTGAATTTTAATTTTTCAATAGGTTTTTTTTGTTCGGCGTAGGAAAAAGAACCGAACAATGTAAAGGCGATTAAAATTAGAAAAAAATTTATGTTGAGGCGTGAAGTATTCATCGTAAAAAAATATTCGTTAGGCTTGTTTGCTTTGCTTTCCAAAAATAGCGTATTTTTTCTTTTTTTTCGGTGAAAACAGGCTAAAATAGTGTGAAAATTACTTATTTTGCGTATCCTTTTGATAAATGATGGGAATCACCTAATTTTTTTACAAAGAATGAAACTTATAGCAGATAGTGGCTCTACAAAAACAGTTTGGTTTTTGATTGATAATAATGGAAATCTTTTGCAAAAGATATGTACGGATGGATTGAACCCTTTTTATCAGACGGAAGAACAAGTGTCCGATGTTATCGAAAAGCAATTAAAGCCTCAATTGGCGAGTAATGCCACTGATTACATCTACTTTTACGGGGCTGGGTGTGCTTTTCCCGAAAAGAATACCATCATACAATCAGGTATTTTGAGTGTGTTGCAAGTTGCTGGTATCGAGGTTAATAGTGATTTGTTAGGAGCCGCTCGTGGTTTATGTGGAAAAGAAGCAGGTATTGCCTGTATTTTGGGTACAGGTTCCAATTCTTGTTTTTATCAAAATGGATTGATTCACAAAAATGTATCACCTCTCGGTTTTATTTTGGGAGATGAAGGAAGTGGTGCTGTTTTGGGCAAGAAATTGATTGGTGATTACTTGAAAAATCAGCTGCCTAAGGATTTGCAAGATAGTTTCACTCAAAAATATGAGCTGTCTGCTGCTGAAATTTTGGACAGAACCTACAAACAAGTTTTTCCTAACCGATATTTGGCTTCTTTTGTTCCTTTTTTATACGAACATAAAAGCAGTGTATATGTCCAGCATCTTGTTTCTCAAAGCTTTTCTGAATTTTTCATCCGAAATGTGCAACAATACGACTACCAAAGTTATCCCGTTCATTTTACAGGTTCAGTCGCTTATTATTTTCAAGATATTTTATCCGATGTAGCAAAACGAGCCGGTCTTACATTGGGAAAAATTGATCAAAGTCCTATGCAAGGTTTGTTGGAATACCACAAATGATTTGTCAGAACCTACTACCTGTCCATGAAAAGGTTTTTGTTTCGGTAAAGTAGGGTTTTAGTGCTTCCTTTGTTTCTCCATCCAATCTGGAAATATCCAAACGTACAATTAGGTCATTTTTCTCTGCTGAAAAGTGTAATTCATAAAAGAGTGGTGTCAATTTTTCAATCAATTCCTCAATGTTTTTACCGTCTTCTTTTGCCTTTTCCAAATCAAAAAAATCTAATTTTGAAAGTTTTAGTAAAGAAGGAGCTGCTTTTTCTGTTGGAACATAATACCATTCGTCATTGAAAATGGTAATATTTGAATCACATGCGGGACCACAGGTAATGCTATTGTGAAAAATATACGATTGTCCTGAATCGGCTCTAATAACTTTAATTTCCGTGGAGCTGACATCTGACGTTTTGAAACACAAAAAATTGCCGATTGTATCAACTTTAGTTATTTCGATGGGGGTATTATATCTACTATTAATGATAGCAGGTTGTTTTTCATAATATAGTTGTAAGCCCTTTTTCTTTTGATCGGGAGTTATTTGATACAATATTTCTATTGGAAATTTGAAAAAAGTCTCAATAATTCCAATAGAATAAATATTTGATAAAGAGCCAATTATGAAAATAAAAGTGAATGTAATTATTTTTTTATGAGATTTCATGGTTGCTTTTTTTAAGATTCGAAAAATAGTAATAAAGTTCCTATAATAACGCTCAACAGGGATAATGTTTTTTGTTTCATGTTCTTTTCATGCATAAAAATAGCACCGAATATAAATGGGACTATTACCCCTGACCGTCGTAAAGTGGATATAACGGAAATGAGAGAATTTGGCATAGAAAGTGCGTAAAAATAGGCAAAATCTGCCATAACTAAAAACAACGAAATAAAAACAATGCTCCATCGCCACTGAAATGGTGTCGTTTTTTTTCGCGTAGGATACCAAAGAAACCAAGTGACAAAAGCCATCATAATAGCTTGGTAGAAAGTGTAATACACCTGCACGGCCATGTGGTCAAATTGTTTTAACAGATGTTTATCATATAGTCCGCTGATAGCTCCAGTCAGTGTCGCTAAGATAATAAACCACAGATATTTATTGCTTTTGAACGAAATACCTTCTTTTTTTCCTGAAACAGAAAATGACCAAAAAGAAACTAAGGCAATCAAGACACCAATCCATTGAAAAATAGAAAGCTTTTCTCCGAAAATAAGTACAGCTCCCAATACAATCCACATAGGTTGCGTGGCTTTGATAGGTGAGGCAATGGTTATGGGCAAATTTTTCATGGCAAAATAACCAAATAACCAAGAACTGAGAACAATAACCGATTTGAGTAAAATTAGAAGATGTGCTTCCCATGAAATATCAGGAACAAAAAAAATGCTGTTTTGTATAGTTTCAGGAACCATCTTGGAAAGAAAGAAAAATGGCATTAACAAAGTACTCGATATCACAATAGAAAGAAACAATACAGGAATAACGGCATTTTTTTGTAAAGATAATTTTTTGCAAACATCATATATGCCTAGCGAAAGAGCTGAAAAAATACCTAAAAATAACCACATATACGTCTTGCTTAATTATATTTCACATCAACCAAAAATAACCCGTTTGCCGGAACAGAAGAGCCTGCCTTACAACGGTTTTTACTTTCTATTATTTTACAAAAATCATCTACCGAAATTTTACCTTTTCCAACTTCCAATAGAGTGCCTACAATGGCACGAACCATATTCCTTAGAAAGCGATCGGCTTCAATGGTAAAAACCCATTCATCATCGCTTTTTTGTTTCCATTTAGCAAATTTAATTTTGCAATTGTTGGTTTTTACATCAGTGTGCAGTTTACTGAAACTCGTGAAATCGGTGTATTGGTACAATTTTTCGGCGGCTTCATTCATCACTTCAAAATTGATCCTTTCAAAAAGACGATAGCTAAAATGATAACAGAATGGATTCTTTGTGGTGCAAACGTGGTACTCGTAAGTGCGTGAAACGGCATCAAACCGAGCATGTTTATCGTTTGATACAAGTTCAATTTTTTTAATGACGATGTCTTTGGGTAAAAAAGAATTGAGTTTGCCAATCAATGATTGTATATCTATAATTGGCTGACTTACATCAATATGTGCCACCATTAGTTTGGCATGAACACCAGTGTCTGTTCTTCCTGCACCTGTAACGGCAATCGTTTCTCCCAATAGCAAAGAAAATGCTTGTTCAAGGGTTTCTTGTACACTAATTCCGTTTGGCTGAATTTGCCAACCATGAAAGTTAGTTCCATTATAAGCAAGATAAATAAAGTAACGATTTTCCATATTGCAAAGGTATACTTTTCCGTTGAAATTCAGAAAAGCAAGAGCTATCTGGCAATAAATTTATATCCGATGCCTTTGTAGGTTTCGATGAAATCGGCTCCTATTTTGGAACGAATTTTTCGAATGTGAACATCTAATGTTCTATCGCTCACAATAATTTTGTTTCCCCAAATTTTTTTATATATTTCTTCACGGGAGAATGTCTTGTGGGGTTCGCTGGATAAGAGTTTTAAAATATCAAATTCTTTTTTTGTCAATGAGAGGATTTCGGAGCCTTTTTTTACTACAAAAAGATCTTTATCGAACACAAGCTCTTTTGGATGGTGATTCTCCGAACATTGAATGATATGGTTAGCTAAACTGTTGGCTCTTGCTTGAAGGAGTTTAACCGAAGTTTTAAGAGAAAATACTTCCGCGATGTTGTGTTCATACAAGTCTAAAAGAAAATTTTCGTCGTCATCATCGGCAAGATATAAGGTGTATATTCTTTTGCCGGTTGTCAGATTTTTACATTTTTTAATAAGGCTGAAAAATGAATTTAAGTTTTCCTTAATGTCTGAAATCAGAAGATAGATACATTCCTCATTGATTATTTCTACAGCCTTTTGAATAGTGAAAGCAGAAAGTATCTTCGTTTCGTAATTTTGGAATAAAGTATTTAGAAAATCGAGATTTTCATTTTCATATTTTTTCTCTGTAAAGAATAATATCTTTAAGGACGAGATAATCATTGTTTTTTGGTTTTAAAACCCAGATTTTTTAGCGTTTGCAGGACTTTTTTGTCTGCCTGAGGAACATTTGCAGTAAAAGCAAAAAATTCTCTTCGTAAGGGGTAGCTATTTCTAATTACCTCGAATTTTTCGGGGCAATTTTTGAAATTAGAACTTTCTTTTTCAATACTATACGACTGATTTACAATATCGTACAAAATATCATCCAATGATGTTGACGACGTAAAAATACATTCTTTTATTGGATTTGCTACTTCAAAGGTTGTAATTTTATTTGAATCTATGTTAAAAAATGAACATAATGAGCTTATTACCATTCTTGTTGCGGTTGCTTTTCCATCTGTAGAATAACCTGCAATGTGAGGTGTAGCCAAAGTAATTGACTCCAATAAAGTTTTGTTAATATTGGGTTCGTTTTCCCAACAGTCTATTACGCAATTTGATATAATCTTTTTGTCTAAAGCATGCAATAAACTTTCTGTCTCGGTTACTTCACCACGTGCAGCATTTATAATAATAGGCTTTTTAGTAAGCAAATTAGCGAAATCATCATTAAACAAGTGATAGGTGGGATATTTTCCCTTACAAGTAATGGGAGTGTGAAAAGTGATAATGTCAGCCTCTTTAGCAATTGTATTGAGGGAAACAAAGTGGGGAAGTTCCTCTTTTTCTTGTCGAGGTGGGTCGTTGAGCAAGATTTTTAGGCCTAACGTTTTAGCTGCTTTTTCAATTTCTTTCCCGACATTTCCTACGCCTACAATTCCGAGCGTTTTTTCCGATAAGCTAAAATTGTATTTTTTTGCCAAAGTAAGCAATGCCGAAACAATGTATTGAGCCACGGAGGGTGCGTTACAACCCGGAGCATTTGTCCAGTAAATATTGTTTTGTTTGCAAAAATCGGTATCGATATGGTCGTAACCAATGGTGGCTGTTCCAATAAATTTAACGTTACTTCCTTGAAGCAAATTTTTGTTACATATAGTGCGTGTACGAATAATCAGTGCATCGGCATTTTTAACTTTTTCGGGCGAAAAATCTTCTCCCGATAGATATTCTACTTCAGCAATATTATCCAATGTTCCCTTAAAAAAAGGAATATTCTTATCTGCTACTATGTGAAGTTTATTCAGCATTATTATTCGTCCACAATCATCAATTTGTCAACTATTCTAGTGGCGTTTGCGTATTTCTTGAGTATAAAAAGAATGTAATTTATATCAAGGGCAATAGTTCGTTGAAATTTCTCATTGTATTGGTATATATTGCTTATAGCTTCGTAATTTCCATCAGACATAATACCAATCAATTTTCCGTCTGCATTAAAAACAGGACCACCCATTTTTTCTGCGGGCACATCACAAGTAGACATAAATGATATTTTAAATAAATCGTCTTTTGGATTTTTCTTTTTCGTTTTTAAGTAAGTGTTTTTAAATTTCTCATCTATTTTGTAAGCATCTTGTTGTGTGTTTACCTTTTCTAAGATGCCTTCAAAGTTAGAAGCATAGCCAAAGAAAATTCCATCTGACGGGCTATAAGTCTGTATTTTTCCAAAGCTCATCCTTAGGGTATAATTGGCATCAGGCATTAGCGCCTTTTGTGGATTTTTTTCCTGAAAACCTTCGATATACAAAGAATTGTTTTTTTCAATTTTTTTATTGTATGAATATACTACACTGGCAAACTCATTGCGTTTGTCATTGATGCTTTTGCTTAACTGGATAATTGGGTCATTTTTAAATTGCTTGTCGGTGGGTTTATCAAGGTATTTCATAAACTTGATTTCCTGACTTAAGAACGATTTTTCGAAAATATCATTTACATATTTTTCAATATTACCTTTGTATTTTTTGTTAATTACATCATAAATATCAGGCATATAATTAATATTTGCCTTTTCTGCATAAAATTGCAACATGGCAATAAGCATTTTCTTATCCGTATATTCATCGTATGTTTCATAAAATTTACTTATTTCCAAATAAATATCCTTTTCAAACTGGGGTGTTATATCTAATAACATACAACCTACATTAATGATTCCAATTTTACCAAGTGACTCATTTAGATAATTAAGATGATAGGTGTAGGGTTGTCTATTTGTGTAAATTTTTTCGAGTGAAGGAATAATATTTTCGTATTTCAACATGGTATTGAAATCTGTTTTTGTTATCCACATAACAAAGTCTTGCTCTTCTTCTTGTTTTTGTTTAATAATGCTTTGTTTTTCTACCGATTCTTGTAAGGCAATTAAATAATCAAGTCTTTCTTTGTTTTCAAGATACCTGGGTTCATACCGATTTCTTACATAATTACTTTCAAAAATAGCTTTATCCCAAACTTCATTTCGGCGTTGTGCACTTTCAATCTCTGCCCTGTTTATTGTGTGAATTTTTTCTGCTAATTCATATGAGGTTATTTGTCTATCTGTTTTTCCGGGGAAACCTAAACTGAAAACGAAATCATCAGCTTCGTATCCGTGTGTGGAAATTTGGGCGAAATATTTTGGTTTATACGGTTTATTTGATTCTTCAAAAAAATCCGGTTGATTTTTTTGTGAACTGTAGATTCGTAAGACGGCAAAATTAGCATTATGACGAGGTACTTTCCACTCATCTTTTCCTTTGCCAAATAAAGCAATAGACATTGGAGGAGCATATACCAAGCGAATATCACTAAAGCGTTCGTAAGTGTACAAATAATAGTTGTTCCCTTTATTTGTAGCTTTGATTTCAGCTTTATAGCCAGTTTCGGATTCTTTTTTGATTACCAAAGAATTACTAATGGAATCTATAATTTGCTTTTGACTTTCAGGACTTTCAAATTCAGAAATATGAGAAAGAATTTTTTTTGTAACGTCTTCCGTACTTCTAATAAAAGTAACAGCAAGATTTTTTAAAGGGATTTCTTGACCGTATGAAGCTGCCAAAAAGCCTTGTTCAACATAATTGTTGGAGTCTTTTAGAAAAGAATAAATGCAATCATAATTGGTAAGAAACAATCCATCTTTCGAAACAGTAACGCCTGAGTATCCGTTCGAGAGGGATACTACCGCATCTTTAAGCGAAGGTGTAGTTTCGCTGTATATATCTTTAATTTTCAATTCATACCCTAGATTATCCATGACATTTTGCACCGAATCAGGAATATTGGGTAAAATCCACATACCCTCGTTGGCATTTGCAATGCTGAAAGACAATACACAAATTATTGCTAAAATGTTTTTCTTCATTCTGTATAAAAAATTATGGTACTCAAATCGGATTAACATACACAACCTAAAAGGTTGTTCTTTATTCAAACTCCACGCAAATGTACTAAATTATTTAATTCATTGTTAGTCGAATAGCCAAATATTGCTACTAGTCAAAGTACTTGCATTTCATTTTGATTAAAATTTGAATAAAAGTGTTTTCTACTATTTTATGTATGGTTACTAATCACATAAAAATTGTATTTTTGTTGTAAATAATTTTATATTAACTGTCTGTATGGCAAAGCAAAAATTTTATGTTGTTTGGAAAGGTCGTGAAACAGGTGTTTTTACTGATTGGCTTACGTGTAAAAAACAAGTAGATGCCTTTGAGGGAGCTCAATATAAATCTTTTGCTACTGAAAGTGAAGCTAAAAAAGCTTTTTCAAGTAGCTATTTTGCTATCATAAAAAAGAGTCCGAAAGAAGCAAAGTCTTTTGTTTCTTCCAAAGAAAAATCAAACTGCGGAAAACCTATCCTTGATAGTATTGCTGTTGATGCTGCCTGTAGTGGAAACCCCGGTAAAATGGAGTATCGTGGAGTTGATGTGAAAACGGGAAAACAACTTTTCCATAAAGGCGTTTTTGAATATGGAACCAACAATATAGGAGAATTCTTGGCTTTGGTACATGGTTTGGCTTTTTTGCAGCAAAAAAATAGTTTGTTGCCTATTTATTCTGATAGTGTAAATGCTATTTCTTGGGTAAAAGCAAAGAAATGTAAAACCAGATTGGTGCGTTGTACCAAAAATGAAGAGCTTTTTGTGCTGATTGAACGTGCAGAAAAATGGTTGTCTGAAAATAAATATTCCACGAAGATTTTGAAATGGGAAACATCTGTTTGGGGGGAAATTCCCGCTGATTTTGGTCGAAAATGAAGCTATTGTTTTTTTATTGCCAACCTTTCAAATTCTTGCCATAAATTATCATCTGCCGGAACAGGAGCTACCAAACAAATATTTTGTTTTGAGATAGGATGTGTAAATTCTATCTTTCTGGCGTGCAAGCTAATTCCACCGTCTTTGTTTGAACGAGCAAAACCGTATTTTAAATCCCCTTTTATTGGGCAACCGATTTGTGCCAATTGGCAACGAATTTGGTGGTGCCTTCCTGTTTGTAAGTCTATTTCAAGTAATGTGTAATTAGTTGAAGATGCTATTTCTTTCAGCCCTAAAGTCGCTTTTTTTGCATCCCCTTTTGGTGCATTGTATGCGTATGATTTATTTTGTTTTTCATTGCGAAGTAAATAATGTTCCAACAACATCTCAGGTTGAGGTGGTCTGTTTTTAGTGATAGCCCAATAGGTCTTTTTTATTTC
>DAIMYQ010000002.1:11418-29718 GCA_036734385.1 Paludibacteraceae bacterium | reverse complement strand
TTGATGGATTCAGATTTACAATCGTTGTTTTAACGCTTCGTAAATAATAATTCCGCTAGCCACGGAAACATTAAGAGAAGCAATAGTGCCTACGATAGGTATTCGTACCGTTTCGTCGCAATAGCGTTGATGTTCGTAGGCGATACCCATATCTTCTGCACCCATAATGATTCCTATAGCATCAGCATAGTTTGCTTCCGTGTAATTTTTACTGGCTTTTTCAGAAGTGCCAATAATTTTAAGTCCTGAATTTTTGAGAAATTTAATAGTGTCTGTTAAATTTTTCTCACGGCAAACGGGTATTTTTAGCAGTGCACCGGCAGACGTTTTGATAGCATCTGCATTGATAGAAGCACTGTTTTTTTGTGGAATAACGATGGCATCAACACCTGCACACTCGCATGTACGAGCAATTGCTCCGAAGTTACGAACATCTGTTATGCCGTCTAAAATGACTATAAAAGGAGCTTTCCCTTGTTCATATAGAGTAGGAATGATGTCTTCAATATGCTGATAAGCAACGGGAGAAATAAAAGCCAATGCTCCTTGATGATTTTTCATCGTAATTCGGTTGATTTTTTCTACCGGAACACGAATTACAGGAATATCTCTGCCATCAATAGCTGTGAAAAGCTCTTGAGCCAAACGGCTTTGCATATCTTTTTTAAGGAAAACCTTATCTATTTCTTTGCCTGCTTCTATGGCTTCTATAATAGAACGAATTCCAAATATCATTTCAGATTCTTTTTTCATAAAGGAGTTTTTATATTGAAAAAAGCACAAGCTAAAATGGTTTAACTTGTGCTTAAACAATACTGTTTAATTACTATTTTTTTAGAGCTTCGGTAATTTTGCTTTCTAATTCGGCTGCTAACTCCGGATTGTCTATAATACACTTTTTTGAGGCATCTCTTCCCTGAGCAATTTTGGTGTCGCCATAACTGAACCAAGAACCACTTTTTTTGATGACATTGGTTTCTACACCCAAGTCAATAATTTCTCCTGCATAAGAAATTCCTTCGCCAAACATGATGTCAAATTCGGCTTTTCTGAAAGGAGGTGCTACTTTATTTTTTACTATTTTGACACGTGTTTGGTTACCAATTGTTTCATCGCCCTCTTTGATTGCACCGATACGGCGAATATCTAAACGAATGGAAGCGTAAAATTTAAGGGCATTACCACCTGTAGTTGTTTCCGGATTACCAAAAACAACACCTATTTTGTCACGTAATTGATTGATAAATATACAAGTAGTGTTTGTTTTACTGATGTTAGCCGTAAGTTTACGTAAAGCTTGTGACATCAAACGAGCTTGAAGACCCATTTTTGAATCTCCCATGTCTCCTTCAATTTCGGCTTTGGGTGTCAGGGCTGCTACAGAGTCGATAACAACAATATCCACTGCAGAAGAACGAATAAGCTGATCGGCAATTTCAAGAGCTTGTTCTCCGTTATCCGGTTGAGATATAAGCAAATTATTAATATCTACGCCTAATTTTTCGGCATAAAAACGGTCGAAGGCATGTTCTGCATCGATAAATGCTGCAATACCCCCTGCCTTTTGAGCTTGTGCAATAGCGTGAATGGCTAAGGTCGTTTTACCTGAAGATTCCGGTCCGAAAATTTCGATTACTCTACCACGAGGATAACCGCCTACGCCCAATGCTAAATTCAATCCGATAGATCCGGTAGAAATAACGTTTACCTCCACTACTTTAGAGTCTCCCATTTTCATGATAGTACCTTTTCCGTGATCTTTTTCTATTTTGTCAAGGGCTAATTGGAGCGCTTTGAGCTTTTCTACATTGACTTTTGGTTCATTTTCTGCTGCTGGTGTTTCTTTTGCTGCCATTTGTAATAAGGTGTTATTTTTGTTCAAAAGTACAATATTTTTATGAAAATTCAACGGCTAAATAGTGATTGTTGATAAGTTTATTTTTGCAAATAGAGAACCCAAATTCTAATTTTAGGAGTCTGTTTTTGGAAAGTTGTTTGTGTAATTCAATGTTACTGCTTTTTGTTCAAAATTATATATTGAGATGTTTGTAGATTTGATTCAGCATATTTGTTCATCTTTTCTACCACCTCTTCTTGTTCCTTTGCATAGTCATGTGTATCTTTATTTTGGTATTTATATAATTTTTTTGAACCGTCGTTTTTGGCTATTAACAACCAATCTTGATTGATAACTCCATATTTGTCATCAGCATTGAAAAAAATGTATGGACGACTTTCCTGCAATAAATCAATTCCCAAGGTGTTATTCCCATAGGGTTGTTTTAGTAATCCCATTATGGTTGGAAAGATATCAATTTGTCCGGCCATGCAATCAAACGTTTTTGGCTCTTTAATAATTTTAGGGGCATAAAATAGTAAGGGTACATGGTTGTAATCCAAGGAAATATCATATGTATTATCCATTGGAGCTCCATGGTCTGCTACAAATACAAATATCGTATTTTTGAACCATTTTTCTTTTGATGCCATTTGGATAAAGCTTCGCAATGAGTAATCTGCAAATTCGGTAATTTGTTTTTTTATTTCTTTGCTTCGAGGTTTAAAATAGTCGGGTATATAATAAGGACCATGGTCGCTGGCAGTTAATAGTGTTGCAACAAACGGCTTGTTTTTTTTACTTAACTTATTTAAAATCGGTATAGCATATTGAAACAGATATTTGTCCGGTACTCCTAGTGTCGTCTTTATTTCCGAAGCGGGATAATTCGCTTGTGAGATAATCGTTTCACAGTCGTTAGCGTGCAAAAAGCCTTCTACATTATCAAATTGTCCATCATGTGTGGTAAAATAAGCTGTCGAATACCCTTTTTCTTTCAGTGTGCTATATATGCCGTGGTATTTCAGGATAGAACTTTCTTTCATCGGGTGTTGACGAAATAAGGCAGGCAGAGAAAACAGTGAACTGAAGATTCCATTGAAAGTATGAATACCTGCAGAATAGGCATTTTTAAAGTAATATCCTTTAGTAGAAAGACTATCAAGGAATGGTGTAAGATTTTCCGTATTGCCGCCACGTTCCATTTTCGCAATGCTCATGCTTTCCATAAGTACCAATACTACATTGTAATGGTTAGGTTTTATCTCATTCACATTTTTTTGTCTTAGCAAAGGCAGATTTTTATCGGGATGTCCAATGTTTAAATATTGTTGAATGTTTTTTATCGCAATGCTGTCTGGTAGCAATTGTACAGTTTTATTTCGTTCTTCTTTGCTATCTAAAAAACTTCTTATAAGGGTAAAATTAGGGTTCAATCCCAATTGATTGAGAAATGGGTTGTTCGAGAAATAGGCTGTTCCGACACGTATCGGCGATTTTTTTTCTATACGTCCCCGAATGCCTAAAAAGATAAGTCCGAAGCAAAGCACGTAAATTCCAATTTTTGCTGCTATCGGCAAGGTTGATGATTCAGTACAATTGGCAAGTATCTTGCGTAATATTTTGTAGAATAAAAAAATAAACAAAAGACACGGAACAGCCATAAACCAATAACGAGGTTCCTCTACAATCATTTTGAATACAAAAGCAGGATTATCCAACCATTCGAAGCCTGTAATTGTAAAACGGGAAAAGAATTGGTTAAAGTAGGGAATATCAATGGCACATACGCAGAAAGTTATGGAAAATAGAACGAAAATGAAGTAAAACAAAATTTCATTTACGATGGGAAACGGTTTTTTGAAGAACGAAAGAATAGAAGATATTAAAAAAGGAAGAATCAGTACGTAGCCTGAAATGACGATATCAAAACGAATACCCATTAAAAAAGATTTTATAATATCATGGGTAGAAATATCGGTAGTTACTCTAGCTAATTCGGTACAAAACAAGATGCCTCTGAAAATGGTAAAAATCAGTAAAACTGTTACATAGATTAGAAAAAATTGACGAATAACTGTTGGAATGTTTTTTTTGAAGTTCATTTTTTTATCTTGAAAGTTGCAGTGTATAAAGAATTATTGATATACTATATGAAAGATGCTGATTCAAGTAAGAAAGCAGAATGATAAATTTTTCCTGATGAAATTCATTCTTTTCTTTCTGCCGATTCAACTGTTTGTTTTATCAGCATGGCAATTGTCATTGGTCCGACTCCACCTGGTACGGGAGTGTAAGCGAATGCTCTATCTTTTATTTTGTCTGTTTCGATATCTCCAATTCCTCCTTTGTGGTACCCGGCATCAATAACTATTGCATTATCTTTTATCCAATCAGCTTTTATAAATTCAGGTTTGCCTACAGCTCCTACAACAATATCAGCCTGTTTGATTAACTCCGGTAAGTTTTTAGTTTTTGAGTGGCAAATAGTAACTGTTGCATTCTCATTCAGAAGCATCATGGCAATTGGTTTTCCTAAAATGGAACTACGACCAACCACTATGGCATGTTTTCCTTCCACTGGCAATTGGTAGTGCTTGATTATTTCCATTATACCTGCAGGGGTGGCACTTCCGTAGGCTATTTCGTTCATGGACATTCGTCCAAACCCGAGACAAGTGACGCCATCAACGTCCTTATCAATGGCAATCTTGTCGAAGCAAGCTCGTTCGTCAATTTGTTTAGGAACAGGGTGCTGCAATAAGATGCCACAAATGTTTTGGTCGTTGTTTAATTTCTCAATTTCGACTAATAACTCACCGGTTGTTGTCTTTTCGGATAAATGAACTTTTAAAGAAGTCATGCCAACTCGTTCGCAGGCATTCCCCTTCATTTTTACATATACCTCTGATGATGGGTCATTCCCGACAAGTATAGTTGCTAGTACAGGAGTTTTTCCAGTCTTTTGAATGATGTTTTTAACTCTGACTCGTAAATTATTCTCAATCTCTTTTGATAAGGCTTTACCATCCAATAAAATAGGTTTATTATTCATGAGTTAATCTAGTTTTTATTAAGATTCGAAAGTAATATTTTTCTGTCAATATATCCTCGAATATTTCTTTATTTTTCCAAAATCCCCCTCATTTTAAGCTGTTTCTTAGGATAGAGAAGATTCAATAATGTACGAATTACCATTTGATTTAATTGCAACTACCCAATTTTTTGTACTTATTACTTCCTAAGAAAAATCTCAAATAGTTATGATCTCGGCATTCCAATTCTTTCTTTTCAAGTTTGTTATAGCAGATTCCTCTCATAACCAATAAATCAGGATTATAGGGATTTCTTCGTATTAATTCATTCAAGGCATTAAGACATCTATAATATTTTCGATGGTGGAAGTTTACATTAGCTTCGTCGAGCAAAGATTCATCTTCAAGAAATTTTATTTCGCTTGTTGGCGTCCCAATAGCAACAATTTCGCGTGAAACAAAAGAAGGAGCTAAGTCCGTATCAATATGAAAATCATACGTTTGTTTCCCATTCGCTATTTTGTATTCGATAGGAACAAATATGTCTGTGGTATCAACAACATTTCTCACAACAACTTTGTTTTTAGCAAAAGTTTTTTTCATTAAATCCACAAATTTGCTATCCACGGATTTGCTAATAGGGTTTACAGTAAAAATACTGATTAATTTTCCATTAGCATCGAGTCTAATGCAACCAATATAAGTTCCCATAAGGTTGTTCTCTATGGCATCTACCGGATATCGAATGTTTTTTGCAAGATAATCTTCCAGTAAGCCTCCATCAACAGATAGTATTGCATCTGCATCAACTGTTTTATAAAACTTTGTCTCTTGTCCCATTGTAACGAAATAGAAACAAAGTAGAAAGATGATTGTTAGTATGTTTTTCATTTTTTTATCATTTCACGAGATCGTGTTTTGGGTCACAAAAAAGGCCACCTTTTCAGGCAGCCTTTTCTATAATAGAAAAATTTCTTAATTGTTTTCGGGACGCAATTTACGAACTACGGCACCGGCTTGCCACATTTCACTGTCGTGGAGTTGTTTCAATTCTTTTTCCAAACCTGCACGATAGTCGGGTTTAGAGTTGGTATCGATAGAACGTTGCGCTTCGTTTCCACAAGCTACTTCATCGTATAATTTTTTGAATACAGGTTTGGTTGCATCATGGAAAGGAACCATCCAATCCAAAGCTCCACGTTGTGCGGTAGTAGAACAATTTGCATACATCCAATCCATACCATTTTCAGCAAACAAAGGCATTAGTGATTGTGTTAATTCTTCTACTGTTTCGTTGAAGGCTTCAGAAGGGGTATGTCCGTTTTCACGTAACACCTCATATTGAGCTAACAATAAACCTTGGATTGCACCCATAAGTGTACCACGTTCACCGGTAAGGTCAGAGTAGACTTCCTTTTTGAATGTGGTTTCAAATAAATAACCGGAACCGACACCAATACCCAATGCTACTACACGTTCGAATGCTTTTCCTGTTGCATCTTGGAAGATAGCATAAGAAGAATTTAATCCACGACCTTGTAAGAACATACGACGTAAAGAAGTACCTGAACCTTTTGGTGCAATTAAAACAACATCAACATCGGCAGGAGGAATGATACCTGTACGTTCTTTATATGTAATACCAAACCCGTGAGAAAAATACAGCGTCTTTCCAGCTGTCAAATAAGGTTTAATTTTTGGCCATACTTCGATTTGAGCAGCATCAGAAAGTAAGTATTGAATAATAGTTGCACGTTTGCATGCTTCTTCTATTTCAAATAACGTTTCACCCGGTACCCAACCGTCAGCAATGGCTTTGTCCCAAGTTTTTCCACCTTTACGTTGTCCAACAATTACTTTAAAGCCATTATCACGTAGATTTAGAGATTGACCAGGACCTTGCACACCATAACCAATAACCGCAATGGTATCATTTTTTAATACTTCACGAGCTTTTTCTAAAGGAAATTCACTACGGGTAACTACATTTTCGATTACACCGCCAAAATTCATTTGTGCCATTTTGCTAATAATTTATTTATTAAAAGGTAAATATAATTTTATTTACTAATTTTTTTTGATGAAGAAGTTATAATTTGTTATAAAACTAAAAACGGAGCAAAATTACAATATTTTTATTAGTCGGGCAAATTTTCTTATTGTTTTATAGCGTTTTTAGCATCCTTTTGAGTAAAAATTAGTTCCACATAATTCGTGCTTTGCAAACAGATCTTCCATCTGCTGTTTTTGTATCAAATAAGGATATGTTTTCTTCTTCAATTCTATGTATGGAAATCAATTGGTTAAAAACAGATTCATGTAGGTAGTTGATATCCAATCGTTTTATTCTTTTTGTTGCATATTGTTCAACAGAATATGTATCAAGCATCCATTCCAAATATTTCATGCTGCTGGCGTGATTATTGAAATCGATATCGCTATATCGAATGAGATGTTCTTGGATGACTTCACTATTTATTTCTCCTACTTTAATGGGCTTTTCTATTTGAGAAGCAATACCTGTGGCAAATAAATTTAGTTCGGGTTTATTTTGTAAACTAAATGCCTTGCGTGTTTCAATATCTATTAGAGCCCATTGAGAGGAAGCATTTCCGATTAGTTTGTTATTACAATGAATTTTAAAGTTTCGAGTGGTAATTATTTTTCCAAAATCTTCTACCCATGTTTCAATACTGATTTTTTCGTATTGCAACGGAAACTCCATCATTTCTATAGCCAACCGAGAAACGACCCATGTGAGGTTATCTTTTTCCATATTGTCTACTCCAAAACCATTTTCTAATGCAGCCAAACCTGCGGCATTTAAAATATGACTGCCTAACGAGCTGATAGTTATCCTTTTCGTAAAATCAACTTCTTGGGGATGAATATAAAAATCATATTGTTGCATAGAAGCTTCTTCGAAATCTAATCTATTTGTTTTCTTTTGGTACATTCATCAATGGAGGCTAACATATCGCTTAATCTTTCTACTTTGCTTTTGGTAATAGCTACGCGTCCGGAACGGATAAATTGAAGAACACCTATTGAACTTTGCAATTCTTCGAATAGCTCTTGAGTCTCTTCGTAAAGTCCTGTTTTTTCGATAACTACGCATGTGGGAGTTATATCCAGAATACGCACATTATAGCGACGTATTAACGCCTCGATACTTCCTAAAGACAAAATTTTGTCGGTAGCCAATTTATAAAGGGCAATTTCTTGGTAAATCAAGTCATCATCCGTATTGTAATAAGCTTTAAGAATGTCTACACGCTTGTCTATTTGTTTTACCACTTTTTGAATACTATCTAACGTCGTTTCTACCGTAATGGTAAACTTATGAATACCTTTAATAGCTGATGGAGAAACGGATAAAGTTTCAATGTTTAACTGACGACGGGTAAAAATAATCGTAATTTGATTTAATAAACCCGGTGTGTTCTCAGAAAAAATGGTTACTGTATATAATTTTGTTTCCATAGTTTATTCTCCTAATAATATGTTGGTTACGGCTGTTCCTGCGGGAACCATAGGGTATACCAATCCGAATTGTTCTACATTTACAACTAGCAAGAAGGCTGAATCATCAGCAAACATTTCTTTGATGCCTTCGTCCAATGATTCTCTGTCGGAAATTTCTTTTCCTTTTATTTTATAAGCGTTGGCAATAGCTATAAAATCAGGGTTTTCCATTAGGGTAGAAGAATAACGTTTTCCATGGAACAATTCTTGCCATTGACGTACCATCCCTAAATAATTATTATTCAGAATAACCATTTTTATACCTAAGTTTTCTTGCATAATAGTTCCTAATTCTTGAATAGTCATTTGGAAACCTCCGTCACCACAGAAAAGGCACACTGTACGCTCGGGTGCTCCTACTTTGGCTCCTATGGCAGCAGGAATGCCAAATCCCATAGTACCCAATCCTCCTGAAGTTATCATACTGCGTTTTTTCTTAAATTTAAAATAACGGGCAGCCATCATTTGGTTTTGACCTACGTCTGTAACTAAAATTGCTTCGTGGCGACATGCTTCGGAAATTTTGCTTATTACCTCACCCATTTTGATAGCACCTTCGGCAGGTTCTGTCTCACTTTTTATAACGTTCTGATATTCTTGTTCTTCGTGCTCTTTGAAGGATTCAATCCATTCTTTATGATTGGTTTTCTTTAATAGTTTGGTAATTGTCGGAAGGGTGGTCTTTACGTTTCCCAAGACGGCAACGGATGTTTTAACGTTTTTGTCGATTTCCGCAGAATCAATATCCATGTGAATGACTTTGGCTTGTTTGGCATAATTTGTCAAATCACCTGTTACCCGATCGTCAAAACGCATACCAATAGCAATTAAAACGTCACATTCATTTGTTTTAATATTTGGACCAATATTTCCATGCATACCAAGCATACCTTTGTTTAGTCGATAATCTGTCGGCATAGCAGATTCGCCCAATAAAGTCCATGCCGCAGGAATATCTGCCTTGTCCAAAAATTCTTTCAATTCGTCTTCTGCTTGTCCGATAGTTACTCCTTGACCAACCAAAGCAAAGGGCTTTTTTGCTGAATTAATCAAATCGGCGGCTTTTTTGAAAATATTTTCGTCAATGTTCGGTACAGGTAAATAACTTCGGATAAAATTACAAAATTCAGGTTTGTAGTCAATCAAACCAAGTTGTGCATTTTTTGCAAAGTCAAGAACGACAGGTCCCGGACGTCCACTTTTAGCAATATAAAAAGCACGAGCAACAGCCCAAGCTATTTCTTCGGGGCGACGTATTTGATAGCTCCATTTGGTAATAGGTTGTGTTATACCTACGACGTCAATTTCCTGAAACGCATCCGTACCTAACAGATTAGCACTTACCTGACCTGTGATGACAACGAGAGGAGTACTGTCTATCATAGCATCTCCAATGCCTGTAATAGCATTAGTAGCCGCGGGTCCCGATGTTACAATACAAACACCAACTTTACCTGACACTCTTGCGTAGCCTTGTGCGGCGTGGGTTGCTCCTTGTTCGTGACGAGTTAATATATAGCGAATTCTTTCGTAATAATCATATAGTGCGTCGAAAACGGGAATAATAGCACCTCCCGGATAACCGAAAATGGTATCAACGCCTTCATTTAGTAATGATTCTATTAGGGCATAAGACCCTGAAATTGGTTTTTTGCTCATAATCTATTTTTTTGTGAAAAGAGTTGTTTTTTTTGCTGCAAAGTTCCAAATTGTTACTAATGCTGTAGCTAACAAGTTAGAAACAAAATCAATTGATATGTGTGCTTTTTGCGAAAATAGCCACATGAAAAAATTCATCAGTAAAAGTCCAATAACTCCGATAATGCTGAAAATTAGTATCTCGGTTTTACTGTCTTTCAGACGGCGTTCGTTAAATACCCAAAGAATACTCAATATGTAGGTGATAATCAATCCGATAACAAATGAAATTGTTGTTGATACGTATTTGTTTATATCAAAATAATACCTTGTCAACAGAAAAATACTCTTATCAAATACAAATGCTATTCCGCCGGAAAATAAGTAGCGAAACATCTGTATAAAAATGTTTGATGTCTTATTTTTAAATAATTTGTCGAATTGAATTTGCAACACGTTTTTCTTTTTTAATATAATTTTGATTTAGCTAAATGCCATTTACACAAGCGATATACCAAAGACACTTTGAGTACTCCTAATCCATAAATGAAACTTCTTTTTAAATTGATAGAAGAAGCTTCTTTGAAATATTTTGTAGGACACGTTATTTCTCCGATCTCGTATCCTGCATAAAATATTTGAGCCAACATTTCATTGTCAAAAATAAAGTCATCGGAATTGATGTTATAATTGATATTACGCAATACATCTGCCGAAAAAGCTCTGTATCCTGAATGGTATTCGGATAATTTTTGACCTAACAAGAGATTTTCCGCAAACGTTAAAAATCTGTTTGAAACATATTTTATCATTGGCATACCGCCTTTTAAGGCACCGTTTCCTAAGATACGAGAAGCCAATACCGCGGGGTACAAATCATTGGCAATAATGTAGGCAATAGAATGAATTAATTGCGGAGTGTACTGATAATCAGGATGCAACATGATTACAATATCAGCACCTAATTCTAATGCACGATTATAACAAGTTTTTTGATTTCCACCGTAACCTTTATTTTTTTCGTGTACATTAATTTCTTTGATGCCTAGTTCTTTCGCTTTTTCAATGGTGTGGTCGCTGCTATGGTCATCTGTTAAAATTACCTCATCTACAATATCGAAAGGAATTTCCTTGTATGTCTGTTCTAATGTTTTTTCTGCATTGTAAGCAGGCATTACTACTACAATTTTTTTACCATTTATCATATATTTTGTTATTTTATCAGTTGTTTTTTAGGGTGACGCACTAAAAATGCATATCCGTTTTTTTCATATAGTTTGATGGCATCAGGCACATCAGACATAAATTTATCGACTCGTCCTGTCTTATTTTTTAGAACAAAATAGCATGTTTTGTCAATGTTTCCGTGCATTAAGAATTCTTTGTCTGCACAATTGTTTTTTGCTTGCCTGTCGGAGTAAAAATAATGTGCATACGACCTAGAAATCGGATAGATATAACAATTTTCTCCTTTTTTACTTTCGTAAAATTCGATGGTTGCTCGCTGACTGTATTTTTCTACTTGAGGGACAACAAGTAACATCGTTATCCATGTAAAAAACAATGACCCGATAGTTAAAATGGCAAAAGTTCTAAGTTTTTTAATTTTGTTTATTTGTAAGCAAAATGTAATCGTTGTGGCTATTAATAGTAATCCGATAATTGGTTCAAAGCCAGTCCAAGTTGATGTTGCTTGCATACTTCCTGCTGTATAAGCATCTTTTACGTAAGGAATAAGGTATTGTTTTATTTTATCAAAAAGTGTTACAATGATGGTGGCAATACCAAACAAGACAGCTAATGCAATCAATAAAACCTGCATTGTTTTCGGAAATTTTTTCTTTTCAGTAAGTAATTTATCGCAATACCAAGCTGCAAAAAACGTCAATGGAAAATAGCACATTGATGAGTAATGTACAATTTTAGTTTTTACGATGGTAAATAAGATAAGAACTACCCAGAAAGTAATCATCATCCAACGAAATACATTTTGTGTGTTTGTATCCGTTTCCTGCTTGATGATGGAGCTTCTGAAAGTTGGTAAAGCTAATATTGATGCAGGAAAAACGCCAATAAACAAGATTGCAAAATGGTATAATAAAAAGCCTCCGTGTCCGGCATCTTTTGTTTGAAACAATCGAATTTGATAAACGATAAAGTCTTCTATTATTTTGGAATTTCCCATTAATATTTGTAGCAAAAACCAAAAGCTGCCTACAAAAATTAATATGCTCGAAAATACGGCAACATGTTTCCATGTATAGTTCCATTTGAATTTTGTAGCAATTAGGTAAATGCCGAAACTAAGCAAGAAAATCAGTAATCCGGCAGGTCCTTTCGTTAAAATTGACAAGCCCAAAAAAAGTCCCGAAAACATCAGAAAATTGTATCCGTTTCCTTTCCTTTCGGCACTTGTAAATCGTGCGAAAAAATAAATGCCAAGAAAAATAAATAAGTTAAACCAAGGGTCAATAATTCCCGATTTAAAATAGAAAAAGGGGAAAATGGAACCAACATACAGCAAAACCCATAGAATACCGAAACGATAATTTTTGAGTGTTTTTCCTATGTTAAAAAGTGTCAGCAAGGTTGCTATTCCACAAATAGCATTGGGAAAACGAGCGGCAAATTCATTGATGCCGAAAATTTTCATTGACAAAACCTGGAACCAGATAAATAAAGGAGGTTTTTCCCAAAATGGCTCAAAATTAATCTGAACCGTGAGATAATTCCCCGAATTAATCATTTCTCTAGCAGATTCGGCAAAATTTATTTCATCCCAGTCAAACAGATGAACATTTCCCAATCCCGGGAGGAATAACAGTAATCCCAACAGAATGATTGACAGTTGAGTAATAGTTGTTTTGTTTTTTAGAAAATTGAGCATACGTTTTTTTTAGTCTTCTACAATTCTTACAGCACCTTTATCTGCCGAAGAAACCATGCTGGCATAGGCTTTTAACGATTTAGAAATAACCCTGTCTCGAGTAGGTTTCCAAGCATTTTTGCCTTTTGCCTTTTCGGCTTTACGGCGAGCGTCCAATTCTTGTTTTGTCAAACGGACGTTGATAGAACGGTTCGGGATGTCGATGTCAATAATATCTCCGTCTTGCAATAATCCAATATTACCACCTGCTGCAGCTTCGGGTGAAATATGACCAATGGAAAGTCCTGAAGTGCCTCCTGAAAAACGACCATCAGTAATAAGAGCACATTCCTTACCCAAATGTTTGGATTTAATATAAGAAGTAGGGTATAACATTTCTTGCATTCCCGGACCACCTTTAGGACCTTCATATATAATTACCACCACATCACCTGCCTTGATATTTCCTTTTAGGATGCCTGTACAAGCATCTTCTTGAGAAGTAAATACTTTGGCTGTTCCTGAAAATTTCCAGATACTTTCATCGACACCTGCCGTTTTAATTACGCAACCGTCCAAAGCAATGTTTCCTTTCAAAATACCTAATCCTCCGTCTTTTGTATAAGCATGTTCAATGTCGCGAATACAGCCATTGGCACGGTCGGTGTCCAATTCTTTGTAGTATGTTTCCTGAGAACCCAATACCAAATTGAATTTGCGAGCTGCAGCACTTTTGTATTTTTTGATGGCTTCGTCAGTTGCATTTTTACTTGTAATGCAGAAACTATCAATAGCTTCGTTCAATGTTTTGTTATCAACTCGTTTAACGGATGTATTGATCAAGTTCTTTTTTGCCAATTCAGCTAAAATAGAAATGATGCCTCCGGCACGATTAACATCTTGAATGTGGTATTTTTGCGTGTTAGGAGCAACCTTGCACAAACAAGGGGTCTTGCGAGATAAAGCATCAATATCGTCCATGGTGAAGTTTACTCCTGCTTCTTGGGCAACCGCCAACAAATGTAAAACCGTGTTCGTTGAACCTCCCATAGCAATATCAAGTGTCATGGCATTCAGAAATGCATCACGAGTAGCAATGGAGCGTGGTAAAACGCTCTCGTCTCCATCACGATAGTATTTATAGGTGTTTTCGACGATTAACTTGGCTGCATCTTTGAATAATTGCGTCCTGTTTGCGTGAGTAGCTACAATAGTCCCGTTACCCGGAAGAGCTAAACCAATAGCCTCGTTGAGGCAGTTCATGGAGTTGGCTGTAAACATACCGGAACAGCAACCGCAGGTAGGGCAGGCTGCATGTTCAATTTTTTCAATCTGTTCATCAGAAACCGATTCGTCCGCAGACTGAATCATTGCATCAATCAAATCAAGCTGCTTGTCATCTAATTCTCCGGCTTCCATCGGTCCACCAGAAACAAATACAGTAGGTATATTTAACCGCATGGCAGCCATTAGCATACCCGGAGTGATTTTGTCACAGTTGCTAATACAAACCATCGCATCTGCTTTGTGTGCATTAATCATATATTCCACACTGTCTGCAATAATATCACGGCTGGGTAGGGAATATAGCATTCCATCATGACCCATAGCAATACCATCGTCAATGGCAATTGTATCAAATTCGGCAGCAAAGCAACCCTGTTTTTCAATTTCCGCTTTTACCAATTGTCCTATTTCATGTAGATGAACATGTCCGGGAACAAATTGCGTAAAAGAATTTACTATGGCAATAATAGGTTTTCCCAATTGTTCTTCACTCATTCCATTTGCTCTCCATAAAGCTCTAGCTCCGGCCATTCTACGACCTTGTGTGCTAAACGAACTGCGAAGTTGATTTTTCATTTGTGTAAGTTTATTGTTGTGTTAATAAGTTATAATCAAAAAAAAAGCCTAACCCACATAGGTGAGAAAGGCTTTATATTGTTGTAAATTTGAACACACACCCATCTCACCTAATGGCACAGACCACTAGAAAAATGATATTGACGATGAGGGTGCTTAGTATTTTCATTACAATTTTTTATAATTTCGAGGAAAACTGTTTGCAAAAGTATGAATATTTTTTTAAATCAAAAGTATTTTTGGCGAAAATAATGCAAATTGTGGCTCTTTTTTTCGGCTCTCTTTTCGTATAATTTCTTTCTCATTACAAAAAAAATCGTATTTTTGCACGGAATAAAAATAAACTAAAATATGGAAAAGGACTTACTTTTACAAGTAAAGGAAAAAGCTCAACGTTGGTTAGATGGCAACTACGATGAGAAAACTAAAGAGCAAGTGAAAGCCATGCTTGCTAATGATGATACTACAGACTTAATAGAATCTTTTTATAAGGACTTGGAATTTGGTACTGGTGGTTTGCGTGGCATTATGGGCGTAGGAACCAACAGAATGAATATTTATACGGTTGGTTCGGCTACTCAGGGTTTGTCTAATTACCTAAAGAAAGAATTTGGAAAAGGCGGCATTCAGATTAAAGTAGTTGTTGGCTATGATTGTCGTAATAACAGTGAACTTTTTGCTAAAACAGCCGCTAATATTTTTTCGGCAAATGGAATTAAAGTTTACCTGTTCAATAGTTTGAGACCTACACCTGAGGTTTCCTTTGCTATTCGTCATTTGCAATGTCAAAGTGGTATTGTCCTTACAGCAAGTCACAACCCTAAGGAATATAACGGATATAAAGCATATTGGAATGATGGGGCTCAGGTAATTGCTCCTCACGATGTAAATATTATTCATGAAGTGAACAATGTAAAAACGGTAGATGATGTGAAATTTACCGGAAATTCTTCTTTGATAGAACTTATCGGAGAAGAAGTTGATGCTGTTTATTTGGATAAAATTAAATCTTTGTCTCTTTCTCCAGAAGCTATTCAGAGAAATAAAGACATGAAAATTGTATATACTCCTATTCATGGTACGGGTGTTCGCTTGATTCCTGCGGCTTTGAAAGCTTATGGTTTTACAAACATTATTAATGTGCCGGAACAGGACGTTACCAGTGGCGATTTCCCTACTGTAGTTTCGCCTAATCCTGAAGAACCTGCCGCTCTTAAAATGGCCGTTGAAAAAGGTGAAAAGGTAAATGCCGATTTGGTAATGGCTTCGGACCCTGATGGTGACCGTTTGGGTATTGCTGTGAAGAATAATGACGGAAAGTTTATTTTGGTAAATGGAAATCAAACAGCTTTGTTATTTACTTATTACATCATTCGTAGGTGGAAAGAACTTGGTAAATTGAAAGGTAAAGAATATGTTGTTAAAACCATTGTTACTACAGAATTGATTACCGATATAGCCAAGAAATTTGGTGTTCGTTTTTTTGATTGCTACACCGGATTTAAGTGGATAGCTGCTGTTATTCGTGAAAACGAAGGTAAACTTCAATATATCGGTGGGGGTGAAGAAAGCTACGGATTTTTAGCTCAAGATTTTGTTCGTGATAAAGATGCTGTTTCTGCCTGTACTTTGATGGCTGAAATTGCTGCTTGGGCAAAAGATAACGGAAAAACATTGTATCAACTTTTACAGGATATTTACTTGGAATTCGGCTATTCAAGAGAAAAAGGCATTTCTGTTGTAAAAAAGGGCAAAACCGGTGCAGAAGAAATAAAAAAAATGATGACAACCTTAAGAAGTCGTCCTCCAAAGGAAATTGCAGGTTCGGCCGTAATCCTCATAAAAGACTTTGCTACTTTGCGTTCAATTGATTTGAGAGCAGGTGAAACGACTACATTAGAAATGCCTGAGACATCTAATGTATTGCAGTTCTTTACACAAGACGGAACGAAAATTTCTGTTCGTCCTTCAGGAACAGAACCCAAAATTAAGTTTTACATTGAAGTGCGTGGCGAATTGAAGTCTCGTGAAGGTTATGATAAAGCGGAACAAGCAGCTGATGAAAAAATAAAAGCTGTTATGGCTTCTTTGAATTTGAATTAGTAAAGTTTCTATTATTAATAATAAAAAAGGTCGGAAAATATTTTCCGACCTTTTTTATTCAAAGTGCTCATTTTATTATAATGCTCTATTTACGTTATGCAGTCAATCAAGTTTTGTTAGTAAGATTTTATCAATTTTGTTGCCGTCAATATCAACAATTTCAATTTTATAACCTAAATAATCGAATTTATCACCTATTTCAGGAATTTTATTAATTTGATTGAACACAAATCCGGCAACCGTAGAATAATCTATTTTTTCGAAATCAATTGTGAAGTCCTCAATAATTTCGAGTAGTGTTTCTATCGGTGCGTCGCCACTTACAAGAACTGTTTTATCATCGCGGACAAACACGTCAGGCTCGTAGGCTTCACCTTCATCGGGAATTTGTCCGACAATGTTTTCGATGATGTCGTGCAATGTTATAATTCCTTCAAATTCACCATACTCATCTACCACAAAACAAATATGAATTTTTTTCTGGCGAAATAAACTTAATACTTTCTTAGCATCGGTGTTTTCGGGAACAATAATGGGCTGAACCAATAAGTTCGAAAGTTTAAATTTATTATCTGCAGCCAACGATTTATAAAAATCTTTCAGGTATATCACTCCTTGAAAGTTATCTAAATTTCCTTTACAGCAAACAATTTTACTGTGTTGAACTTCCAATAAAGCTTGTTTTATTTCATTCTCGGGCTTTTCAATATTTATCCATTCTACTTCTGTTCGGTGTGTCATTACGTGCTTTGCTTTTTTGTCGGAGAAGTAAAATATCCTTTCATGAATGATGTTTTGACCTTTCTCTATAACGCCTTCTGCAGAAGCAATTTTAATCATTTGTCTTAATTCCGATTCTGTTAGATGTTCGTTTTGCTTCTTTATTCCAAGTAAATTCTTGATAAAGTTAGTAGAAATAGACAACAGTTTTACAAATGGATAAAAAGCTCTGCTGAAATGATAGATGATGGGAGCAACTCGTATGGCAATGTTGTCAGGATCGCTCAAAGCAATTGTTTTTGGAACCAATTCACCAACTACAATAGAGATGTAGGTGATAAGTAATATTGTCAATGTCAAGGCGATTTCATGTGCATAGGGTTGAGTAATAGCAAATTTTTCGAAGAAAGGAGAAACCGAATCGGCAATATTGATACCACCATATACCCCAGTAACGATACTTATCAATGTAATGCCCACCTGAATAGCAGACAAGAAATTTTCTGAATTTTTGAGTAAATGCAGAGCTGTTTTTGCTCCTTTGCTTCCTTCCAGTCTTGCTTGTTCTAATCTCGCTGTTTTACTAGATACCAATGCAATTTCAGACAAAGCAAAAAAACCGTTTAAAAGAATTAAAATGCCTAATATTGCTATTTCCATTTTTGTTATTTCATATAATTTTTGGTAACAATTACCAAAAGTACGAGATTATT
>DAIMYQ010000002.1:0-11318 GCA_036734385.1 Paludibacteraceae bacterium | reverse complement strand
AGGATTAATGCTCAAAAACCGCTACAGAACTATCGGTTACTACGTTTTTTTTAATGTTTGTATTTAATCTTAGTACATTAAATGTTCTTTTGAGTTTTTTATCCAACCAGCCTGACTTTCGTACTTGACAAAATAAACTTTTAAATCGGCTTGACTTTCATACTTTACGCAATATACTTTTTGAGCCGTGATGCTATTAAAGGTTAACATCGTGTTAAAAACTAATGATATATATTTCAATTTTAGCTTTATTTAAAAAATCCCCCATTTAGCCAAAAATCCGAAGTGCCATAATAGGTAGGCAGCAACCCCTAAAATAATAGTTAAACTTATTAAAATTGGTACAACCGGATTTTTCTTTTTTGCAAAGGGATCAATCAGATTAAGTCTCGAATTTTCAGGCAAAGTTGCCAAGTGAGTTAATGTGTTCCCAAAGGCAATATTGATGGTTGCTTGTGCGTTAATAGCCCAGCCATTGGCATCTAATAGAGGAGCCAAGTTTCTTTTTCTGAGTTTTAGCCATGCCAATATCATGGATGGTCCTGAAATACAAAGCATTATACCAACAATGGCAAGAGGCATTTTCCACCAAACAAGGCTCAAAAATCCTGTGAGAATTGAGGTTAGAACCGATCCAATAGCACCTAGAGCCAAACTAAGGGCTGCAAATATACCAACAAATTTCCCAATGTCAAAGGCTTGATGAGGTGCCGTGGCAGCAGGTTTGGCAGGGATAGTTCCTCCCGTTTCTACTGAGTTTTTTAGACCTTCATCAACTTTGGTCGTTGTTGTTTCTATTTTTGAAGTAGCTGCAGTTTCTACTTCTTTATCTTTTGCAGATGCAAACTTTTCAATTTGAGTAGAAATGAATCGAGAAACTTTTCTGTATGGAGACCAAAATGCTTGTCGAATACTGATGGGATTATCAATTACTTTTATGATCGTGGCATCCCAATCTTCCCCTTGTCTGTCGTAAAAAATAGCATTTCTGCCTACTTCGATATTGTCAAAATCACCATCGGTTAATGCTGCCACAATCGTCATTCTTTCATTTTTTGTTTTAGAATAACATTCACAATAGAGTAAACAAATTCCGCTGGTTTTTGCAATCGTATTGTGTTTGTTCATATCGCTAACCTTTATACACAAGTCGCAACAACGTTGATCGATGTACAGACTTCCCACTTGAAAAATAGCTTTTGATTCTGACGAATAGAAGTCGTGAAAAGTAACATAATTTTTCAGCAGTTTATAAAGATCGCGATAATATCTTGCCAATTTGTCTACTAAAATAATATTGTTAGTATTTGTTTCTAAAGCATTGTCTTGTTCAATTAAGAAGTGCAATGATTCTTTGGTTTTACCTGCAAGCAGTTCACGAATCCTTGATAAACCTAGTTTCTCTACCGCCTCGCCAGCCTTCTCTGCTTGCCAATTTTTATACTCCTCAAATTTTTGGTCAATAGTTTTCCATTCTGCTTCCGTCAAATCGTGTTTGTTTGGAAACTCAGGGTCAATGACTAATTTTTTGAAACTGTTTAACGCATTTTCCCATGCCGGATTAATTCCTTTTGTAAGGGGAAGAGCTTTACCTGCTTCAATTTTTGTGAGAGGAAAATTTGATATTTCGTCAGTACAAGAAGATAAATCTTTGGAACTTATTTCTTCGTATTTGGCGTTGAGCGAATTTAAAATACCAACAGAGTCTTCATCAAATTCGGCTAAACGGCATCTTAAATAAAAATCTTCCATTTTTGATTTGATGGCAGTATAAGAAGCAAATGCTTCGGCTGTTGAATCGCCAAAAGGTAATATCTTTTTTAGATTGACTTCCGCTTTGGCATACCAAGCAGAATAATCTTCGCAATTTTTGTAAAATTCATTGATTAAATCAATAGAAATACCTTCTTTCCCATTTCTGTCGGTAACGGAACCTAAGCAAGAAATGATGTCATTGATGAGTAATTTTATATTGGTATCATCAGTTGAATCTTCCGTGATAATACCGTCTCCGTTGAATCGTGTATTTGCAAAAATTCTAACCGTGTCGGAAGTTTCTTCCACAGAAATTTCGGAGGCATCCGGTTCCCCGATATTGGTTAAAATTTGTTTGGCAGATGCCAATAGATTTCTTCCTTCCTGGGTAGCTGTGTTAATGTGAGAAAGCGGAAGTCCATTGTTCTCTTTAACTAAATCATTCGGATCTTTGATAAGAGAAGTTACCCACTTTACAGCTTCCAAAATTTCCGGAACTCTTATCCTTCCATCATTATCATTATCAATTAATTCAAGCGTTTTTGAGTCAATTTCCATTCCATAAACAGGGCAACTCAAGGCTGTCCAAAGTTTTTGGTCTAAATATTCCAATGAAATCAAATCTTTTCCGGTTTCAATGTTTACTCGATTAACACCTCCTACGCGAGAAAATTGCCAGACGTGAGTGTTATTATTTGCACTGATAATGTTTTTTAAATTACTTACTTTTTCCAAAACTTTTGTCGATTTTGCCATATATCATTCAATTTGTAAAGCGTAATAATAATTAAATTTTTTAACAAAATAAACTATTTTATTTTTTGTTTACCTTAACATGGGGATAATTCCGTGTTTCACAGGGCTAAAGATATGGTTTCTTTTTATTTTTTTCTTGTATCAATAATGATAAATGTATATTTTGTTAGAAAAAATATTTAAAAATACTTTTTTTAGTTAGTATTTACTTACTAATATTGCATCATGAAAAAGTTAATTGAAGTAGTATCTGTGCTTTCAAATATGGTTGGGCTAATGGAAGAGAATGCCAAAGAGCAATTCAACCTTTCTAACCTCACACTTACACAGATGCATTATCTTGAAACACTTAATTCACTTGGAAATCCGAGTATGACCGAGTTGGCTATTGCACTAAAGCTGTCGAAACCAACTGTAAAAGTTGCGATTGACAAATTGATTGAGAAAGATTTTGTATTTAAAGTGCAATCTGATGAGGATCGTCGCAGTGCACATCTTCACCTGACTGAAAAAGGAAAACTTATCAATGTTATGCACGATTATGCCCATAAATGCATAGCAGAACATATTTTGAAAAAATTGACCGTTACCGAACAAGAAGAATTTGTCGTTTTATTAAACAAAATAGTAACCAAATAATTTTTTTTGCCTTTATAGTTAGAATTTACTAACAAATTTTAGTAATCATGGAAAAAACATTTAAAAAAGCAGCTTATCAAGGATTGACTGAAGAGCAAGTTGAACAAAAGATTTTAACAGAAGGTTTTAATGAGTTGCCATCGTCAAAGCCAAAAAATGTGTTGCAAATTGCCTTGGGAGTAGTCAAAGAACCTATGTTTATCTTATTGGTGGTGTGTGGTAGCTTATATCTTCTTTTGGGTGATATACAAGAAGGATTGATGTTGCTTGGCTTTGTTTTTGTAATCATGGGAATTGAATTTTATCAAGAAAAAAAGACAGAAAATGCCCTTAATGCATTGAAAGATTTAGCAAGTCCGAGAGCATTGGTTATTCGGAATGGTGTTGAACGAAGAATAGCCGGTCGGGAGGTGGTTACGGATGATATTGTTATTCTTCAAGAGGGAGATAGGGTACCTGCTGATGCCAAAATACTTTCTTGCAACAATATGCTTGTGGATGAATCACTGTTGACAGGGGAATCGGTTCCTGTACGTAAACGTGAATATAAAGAGTCTGATAGTCAGGGAATAACTCCCGGAGGAGATGATAATCCGTGTGTGTATTCCGGTGCAATGATTGTACAAGGAAATGGTATTGTTCAAGTTACATCCGTGGCATCCAATACTGAAATAGGTAAAATTGGGAAAGCACTTGAATCGGTAAAAGAGGAACCAACCAAACTGAAAAAGGAAATGGGAACATTGGTTACCCGTTTGGCTATTATCGGTGTTATCCTTTGTTTATTGGTTATTGTTATTTATTTTATTACCCGTGGTCACCTGTTGAATGGATTTCTTGCGGGTATCACGTTAGCAATGGCGATGCTTCCGGAGGAATTTCCGGTAGTACTTACCGTTTTTTTGGCTCTTGGAGCTTGGAGAATGTCAAAAAAATCGGTTTTGACTCGTAAACCTGCCGCTATTGAAACATTGGGTTCTGCCACTGTTTTATGTACTGATAAAACGGGCACGTTGACCCAAAATAAAATGACGGTTACCAAGCTATATAACGGACAAAATTTCCTCACGGTTACGAACAAAAATATTTTTCCGGAAGAGTTTCATGAAATTATCGAATTCGGTATTTTGTCGAGCCAAACTAATCCGTTTGATCCGATGGAAAAAGCTATTATAAATATTGGAGCAGAATTTCTTGATGGAACGGAACATCTTCATGCAGACTGGACAATGGAGAAAGAATATCCGTTATCAAAAGAAATGTTAGCCATGTCCAGGGTTTTTATCCGTACGGTTGATAAATCGAAGGTCATTGCAGCAAAGGGGGCTCCTGAGGCTATTTTTGATTTGTGCCATTTAAATGAGCAAGAAATTTTGAAATACAGTGAAGCTGTCGCTCAGATGGCATCGGAAGGTTTACGTATTTTGGGTGTTGCAAGAGGAACTATTGTTCCACGAAAACTACCGGAAATTCAACATGATTTTGACTTTGAATTTATTGGTTTAATTGCCCTTTCGGATCCTATTCGTGAAAATGTTCCCATGGCAGTTCAAGAATGTTACAATGCCGGAATTAGGGTTATCATGATTACCGGCGATTATCCGGTAACGGCCATGAATATTGCCAAAGAAATAGGCCTGAAAAATTATGATAAATGCATTTCGGGCACTGAATTAAATGCAATGAGTGAGGATGAACTTTGCGAAAGAATACGTGATGTGAATGTTTTTGCACGTGTAATTCCTGAACAAAAATTGATTTTGGTAAATGCTTTGAAAAAAAATGGTGAAATTGTAGCCATGACGGGAGACGGAGTGAACGATGCTCCTGCTTTGAAGGCTGCTAATATTGGTATTGCGATGGGTGATAAGGGAACGGATGTTGCACGTGAAGCTTCTTCATTGGTATTGCTTGACGATAATTTTTCATCTATCGTTGGAGCGGTTCGTATGGGACGACGCATTTTTGATAACTTGCAAAAAGCTTTGGGATACATTTTTGCCGTTCATGTGCCAATTGCCGGTTTGTCGCTTATTCCCGTGTTCTTTGCCGATTTTCCCCTTATTCTTTGGCCGGTACACATTGTATTTTTAGAATTGATTATTGACCCGTCTTGCTCTATTATATTTGAAGCGGAGAAAGAAGAAAAAAACGTAATGAGTCGTCCGCCAAAAGATATTAATGAGCCATTTTTTGGTGCCGGTAAAATCTTTTTAAGTTGTATGCAAGGTGTTGGAGCTTTGTTGGTTACTTTGCTGATTTATTTCGTCGGATTAAAAATCGGATATGAAGAAAAAGAGGTAAGGGCATTCACTTTTGTGGCACTTATTGCTTCCAATATTGCCATTATCCTTTCCAATCGCTCTTGGAATATGAATATTTTCAGTATTTTGAAAACCAAAAATGGTACAGTCAAATGGGTTATTGTTGGAGCGGTTTTCTTTCTTGTTTTAACGTTAAATGTGCCATTTTTACTGGATATGTTTCAGTTTGCGAAAGTCGGAATAGGAGAGTTTTTACTTTGTAGTGCAGCCGGAGCGTTGTCTATTGCTTGGTTCGAGATTTATAAACAAGTAAAAAAGAGCAAAATGTTGTAGGTAAGTTATGGTTTACAAAAGAAAAAGTTGTGATTTTTTAATCACAACTTTTTTTATGCAGGCAATTTGTCAGGTCTTCTTTTTGATACTTTCTCCGACCAGATAAGTATCGTTTTGAATTCCAACAATTTATAGCATCTTTCATAGATAAATTTCGATTATCGCTCATAAATTCACGGATATAGGTATTGTATTCAAATTGTGGAGCAATCTCGGTTTTAAAGTTGTTATCTTTTTTATGAGCATTGATTTCTTTCCATTTTTCAATAGCTTCTTCTAATGTTTTTCCATTATTCGATTTTAGCCATTTCAGAAATGGCACATTGAATTTGAAATTTTCTCCAATCGTGTGTTTGAAAAATGAACGGACATTCTCGGTGCACGAAAAATTGTCAGTGATTAAAGTGTTTAAATCAAGTTTTGTTGAGTTCCAATTAAATTTTGAAATGCTTTTTTCTCTTTCAGAATGAACAATTTTCTCTCCTGTTTTCAGGTATTGTTCAATGCGGTATGAAATATCAATTTTACCACCACTTTTATTAATACCCAAATTTCTGCAAAAATCAACCAGTTCTTTTTTTAGCCAATAATAATTTTGAAAGTTTTCTATAGAAATATTTTCATCAAGCTTTGGTCTGGTCATCTAAATTTTGCGATTAATTAAGTGGAATGAGGTAAGCAGACATAATGTGACAAGCCAAACCAAGTAATACGAATATGTGAAATACGGCGTGTATGAACTCATGTTTTGCCAATGCATAGAAGAATGAACCTACCACATAAAATACACCACCTGCACCTAACCAATACAAAACGTCAAGGCAATCTTTTGCTATGGCAACTTCTATTAGTGGTTTGATAGCAATAAACACAGTCATACCCATTAGCACGTAAGAAGCTGTTTTTAAGTTGTTATTAGCTTTCAATGTGCGGAAATTAAATGCTATACCTACAAGTGCTATCAGCCAAACTAATGAAAAAATAGTCCAACCCCACATGCCTTCATTTCTCAGTAATATCAAGGTAAACGGAGAATAACTGGTGGCGATAAGAATGTAGATGTTACCATGATCAAAGTGCCTCAAAATGCTTTTTATTTTAGGTTCTTTTACATAATGATACATGGTGGAAGAGAGCATACATGCCAACATACCGAATCCAAATATAGAGTATGCCAAAATTCCCCAGCTATTATCATAAGCAATGGCTTTATTTAGTAAAATAATGGTACCGACAATTGCCATAAGTACTCCGAAAGCATGAGTCTGATAATTTACTTTTTCTTCCCGTCGGCTATAAGATTTTGAGTGTGCCATAATTAAATTTTATATTTAAATTGATAGGCAAAGATAAAATATTATTTTTACTAAGGTTGTTTTTTTGAAAATAACAAAAGCCGACTTCAGGCTAAAAATCGGCTTTTAAATGATATCTAAAACTATTTTTTATAAGTTTGGCTTTTCCGGGTCGTTTTGTTTTAATATTAAACGAAGGGCAGTGTTTTTAGTGATGTAGGCCCATGCCCAATTGATAAATATAATTAGTTTATTTCTTACGCTAAGAATAAGCATAAGGTGTAAGAACATCCAAATAAACCAAGCAAAGAATCCTTTGAATTTAACAAAATCTAAGTCGACAACAGCCCTGTTTTGGCTGATAGTTGCCATTGTTCCAAAGTTTTTATATTCATACGCAGTAGTAGTTTTCTGTTCAACTATCTTTTTAAGGTTGTGGGCTAAGTTACTGCCCTGATTAATAGCTACATTGGCTAGTTGTGGATGACCATGTGGATATTTGGGCGTTTCCATAAAGGATATGTCTCCGATGGCAAATATGTTTTCGCATCCAAGCACCTTGTTTATTCTGTCTACTTTTATACGGCTACCTCTGGTCATCGCTTCTTTGGGCAATCCTTCAATGGTATTGCCTGTAACACCTGCAGCCCAAATCAATGTCTTTGTTTTGATAGTTTTGCCGGTACTTAATTCTAGAACTTCACCGTCGTAAGTATTGACAAAAGTTTCAGTCAAAATTTTGACTCCCATTTTTTCAAGGTATTTCTGCGAAGCTTGTTTCGCATTGTCACTCATGTTATTCAAGGTGTTTTTGGCAGCATCTATCAAGATAATACTGAGTTTTGAAAAATCAATTCTTGGATAATCTTTAGGTAATATTTGCCGTTTGATTTCTGCAAAAGCACCTGCCAGTTCGACTCCGGTAGGTCCGGCTCCGACAATCACAATATTTAATAATGCCTCTTTTTTATCTTCTTTAGCAGAAATAATATCTTCAAAGGTTTGTAAGATGTGGTTACGGATGGTGATGGCATCATACGTCGTTTTTAACGTGTAAGCATGTTTTTTAATTTTGTTATTACCAAAGAAGTTAGTTTTACAACCCATTGCAAGAACTAAATAATCGTATTTGAAATCGCCTATGGTAGTTGTTATTGTATTGTTTGGTGTATCAATGCTTAATGTTTCTGCTAAACGAATATAAACGTTCTTTTTTTTTCTGAATATATGACGAAAAGGAAATGAAATATTGGAAGGTTCAATTTGCGATGCAGCAACTTGATAAAATAGGGGTTGAAACTGGTGATGATTAAGCTTGTCAACAAGAATAACATCAAAAAGTTTTTCATCTAAATTTTTAGCGAGATTTAGTCCTGCGAATCCGCCACCGACTACTACGACTGTTTTTTTTGTTTCCATGTCCTTATTATTTGTGAAAATTTGTAATACAGAACACACCAAATATGTGTCATTTTTCATTTAGGGAATGATTTTTGCAAGTATTTGAAATGGGGAGGCTTTAGCCTTTTACGCCATTTATAGTATGACGAAGATTAGACCGCAAAGGTAAGAAATTATTTTGGAAATGTTAATATTGTTTCTTGCTCTTTTATTTTGATGAGAAATCTCCAAACAAAAAAGCCGATTCTTTTTTAGAATCGGCTTTTAAGATATTTAAAAATCAGTCGTTTATTAACTAATTCTCTTTAAGTTATTTGTTTTGATTTGTTCTTCAACAATAGCATCTAACACGGCAATGGTAGTCATGTTTACGATGTCACGTACAGAACTTTCAACATCCAAAATGTGAACCGGTTTGTTTAATCCCATTTGAATAGGTCCGATTGATTCTGCCAATCCCATTTCAATAATCATCTTGTAAGCAATGTTGGCAGAGCTTAAATTTGGGAATATCAATGTATTAACATCACGTCCGTAAAGTCTTGAGAACGGATATTTTTTATCACGAAGGTCTTTATTTAACGCAAAAGTTACTTGCATTTCACCATCTACTAGCATTTCAGGGTGTTGATTCTGAAGTGTTTCTACTACTTGGTGAACACTCGCAGGGCTACCTTGTTTGTCAGAGCCGAAGTTTGAATAAGACAACATTGCCATAACAGGTTCGTGAGCAAAGAACTTAACCGTGTCGTGTGTTAACTTAGCAACGTCAATCAATGTTTCGGTTGATGGGTGACGATTATAAAGTGTATCAGCCAAGAAGAAAGTTCCTTTTTTTGTATTTAAGATATGCATTGCCGCGATGTGTTTGGTGTTTTCACGCATTCCAATAACATCTTTTGCAGCTTGAATTGTGTCGGCATATTTTGTATAAACACCGGTAATTAACGCATCGGCTTCTCCGGTTTCTACCATCATCATACCAAAGTAATTGCGTTCGTACATTTTTTCGTATGCTTCGTCCAATGTCATACCTTCACGGCTTCTTTTTGCTGACAATATTTTGGCATATTTCATGCGACGTTCTTCTTCGCGGTCGTGACGAAGATTTATGATTTGAATTCCTGTTAAATCAATTTCATTTTCGGCAGCAATACTCGCAATTTTTTCTTCATTTCCAAGTAGAATTGGAAAACAGATACCTTCTGAAAATGCCAGTTGTGCGGCTTTAATCATATTAACATGATTGGATTCTGAAAATACGACACGTTTCGGATTTTGTTTTGCCGTATCGTAGAAGTGACGCAACATTTTGTTGTCACTACCTCCCATGATACTGCGTAGTTTATCATTGTATTCTTTCCAGTTGGAAATTGTTTTCCTTGCAACACCCGATTCAATAGCTGCTTTAGCTACAGCAGGAGCAACAGTTGTCAGCAAACGTGGATCAAGCGGTTTGGGAATAATATATTCACGTCCGAAAGAAATACGTTGTAAATTGTAAGCTGCATTGACAACATCAGGAACACGTTGTCTGGTCAATTGGGCAATTGCCTGAACCGCAGCAAGTTTCATTTCTTCGTTTATACATTTGGCACGGACATCCAATGCACCACGGAAAATGTAAGGAAATCCGAGAACATTGTTGATTTGGTTCGGATAATCGGAACGTCCGGTAGCAAAAATAATATCCTGACGGGCAGACATAGCTTCTTCGTAAGAAATTTCAGGATTTGGGTTTGCCAAAGCAAATATAATTGGGTTAGCATTCATGGATTTAACCATGTCTGTAGAAAGAACTCCTGCAACTGATAAACCTAAAAAGACATCCGAATCTTTAACGGCTTCTGCCAATGTCGTAATATCTCTATCTGTGGCAAATGGCTTTTTGCGATCGTTCAAATCAGTACGTTTTTTTGAAATTACGCCCTTAGAGTCAACCATGACGATATTTTCCAATTTTGCACCCAAAGCCATGTATAATTTTGTACATGAGTTTGCGGCAGCACCTGCACCGTTGACAACGATTTTTACATTTTCAATCTTTTTTCCTGCAATTTCAAGTGCGTTTATCAATCCTGCAGATGAGATAATGGCTGTACCATGTTGGTCATCGTGCATTAGTGGAATATCTAATTCTTCCTTTAAACGATCTTCTATTTCAAAACATTCGGGAGCTTTGATGTCTTCCAAATTGATGCCACCGAAGGTAGGAGCAATTGCTTTTACTACTTCGATAAATTTTGCGGGATCTTTTTCGTTTACTTCGATATCAAATACATCAATTCCGGCAAATATTTTAAATAATAAGCCTTTCCCTTCCATCACAGGTTTCCCTGCTATTGCACCTATATCACCCAATCCAAGTACTGCTGTTCCGTTTGAAATAACAGCCACCAAATTTCCTTTGGCTGTATATTCATACGCTGTTTCCGGATTTTTTTCAATTTCTAAACAAGGTTCTGCAACTCCCGGTGAATAAGCAAGTGATAGGTCGCGTTGCGAACTGTAAGGTTTTGTGGGTATAACCTCAATTTTTCCCGGTTTTCCTTGGGAGTGATAGAGAAGAGCATCTTCTTTCGTCAATTTTGCCATAATGTATGATTCTAAAAATAGGTTGTATAATTACTGTTTAATACAAATAAATTGTCGCAAATTTACAAAAAAATATATTAATTTGATATTTTTTTGGCGTAAATAAATACATATATTGTGTTTTAAAACAAATTTTTTTGGATGTATATGCAAAAATCTAATTAAAAGTGAATATTTAACAGGAAAACTGATGGTGTATAATTAAGAGTAAAAAATACGGAGCTTTTTGTAAAGGAGTACATTGGGGAACTTAAAAAAGTTATTATTTTCTGATTAATGC
>DAIMYQ010000001.1:90284-170802 GCA_036734385.1 Paludibacteraceae bacterium | reverse complement strand
CTATTTTTCTTGCTCTTGCCGAGCAAGCCACCGATTACAAATCGGCGGCAGCGGGAGTAATTACTTTCATATCAGCACTTTCCCCCGCATTACGTATAGCCAATGTTAGGCAATCGTGCTTCTTTTTCCAAGTGTTGTGTAGTTGTTCTCATTTAATTAATTTAATCAACAATATCCACGAATCGTATGATTTTATTTTCTCTCCAGTCCATAGTCTTTACATAAATCCCATTATGATTTTTAGCTGTCTTTTTTTCACAGCCTTCACATGGTTTTTCTATTATTTGGTCATCTTCTTTGCCAAATAAAGTTTCTGTTCCTTTAATGGTTACTTGCTCGGTTTTGCAACTCATTGGAATCACATATTTCAAACCGTCCATTTGAAAGATGTTCCAAGCTATAATTTCAGCTATCTCTTTTTGAAGCTCTATGCTTGGCATTTCTTTAAATTTGTCTTGATAGTAATCTATAAACGTATAAAGCAAATTCTCTCTAGCGATGAGTAAACTATCGCCTTGCCATTCATAACCATAAGAACTTTGAAAAGCGATTTTTGCCCATTTTAGCCATTCATCTTGCGTGGTACAATATTTTGAAACCACAGTCAACTTTTTATCTAAAAAACCTACACGCTCTGCCAAAGGCAGTAATTCCTGTTTATCAGAAACGGGGTCATAACGAGAAACAATAAATGGAGCTTCACCACAAGTAATTTCTAACTTCAACAAAGCAACATACTCTTGCCAATTATTTTTTGTTATACGCTTGGTATCACAAGCTTCATTCATTTGTTTAACAATACTAAGAGGTGTGAAAACCTCTGCCTTATCTCTGGTTCTTAAAAGCTGTTCTTCTTTACTTTTTACGGAACGCGGTTGTATTAATTTACCATTTTTGCCTGTCACCAAATCCGAAGTTATAGGGGCAAATGAAGCAAATTTCTTTCCTTTTTGTTCATACGAATCTGTAGCCCACAAAATAGTATTACCAGTGGTTTTGTCTTGTAAAAGAATATCTAACAGGTCATCTTTTTTTAAAAGATAATCTTCCCGGATATCTATATTTTTAAAACTAATTTCATTCATAATAACTTAATAAGCTGACTTTATTCGTGGTTATTAATGAAATCAATTTCGCTTTGGTCAAATTTGAATTTAGTATATAATTGATTATCAATTTCTGGAATAGGTTTTGTCCAATCAATATCGGAATTAGGAGTGAAATCTAGAAGGGGAATCACAAAACCGAATGTAAAACTTCTGTTTGGTTCATTCAAAACCATATAAGCAAAAAACCTTGTTTGTGTATATTTGATAAAATTTTCAACATCAACCTTTTTCTCGGAATTAAATATTAGCATTTTACTTCTTCCGAACACTTCTTTAGGTTTAAATATTTCAATTATTTCAGATGCTCTAGAAAGAACTTGTTCAATAGTTGGAATACCTGATACCAATGTTTTTTTAGGATAAGCTGAAGGCATTGCTACTTTGTATTGGTCAATTAAGTCTGTGTTTTTTTCAATTGTTGTTCGCTCAATAAAATACCATTTGGCTCTACCTGCTGAACCAGACTTGTCATTCGTTAATAATCGTATTGGTTGTTTGAATTCATTAGGTTCTAAAGAATACAATGTGGGGTATTTTTCAATAAAATCACTTTCAATTCCAAATGTTTTGTTTGAAACATATTTTTTAATCTTATCACCAATTAACTTAATCCCAACTGTAAATTCGGGATTTGGGGATAGGGACTCCCATTCGTTTACATTTACAATTCTTTTAGTATCAGAATACATACGGTTTGTGTACTCAAATGACTTATGAGAATTAATCATATCACGATTAACAATTGAAACACCTGCTGAAAGGTTTACTCCATCCCCAAAAATTGGGCTTGGGTTTATATCATTTCTATACCACGCACGTTTGTCGGTTGTTCCTTCAAAAGCATTTATTGATACTGTGTGACCATCACTCAAAATTCGCTTACCAAAACCTTGAAAAGTTTCATTATCATCAAACCAACCACCAAAAGGATAAACTAGTGATGATTTTTTTCCAATAACATCAGCTGTATTTTGAAATAGATAATATACCCATTTTGAATTTGCTTGTGATTGACTTTCAGTCTTTTCTACAGTTTCCTGATAAGGCGGATTTCCTACAACGGCATCAAATTTCATATTCTCGTTAAATTTTAAAAGTTCTTTTAATTTTTCTTTTGCTTTTCCTTCTTGGGCTTCTGGGGTAATGTCGTGTTGTACAAAGTTATTGCGAGAAATCATATTTTCGATATCAAAACCAAAAATGTAAGATTGCGTAATGCCTTGTAAAATTGGTGTTGGAGCCAGTCCATACACTTGGTTTTCCAGAATATGTTTCAAACAATCTTCATCACTTTGGTAGTGTTTTCGAGTGTTGTGAAAGAGTTTTTTCACAATCTCTGTGATGTACATACCCGATTTCATATACAAGTCGATAAAGGTGCTATCCGTTCTCGTAAACAAAGTAGGGTCATGCTCCTCTAATTGGTTAATCATCATTTGCACCACCTTTTTGGGGGTGAAAATTTGGTTGGTTTTTTGGTTGGGTATTAGCTCAAAAATATCTTCTTCTGCCGTAAAATAGTTGGCTAATTCATTTTTCTTTAACCTAAATTCTGCAATGGAAGCATTGAAACGGTATTTGTTGAATACGCCTTGGAAGGTTTTCCGTTCTCCATCTTCTTCGTAATCAAAACCATCACGCAGTTTGTGAAATTCTTCTTTTGTGATACTGGTAAGTTCAAGGAAATCATTGTCGTCAATCTCTAAATCAAAATTATCAATGGTAATTTCCTCTTTCGAGTCATTAGCCATGATGAACATAGGGATGGTACGAGTGAAAGAACGCAATCTATCTCTTATTTCATCTTCTTTAGTTTTCTGTACTTTTTCTACCTTTTCATCTTCCTTTTGGGTGACTTTATTCGTAACAAAATCTAATTCAATGGTATCAATCAGTTTTTGTTTCAGTGCCTCGCTGTCTTTAACTTCGGCATTATTAAATTCTTCGGCAATTTGTTTTACTTTTTCTTGAATTTGTTTGGTAACCTCGTTGGTTTCCGCTTGGGTTGCTTTATACACTTCTTTATACTTTGCAATCAGTGGTTCGGCAACTTCTGAAACTTTTTTAACTAATTCATCAGCATAAATTTGTTCAGTATTCAATTCCAATAAATTGTCAACAACTCTTTCGGTATTTGTTTTGAATATTTTTTCACCGAGAATAATTTGTGTATTGGTATTTATTTCTTTCGTTTTGTTGTTGTTCACAGTTCTGGCATCATCTAAATCAAGTGTGTTAGTTGATCTTTGTACACGCTTGTTTTTTTCTACCTGCATTTTATCTAAGATGTCCTCAACCTCTTTAGGGAAATTGAAAACACCCTTTAAGCTATCATTAAACAATAGATTGGTCATGAAACGTGCTTGCACAATCTCTGTTGCAGCCAAAGCGTTGGGAAAAGTGAGCACTTTATTGGCATCAAGCTCAATCATTTCCCCATTAACATCTTCTGAGATTACAGGAAAGAAGTTCAGAAGTTCTTTGATGTTTTCTTCTCTATCTTTTTCTGTGATTTCACCTTTTACTGCTTTTGGATTTAAGCCATTCGCAAACTGGTCGTAAATTTCAAGTACTCGAGTAGGAGCAAAATCAAAAAGGTAAGCAGATTTTTTAAAGTACAATTCGCCATTTCTAAACTCCTTAAAAGGATTTTGAGCTCGAAAAGCCGCTTGCATATACAGCGAAGGCGATTTAATATCTGTGAGCATCAAAACGGCTGTCCACTCTTTTATGGTTACTCCAGTGGTTAATTGTCCGCAAGAAAGCGTAATGGTTTTATCATTTTCGGCAATTGCTGTTTTTACTTTTTGAAAAGAAGACTCGTTGCCTTTAAAATCGTTTTCTTCTTCTTCAAAACTTCTTCCATCACCCGCTGCAACAATTACTTTATAATCTTTAAAAATTGGGTCTTCTTTGAGCAGTTTTTCTAAAGCTTTTACAGATTCAACTCTATTGCCTACATACCAAAATGTGTGTTTTAGTTCTTCCCTAAGTTCTGGTGTTGAGAAAGGATATTTTTTGTTTGTTGAAAGATTCCTTAAAAACTCCTTTACGTCATCTTCGTGAACAAATCTTTTGTTTTCCGCTCTAAAAAACTCATTCAAATCAAAAGCATAATCACGCGTTTCATTATCAATTTCAATCCCCTCATTTACTTCATCTGTAATCATTTGGGAAATACGATAAGTAAACAGCTTTAGGTCGGGTAAATCAGTATGTTCTCCTGTTTCTCCTTCTTCAAGCTCTATCTGTTTGATTTTTTGCTCATCTAAATAAGTCCAATTGTATATGGCTTCTTTGGGAAATTTCTCATTAGCCAATGCCTTGAATGGAGTTCCAGATAGATGAAGGGTGTGTTTACGTTTAATTACATCAAAAGCAGCGTCAGTTCTTCCTGTATCAACACCTTCGTGAGCTTCATCAATAATTAACAAGTCCCATTCCAAGTCAGCCACCCAGCGTAATTTATCGTAATTCCCTCCAAAATATTTAGAGCCTTTGAGGTCTTGCAAGGAAAGAAATGTAATAAGAGGTTTGATGGGTTTTATAGCAATATGTTGCTCTCTTGTAAGGGTAGCTCTACTCTTTAAAGAAGATGTCTCTGAAATAAAATTATATCCGTCAACAAACATTTCAAAATCATCAAACCATGAATTGGCAATGGCAGGTCTATTGGTTACAATAAGAACTTTGTTGGCACCCAGTCGTTTTGCTAAGTCATAACTTGCAAGGGTTTTACCAAACCGAGGCTTGGCATTCCAAAGAAATTCTCCTTTTTCAGTTTTCTGGAAATAGTCAATAGCTTTTTCAACAGCTTCATTTTGTTCAAAACGCAAGGTGTAATCTATTTTTCCTTTATCGTTTTGTAAAGCTGAAAACTTTTCTTTACGGAATAAATCAAATAAATCTTTTGACTTGAGCGGTTCTCCATTAAAGTAGAACCATTCTTGCCCTAGTTCCCATTTTCTTTCAATTCCCTTTTTTTCAAGAAATTTGTGGAATACTTTGTCAATAAAAGACTCATCACTGTCCTTAAAAAAAGCAGGTGCACTCCATAACAATTCATATTTTAATCTAATAGCAGCTGTTTTTACTTGTTGTAATATTCTATCGTGCACATTTTCCTGCTCTGTATATCCAATTTTTTGTGAGCCTTCATTTGGCTTTAGTTCAGGAAGAGTGTAGGAATATATCTGAGGATATACAACTTTATAAGACTTTATGTTTTGTGTTATGTTGCTCATTATGTCACTTTTATAACTTATGTTTCATTGTTGTTCGGGTGTCTTTTAGCATGTTGCCTAACATCTGTGTATGTGCAACAAATTCCTGTATGTACTACGCTATTGCACATACATCCGCTATAGAAGTGTATGTTTGTTTAGCTAAAGTTATGTTATTTAGAATGTTATAATATTTACTTATTTTCTGGTTATTGCACATACAGGAATTTTATTGAGAAGAGAAACAGACGTTTTTTTGTTAGTTTTATTATTTCCTTTCCAAAGATAAAAAGTTTATTTCAATAAAAAGTTTAAAAATTAACTAAATGTCAAGATTATCCAACGGACTTTTTTCCCCGGTATAAGTCTTGCGTAGTAACCGGGTATTATATGTCAAAAGAGGCTTTCTTAGGCTGGGGTAGGTGGCAGGATTGGGTTTTCATCCCGCCCAACCTTCGCGGTCAAGGTTGCGGTAGTTGATGGCTTCGGAAATGTGTTCGGTGGCAATGTGTTCTGCTCCATCCAAATCGGCAATGGTACGGGCAACTTTCAAAATTCTGTCATAGGCTCTTGCCGAAAGGTTTAGCTTTTGCATAGCATGTTTCAACAGTTGTTGGCTCTCATCGTTGATAACGGTATACTTACGGAGTAGCTTGGAGGACATTTGTGCATTGCAGTGGATGCCTTGTACATCCCGAAAACGTTCTTCTTGTATTTTTCTTGCGTTGATTACCCGTTCTCTAATCACGCTGCTTTTTTCCGTAGGTTTTGTACAAGCCAATTTATCGAAAGAAACAGGAACTATTTCTATGTGAATGTCGATTCTGTCTAACAAGGGTCCTGAAATGCGATTCAGGTATTTTTGTACCACACCGGGAGCACAAACGCATTCTCTTTCGGGGTGATTGTAGTATCCGCAAGGGCATGGGTTCATGGAGGAAACCAGCATAAAGCTTGCCGGATATTCGACACTGAATTTCGAACGGGAAACGCATATCTTCCTGTCTTCCAGCGGTTGACGCATTACTTCTAAAACGGTGCGTTTAAATTCAGGCAATTCGTCGAGGAAGAGAACGCCATTGTGAGCCAAAGAAATTTCCCCCGGTTGAGGAAAAGAACCTCCACCAACCAATGCCACATCCGAAATTGTATGATGCGGGCTTCGAAAAGGGCGTTGGAACATAAGCGAAACACCTTTCTCTATTTTTCCGGCAACGGAATGGATTTTTGTGGTTTCTAATGCTTCGTGTAACGTTAAAGGAGGAAGAATGGACGGAATTCGTTTGGCAAGCATCGATTTTCCGGCTCCCGGAGGTCCTACCATAATGATGTTGTGCCCGCCTGCTGCTGCTACTTCCAATGCCCTTTTTACAGATTCTTGTCCTTTTACGTCAGCAAAATCGGTTTCCAATTCATTTACCATGTTGAAGAACTCTTCTCGGGTGTTAACAACAGTGGCTTCGAGTTCTTCTTCGCCATTCAAAAAGCGAATGACTTCTTTTATATTTTCAACGCCGTACACGTCCAAATTATTCACTACAGCAGCTTCTTTTGCATTTTCTTTGGGGAGTATAAGACCTTTAAATCCTGCTTCTCTTGCTTTTATGGCAATGGGCAAAGCTCCTTTTATGGGCATCACGTTTCCGTCGAGCGACAATTCGCCCATAATCACATATTCTTTTATTCTTTCTTCGGAAATTTGTTCTCCCGCAGCCATAATCCCCATTGCCAAAGGCAAGTCGTAAGAAGAGCCTTCTTTACGAAGGTCTGCGGGTGCCATGTTGATGATGATTTGTTGACGGGGGAATTTATATCCGTTGTATTGTAAGGCGGAAACAATACGTTCATGGCTTTCTTTTACTGCATTATCGGGTAATCCTACCAAAAAAAACTTAATTCCCTGCGATACGTTTACCTCTATGGTGATTATTGAGGCGTCAATTCCATGAACAGCTGCTCCGAATGTCTTTACAAGCATTATAAATATAAGAATTAAGTCACATTAATTGAAAAGTAAAGAAGTAAAAATAGGTATTGTATTGATAATGAATTATTAGTCGTGTTTCAATTTTGCAATGATTGTTTCATTACCAATGACTTCTTCGTGTAAATCAACTAAAATCTCAGCATCCAGAGGAAGATACATATCAACACGTGAACCGAATTTTATAAATCCGAGTTGGTTGTTTATTTTGCAGTTATCACCCACTTTTGCATAGGTTACAATACGACGAGCCAACGCTCCTGCTATTTGTCTAACCAAAATAGTTTGTTTGTTACAAGCTTCTATGGCAATGGTCGAACGTTCGTTTTCGGTGCTTGATTTGGGTAAATAAGCAGCCATTCTTCGCCCGTTTTGGTGAGATACGTGGATAACTTTACCTGAAAGGGGATACCAATTGGCATGCACGTCAAACACAGACATGAAAATGGAAACTTGGCGACATTTTCCTTTTAAATATTCAGTTTCTTCTACGGGTTCAATGACTACCACTTTTCCGTCGGCGGGAGCTATGATGTAATTTTCATCAGCTAGAACGATGCGTTCCGGACTCCTAAAAAAGTGGGTAAAAAAGATAAAAAAGCCTATTGAAAGGATTAACGCTATGATAGGTACGATAGGTGTTCTGAAAATGATAAATATTAATGTGTTTACTATCGCGAGAGTTAAAAATAAAATAAGTAGTAAAGTTCTTCCTTCTTTGTGAATTCTCATTTAGGACTCAATTTAAGATTTAAGTATATTTGTTTTTATGGATACTCTATATTATTTGCAAGTAAAAATAAATAATGGGAACCAACAAAAGGCAACTGTCGAAACGATCGAGTATTCCTCCATGTCCGGGCAGTAATTTTCCTGAGTCCTTCACATTTACCGAGCGTTTTAATAATGATTCGGATAAATCGCCCCATGTGCCAAACACGACGACAAAAGTAGCAAAAAGCAACCATTTCCACACCGCAATTTCAGGTGTAAAATGAGCAAAAATAAGTGATGCCAAAAGTGCTGCAATAAACCCTCCGATAAACCCTTCCCATGTTTTTTTGGGAGAAATACGTTCACATAGGTGGTGTTTGCCAAATTTTACACCAAAAAGATATGCTCCCGAATCATACACCCAGATGAGGATAAATAGAGCAAATAACCAATGTATTTCTTCAAAAGCAATGGCGTTTAGAATGCCAAACGGAAATGCTATCATTACTTGTCCCAAAAAGGCAAACGCAACATTGTGGATAGGTTTTTTTTCTTTTGTATATAATCCTCCGATTACAAGTGCAACAAGAAATAAGGCATAGACAAATAATATTTTATAAGACGTCAACCCTGCCGACAATAAAAAGCAACACGTATAAAGAACCAATCCCGCTATAATAAGCACCGGATAAGACAGTTTTACTTCTTCATAAAGGTTGATCATGCGATAAAATTCATACAATGCAACGCCTGTTAAAATAAAGAATAAAAGAGAAAAAGTATAATACTCCTTTTGAAAGTATATACTTAGCAGTACCACTGTAACGAACAAAAATCCGGTTAATGTTCGTTGAATTAGATTCTTTATCATACCGATTCTTTATCTTCTTCTTGTGTTTGTTTTTCTGCTCCTTTCTCGGAATCGTTACCCATCTCTTCAGTATTTGTATCTTTTTTTTCTTCTACCGTTTCTTTGTCCTTCTTTTCTTTTTCACTTTCGCTGATTAATTCGTCCATGCGACTAGCCCAAGGTCTTTTGCCAAAAATACGTTCCACATCTTCAGCAAAAATAACTTCTTTTTCAATAAGTAAATTCGCTAGAGCAGCGTGTTTTTCTTTATTGTCCGTGATTAATTTAATGGCTCTTTGGTATTGTTCTGAAATTATTTTTTGCACTTCTATGTCAATAACCTCAGCCGTTTTTTCGCTGTAAGGTTTGGTGAAGGAATAGTCGGAGCCTGATGAATCGAAATAACTCATGTTCGATAATTTTTCACTCATACCGTAATAAACTACCATAGAGTAAGCCATTTTACTGGCTCTTTCCAAGTCGTTTAGTGCTCCTGTAGAAACTCTAGAAAAAACAATTTCTTCTGCAGCTCGTCCACCCAAAATGGCACACATTTCATCCAATAGTTGTTCCTTGGTCGTTAATTGTCTTTCTTCAGGCAGATACCAAGCAGCTCCTAATGCCTTGCCTCTCGGTACAATCGTTACTTTTACCAACGGATTGGCATATTCCAATAGCCAACTCACGGAAGCGTGTCCGGCTTCGTGGGTAGCGATAGATTTTTTTTCTGCGGAAGTAGTAATTTTATTTTTTTTCTCCATACCTCCGATAATTCTATCTACGGCATCTAAGAAATCTTGTTTTTCTACTTCTGTTTTGTTTTTTCTTGCTGCAATTAGGGCAGCTTCGTTACAAACATTGGCAATGTCTGCTCCCGAAAATCCGGGAGTTTGTTTTGCCAAAAATTCAATATTCAAATCGGCAGCTAATTTTAAAGGACGAAGGTGTACTCCGAATATTTCATTTCTTTCGTGCACATCCGGCAAATCTACATGTATTTGCCTGTCAAAACGTCCTGCACGTAACAAGGCTTTATCCAAGATTTCGGCACGGTTAGTAGCAGCTAAAATTATAACACCGCTATTGGAACCAAACCCGTCCATTTCTGTGAGTAACTGATTTAACGTATTTTCCCTTTCGTCATTAGAGTTGAAAGATGGGTTTTTGCCACGTGCTCTACCCACGGCATCAATTTCATCGATGAAAATGATACAGGGTGCTTTTTCCTTTGCTTGACGGAATAAATCACGAACGCGGGAAGCTCCTACTCCCACAAACATTTCAACAAAGTCGGAACCCGACATAGAAAAGAACGGCACATCAGCTTCTCCTGCGACAGCTTTCGCAAGTAATGTTTTTCCGGTTCCCGGAGGGCCTACCAACAATGCTCCTTTAGGAATTTTCCCTCCCAGACTTGTGTATTTTGCAGGATTCTTGAGAAAGTCTACAATTTCTTGTACTTCTTGTTTTGCCTCTGCCAATCCGGCAATATCTTTAAAGGTAACTTTCATCGTGTTAGTTCCTTTATCAAAAAGTTGAGCTTTGGATTTACCGACATTAAAGATTCCACCGGCACCGGAATTATTTCCTCCCATTCTACGCATTACCAAAATCCAGATGATAATGATGAGAACGAATGGCCCGAACGACCAAAGAAGGGTGTCCAAATAATCTTTTCTTTCTTCGTAGCGAACATCTGTTGTGGTATTCGCTTTTTTATCATTTTCGGAAGTGAATTCTTCCAACTTTTCGGGAGAGGGAATACGTACACTTAATTTTCTATTTTTAATGGTTGATCCTTTGTCACCAAACACTTCTTTTTGTATCGCCGGATCTTTTTTTATTTCCACCTCGGCTTCATTTTTGTTTGTAACAACTACAATGGTTTTAACATATCCTTTTTCAGCATATGTTTTAAATTCAGAGTAAGATACCTCTTTTTTTGCAGTATCGTTCATGAAAAAAGTGGAGCCGATAAGAAAGGCTGCAATAGCTCCATAAAACCAATACATACTGAACCCTAATTTTCCTTTAGGCTTCTTGTTTATAGGCTTTTGGGGTTGGTTATTATCCATATATTATTCTCAAAATTAATGTAACTAATTATAAATCGGCAATCTCTGTGATCTTCGCGTCAGCCCATAAATGTTCCAAATCATAGAAGTGTCTTGGTTCTCGTTGCATGATGTGTACCATGATGTCTGCATAATCCAACACAACCCATTCGCTATTTTCAAGACCTTCCATTGCCAAGGGTCTTTCTTTTGTGTTTTCTTTTACAAAATCTTTCAATGATAGTGCGGTAGAATTAACGTGTGTATTAGACGTGCCTTCGCAAATAACAAAATATTTACAAATGCAATTGTTTAACTTAGTAAGGTCTACAACCACTATCTTAGAACCTTTTTTATCTTGAATTCCGGCTACTATTGTGTCTAATAATTCTTTCGTTTTCACCATTGTGTTTAAATTTATGCAAATATACTTATTAATTGCGTGTATAATAAAAATATCGGTCCTAATTGATTGTCTTTTTGATATTTTGAATGATATTTTCTGTTATACTACCAAAAGCCGTGCCAACCATATTATCTTCTTCTGTAACAATAGGAGAACCATTGTCTCCTGCTTCGCAAATGCTTTGTACAATCGGTATTTGTCCTAAAAAAGAGATTCCTTTTTCTTTAGCAAGATTTTTTCCACCGTCTTTTCCAAAGATATAATATTTATTGTTGGGTAATTCAGCGGGAGTAAACCAAGCCATATTTTCAATCAATCCGATGATAGGAATATTGACCTTTTCATTTTGGAACATATTGATCCCTTTCAGCGTATCTATTAACGCCACTTGTTGTGGTGTACTTACAATGATGGCACCATCTACATCAATGGTTTGGATAAGTGTGAGGTGTATATCGCTTGTGCCCGGGGGTAAATCAATTAGAAAGAAGTCTAAATCTCCCCATTTACCATCGTTGATGAGCTGTTTTAGGGCGTTACTTGCCATTCCTCCTCGCCAGATAACGGGGTTTTCTTTGTCGATGAAAAAACCGATAGAAAGGATTTTTACTCCTAATTTTTCGATTGGAATGATTAAATCTTTTCCATCAACATTTTCGACCAAAGGTCTTTCGTCCTCAATGTTAAACATTTTAGGGATGGACGGTCCGAATATATCAGCATCCAAGAGTCCTACTTTATAACCTTTTCTTGCCAATGCTACTGCTAAATTGGATGCTACCGTCGATTTCCCGACGCCTCCTTTAGCTGATGAGATGGCTATTTTATGTTTTATGTTTGAAAGTGATTTAGTGTTTAACAATGGATTAGGTGCCGGCAGTGATTTTATTGAAATATTTCCTTTGATGTCAATATCTTCGCTAACATATGCCAATATGGCTTGTTCGGCAGCTTTTACGAGTGATTTGGCAAACGGGTCATTGGCTTTCAATAGGAGAGAAAAGCTGACCTTATTTCCTTCAATTCTGATGTCATCTTCAACCATATTGCTACTGACAATATCTTGGTTATTTCCCGGATAACGTACATTTCGCAATGCGTCAAGTATTAATTTTGGATAAATAGTCATGATTTATTCGTTTATGTTGTTTGTTTTGCCACTCCTTTTGCTTCGGTTAAAACTTCTGTAGGAGTCATATTCTATTTCATCTTCCGGTTCTATAAAAGTTGTTTTTCCGGTGAGCTCAAATTGTATGTATTTAATGTTCAGACCTCTTTCAATCCATTGTTGTTCGTAAAATGTTTGGATAGAAAGAATATCGTTTACCCAGTTTGAATGGTACAAATCATCTGTTTGAAACAGAATTTTATAATCGTTTTGTTTTGCCATCAGGCAAGTGTATGTGTACAGGAAAGAACTATCAGTTTTTAAATGAATGACGCCATTTTCTTTCATTATTTTCTGATAAAGACTCATAAAACGCGTTGAGGTCAGCCTTTTTCGTGTTTTTTTCATTTGTGGATCCGGAAACGTAAGCCAAATTTCCGAAATCTCATTTTCGGAAAAGAAATAGTCTATCAGCTCGATGCTTGTGCGCAAAAAAGCTACATTTTTCATTTTATTCTGTAACGATTCTTTTGCTCCCGTCCACATACGAGCCCCTTTTATATCAACACCAATGAAATTTTTTTGTGGAAAAAGTTTACCCAATCCAACCGTATATTCTCCTTTGCCACATCCCAATTCCAACACGATAGGATTGTCGTTATGAAAGAATTTTTCATTCCAACGCCCTTTAAGTTCAAAAGACTCATGGTTGATTTTGCTGAAAGGGTACTGAAAAACATGGGGATAGGAATCCATGTCCTCAAACTTTTGGAGTTTATTTTTCCCCATATATTACCTCTTACTTTTTTTTATGGTTAAACCGATACCTCCTATTCCTTGTAACAAATTACTTCTCATGCCTTGTTGTATTGAAAATCGATATGTTCCCTTTTCTGGAAAATTGATGCCTTTAAAGTATAACACGGAAACTTCGCGTGTGGAAGAAAAGCCTTTTCCTAACCATTTGCCCGTATTGTCAGCAAGAAAGCACTCAATGGTATCTTTTTCTTTAATGCCCGAAGGAGATATTGAGTTAATAAACATCCAAAAATTTTGGTAAGGATAGGAATTGTCATTCCTTACGTCAACAAGAATGTCAAACCTCGATAAGGTATCAGTCATCGGGACACTGAAATGTACAGGACGATTTTTATCCCATCCGGAGACTTCAACTCCCTTATACTCTGAAAAAGCCGGATGCTCGGTACAAGAACAGAAAAGTGTTGATAAACAAGCGACTATCACTATCGTCAACCGAATGTTTTTTATAAAAGACTTCATGATTTTAATTTTGTTCTGGTTTTCTAGGACTTCTATTCCGATTTCGTCTGTTGTTGTTATTCCGATTTGGCTTTTTGCTGTCAAAACGCGTTAAACTATCTTCTCCCACAGAACCTGAAAACTCCGGCAAAGGTTTTTTTTCTTCTTCTTTACCGTCTGCTAAATTTTCCGGTTTTTCTTTTTGCTTATTCATTTCAATTACTTGTTTTGCTCTATCAACCGATATTTCAACTAAGTTTTGTGGAAAGTTTGGTGCTGTTGAGTAAGTTATTTTTCGAGCAAAAACATCTAGTTTGAAAAAATAATAATCTAAATCTATTGTTTGCAATACAATATCTTTGGCGGGAAATTCCTTTAATGCTTCGTTGTAAGAGCTTAGTTCATAGTTCAAACAGCATTTGAGTTTAGCACATTGTCCTGCCAGTTTTTGGGGATTTAAGGAAATGTCCTGAACTCTCGCAGCATTTGTTCCTACAGAGGAAAAGTTATTTAAAAAAGTAGAGCAACATAGCTCTCTTCCGCAAGGTCCTGTTCCACCAATTCTCCCTGCTTCTTGGCGAGCTCCAATTTGCTTCATTTCAATTCTTACTTGAAACACTTCCGCCAAGACTTTAATAAGTTGGCGAAAGTCAACACGTTCTTCAGCGATGTAATAAAAAATAGCTTTGTTGCCATCGCCTTGATATTCTACGTCTCCGATTTTCATGTTAAGATGTAAATCCTGAGCTATTTTACGAGCTTTAAGCATCGCATCATGTTCTTTTTCTTTCGATTCTTCCCACTTATCGAGGTCGGTTTGTTTGGCTTTTCGGTAAACTCTTTTTATTTCACTGTTTGTCGGGTCAACACCGTTCTTCTTCATTTGAAGATTGACAAGCATTCCAATTAGCGTAACGGTTCCTATATCATGACCTGGGGTTGATTCTACTGCAACAATATCTCCTTTTTCTAATTTTAAATTATTAGAATTAAGAAAATAACCTTTGCGTGTATTTTTAAATTGAACTTCTACGAAGTCGCTGTTTTGTTGGGTTTCAGGAATATCTGCCAGCCAATCATATACGCTGAGCATTTGTTGAGAGTTTTTTTTGCAACCGCATACTTTTAATCCGCAGTTACCTTGAGCTAATTTATATTCCATAATTTTTTTATTTTATTTCTTAATTTGTGCCATCAACTTGAGGCATAAATCGAAGAAGACGAATTTTGCTTGTACATTCTGCTCTATATCAGATTCTGCATCAGCAAAATAATTCATTAAATTTTCAATATTATCTTCGTCCACAAAACGAGAAAATTTATCCGAAAAATCGGATTCGTAATCTATCAAATAATTTAAGTCGTCGTTGTGAATTCTTTTTATAAAACATTCACGGGTAATATGCTGTGCATATTGCAAGAATGATTTCTGTTTTTCTCTCCCATTAGTTGAAGCCCCAATTTCTTCTGCCCATTTTTTTGCACCGCTTACATTTCGAGCATACGCAAGGAGCATCATTTCTCGGTAATTGATAAAATTAGTCTGGGTCTCTTGACTCGTGTTTATAATGTTTAACGCACGTACAAAATTTCCGTTAGATATTCGTGATATATCAGCTGCATTTTTTTGCGATACGTCGTACTTTTCTATTAATGTATCGCAAACACTTTGGTTGTCAATGTTCGGAATGTTAATGGATTGTGTACGAGAAATAATGGTTGAGATTATTTTTTCGGGTTGTTCGCTTACAAGTAAAAAAATAGTCTTTGTGGGGGGCTCTTCTAAAATTTTCAATAGCTTATTCGAACAAGAAATATGCATTCTTTCCGGCAACCAAATTATCATTATTTTGTAGTCGGATTCATACGTTTTTAGGCTTAATTTTCGCAATATTTCTGTGCTCTCATTTGCATAAATAGTAGCCTGCTTGTTCCCCAAATTAAGAAAATTCATCCAATCAGAAAGCCCAAAATAAGTGTTTTTGGCTGTAAATTCTCTCCATTCCGGTAGAAAATCATCACATTTTTCTTTCCCCTTATTTTCTCCTTTTGCAAAAGGAAACACAAAATGAAGATCAGGATGTATTTTCTTTTGAAATTTTACGCACGATGGACAAACGCCACAAGAATCCTTTTCTGTTCTATTCGTGCAAGAAATGTATTGTGCATAAGCAAGAGCTAATGGCATTTTCCCTACACCTTCATTGCCGTAAAACAACTGTGCATGCGGAACTCTTCCTTCTTGCACACTTTTTAGCAAGCGGTTCTTTATTTCGGTCTGACCTATAATCTCTTTAAATAGCATATTTTACTCATCCAACTTACAAAGATATGAAATTCGATGATTTTACACAATAGAAATTCCCCGACCAATAGCACAATAATCTTATCTTTTTCAATAGGGAGAGATGTTTTTTTGTTTATCTTTGCCAATTAGTAGGAAAAAATAGAAGTCAGATGTATGTAAAAAAGGAAATAGTAGATAATATCTTTTATGTTGGAGTCAATGACCGGCATAAACATTTGTTTGAAGGATTGTGGGAATTGCCTGCGGGTGTATCGTATAACTCTTATTTGATTGTTGACGACAAGGTAGCATTGATTGATACTGTGGACGCTTGTTATACGGAACTTTATGTAAAGAAAATAGAAGCTATATTGGGCGAAAGAACCATTGATTACGTGATTATTAATCACATGGAACCTGACCATTCGGCCTCAATCAGAGCGATTAAACAAAAATATCCGAACATAAAAATAGTGGGTAACAGCAAAACTTTCGGTATGCTGGAAGGCTATTTTGGCATTACGGATAATTTGTTGGAAGTAAAAGATAATGAATCCCTTTCTTTGGGAAGTCGTACATTAAGATTTTATTTAACTCCCATGGTTCACTGGATTGAAACCATGATGACTTATGAAGAGAAAAACAAGGTGCTTTTCTCCGGCGATGCTTTTGGCTGTTTTGGCTCTCTTGATGGTGGCGTGACTGATAATCAAATAAATACAGAAAAATATTGGAGGGAAATGGTACGCTATTATTCTAATATTGTTGGTAAGTATGGAAGTCCTGTCCAAAAGGCTTTGGCTAAATTAAGTCCGTTGGAAATAGGTACTATTTGTAGTACTCATGGACCTGTTTGGCAAAAGTATGTGCAAAAAACAATTGGTATTTACAATGAATTAAGTCTTTATAGAGCACAAAAGGGTGTTGTAATTGTATATGGAAGTATGTATGGAAATACCGAACAGATGGCTGAAACCATAGCTGACTCTCTTGTTGCTAATGGGATACAAAACGTAGTTATGCACAATGCCTCAACAACGAGCCCTTCCGTTATTTTGGCTGATATTTTCACTTATCAAGGGTTGATTATTGGAAGTCCCACTTATACCAACGAATTATTTCCACCAATAGAAGCGTTACTCTCTAAAATTAAAGGCAGGGATATTAAAGGTCGTTATTTCGGCTATTTTGGTTCGTTTTCTTGGGCAGGTGTCGCTATTAAAAAATTAGCTTGTTTTGCCGAGGAAACCGGTTTTGAAGTTGTCTGCGAAGGTGTGGAAGAAAAGCATGCATTAAAAGCCGCTAAGTTTCAGGAGTGCGTTAATCTAGGAGCCAAAATGGCAGAAAAATTAAATAATCTATAGGCTACTTTTCAAGCAAAATAAAAGAGGCATTGAACTTATTCAGTGCCTCTTTTTTTATCGGTTACAAAGAAATCAAAATGGTAAATCGTCATCAGAATCTGTAGATTCAAATGGGTCTGAAGGTGCAGCTTCCGTTTTTCCTTCAGTTGGAAACGGTTTAGTTGATGAAGGAGCAGTAGAATCATTGCCATCAGCTCTTTTGCCCAATAACTGCATATTTTCGCACAAAATTTCAGTAGCGTAGTGTTTCACTCCGTTTTTATCATCCCATGTCCTATTTTGAATTTTTCCTTCGATATATAATTGAGCACCTTTACGAACGTATTTTTCTGCAATTTCGGCCAACCCCCTCCACATAACGATATTATGCCATTCTGTTTTATCTGGTATGGTTGTGCCATTATTCATTTTATAGCCTTTTTCTGTTGTCGCAAGCGGAAATTTTGCAACTGCCACATTGTTATCTAAGTATCTCACTTCCGGGTCTTTGCCCACATTTCCAACTAAAATTACTTTGTTAATAGACATGGTTTAATTAATTAAGAATGGTTATTATTAATAATTTTCATTGGCAAAGATAGGTTAAAAAAACTTTTTTAGTTGTATTTTTCAACCATTATTAGAAAATATTTTTAACTTAGTGCATCCTAATATCTGAATAGGGTGAAGTGCATAATTAATTATTCCGGAAATGGGAAATACAGAATTTCATAGAGATAATACAACTCATTCGGCTTTCATGATACATTAAAAATATAAAAAACTTATGACGGATATAAAAGCAGATAAGATTTTGTTTTTAGATATTGAAACGGTGCCTCAAACCCGAAATCTATCGGATATGTCGGAAGACATGATTCTCCTATGGTCCGAAAAATTTAATATTCTGCAAAAAAGAATGCCTGATAGGTATGGAGAAGATTGTACTGCTGCTCAATCTTTTGAACGGGAGGCTGGTATTTACGCAGAATTTGGTAAAATCGTTTGCATATCGGTAGGAATTCTTACTAATAAGAATGGGACAACCATTTTTCATATAAAATCTTTTTGCGGACATGATGAGAAGGTTCTTCTTGAAGAGTTTTCAGCAATGCTTACTCGTTTTATGACAACTCCTTACCACCAAATTTGTGGTCATAATATTAAGGAATTTGATATTCCTTACATCGCTCGTAGGATGTTGATTAATGGTTTGCCATTACCTGAAGTATTGCAAATTGCAGGGAAAAAACCTTGGGAGGTTAAATTTATTGACACCTTGGAGCTTTGGCGATTTGGTGATTATAAGAATTATACTTCTTTAAAACTTCTAGCTACTATTTTTAATATTCCTACTCCTAAGGATGATATTGATGGAAGTGAAGTTGCAGGTGTTTATTATCAAGAAAACGATGTAGAAAGAATTGCTACCTATTGTCAAAAAGATGTCGTTGCAACAGCTCGATTATACCTTAAATTTGTAGGGTTGCCTTTGTTTGGTGAGACAGATATTGAAATAGCAAAATCATAAAAATATGAAAACGAACCCCCGTGCAATTATTCTTACTATTGTTGTTGTCTTTTCCCTTCTTGGTTGTCAAAAAAAAGAACAAGAAAATTTGGATCGCGATTTACAAAGCATAAAGCATAGAGGCAAAATGCGTGTGATAACGCTTTATGGTCCAATTTCTTATTTCAATTATAAAGACAATGTGTTGGGTTATGAATATGAGTTTGCTAAGGAGTTGTGTGACGAGTTAGGTGTCGAAATGGAAGTCATAGTAGCTCCTAACTTAAATACTATGGTAGAGGCTTTGGAAAATGGAGAAGCAGATTTGATTGCTTATAGAGTGCCTCGTACCAATGAGTTAAAAAAACGGATTGAATTTACAAAGAAAGAGTACATTACCAGGCAAGTGATTATTCAAAGTAAATCAGATAGCATGATAACAGACGTTTTGCAACTTGCCGGAAAACAAGTATATGTGACTAATGGCTCCATCTACCAAGATAGATTGAAAGATTTGAATAATGAAATAGGCGGTGGCATCAATATCATTACAGTTCCTGATTCTGTCTCAGAAGATGATTTGATAGCACAAACGGCACTACATAAGATTTCATTCACGGTTGCCGATAATGATTTAGCTCGCTTGAACAAAACTTATTTTTCGGATATAGATTACGGATTGGCTGTTAGTTTTCCTCAGCGTTCTGCGTGGGCGGTTCGAAAAGACTGTCCCGAACTACTGGCTTACATTAATAAATGGTCGAAACAAAGCAGTCGTAAAACATTCTTCTCTACTATTTACTATAAGTATTTTGAAAGAACGAAATATTTTGAATCACAGGGTTATGCTGAAAAGAAATTGCCGAAAAATAGAATTTCATCGTTTGACGACTATTTTAAAAGATATGCCAAAATAGCTGGATGGGATTGGCGTTTAGTAGCGGCTGTGGCCTATAATGAATCAAAATTCGATCCTAATATCGTCTCTTGGGCGGGAGCTTCCGGATTGATGCAGCTTATGCCTAGTACCGCAAGGCATTTTGGCTTGAGTGAAATTGATTTTAGAAACCCGGAACTGAGTATAAAAGCTGGGGCTAAGTACATTAAGTACTTAAATGATGTGTTTAGTGACATAAAATCCCAACAAGAACGAACTAAATTTGTATTGGCATCATATAACTCTGGTCCTGCGCATATATCAGATGCAAGGGCGTTAGCTATAAAATATAAAAAAAATCCCAACGTGTGGGACAATAATGTTGAAACCTATATCCGTTTAAAATCAAATCCTGAGTATTACAATGATGAAGTTTGTAAGCACGGCTATTTTAGAGGAAATGAAACGGCGGATTATGTTGATCTTGTATTGCAAAAATACGAGTTATACAAACTTTGGGTAAAGAAGTAGGTGAAATATTGTTTTTGTTGAGGTCGTTTATTTGCTATAATACTGGAAAGCAAAATATTGCAAAAAAAGAGCAGTAAGAATTCTTACTGCTCTTTTTTGATATGGTAAATGAAAGGTTAACTATAACTCGTTAGAATCATCACCGTCTAGATTTACATCAATAACATTACGTTTTGCTTCCATAATTTTTTCATATTCTTCTCGTGAAGCAACAACAATTTTCTCCAACTCAGGTTGACCTGTTCCCGCTGGAATCAAATGTCCACAAATAACATTTTCTTTCAGACCTTCCAGTTTGTCAACTTTACCATTGATTGCAGCATCGTTAAGAACCTTTGTCGTTTCTTGGAAAGAAGCGGCAGACATAAAGCTGTGAGTTTGAAGAGATGCACGCGTGATACCTTGTAAAATTGAACTTGATGTTGCAGGAACTGCATCACGAACTTCAACTATTTTCAAATCTTTACGTTTTAGCATACTGTTTTCATCACGTAATTTCCTTGGAGTTACAATTTGACCTGCAAATAATGTCTCTGAATTTCCAGCATCCATAACTACTTTTTTACCCCAGATACGATCATTTTCTTCCATAAACTCTTGCTTGTCAATAATTTGCTTTTCAAGAAAACGAGTATCACCTGGATCTTCTATTTCTACCTTACGCATCATTTGACGAACAATAACTTCGAAGTGTTTGTCATTAATTTTTACACCTTGCAAACGATAAACATCTTGTACTTCATTCACAATGTATTCTTGCACTGCCGTTGGACCCTTAATTGCTAAAATGTCAGAAGGAGTAATAGCTCCATCAGAAAGTGCACTTCCAGCTCTAACAAAGTCGTTTTCTTGAACCAAAATTTGTTTAGAAAGAGCGACTAGGTATTTTTTAATTTCACCGGTTTTAGATGTAACAACAATTTCACGTTGTCCTCTCTTAATTTTGCCGAATGTAATTTCACCATCAATTTCAGACACCACCGCTGGGTTAGAAGGATTTCTTGCTTCAAATAATTCAGTGACACGAGGAAGACCCCCTGTGATATCACCGGCTTTACCTACTGCACGAGGTATTTTTAACAAAATTTGACCGACTTTGATTGCTGCTCCGTCCAAAATACCAACGTGAGCTCCAACAGGTAAACTATATGTATGAACAAGTTCTCCTTTTTCGTCCAAAATCTGTGCCGCAGGAATTTTATTTTTATCTTTCGATTCAATAATAATTTTTTCTTTCAATCCTGTTTGTTCATCAGATTCTGTTTTGTAGGTGATATTTTCAACCATGTTTTCAAATATCATCTTACCGGATACCTCTGAAATAACAACGGCATTAAATGGATCCCATTCACAAATAACATCTCCTTTTTTTACTTGTACTCCGGATTGGAAAAATAGCTTTGATCCGTACGGAATGTTTTGTGTAGTAAGAATAACTCTTGTTGTTGGCTCTATAATCTTCAGTTCTGCTAGACGGCTTACTACGATTTCGTATGTATTGTTGTCTTCAACTACAGTGACTGTTCTAAGCTCTTCAATTTCAAGGATACCATCATAACGAGAAGCTATTTTTGATTCTGCTGCAACGTTCGCAGCAATACCTCCGACGTGGAATGTACGAAGAGTAAGCTGTGTTCCTGGTTCTCCAATGGACTGCGCTGCAATAACACCAACAGCTTCTCCTTTTTGAACCATCCTTCCTGTTGCCAAGTTACGTCCGTAACATTTTGCACAAACACCTTTTTTCGATTCACAAGTTAATACAGAACGAATCTCTACGCGTTCAATAGGAGATTCTTGGATGATTTTAGCAGCTGCTTCTGTGATTTCTTCTCCTGCTTCGACAATAATTTTACCTGTGAGAGGGTGTTGAATGTCATGAACAGAAACACGACCTAAAATTCTTTCGTACAAAGAAGCTACAACTTCTTCGTTATTTTTAAGCTCTACAGCAATTAATCCACGCAAAGTTCCGCAATCCTCTTCTTGAATAATTACGTCTTGAGAAACGTCAACCAAACGACGGGTTAAGTAACCTGCATCTGCAGTTTTCAAGGCGGTATCAGCTAAACCTTTACGAGCACCGTGAGTTGAAATAAAGTACTCAAGTACAGAAAGCCCTTCTTTAAAGTTAGAAAGAATTGGATTTTCAATAATTTGACCTCCTTCAGCTCCCGATTTTTGCGGTTTTGCCATCAATCCACGCATACCACCTAACTGACGAATTTGTTCTTTCGAACCACGAGCTCCAGAATCAAGCATCATGAACACTGAATTGAAACCTTGATCATCTGTTGACAATTGTTTCATCAAAATATTTGAAAGTTTCGAGTTAATATGAGTCCATGTATCAATGATTTGATTGTATCTTTCATTGTATGTAATGAACCCCATGTTATAGTTAGCCAGTATTTCATCAACTTCGGCATAACCCTGTTGAACTAATTCATCTTTTTCCTTTGGAACAATAACATTATCAAGGTTAAATGATAAACAACCTCTAAACGCCATTTGGTACCCTAAATTCTTAATGTCATCCAAGAAATCAGCAGTTCTGGCAACACCACAAACATTGATAATCTTACCAATAATATCTCGTAAAGATTTTTTAGAAAGAATTTCGTTGATAAATCCGACTTCTTTTGGCACATATTCGTTCACAATTACACGACCAACAGTTGTATCTATCATCTTTGTGACAATAATTCCGTTTTCAAGATCTTGCGTTTTCACACTAATCTGAGAGTGTAATGTTACTTGCTTTTCATTATAGGCTATGATAACTTCTTTGGGAGAATAAAATTTTAAACCTTCCCCTTTTGCTCCTGGACGTTGTTTTGTCATATAATACAAACCAAGTACCATGTCTTGAGACGGTACTGTGATAGGAGCACCATTTGCAGGATTCAAAATGTTGTGTGAAGCTAGCATAAGAATTTGAGCTTCTAATACAGCTTCATTTCCAAGAGGTAAATGCACAGCCATTTGGTCACCATCAAAGTCGGCATTAAATGCCGTACATGCAAGAGGGTGTAATTGAATAGCTTTACCTTCAATTAGTTTTGGCTGAAAAGCCTGAATCCCAAGTCTGTGAAGTGTTGGAGCACGGTTAAGCAACACAGGGTGTCCTTTCATAACATGTTCCAAGATATCCCAAACCACCGGGTCTTTTCTATCTACTATCTTTTTAGCTGATTTTACAGTTTTTACAATACCTCGTTCAATTAATTTTCTTATAACAAATGGCTTGTATAATTCTGCCGCCATATCTTTCGGCAAACCACATTCATGCATTTTCAATTCAGGACCTACAACAATCACAGAACGTGCAGAGTAGTCAACACGTTTACCGAGTAAGTTTTGACGAAAACGACCTTGTTTACCTTTCAAACTGTCAGAAAGAGATTTTAATGGACGATTGGCATCTGCTTTTACAGCGGTCGATTTACGTGTGTTATCGAATAACGAGTCAACAGCTTCTTGAAGCATACGTTTTTCATTCCGCAAAATTACTTCAGGAGCTTTGATTTCAATTAATTTTTTAAGACGATTATTGCGGATAATTACACGACGATATAAGTCATTCAAATCCGATGTTGCAAAACGACCTCCATCAAGAGGTACTAATGGACGTAATTCCGGTGGAATCACTGGAACAACTTTTACAATCATCCATTCAGGTTTATTACGTTGTTTTGCAGAACGGAAAGCTTCTACAACCTGAAGCCTTTTTAAAGCTTCAGTTTTTCTTTGTTGAGATGTATCGTTACTGGCTTTATTTCTTAATTCATAAGATATTTTATCCAAATCTAAACGAGTCAGCATGTCATAAATGGCATCTGCTCCCATTTTTGCGATAAACTTATTAGGATCTGTATCTTCTAATTGTTGATTCTCGCGTGGAAGAGCATCCATAATATTTAGATATTCTTCTTCAGTAAGAAGATCTCCTTCTGCCAATTCACTTTGTGTACCTGCCTGAATGACAACATATTTTTCGTAATAAATAATAGAATCCAATTTTTTAGTAGAAATTCCTAAAAGGTATCCTATTTTATTTGGAAGAGAACGAAAATACCAAATGTGGGCTACAGGAACGACTAGTTGAATGTGACCCATACGTTCGCGACGAACTTTTTTCTCCGTAACTTCCACTCCGCAACGGTCGCATACGATGCCTTTGTAGCGGATACGCTTGTATTTTCCGCAATGACATTCATAGTCTTTTACTGGTCCAAAAATGCGTTCGCAAAACAACCCGTCTCGTTCAGGTTTATATGTGCGATAATTTATGGTTTCCGGTTTTAGCACTTCACCGCTTGAGTGCTCCAAAATTTCTTCTGGAGAAGCTAATCCGATTGATATTTTGTTAAAACTGAATTTTGCTTTGTTTTCTTTTCTAAATGCCATATCTTTTTTTATTTAAAAAAGATGTCAAGATATGGAAGTTTGATGTTTCATATCTTGAAACCAATATTTTATTCTAAGTTGATGCTAAGTCCCAAACCACGTAATTCGTGTAGAAGTACATTAAGAGATTCCGGAATTCCAGGTGCTGGCATTGGATCTCCTTTTACAATTGCTTCATATGCTTTTGCACGACCCATTACATCATCGGACTTGATTGTCAAGATTTCTTGTAATATATGAGCCGCACCAAAGGCTTCCAAAGCCCAAACTTCCATTTCTCCAAAACGTTGACCTCCGAACTGAGCCTTACCTCCAAGTGGTTGTTGCGTAATAAGAGAATATGGTCCGATAGAACGAGCATGCATTTTATCTTCAACCATGTGTCCTAATTTCAACATATAAATAACGCCCACTGTTGCAGGTTGGTCAAAACGTTCACCTGTCCCACCGTCATACAGATACGTCTTTCCGTAACGTGGCACTCCTGCTTTGTCTGTGCATTCGTTCAAGTCATCAAGGGTTGCACCGTCAAAAATGGGAGTTGCAAATTTTGTATTTAATTCTTTACCAGCCCATCCCAAAACAGTTTCGAAAATTTGTCCAAGATTCATACGAGAGGGCACACCAAGAGGGTTTAGTACAATATCTACAGGAGTTCCATCTTCCAAAAACGGCATATCCTCCTGACGAACAATGCGGGAAACAATACCTTTGTTACCATGACGTCCAGCCATTTTATCTCCAACACGTATTTTACGTTTTTTAGCGATATAAACTTTGGCTAATTGGATAATACCAGCAGGTAGTTCATCTCCAATAGTAATATTGTATTTTTCTCTTTTTAGCTTAGCATCATATTGTTTGTATAATCTCAAATAATTACTAATCAATTCCTTGATAAGGTCATTTTTGTGATTATCTGTTGTCCATTTGCTTATTTGAATACAAGTATAATCTATTTCAGATAGCTGTTTTTGTGTAAACTTATTTCCTTTTGGAATAACGTCAGCTCCTAAAAAGTCTTTTACACCTTGAGATGTTTTTCCGTTTGTAAGAAGCATTAATTTTTCGACGAGTATATTCTTCAAAGCCTCTACTTTTTCATTGAACTCAGCCTCTACTTTTTCCATAGATGCCTTATCTGACGATTTAGTTTTTTTTGCTTTTTGTATTTTAGAAAATAAGCGTTTTTCAATAACTACACCTCTTAGCGATGGACTTGCCTTTAGAGAAGCATCTTTAACATCACCTGCCTTATCTCCAAAAATTGCACGAAGCAATTTTTCTTCCGGTGATGGGTCGGATTCTCCTTTTGGAGTAATTTTACCAATAAGAATGTCTCCAGGATTGATGAAAGCACCTATGCGTACAATACCATTTTCGTCTAAGTCTTTCGTTGCATCTTCGCTAACGTTTGGAATATCGGAAGTTAATTCCTCCATTCCTCGTTTAGTTTCGCGAACTTCCAAAGAATATTCATCTACGTGAACAGATGTGAAAATGTCTTCACGTACAATACGTTCGTTAATTACGATAGCATCCTCAAAGTTGTAACCTTTCCAAGGCATGAAAGCAACTTTCAAATTTTTTCCAAGAGCCAATTCTCCATTTTCGGTAGAATAGCCTTCTGTTAAAATTTGACCAGCTATTACTTTTTCTCCTTTTTTCACAATAGGACGAAGGTCAATTGTTGTGCCCTGATTTGTCTTTTGAAATTTAGAGATTGGGTATTCTTTGATCGGATCTTCAAATTGAACGAACAATTCTTCTTCTGTATAATTGTAGCGAACTTTAATTTTTGTGGCGTCAACATATTCAATAACTCCATCTCTTTCTGCGGTCACTTGTGTTCTTGAATCTCGAATCAATTGACCTTCTAATCCTGTTCCCACAATAGGTGCTTCACAACGTAATAAGGGAACAGCTTGACGCATCATGTTAGAACCCATCAATGCACGGTTAGCATCATCATGTTCCAGAAAAGGAATTAAAGAGGCTGCAATAGAAGCAATCTGAGTGGGAGAAACGTCCATTAACTCAACTTCTTCTGGTGCAATAATAGGGAAATCACTATCTTGACGAGACTTTACTTTTGAACGAATAAAGTTGCCATTATCGTCCAAGGGAGCATTCCCTTGAGCAATAACTTTACCTTCTTCTTCTTCTGCTGTCATATAGATTATATCGTCTTTATTCAAGTTTACTTTTGAATTTGCAACTTTTCTATATGGAGTTTCTATAAATCCGAGGTCATTTATTTTTGCATAAACACACAAAGATGAAATCAAACCAATGTTTGGACCTTCGGGTGTTTCTATCGGACAAAGACGACCATAGTGAGTATAGTGAACGTCACGTACCTCAAATCCAGCACGTTCTCTAGAAAGACCACCAGGACCAAGAGCTGACATACGGCGTTTGTTGGTTATTTCAGCAAGAGGATTGGTTTGGTCCATAAATTGTGACAAGGCATTTGTTCCGAAGAAAGAATTAATGACAGAAGAAATAGCTTTAGCATTAATTAAATCAATCGGAGTAAAGACTTCATTATCACGAACATTCATTCTTTCACGAATGGTCCGTGCCATACGTGCTAGACCTATTCCGAACTGGTTATAAAGTTGTTCCCCTACAGTACGAACCCGCCTATTGCTTAAGTGGTCAATATCATCAACATCTGCTTTCGAGTTTATCAATTCAGTTAAGTACTTGATAATCTCGATAATATCTTCTTTTGTTAAAACTTTAACTTCCGCTGGAATAGATAAGTTAAGTTTTTTATTTATTCTGTAACGACCTACATCTCCTAGGTCATATCTTTTTTCAGAGAAAAATAAATTATTGATAACTTCACGTGCACTTGCATCATCTGCAGGTTCTGCATTGCGAAGTTGTCTGTAAATGTATAAAATTGCTTCCTTGTCAGAATTACAAGGGTCTTTTTGCAATGTATTATACATGATGGTATAGTCAGACGTATTAGCATCTTCTCTATGTAGCAGAATGTTTTGTACATTAGCTTCCAATATCTCGTTGATGTGGTCATTTTCTATAATAACCTCACGATCTATAATAACTTCATTTCTTTCGATCGAAACAACTTCACCTGTATCTTCATCAACAAAATCCTCAACCCATGTTTTAAGGACACGAGCAGCTAATTTTCGTCCAACAGCCTTTTTTAGGTTTGCTTTTGTTGCTTTTATTTCCTCGGCTAGGTTAAATATTTCGAGAATATCTTTGTCGCTTTCAAAACCGATAGCACGAAGTAAAGTTGTTACAGGTAACTTTTTCTTACGATCAATATATGCGTACATTACATTGTTAATGTCCGTCGTAAATTCAATCCAAGACCCCTTAAAAGGAATAATCCTAGCGGAGTACAGTTTAGTTCCGTTAGCATGTACACTTTGTCCAAAGAATACACCTGGAGATCTATGTAGCTGAGAAACAACAACACGTTCAGCTCCATTAACAACAAAAGTGCCTTTTTCTGTCATATATGGGATAGGTCCAAGATACACATCTTGAATGACTGTGTCAAAATCCTCATGATCTGGGTCTGTACAATATAGTTTTAGTTTAGCTTTTAAAGGAACACTATATGTTAATCCCCTGTCTATACATTCTTGAATGGAATAGCGAGGTGGATCAACATAGTAATCTAAAAATTCTAGGTTAAAATTGTTGCGAGTATCCGTAATTGGGAAATTTTCAGCAAATACCTTATACAGTCCTTCGTTTTTTCTTTTTTCTGAAGGGGTATCTAGTTGAAAAAAATCTTTAAAAGATTTTAGTTGGACCTCAAGAAAATCCGGATATTCCAGAGGGTTTTTTATTGAGGAAAAGTTTTTTCTTTGATTACTCATACGTGAAGACATCTATCAACGAGGTTAATTGAACATGTTTTATTTATAAACATAAAAAGGTTTAGAACCTATTTTAGCACAGGTTCTAAACCGTAAATCCTGATAATCAGGATGATACTATTTCAATTCTACTTCAGCTCCCGCTTCAGTCAATTGTTTTTTCAATCCTTCAGCGTCTTCTTTGCTAACGCCTTCCTTGATAACAGAAGGAGCTGCATCTACCATGTCTTTTGCTTCTTTCAAACCAAGACCAGTAAGTTCTTTTACTAATTTTACAATTGCAAGTTTATTCGCACCTGCAGATTTTAAAACTACATCAAATGAACTTTTTTCTTCCGCTGCTGCCACTTCAGCTCCTCCTACTGCTGGAGCTGCTACTGCTACTGCTGCAGCTGCTGGTTCGATACCATATTCTTCTTTTAAAATTTGAGCTAACTCGTTTACTTCTTTTACAGTTAAATTAACTAATTGTTCTGCAAAAACTTTCAAATCTGCCATTTTACTTATGTTTTAAATTAAGTTCGTAATTAAATTATATATTTCTAAATTATTTTTCTGAGAGTGTCTGAAGGACTCCGTGCAATGTATTACCACCTGATTGCAATGCTGATATAACATTTTTAGCTGGTGATTGTAACAATCCAACAATCTCTCCAATAAGTTGTTCTTTCGTTTTAAGAGATACAAGAGAATCCAATTGATCTTCTCCAACGTAGAAACATTCTTGAACATAGGCTGCTTTCAAAATTGGCTTACCATTATTTTTCTTATCTTTTTTGAATTCTTTGATAAGTTTAGCTGGTGAATTTCCATTGTTTGAAAACATAATAGAGGTAGACCCTTTCAACGTGTCGAACAAAGGAGAAAAATCTCCTCCTTCTGACAAGCTTTCAAGAGCTTTTTTGAACAATGTATTTTTTACTACTAGCAATTTAACGTCTTGGTTAAAACATACTTTTCTCAAATCACTAGTTCTTTCCGAATTTAAATCGGCTATATCAGTAATATAGAAACATTTATATGCTTCGATAGTAGATTTAATTTGTGCTATAACTTTACTTTTATCTTCCTTTTTCATAAAATCTTAATCTTTTAAATTATTCCACTGATTTCGGATCAATTTTGATACCAGGGCTCATTGTACTTGAAAGATAAATGCTTTTAATATAAACACCTTTTGCGGCGGTAGGTTTCAATTTGTTCAATGTAGAAATAAATTCCTTTGCATTATCCATAATTTGTTCAGCATTGAAAGAAACTTTACCAACAGAGGTATGTACAATTCCAAATTTGTCTACTTTGAAATCAATTTTACCCTGTTTAATTTCTTTTACAGCTTTTCCTACTTCATTGGTAACTGTACCACTTTTAGGGTTTGGCATTAAACCACGGGGGCCTAAAACTCTACCTAATGCACCTATCTTACCCATGATTGACGGCATAGTGATAATTACATCAACATCTGTCCACCCGCCTTTTATTTTTTCAATGTATTCATCAAGACCAACATACTCTGCTCCAGCTTCTTTAGCTTCGGCTTCTGCGTCGGGAGTACATAATACAAGAACTCTTACTGTTTTTCCAGTTCCGTGTGGAAGTGAAACAACACCTCTTACCATTTGGTTGGCTTTACGAGGATCTATACCTAAACGAACATCAACGTCCACTGATGAATCGAATTTTGTGTTAGTGATTTCTTTCACTAAACTAGCAGCTTCTTTGAGAGAGTAGCTTTTCCCTACTTCAACTTTCTCCAAAGCTAACTTTTGTTTTTTTGTTAGTTTACTCATGTCTTCGATTGAAGTGATTAATTACTACTTGGAAATTCTCCTTTTATGGAAATACCCATACTTCTCGCTGTACCTGCTACCATCCTCATTGCAGAGTCAATAGTAAAACAGTTTAAATCTGTCATTTTATCAGTAGCGATAGCTTTCACTTGGTCCCAAGTGATTTCTGCCACTTTTTTGCGGTTTGGCTCAGCCGAACCACTTTTTTGTTTTGACACTTCTAATAGCTGAATTGCTACAGGAGGTGTTTTGATGATAAAATCAAAAGATTTGTCTGAATAATAGGTAATCACAACCGGTAATATTTTACCGGCTTTGTCTTGGGTTCTGGCATTAAATTGTTTGCAAAACTCCATGATATTAATACCCTTCGATCCCAAAGCAGGACCAATGGGAGGAGAGGGGTTTGCCGCACCACCTTTTACTTGCAACTTGATAAGTCCAGCAACTTCTTTAGCCATATTGATTCAATTTTAGATAATTTAATTTATTGAAAAGACATCATAAAGCGTAACCTTTACAACTCTTTTTCTACTTGCATAAAGCTTAATTCCAATGGCGTTTTACGACCAAAGATCAAGACCATAACTTTTAGTTTCTTTTTTTCATTGTTTACCTCTTCAATAACGCCCGAAAAATCCTTGAAAGGTCCGGCTATTACTTTTACAGTTTCACCAACATAGAAAGGAATATTCAACTCTTCTTCGTTTTCTTGAAGTTGATCAACTGTACCTAAGATACGATTTACTTCAGATTGACGTAAAGGAGTAGCTTTTGACGTGTTGCCTCCTAAGAATCCAATGACGTTAGGCATATTCTTCAATTGATGAACTGTATCTCCCGTCAATATCGCTTCAATAAGGACGTATCCCGGCAAATAATTTCTCTCTTTGATTGTCTTTTTTCCGTTGCGAATTTGATAAACTTTCTCCGTGGGAATCAAAACCTGAAATACGTACTGACCAAGGTTCGTGTTCTTCATTTCTGATTCAACGTATTCCTTTACCTTGTTTTCTTTTCCGCTGATGGCACGTAAGACATACCATTTCTTTTCCGTTTCAGACATTTTTTCTCTGCGTTAAATTAGCTTATCAACTTGTAGATAAACTTCATGATATTTTCGAAACCAAAGTCAATTAACCACACTACCAACGCAATGATTAAGGAAGCAATTAAAACAACCATTGCACTGTTACTCAATTCTTTTGGTGTAGGCCAAGAAACTTTATGAACGAGTTCGTTATAAGATTCTCTGATATAATTAGCTATCTTCATATGATGCATGAATTAGCACGGGTCGAGAGGCTCGAACTCCCGACACCTGGTTTTGGAGACCAGTGCTCTACCAACTGAGCTAGACCCGTGTATATAAGCAGTTGTTTTATTTAAATTCAACAACTGCTCATGTGTTAGTATTAGTCTAAAATTTCAGTGATTTGTCCTGAACCTACAGTTCTACCACCTTCACGAATAGCAAACCGTAAACCTACGCTACATGCTACTGGATAGATTAACTTAACAGATAGCTCCAAGTTATCACCCGGCATAACCATTTCTACTCCATCAGGCAAAGTAATTTCCCCTGTGATATCCAATGTACGGATATAGAATTGAGGACGATATTTATTATGGAATGGAGTGTGACGACCACCTTCTTCTTTTTTCAAAATATAAACGGACGCTTTGAAAGAAGTGTGAGGAGTTACTTTCCCTGGGTGTGTAATAACCATACCACGTTTGATATCTTCTTTGTCAATACCACGAAGAAGTAAACCTACGTTGTCACCAGCTTCACCTTGATCCAATAGTTTACGGAACATTTCAACACCAGTTACAACTGATTTTTTTGCTCCATCACCAAGACCAATGATTTGAACTTCTTCACCTACTTTGATGATACCAGTTTCAATACGACCAGTAGCAACAGTACCACGACCAGTGATTGAAAATACGTCTTCAACAGGCATCAAGAATGGTTTTTCAGTTGCACGAACAGGTAATTCAATCCAAGTATCGACAGCATCCATTAACTCCATTACCTTATCTTCCCATTCAGGAACACCGTTCAAAGCACCAAGTGCAGAACCACGAATAATAGGGGTGTTGTCGCCATCGAATTCGTAGAATGAGAGTAATTCACGCATTTCCATTTCTACAAGTTCCAACATTTCTTCATCATCGACCATGTCACATTTGTTCATGAAAACAACGATACGAGGAACATTTACCTGACGAGCTAAAAGGATATGCTCACGAGTTTGAGGCATAGGACCATCAGTAGCAGCTACTACAATGATAGCACCGTCCATTTGAGCAGCACCAGTTACCATGTTTTTAACGTAGTCAGCGTGTCCCGGGCAGTCAACGTGTGCATAGTGGCGATTTGCTGTTTGGTATTCTACGTGTGAAGTATTAATGGTTATACCTCTTTCTTTTTCTTCAGGAGCGTTGTCGATAGAATCGAAAGAACGCAATTCAGAAAGACCTTTTTTTGCTAGAACTGTTGTAATTGCAGCCGTTAAAGTAGTTTTACCGTGGTCAACATGGCCAATTGTACCAATGTTTACGTGTGGTTTCGATCTGTCAAATTTTTCTTTTGCCATAACGTTAAAAATTTTATTAGTTAGAGATTATTTAGTTTTTTAAAATCTTCATTACTGAGCCAATGACGGGACTTGAACCCGTGACCTCGTCCTTACCAAGGACGCACTCTACCAGCTGAGCTACATCGGCAAAAAGAGCGGAAAACGGGACTCAAACCCGCGACCCTCAGCTTGGAAGGCTAATGCTCTATCAACTGAGCTATTTCCGCAATTTTGTGGGCAGTGATGGATTCGAACCACCGAAGTCGAAAGACAGCTGAGTTACAGTCAGCCCCATTTGGCCACTCTGGTAACTGCCCATGCCTGAGCCTTCAGAGGGATTCGAACCCACGACCCCGAGATTACAAATCACGTGCTCTGGCCAACTGAGCTATGAAGGCATTACATTATCTTGGCTAAAAAGCCTTTTTAACAAAAAATCTTGCTAAAAAGGCTTGCAAATGTAGGTCTTTTTTTTTGAAATACAAAACAATTAATAAAAAAACTATTTTGGTGATTTTTTTTCTTTGTACTTTTCTAATTGTTTTTCTACAGCTTCGATAGCTTCATCTACGGATTGCTCAAAAGAGTTGCTAATTTTTGTTGCAAATAACTCAGCTTGGGGCACCATTACCTTTATGTCCGCTTGCTTGTTGTCAGCACTTTCGGGTTTGATTACTTTTAAAATAACTTCTACTCCCAGTACTGCATCACTTTTTTTCTCTAGTTTATCAACTTTTTTTTGAATATAAACTTTCAGCTTTTCTGTTGCGTCGAATTTGATGCTTTGAATTTTTAGTTCCATAGTTTTCAAGTTTTAATGATTTATTCTCTAGGATGTGCTTGTTTGTATATTTTTTTTAATTGTTCGAAAGACGTATGAGTATAGACCTGTGTAGCAGCCAAACTAGCATGTCCTAATATTTCTTTTATTGCACTTAATTCAGCCCCGTTATTCAACATCGAAGTTGCAAATGTGTGGCGAATGACGTGCGGACTTTTTTTTGTTAAAGAACTTACTTTTCCTAAATTTTGTTGGACTATCCTGTAAATAAGATTAGGATAGGACTTACCCCCCTTGTTATTTACAATGAAGTAGTCTGACGATTTATTAAATGTTGTTTTTCTTATTTCAATATAATGCATAAGAGATTCTCTCAGTACATTGCTAAATGGTATTAGACGTTGTTTGTTTCCCTTTCCCGTTACCTGCAAAGTTAAATTAAAAAAATTGAAATCACAATCTTTTATTTCGATTAATTCGGATCGACGAATACCTGTGTTATATAAAAGCTCTATAACCAAAGAATTACGTACATTTTCAAATTCTGTTCCAGTAAAAATGTTATTATCCGAAAGGACTGACTCCATTTCTGATTCTTTAAAGAAAATAGGTAATTTTTTCTTTGTTTTTAAAGAATTTATTTTAGATAGGGGATTGTTTGTGGTAAGGCCTTGCTTCTTTGTGAATTTGTAGAAAGATCTGAGGGAAGAAATTTTTCGATTAATGCTTGTTTCTGTATATTTTTCTTTTTTAAGAGATATCATCCATTGGCGAACCAACGATGAATCAATTTTACTGAAATCGCATATTCCTACTTGTTGGTTGACAAAATTTTGAAACTGAAGTATGTCCTCCTTATATGCAACAACAGTATGAAAAGAATTGTTCTTTTCATACTGCAAATATTTTATAAAAAGGCTTATCATAATACGTACATAATTATACTGCTATCTAATTCTGATAACAAATGTACGAATTAAAAAATTAAAAAGGCAAATCTACTCTTCTTTTAATTGAAGTTTTTCTATGTAAATGGCATGCATTTTTTGTTTTCTGTTTACTACAGAAGGTTTGTCAAATGCTTGGCGATTTCTAAGTTCTTTTACAACTCCGGTCTTTTCGAATTTTCTCTTGAATTTTTTTAAGGCTTTTTCGATATTTTCGCCTTCTTTAATAGGTACTACGATCATTCTTTTTTATTTATTGTGATAATAATGATTACTTCATTTTGAGGGGACAAAAATACTTAATCATTTTTTTATTGGCAAATTTTTGCAAGGAATTTTTATGTTTCTTTATTTGAAAAAATCTCAAAAAGTGTTTTAAGCATAATTTTTGAAAAACAAAGCCACTGTTTTTTCAAAAAAATAGAGTATTTTTGTCTGTTAAAACGGAAAATAGTACTAAAATGAATCTTTTTGCTTCCAGGATAAGTTTGTTGCGTAATTTAATGGCAAAAAATGGAATTGCTGCTTGCATTATTCCTCAAGCGGATCATCATCAGAGTGAATATATAGAAGACTATTTTAAAGTTAGAGAATTTTTGAGTGGTTTTAATGGCTCTGCCGGAACGCTCGTTGTTACGATGCAAGAAGCTGGTTTATGGACTGATTCTCGTTATTATTTACAGGCGACACAACAGTTATTAGGATCCGAAATAATACTCTTCAAGGAAGGGTTGTCTACCACCCCATCAATAGTTTCTTTTTTATGCAAAAAATTATCTTTTGGAAGTGTAGTTGCTATTGATTCATTTTGTTTTTCTGTCAACAAAGTTATTGAACTTGAGTCTGAATTTAAGAAATATGGATTGTCTTTGTGTCTTTCTTTTGAAGACCTTGAAAGAATCTGGTCGAGAAGACCAGAGCTGTCAGACAAGGAAATTTTTGTTCATGATGAAAAGTATGCAGGAGAGTCTGCTGTTCTGAAAATTGACAAAGTAAGAGATTGCATGAATAGAAATAGTGCAGACTCTTTCATCGTTTCTGCTCTTGATGAAATTGCTTGGTTGCTCAATGTGAGAGGAGATGATGTTGACTATAATCCTGTAGTAAGAGCATATGTAATAATTACTACTGATTCATGTGTTCTATTTGTTGATGAAAATAAGTTAAAGCCAGATCTAATATTTTATTTGGAAAGAAATAATGTTAGAGTAGAAAAGTGTGATTTCGTTATTGAGTTTTTGAGAAATCTGCAAAAAGGTTCTTTGCTGTTTGATGGGGATAAGTTGAATTATGCTTTGTACAATGCGATTCCTAATAGCATAACGAAAATAAATATTGTATCGCCTATTGCTAAACTCAAAGCAATAAAGAATTTCGTAGAGATAAGGGGATATCGAAATGCCATGAGAAAAGATGGTGTGGCTTTGACCAAGTTTCTATATTGGTTGAGTAATACATTAAAAAGTAATGAAAAAGTTTCGGAACTTTCTTTGTCTGAAAAATTACGTAAGTTCAAGTCACAACAAGCGGATTTTGTTTCTGAAAGTTTTGCAACGATAGCTGCCTATGGAGATAATGGTGCGATTTGTCATTATTCAGCAACGAAACAAACTAATAGAATTTTAGAACCAACAGGTTTTTTATTATTGGATACAGGAACGCATTACTTGGATGGTACAACTGATATCACTCGTACAATTTCGTTGGGGAGCCTTTCCGATCAGCAAAAAAAAGACTTCACATTGGTTTTGAAGGGTCATATTGCCTTGGCTACGATAAAGTTCCCATATGGAACTAAGGGATCGCATTTGGATATTTTGGCCCGTCAATTTTTGTGGAATGAAGGATTAAATTATGGTCATGGAACGGGGCATGGTGTGGGTCATTTTTTAAATGTTCACGAAGGTTATGCTTGGTTGCGTCCTCGAGAAAATAATGTGGTTTACGAAGCTGGAATGACCATGACGAATGAGCCCGGATTGTATCGAGATGGCTATTATGGTGTTAGAACTGAAAATGTAATGTTGATAGAACAAGCCGAAGAAACGGACTTTGGAAATTTCTTGAAATTTGAGACACTGACTCTTTGTCCGATTGACCTTGCAGCTATAGAATCAAGTATATTAACGTCGATAGAAAAAAAATGGCTAAATGATTATCATAAAGAAGTCTATGAAAAAATAAGTCCATTTTTAGAATCAGAAGAAAAGATTTGGTTACAAGAAAGTTGTAGGGAGATGAAATAATAATTGTGATTGTGAGTCGTTTATTGAATAGTTTTAATTAAAAATAGTTTTCAAAATGAAACAGCGATTTTTATTGGTTTTATTCTTATTTATTCCTTTTTTGTCTTTTTCCAAAGAAAAAAAAGGAAATGAAGGTTATGATATTCAAGTAGAGATTCCTGCTTTGAAAGAACAAAAGGCTTTTTTGGGCAGATATGTTATGGGAAAACCTTACTCCAAAGATTCTATCGTACTAGACAAAAAGGGGAAAGGAGCCTTTAAAGGAGATGAAAATTTAGAAGAAGGGTTGTTTCTAATATATTTTCCTAATTCAAAGTATTTTGATTTCTTGATTAGTGATGATCAAAAATTCAGTATAAAGGTTGATACTACGAATTTGCCTTTGAATATTCAGTTTACCGGAGTGGAAGAAACAAAAGATTTTTACGATTATACCAAATTTCTTATCGAAAAGCAAAAGGAACATACGGCAAAGGTAGAAGCTAAAAAAACATTAACGGATTCCATTCAAATTAACGCTATTGATGCAGAAATTTCGCTACTGGGGGTTCAGTTGACAATGAAGCAAGACGAATTAATTGCAAAATATCCGAAAGGTATGCTGTCAGTGTTTCTAAAAGGTCTTCGTATGCCTCAAGAGCCTGATTATCAAGTGACATCCTCGAATAATCCTGACTCATTAAAAATGCGTTTTCGTTATGAATTTTATAAAGAGCATTACTTTGATAATGTGAATTTATCAGATCAAAGGTATTATCATACACCTTACGTAAAAAATAATCTAGATACCTACTTGAATAAGTTGTTAATTCAAACACCTGATTCTATAATTCCTTCGGCACTTGCCTTGGTAGAAAAAAGTGGTGCATCTGACAAATCTTTCCAATTTATGGTTAATTACATGCTTGATTATGCAGTGAAAAGTAAAATAATGGGAATGGATAAATTGATGGTCGAGTTGGGAAATCGATATTATCTTGCCGGAAAAACACCTTGGGCAGATTCTACTTTACTATCAAATCTCAAAAAAGAAATAAAGAAGGTAGAGACATCTTTGGTTGGGATGAATGCCAAAAATATTTATTTGGCTGATGAATCAGGTCAGTATAAGCAGTTATACGATCTGTGTGGAGAGCAATTGACCGTCTTGTATTTTTTTGAGCCAAGTTGTGGACATTGTCAAAAAACGACTCCTGTATTGAAAGACTTTTACGAAAAATACAAAGATGATAAACGCATCAAAATTATATCAGTATATTTATTACTGGACAAAAAAGAATGGCAAGATTTCATCCAAAAATATGGAACTGGTATTTTTACCAATGTATGGGACCCCGAAAGAATCTCTCATTATTGGGAGTGGTTTGATACATCGACTACGCCAATGATGTATGTCCTTGATAAAGATAAAAAAATCATTGCCAAAAAGATTGATGTGGAAACTTTGGATATGATTGTTAAATATGAATTAAAATAATGCAATGGCTTTAATAAAATCAGTAAGAGGTTTTGAACCTAAAATAGGTTCTGATTGTTATTTGGCTGAGAATGCGACAATAGTGGGTGATGTACAAATAGGTAATGGCTGCAGTATTTGGTTTAATGCGGTGTTGCGAGGAGATGTGAATTCTATTTGCATAGGAAATCATGTGAATGTACAAGATGGAGCTGTTTTACATACTCTGTACGAAAAATCAACGATTGAAATTGGTGATTATGTTTCTATTGGTCACAATGTAACTATTCATGGTGCGAGTGTAAAAGATTATGCACTAATAGGTATGGGAAGTATCTTGCTTGATCATGCTGTGGTGGGAGAAGGTGCGATTGTGGCAGCGGGAGCATTGGTTTTGAGTGGAACAATCATTGAACCAAATACTATTTGGGCAGGCGTTCCTGCCAAGTTTGTTAAAAAAGTAGACCCTGAACAGTCAAAAGAAATTAATCAAAAAATAGCACACAATTATGCAATGTATGCTAGTTGGTATAAATAGATTTTTTCATTTACCAATTTGATATAAGCTCATTTTTATATTTAAGGTTTGTAACTTCGTATGTTGAAAAAAATTATGGCGAGAACTGAACAACAATTTGATCAAATTATCTCTACTACGAGAGATGTTTTTTCCAAAAAACTCAAAGATTATGGTGCTGCATGGCGAATCCTTCGTCCTTGTTCGGTTACCGATCAGATTTTCATTAAAGCAAATAGAATTCGTAGCATAGAAACCAAAGGAGAATCAAAAATAGATGAAGATATACGTTCAGAGTTTATTGCCATAGTTAATTATGGGATTATAGGCTTGATTCAATTGGAATTAGGGGTTGCTGAATCGGACGATTTAACCGTAGAAAAGTCCCTCCAATTATACGAAAAATACAGTTTACAAGCTAAAAATTTAATGTTAGCTAAAAATCATGATTACGATGAAGCATGGCGTTCTATGCGCATTAGTTCATATACTGATTTAATTTTGATGAAGCTTTACCGTACCAAACAAATTGAAGATAACGGTGGGAAAACTATAATTTCTGAAGGTATTGATGCTAATTATTTTGATATGATAAATTATGCCATATTTGGATTAATCAAAATTGAGTTTGGAGAATAGAATAGATGAAAAATAAGATTTTGCTTGTTAGTAGAGTTTTGCTCGGAATTGTTTTTGCTTTTTCCGGTTTTGTAAAAGCTGTCGATCCGCTTGGGTTTAATTACAAAATTGAAGATTATCTAATCGCCTTTGGTTGGGATATGTTCTTGCCATTGACTTTTGTTATGGCTGTTGGATTGTCCTGCCTTGAATTTGTGATTGGAGCAAATTTATTACTTGGTGCGAATGTTAGAATAACGGCACCCTTTGCTTTGCTGTTCATGATTTTCATGACTCCATTGACATTGTATTTAGCAATTAACAATCCGGTTACTGATTGTGGTTGTTTTGGGGATGCTTTAGTAATTAGTAATTGGCAAACTTTTTATAAGAATGTCATTCTTGCAGCGGTAGCTATTTGTGTATTCGTGTTGAGAAAAGAAGGAAGGCAGGTGATTAAAAATCGCACGCAATGGCTTTTAACAGCATTTTCGGGCGTATTTATTGTTTTACTCTCTTTACATTGCTACTATAACTTGCCTATTTTTGATTTTAGACCTTATAAAGTCGGAAATAATATTGTTGAAGGAATGACTGTTCCACATAATGCTCCACAAGATGTATACAAAACGATTTTTGTATACGAAAAAAATGGCAAAAAAAAGGAATTTACGTTGGAAAATTTCCCCGATGGGGATTCCAGTTGGACCTTTGTCAAACAGCAGTCAACCTTAATAGAGAAAGGTTATGAACCTCCTATACACGATTTTACGATTGAAACGGAGGATGATGGTGATATAACTTCTGAAGTATTACGAAATAAGGGATATACATTTCTTTTGATTAGTAGCAAGTTGAGCGAGGCTAATCTTTCTAATCAGGATAAAATCAATAGAATTTATCAATTTGCACAGAATAATGGATATGGTTTTTACTGTATGAGTTCTTCTTTTGGGACAGAAGTAGAGAACTTTAAGCAAAAAACAGGAGCAAAATATCCTTTCGCTGTTTCTGACGAAATAATGCTTAAAACGGTTATTCGTTCAAATCCGGGATTAGTTTTGATAAAGAATGGGACAATTTTAAATCATTGGCATTATCGTAATTTGCCTGAATTTAAAGAACCTCTTCAAAAATCTGCATTTGGGAAAGTACAAAAGCCTAATAACATTGTTATTCTCCTGATTGTTTTGTGTTGTTTCTTGGCTCCTACAGGTTTGATTTTTTTATCAGACAAATTTGATATTCAGTATATAAATTCAAAATCAATAAATAAGTATTAATTAAAAACTAAAAAAAACAACAATGAGAAAAAACATCGTAGCAGGAAATTGGAAAATGAACAAAACCTTACAAGAAGGTGTAGCGTTGGCTACTGAATTAAAAAGCGTTTTAGCAGGTCAAAAACCCAATTGTGATGTGATTATAGGGACTCCTTTTATTCATTTGGCAACAGTCTCTGAATTAGTTAAAGGAACAGTCATTAAAGTGGCTGCACAAAATTGTGCTGATAAAGAATCAGGAGCATTTACGGGGGAAGTTTCGGCGTCTATGGTTAAATCAACCGGAGTAGATACTGTTATTCTTGGTCATTCAGAACGTCGTGCATATTATGGCGAAACATATCCTATCTTAAAAGAAAAAGTTCTTTTGGCGCTGAAAAATGAATTAAAACCTATTTTCTGCATAGGAGAGTTGAAAGAAGAAAGAGAAGCAAACAAACAAAATGAGGTTGTAAAGGCTCAATTGGAAGGCTCTGTATTTAATCTTTCTGCGGAAGATTTTGGTAAAATAGTATTGGCTTATGAACCTGTTTGGGCGATTGGAACAGGACTTACTGCTACATCTGACCAAGCTCAAGAGATTCATGCATTTATACGTAGTTTGATTGCCATAAAATATGGCAAAGAAGTAGCAAATAATACAACCATCTTATATGGTGGAAGTTGTAATGCGAAAAATGCATCGGAATTATTTTCTAAACCAGACGTCGATGGTGGTTTAATTGGTGGAGCCTCATTGAAAGCTGCCGATTTCAAAGCTATTATTGATGCATTTTGACAAATCGTTTTTAGTTTTATTCAAAAGCCATCGAATTTTTATTCGGTGGCTTTTTTGTTAGCTAAAACTTTTATTTGTCAGGCAATTACGGTATTTTTGTAATATGAAACGTAAATTTATTTTCGCCACAAATAATCTTCATAAGTTGGAAGAGGTTCAGCAGATGTTGAATAACCAATTCACCCTTGTCAGTTTAAAGGATATGGGTTGTGTTGAAGATATTCCGGAAAATGAACCAACTATTGAAGGAAATGCTTTATTCAAAGCACGTTACATTTATCAAAAATATGGCAAAGATTGTTTTGCTGATGATAGCGGACTGGAAGTGGAGGTTTTAAATAATGCTCCGGGGGTTCGTTCTGCACGGTATGCAGGAGAAAGTAAAGATTCACAAGAGAATATGAATCTTTTGCTTGAAAATTTGAAAGGTAAAAAGAATCGAAAAGCACGCTTTAGAACTGTTATTGCTTGTGTTATTGATGGACAAGAGTTTGTTTTTGAAGGAATTATCAATGGAGAGATAAAGGAACAAGGTTTTGGTAAAAATGGCTTTGGTTATGATCCTATTTTTTGTCCCGAAGGTTATGCTCAAACATTTGCTGAACTTCCGTCTGAAGTTAAAAATCAAATAAGCCATCGAGCTCTTGCCGTCCAGAAATTTTTGTTGTTTTTGAAGGGAATATAAATTTATTTCGCAATTCCGTACATCATATGAAACGAATCCTTTTTTTGTCTTTATTTATACTCGCTAACTTTTTCTTATTGGTTGCACAAATACCAGTTGGCAATTGGCGGATGCATTTTTCATATAATAATACTACCCAAGTGGCTCAGACTCCCGAGAAAGTGTTTGCTGTGGCTGATGGTAAACTTTTTTCAGTAGACAAAACTGATAATTCCGTTCAGGGTTATTCAAAAATGACGGGATTGAGCGATAATGACGTAGCATTAATTTCTTATAGTCCTGAAAATAAAGTGCTTGTTATTGCCTATACAAATTCCAATATAGATATCGTTGATATGAAAGGTAACACGTATAATATTCCTGATTTATATCGTAAAGTTATGTCTGTCAGCAAAAATATAAATCATATCTATTTTTTGGGAAATTATGCTTACTTCTCTTGTGATTTTGGAATTATGGTGTTGGACTTGGTAAAGCAAGAAATTCTTGATACCTACGTTATTGGGGATGATGCAGAAAAAATACCTGTCTATTCTCTTGCTTCTGATGGAGAATATTTTTATGCATTGACCCAGAATAGTATAAAAAGGGCAAAGGTACAAGGTGTGAACCTATCAAATTATGAGAATTGGAAAGATGAGATTCCATTGCCTGATGGTTCGTCGAATTTCCGATTTATGGAATATTTTGGTAGCAAGCTCTTTGTTGTAAAAAATAATGAGAATGTATATCAGTATGAGAACAATTCTTGGAGTGTATTTTTTGAGAATACTACTGAAGAGTCTATAAATATTAATACCTCAGGAAATTATCTGATGATAAATAATACGGCTCGAATTAGACGTTATGCTAAAAACTTTGACGAAGAAATTTTAGATAATATTGTTGTAAGGCAGTCAATGTTTGATGAAACTACAAATCTTTATTGGATAGCAGCCAATTCTCAAGGATTGATTAAATATAAACTAAATGTCTCATTAGATTTCTTTAAACCCACAGGTCCTTATTTGAGTGCTGCTCAAAAAATGTATTACCACAATGGAAAGATTTTTGTGGCTCCCGGCAAAAGTTGGGATGATAGAGGAGGCATTGAAGGAGCTCTTTTGGTCTTTGAAAATGAAAAATGGAGTGAATATACTTCTCAAAATTCTGGGGTGTTGTCATTTACAAACCAATTTCTTGATGTTGTTTCTATCGCTGTGGATCCTGACAATGAAAATAAATTGTATGTGAGTACATGGGGAGAAGGTGTATTCGTTTTTGAAAATGGACAAGTAACACAATTATACAATGGAATAAATGCAGGTGTTATAGAAAGTGCTCTTCCAAATTCAACAAATTATTACAATTTTTACAGAATTGATGGACTCTGCTTTGATGATGATAATAATTTATGGATGCTCAATTCTCTAGCTGGTGGGGGAATTAAAATAATGAAAAAAGATGGCTCTTGGATATCATTATCGTATCCATCTTTGTCAAGTCAGCCTTTACTGAGAGATTTATTAATTAATTCAAAAAATCAAAAATGGATAACTTCAGCAACAGGAAGCGGAAACGGAGTATTTGTATTGGATGATAATAAAACGATTGAAGATACTTCTGATGATAAAACGGTGTTTTTTTCTTCTTTTAAAGATAAGGATGGAAATGAAATAAATCCCTCGTATATTTACACTATTGCGGAAGATAGAGAAGGTACGATTTGGATAGGAACGGACAAGGGTCCGATTTTAATGACAAACGTAACTAAAGTATTTAATTCTGATTATACTTGTACGCGAGTAAAAATTCCTAGAAACGATGGAACTTCATTAGCCGATTATTTGCTTGATGATGAGAAAATAAAAGCCATAGCAATTGATGGTGCAAATAGAAAATGGATAGGAACTGAGAGTTCGGGTATTTATTTGCTTTCTGAAGATGGAAAAGAAACGATATATCACTTTACAACAGATAATAGTCCGCTTTCTTCCAATAAGATAGATGCAGTTACTATTGATGAGAAAACTGGTGAAGTGTTTTTTGCCACAGATGAAGGAATTTTGTCTTATCGTTCAGATGCGACTGAGCCTGTAAATTCTTTTTCTAAAATTCAGGTTTTCCCAAATCCCGTAAGACCTGGATATGAAGGCTTAATTACAATAAGGGGATTGGAAGAAAATACTCAGGTAAAAATAGTCAATGTTTCAGGTGAACTTGTGTTTGAAGGCATTTCTACAGGAGGTTCATTGGCATGGAATGGAAAGAATTACTCAAATAGTAAAGTTCCTTTTGGCGTTTATTATGTTCTTTGCACAAGTGAGGATGGTATTGAGAAAATAGCAACTAAGATATTGATTGTCAGGTAAACTATTTTCAATGTCCTAGTGATTTTTCATATCTTCAATCATTTCTGATGTGCTTTTTTGTAGTATGGGATGCCTAAAGGAGGGTGCTATTTCGTTTAGCGGTTCTAGAACAAAGAGTCGCTCGTGTAGTCTTGGATGGGGAATTTGGATGTCTGGAAGATCAATGATTTCATTATCTATATACAAAATATCAATATCGATTGTTCGATCGGAATAAAATCCATTATGAGATTTTTTTTGTCTCCCTAATAAACATTCAATTTTTTTTGTTGCTTCAAGTATATTCAGAGGGGAAAGGTTTGTTTGAACCAGAATGACTTTATTAATAAAATCATTCTGGGAAACAAAGTCTACTGGTTTTGTTTGATAATTGGAGGAGGACAGAAGAACTTGACCTATCCTTTGAGAAATCAAAACTTCGGCACGCGAAAGATTGATTTCTCGTTCTCCTAGATTTGTTCCCAAGGATAAATAGACATCCTTCATGGTTTATATTATTTGTTTCTTGACCTTTTTCTTTCGGTTTCGTCAAGGAAGATTTTACGCAAACGTATTGCACTAGGCGTGATTTCTGCGTATTCATCCTCTTTTATGTATTCAAGAGATTCTTCTAAGCTAAATACAACAGGAGGAATAAGTTTTACTTTATCGTCAGATCCGGAAGCTCTCATGTTGGTTAGTTTCTTTGATTTAGTGACATTTACGACTAAATCACCTTCTTTAGCATGTTCTCCTACTACTTGTCCTGCGTAAATCTCATCTTGTGGGTAAATAAAGAATCTACCTCTGTCTTGTAGCTTATCAATAGCATAAGCAAAAGCTGTTCCGCTTTCCATAGCGATAATTGAGCCATTGGTTCTTCTTTCTATTTCGCCTTTATAAGGGGCATATTCAGTGAATCGGTGAGCCATGACAGCTTCCCCTGCTGTTGCTGTTAGAATATTTGTCCGTAGTCCGATGATGCCTCGAGAGGGAATTGAAAATTCCAAATGGATACGTTCACCTTTCTTATCCATAATTGTCATCTCTCCTTTACGTACAGCTACCAACTCAATAACTTTTCCTGAGTATTCTTCAGGAACATCTATGGTGAGTTGTTCCATTGGTTCACATCTTACGCCATCAATTTCTTTGAAGATTACTTGAGGCTGTCCAACTTGAAGTTCGTATCCTTCCCTTCTCATCGTTTCAATAAGTATGGATAAATGCAATACCCCCCTTCCAAAAACATTCCAAGAATCTGATTTTTCTGATTTTGTAACACGAAGAGCTAAATTTCTATCCAACTCTTTTAGTAAACGATCGTTTATATGCCTTGATGTAACAAATTTACCTTCTTTTCCGAAGAATGGGGAATCATTTATGGTAAATACCATACTCATCGTTGGTTCATCAATAGCAATAGGAGGAAGTGGTTCCGGATTTTCCAAATCAGTGATGCTATCACCAATTTCAAAATTTTCTATTCCGATCAATGCACAAATTTCACCTGATGATACTGATGGAACTTTTATTTTTCCAAAACCTTCAAATACATTTAATTCTCTAATCCTGGATTTAATGATGCTTCCATCCCGTTTTACAAGTGCAACATCCATATTTTCTTTCAATGTGCCTCTATGAACACGACCAATGGCAATCCTGCCTACATAGGAAGAATAATCCAAAGAAGTGATTAATAATTGAGGTGTTCCTTGTAATTCCTGAGGTGCAGGAATATGTTCTATAATCGCATCTAAAAGAGGAATAATATTGTCTGTTTTGTCTTTCCAATCAGTTGACATCCAATTCTGTTTTGCAGATCCATATATAGTTGGAAAATCAAGTTGTTCTTCTGACGCATCAAGACTGAACATTAAGTCAAATACTTGTTCCTGGACAACTCCCGGTGTGCAGTTGGGCTTGTCTACCTTGTTAATCACAACAATTGGTTTCAGACCTATCTGAATGGCTTTTTGAAGCACAAAGCGTGTTTGAGGCATGGGACCTTCAAATGCATCTACCAAAAGCAGTACCCCGTCTGCCATATTAAGTACACGTTCAACTTCCCCTCCAAAGTCTGAGTGACCCGGAGTGTCTATAATATTGATTTTATAATCTTTGTATCGGATGGATACGTTTTTAGAAACAATAGTAATACCCCGTTCTCTTTCTAAGTCATTATTATCCATAATTAACTCGCCTACCTTTTCATACTCTTTAAATAAAGAGCCGGCAAGTAACATTTTATCTACCAATGTGGTTTTTCCGTGGTCAACGTGAGCGATAATAGCAATGTTTCTAATCTTTTGCATTTCAATTAATTTAAGGCTGCAAAGGTAGTCAGAAAATTGTTGTTGCCGAAATAAATTTTCTTTAATCTAATGAAATTCGTGTTGCTTTAACAGATTTTTTTAAAAAGATAGATGCTGAAGACGTGAATTTTTCTATAGATTCAGTTGTGTAGAACAGACAATTGCCATTTTTGCTTATTTTTTTGTTCATATCTGTATGACGAGATAAATAGTTTTTTAAGCTTTCGGCAACAATTGCTCCTTGTGCAATTACTTGAATATGAGGGGGAATGTATTGTCTGATTTTCTTTAATAGCAATGGGTAGTGTGTGCATCCTAAAACGATAGTATCGATAAGAGGGTCGTTTCGGAGTAAGTTGTCAACGTATTTTTTTACAAAATAATCGGCACCAGGACTTTGATATTCGTTGTTTTCTATGAGAGGAACCCACATGGGGCAAGCCTGAGAAGTAACTTTTACTTCAGGGAAAAGTTTGTTTATTTCGATTGGATAAGATTCTGACTGTATGGTTCCTTGTGTTCCGAGAATTCCAACGTGGTTTGTTTTGGTATAATCACTAATAACTTCAACTGTTGGTCTAATTACGCCTAAAACACGCCTATCTGGACTGATTTTCGGTAAATCATTTTGTTGGATGGTCCGTAAAGCTTTAGCAGAAGCAGTATTACATCCAAGGACTACCAATTCGCAGTTCATCTCAAATAACTTCTTTACACATTGAAGCGTATACTCGTACACAACATCAAAAGAACGTGTTCCATAGGGCGTACGAGCATTGTCTCCCAAATAGATATAATCATATTCGGGGAGTATCTCTCTAAATTTTTCCAATATGGTAAGACCACCATACCCTGAGTCAAAGATACCAATAGGAGATGTTTTTTCTTGATCCATATCTTTCAATAAAAAACAGACAAAAGAAGTTAGAATGTCATTCAACTTCTTTTGTCTGTTTTTTATTTTCTTTTTATTGTAATCCTAGGTTTTTCTTCACAAGAGGTAACACATCTATACTTTTACTAGACATATAGGCAAAAGTTCCTGAATTTGTTACATCGAATATATACATAAATCCATTTGCATCGCCAACAGCTTTTATAGCGTTATTTATTTTTGCATCAATAGGAGCCAACAGTTCAGCTTGTTTTTTCTTTAATGTTTCATCAGCATTTTTTGAAAAGTCTTGAATGCTTTGATAAAGGCGTTGTAATTCAGATTCTTTATATTTTTTTATCGTAGGGTCTAGTGTATCTTGAGTGTCGGTATATTCTTGTTGTTTTTTTGTAAATTCATCTTCTAACTTTTTACTTTCAGTTTTATATTTTAGCAACAGTTCTTCCAATGTTTTCATCGCAGCATTGGCTTCTGGCATAGCAGTCAGCAATTCCTGTTTGTTGATATGTCCGAATTTCATTTCTGAAGAATTTTGAGCGAAGGTTACCAAAGAAAACGCTAGTAATAAACCTGTAATAATAGTTTTTTTCATTTTTATTGTGTTTAAGAATTAATTTATTTTGAATATCCCATTTTTTGAAGAACTTCATCACTGATATCAATAGAAGGTGATGCAAAAATAATGCTTGTTCCTGAAGCTCTATCCAATATAAGTTGATAATTTTTACTTTCGGAAATTTCTTTTATGGCATTATAAATTTCATCCTGTATGGGTTTTATAAGACTTTCTCGTTTTTTATATAATTCACCGTCATTACCGAAATATTTTTTCTTTAATTCTAAGGCTTCTTTTTCTTTTGCAACAATCGCTTCTTCGCGTTTTACTTTCATATCATCTGATAAAAAGACAAGCTCGGTTTGGTAGTTTTTGTACATAGTTTGAGCTTCTGTATTAATAGCTTCGATTTCCTTCTGCCATTTTTTAGAACTTTGATCAAGTTGTTCTGTTGCCGATTCATATGACGGGACGTTCTTTAATATGTATTCGATATCAACTAACGCAAATTTTTGTGCCTGAATGCCAGAAAAAAAAATAAAAGTTAAGCTTAATGCTATTAATATCTTTTTCATTTTCATTTTTGTTTAGAATTAATATTTCATTTATTTTGAGAAAACGACAATGTCTTGAAAATCGGAAATTGCATCTTCCTGATTTCTTGACCACCAACCGTATGAAATTGATTCAATTTTCAAGTTATTTTCTAGTAGCAAATCTAATAAATATTTTTCATCAAATGCAATATTTGCTTCCTCTACTTTTTTATCAAATAGTCGATATGAACCAAAATCATGAGTAAAGTTAAATTTACTCATGCCATTTTTCATCATTTCGAGTGTTTTGTCGTTAAAAATAAAAAAGGTGGCAAAACATTTTCCATCTTTTTTCAAAACTCGCTGTATCTGATGTAAGTAATTCTCAATATCTGCTGGTAGCATATGCGTAAAAACAGATGTGAGAAGAACTCTATCAAAACTATTTTCTTCATAAGGGAAAATAAAGTTTTCAGCTTTAGTATCCGTGTTTAAATTATATAGTTTATTTTTTAAATCGATATGTAAGAAATTGAAATTAGGATACTTGATCGCTATCTTTTTATTGCACCAATCTATTCCTTGTTTTACAATATCAAAACCTTCGTAAGAACCTTCGTTGGCCAAGTATTTAGTGAGAGGCAATGCCAATCTACCTATTCCGCAGCCTACGTCAAGGATTCTATGTGTTGGTTCTAAGGCTGTTTTATCTATTATGAGTTTTAGTAAACGATTTCCCTGTGTTTTGAAATCTCCGGATCCTATAAAAATAAGACGTTTGGGTGGAACCATATCATCTTTTTTCCCGATCAATCCTTCAACAAAATCAATCGGAAAATAGAGTAAATATCTGACAGAAAGACGCATCGAAGGTGTCAATAGGTAATATAGCTTTCTCATTTTACTAATTATCCAATTCTCATTTGATGTTTTTTTTGCCATAATTTTGATATCCATATATAATCTTGTAGGCTAAAATTCCTGACCGATGACAAAATGAAATTGACTTCCACTATGGCTAGAGCTTCCATTGATTTCATCAAACCCGTACCCCCAATCTATGCCCAATAGTCCAAACATTGGCATATATAATCTTAATCCAATACCTGCAGATCTTTTCAACTCAAAAGGATTAAATTCATCAAAGTTCGTCCAACAGTTACCTGCTTCAACGAATCCTAATATCCAAATTACAGAAGATTCTTGCAATAGGAGTGGATATCTTAATTCCATTGATAACTTTGTGTATAAATTACCTGCGTAGCTTAGAGATCCATTACTATATCCTCTCAATGATACCGTTTCTGTTGCATAGGTACTACTATATCCGGTGATGCCGTCTCCTCCCATATAAAATGTTTCAAATGGCGAACGTCTATTTATGTCATAATAGCCTAAAAATCCGTATTCTGCACGACTTAACAATACCAATTTGCTATTAGAGGAAATCGGGGTAAATAACTTCCCCTTAATTTTTATTTTATAATACTCTATCCATGCGTACTTTTCAGCATCAGTAGCGGTTGAATAATCTTTGTTGTCAAACAAAGAATAGGGAAGGGTTGAAGCTACCGAAAAAGAAATATCTGATCCTTTTCTCGTATATATCGGCTGGTCGAGGGAATTTCTGCTTAGTGTCAAAGAAAGATTTAAATTGTTTGCATGTCCTGTTTCAAAAGCGAAATACTCCCAATTACTTAAGTTGTAATTTTGATAGGAAAGTTGTCCATAGATTGAAAAGTAGTCATCAGGCCAATTTAGTCGTGTTCCTAAACCCGCAGAAAGCCCTAACGTTTTAATATATTTATCAGGGTCATAACTTGATGAATACCAACTATTATAGCTATTACTATCATAATAGCTGCTATAGTAACTGCTATAAGAAGAACTATATGCACTACTTACACCTGTCTGTATGGAATAATAAGCGGACAACGAAAGCGAATTAGGGCGTTTTCCTCCTAACCAAGGTTCCAAAAACGATACACTGTACGATTGATAATACATTCCGTTTGTCTGAGCCTTTAAAGTAAGCGTCTGACCATCACCTTGTGGTAATGGACGATAGCTTTTCCCGTTAAAAATATTTTGTATGGAAAAATTGGTGAATTTTAAACTGACAGTTCCTACAACTCCTGTACTTCCGTATCCTGCAGAAAGTTCTATTTGGTCATTTCTTTTAGACTCTAATACATAAGCTAAATCAACTGTGCCATCACTCATATTAGGATTTACTTTAATATCCATTTTGCCTTGTTCGGTTGCAAAATGTCCTGTGGCAGCAATTTCTCGCATTGATCGCATAATATCAGACTTGTTGAATAAATCTCCGGGCTTAGTCCGTAATTCTCTCCGTACCACATTTTCATAGAGATAGTCACTCCCAATAATATCAACCTTGTTAATAGTCGCCTGACGACCTTCTGTTATTCTCATTTCAAAATCAATAGAATCTTGACGTACACTTTTTTCTATGGTTTGTAAATTGAAAAACAAATAACCATTATTGAGGTATAGGTTGTTTACACAATCCTCATCTTCTGAAATGCGTTGATTGAGACGCTTTTGATTATATATTTCTCCCCTTTTAATTCCTAATACTTGATTTAAAAAATCTGTAGAATAAATAGAATTTCCAATCCATGTAATGTTACCAAAATGATATTTTGTTCCTTCGTTTACGGTTACATAGACATTTACGGTTTTATTGTCACTATTTCGAGATACGCTATCTGAAACAATTTCGGCATTTCTATACCCCAATTCATTATACTTCTCAATAAGGGCTATTTTATCATTTTCGTATTCTTTTGGAAGAAATTTCTTACTGCGAAAGAAATTTAAAATATTGTGTTTGTCATTGGTCTTTTTCATCGCAGCATCAACTTTCCTTGTGGATAAGTTATTGTTTCCTTTAATGATGAGATGGTCGACTTTAACCTTTAATTTTTTATCTACATCAATATCTACAACAGAAGTATTTTCTTTTGGATCATCTTGAACCTTGATATTTGCTGAAGTATAAAAATAGCCTTTCTCTATGAAGTAATTTTTGATGTGTTTTTCGGCTTTATCTATTAAGTAAGGACTAACTTGACTTCCTTTCGATAATCCAATACTTTTTTCTAATTCTTCTTTTTCTTTCTTTTTAACGCCATGAAAGTTAATTTGCGAAACCTTTGGTCGTTGATCCAGTTGTATGTTTAGCCAAATCTTGTCATCTAGTACGGAAACGATTTCTACCTGAACATTAGAAAATAGCCCTTGTTTCCAGAATCGCTTAATCACGTTCGAAATATCATCACTTGGGATTGTAATCTTTTGTCCGACAGAAAGTCCTGAAAATCCAATAAGGACATAATCTTCGTAATTATTTTTACCTGAAATAGTAATTTCCGCTATTTCGTATTGTTTCGGATTAAGATAATCTATCGAAGGTAAATTTTTGTTTGCATTCAGAGCACTATCCTTAACAGAAGCATCTTGCTGAGAGAAAATTTGAATAGAAGAAACTGCACAAAGAAACAATAAGAAGGCTTTTTTATGCAAGATATAATGAAAAAATTTTGTGTTCATAGGCTATTTAGATACTTGGTCACTGGTTTTTCCAAAGCGTCTTTCACGTTTTTGGTAATTTAAGATAGCTTTATAAAATTCTTGTTTATTAAAATCAGGCCATAAAATATCTGTAAAATAAAGCTCCGAATAAGAAATTTGCCAAAGTAAAAAATTACTTACTCTAAATTCGCCACTTGTTCTAATTAATAAATCAGGATTTGGAATGCTTTTGGTTGTCAGATTCTCAGAGATAATGTCCTCATCAATATCATTTATGTTTATTTTATTCGAAAGGACGTCTTGTGCTATTTTTTTTGTTGCTTCTACAATTTCCCAACGAGAGGAGTAACTTAGTGCGAGAATTAACGTTAATCCTGTATTCATAGAAGTACTTTCAACGCATTTTTGTAGTCGTAAGTTCGCGTTTTCAGGTAACATTTTCATGTTTCCAATGCTTATCAATCTGACATTATTTTTTTTCAGCGTGGCTGTTTCCGTTTCGATTGTCATTATTAATAATTCCATCAAACCTTCGACTTCTTCCTTTGGTCTATTCCAATTTTCATTTGAAAAAGCATACAAAGTTAGAAACTTTATTCCTAACTCGGAAGCCGCCTCTGTACTTTCCCTAACCGCTTTGATTGCATTTTGATGACCAAATAACCTGTCTTTCCCGTTTTTTGTTGCCCAACGACCATTTCCATCCATAATAATGGCGACATGTTCCGGAATATTATTTTTATCAATATATTTTTTTGTATAGACCATAGCGAATTAATGACAAAATCGTTTCGTATGAATTAAATTATATGAAATAAATAAGTTAGCTACAGAATACCAATCGTCATCAAAAAAAGCTGTTTTATTTGTTTGATAAGGATTATTGAGAATTTTACTTTCATTTCCTGTTACATCAAAGTCATCAACATACATTTTATGCATGGTCCATTCAGCTCCCAATGTCCATCGTTTATTTACTTTCCATTTTCCCCCAACTCCCATCGGAAAATTAAATTTATAGAAATTGTCAGCCACATAGATATTGTTGTAAGCAGTAAGCCCAATCCCAAATAAAATATATGGACTTATGTTGTAATTACTCTTATAATACCTGAATTCCCCTATGTCAAAAAAATTGAACTCAACAGTTAAGGATGCATCCACAAACTTACGATTAAAATATCCATATTGCTTATCAGGAAAAACATAGTTGAAATCTCTGCTGTCTCCCTCGACTTCAGCAACCAATGCTTGCAACTTTATCGCATATCTCGTATCAATGTTATATTTATAAAATCCACCGTATGCCGGTTTCAATCGATTAAAAAGTGTGGAATGGTTAGCATCCCCTAAATAAAACGATCCGCCTCCTGTAATTCCTATTTCATGGTTGTACTGGGCTAATATTGTGCTGCAAAAGGGGAAAATAAATAAAAACAACAAGACCGACGCATGAAAACATTTTTTTATTCTCATTGATATTTGATAAAATAATTCTTGTATAAATTTCACATATTTCCCTCGTCACGTTTACATCGCAAATATACGGATAATCTTTTTAATGTTTTGTTTAACAATCCTATTATTGAGGGATATTTAACAAAATATAAGTATAAAAAAAGGAAAGTCGCTATTTTTTTTAGCGACTTTCCTTTTTTTATACAAGTTTTATAAGTGTTAATATTCCCACAAATCTTGCTCAAAGTTAAATATGTCATTCTTAATACGTTCTTGCTCGCGGTTAGCCTGCTCGGCGGTACTGTTATACTGTAATAAGTTGCGATTTCGAGTGGTAGATTCTTTAAAGATATAGCTACCAAATCTACGTTTAATGAAAAGATCATCAACAGTTTCTCTAGCACCATTGTTCTTATCTGACAAAAGAGCCTCTTGTTTAGCCAAGTAAGGTCTTAGCATATCAAATGGCACCCAAAATAAAGGGTTCTTGGTCATTGTATTAGTATCATAATCCTCCCTATACATAATGGGGCAGATAGCCATAATCCTAACATTGAAGACCGAATTATTTTTGTCGAAATACCAAACTTCTTTGACATAATACTTCAAGATGTCTCTGTTCGGGATGTTACTTTCATCTATTTCAGAACCAATTGTATCACCCGTTACAGAGTCCTTCTTCACAGTAAGAAGGATATCCCATTTTTTTGTGAAAGCATCGAAAGGAACAACTAAATCTTCCGTAAATATCTCCCTATTATCCTGATACTCGTAACATTTAATTTTGTCTTTCTCCATCAGGCGAAAGATACTTGTAAATAAACTCTGACGATTATCACTAGCCTCTTCAGGAAAATAGAGCGGAAAGTTCATTTTTTCCCTTAAGTCAATAATTCTGTACACCACCTTTGACCAGATAATATCATCTGCTCTAGGATTGTTATACTCTATAGGCTTCCTGTCTTCCAACGGCACACTCGTAGGAAGGTTTGTAGATATTTCTCCATTTCCTTCGAAGAAAGAATTTTCTTTATCTTGGGCACTAAGCTGACCCGCAAACAAGAAGAAAACTCCGACTACAAATAAATGATAATACGTTTTCATGTTTTTTAGTTTTAATTTACTATTACTTCGATAGGAGGTAATACTCGTTCAATGCCATCAGGACCTTTCGAGCGAACTCTGGAAATATAGAAACTCCTTCCCCTGCTCATTTTTCGCATAATATCCGTTTGTTTTGGTGTGAAATTCGTACCGGAAGATACTTCTTTAAGTGTATTTCCCATTGAGTCAAAATAGTTCACATCAAATCCCAATACGTGATATTTAACATCTAAGTCAGCATCATCTAATTCAGCTTTTACTCCATTTGCTCCGATTAAACTTCCCTTTGCCAAAGGACGACTACCCTTATATTTTTGAAGGTTTCCTTTATCATCTTTATATTCAATATACGCTATAGGAGGTGGCAATGCTTTCACACGGAAAGGTTTTGAACCAATTGATTGAACTTTTCCTTCAGATACTTTAGCAGATACGGAGATATTACATTCTTGTCCCACTCTTGAAGGTCTAATAGACCAACCTTTGCCGGTTCTTGTTAATGCTCCATTCGTTATTGACACATTGATGTTTTGAGCAGGAATACCCGGTACAGAAACACTAATTGGATTTTCGATTCCTGCATAAAGGACATTCATCATATCAGCAGAAATAGTAGCGGTGGGTTCTCCAACAATGTAAGAACTTTCAAATTTGTATTCTTGCAAAGATCCATCCCCTCTTGGTAGTACAATTGTTCCTTTTACAGGGAATGTACCTACTGAACCGCATTGTACGTCATATGCATTACCGGTTAGTTGTCTTCCGTTTACTGTAATTGTTGGTTTTTTTGTTGAGTCCATAGCTGCAAGAACTATTTTAGCGGAATATTTTCCACCTCTCGTTACGTAACCTGTTTGAGAAATTACCAACCCTTCAATCTTATTTACACGAAAGTCACTCGCATCCACTTGATTTTTCAAGTAACTGGTAACTCCTGCTTCGGTATTCTTTAAGTCTGACTGAATTTTTGTCAATAGGGTAATACTAGCAGCAATCGGCATAGTTTCAAAAATTGCATTTTCCCAGGATACTGGATCTCCATTGGCCGCTTTTATGCCTGTAGTTTTAAAGTTTTCTTTTATAGTACGCACTTTAGAAGTATCCTTTGCAACCAACTTCGACATTTCATCAGCATACCTATTAATTGATTTTTTCAGTTTTTTTGCCCTATTAGTTAGCAAAGCAACTTCACCTCCAATGTTCAGGTTGTCTCTTGCTTTAATGTCGTTTACATCTCCTTCCGGTCCATCCGCTTTTTTTACAATATCAACTTTAAGTTGTTCAATCACATTGTATAGACTATCTGTTTTTTCTCTAACATATTTGGCTTTGTTCAACCACTCTCCAACCTTGGCAGGATTCTGAGAGTTCAAATCTTGAAATTGTTGATACATAACATTGTTTTGCATGTCAGAGCTGGCAATATTTTGTGATAAACTTCTCTGAACCAAAGTAAATCCATTAAGTACTTCTGTAGATACGTTCAGCGCAAGCATCGCTGTTAGTACCAAATACATCATACTTATCATCTTTTGTCTCGGTGTTTCCGGACAATTTGTTGCACTCATATCTCGTTATCTTTTTTTTATACGATTAAAAAATTAAGCCCTTGCATTGAATGCATTAAGCATATTGCCATAAACATTGTTCAAACTGCTAACTTGTTGAGTTAACTTAGTTGCCTGAGCTTTAAATGCTTCTGATTCTTCTGCCGCAGAAGACATTGTTGATTTTATTTTGCTGAGATCAGATGTTACTGTTTCCATCATTTCGGCTTGACTTCCAATATTTTTCAATTGTAATTCATAGCCTGCGTTAATTGAAGATAAACTTTTTGTTACTCCTTGCATTTCTTGCATATATCCCTTAGCATCAGTAGCAGCTGATGTCATACTTTCCGCAACAGTTTTATATGATTGGAACAAAGAATCAGAAGAATTCTTTAAGCCAACTTGAGTAGAAGCAAAAGCACTAATTGCATCCGAAGCATTATTCATATTCTTGACATAAACAGAAGCAGCGGAGGAAACGCCAGAAATGTCTACTATTTGAGAAGCTGTTTCACCTAATTTTTTGATTCCTTCTTTCAATTTTTCAACGTCATCGTTAGCTAACGAACCTACACCGGAAAGATTCAAATTTCCCTTAGGTTGTTGAATTTTTTCTCTTGGTTGTGATGCGGCAGCTTCTGCATCTGCAAATTCGGGGTATATAAGACTCCAGTCAAATTCTTTGTGGGCTGGCTCAAATGCTGAAAGTGCGAACAAAATAGCTTCACATCCCATACCTGCCATAAGCATTGGACCTGCTCCAGGGAAGTGCATAATTTTAAATAGTGCTCCAATAATTACGACAGAAGCTCCAAGTCCATAGGCCATACCTGTGATTCTTTTTCCTTTTTCGCTTGTTAAGAAATTTTCTTTACTCATTTTTTTGATTTTTAGGGTTATAAATATTCAGTTAATAATTTTTTTAAGGTTATTGATTTGCACCGATCACACTCCTTACGCAACGAAATCCTATGTAGCAGCGATTTTCAGTTTGGTATTCATAGGTTCTGGTTCCACATTGCAAATAGTAGCCAATGTCTTTCCATGAACCTCCTCTAATTACTTTACGCTTCATTATTTCAGGATCACTAGCCTTCGCATTGTATTGGTAACTTGGATTTAAATCATTTACGAAACTGTAGTTTGATTCATGATAAGCAGAAGATGTCCACTCAGCAACGTTCCCAGCCATATCATACAAACCGTAATCATTTGGTGGAAAAGATGCCACTTTTGCTGCTACCATGTGTCCATCAACCGTATAATTTCCATGCATGGGTTTGAAGTTTCCTAAGAAACAGCCTTTTGCTGCCCTGATGTAATTTCCACCCCAAGGATACATCGATAAATCACGACCACCTCTTGCTGCATATTCCCACTCAGATTCAGTAGGTAGTCTATAATCCTGGACAATATGTTGTTTGTTTTGTATTTGTGCATGGTTGTAGAAGTAAGTTCTCCAATGACAAAAGGCACTTGCTTGCTCCCAATTTACGCCTACAACAGGATAATCTCCATACCCATCATGATAAAAATACATTTTCATGTAAGGTTCATTATAAGCATAGGTGAAATCACGTATCCAGCAAAGAGTGTCAGGATAAACATTAATGATTTTAGAAGATATAAAATCACGACGATTCTTTAATTCAACAAAACGAGTTTTGTTTACAATATAACCTTGTTCGTCAACATATGCAGTGTCTTTTTTAATCATAACATCGGCACTGTCTTTTCCTTTGCCCAACATAGAAATATCAGACTCAAATTTACCTTTATTGGTATTGAATTTGTTCCTCTTAAGAGCGGCTTGGTTATAATCTATCCAGCTGTATTTGTAATTAAGAATTTGTCCGTTAAGTTCGGGTGTAAGAGCGATAGACTCATCTTCTCCATAATACATGGACTTGATGGCTTCTTGTTGTTCTTCTGTAGGTTTCGTCCACGGAATTTTTTTATTCCAATTCAAATGAGGTTTGGTAAGCTCATTTCCTTGTTTGTCTTGGGAAATTCTATAATTGTCATCACCAGCATCAGCCAATTTTCCTCTAACAATAGAATCCTTTACCCAAAAAACAAATTGCTTGTATTCGCGGTTTGTTATTTCTGTTTCGTCCATCCAAAAAGCATCAATAGAAACAACTTTTGATTGTGTAGCCAAAGCCCAGTTTGCATCCTGATCGTTAGATCCCATAGTAAAAGATCCCGATTTTATGTAAACCATTCCATAGGGAGTTGGATCTTGCCAAGCATCTCCTTTTACACCAACCAATTCACCACTTCCTTTGTTGCTACAACCAACAAACGTCACTACAGCGAGTAGGGAGAAAAGTACTTTTTTCATATTATCAATTTAAGGTTTTGCATATTCTATAAAAAGCGTATGCTCTTGTAACTATTCTTCTTTGAGAAATCTATATTGAAACTATATCCGAGCGTTATTTCATGATTGCCAGCTCCTGTATTAATGAGCTTTGATGTAGGTAAATCAAATGAATAACCTATTTTCAATCCATCAAATACCCTCATTCCCAACATAAAAACGACGGCGTCTTCCATCCTGTATCCAATTCCTCCCCAAAAAGTTTCCTTATACTCAAGATTAGCATTAATATCTATCTGCCAAGATGAAAAATCTGTTTTTAATAGTGTTGAGGGTTTCAATACATATAACGAATTTGGAAGAAAAATATTGTATCCACCTGTAAAGCAAAGATTCAGAGGATCTTTGAATTCTACATTACCCAATTCGAAAACGGGAGAAGTAACGTTTAATAATGAAATGCCGGCAAAAAGGTCTTTGGTTCTAAATAAGAAGCCAATTCCCAAGCCTACCCTTAAGTCAGATACTTTGCTTCCAGTTGGAATAGAAGGATCGCTTGAAGTATGGTAATCACTTGTTACGTCATAAACGTCTCCAGAATTAAAGCTCAAACTTTTAAAATTAACAGTAAAACCTCCGCTAAGGTAACTTTCCTCGGATAAAAGCATATGATATGCGTACTCCAAATTTACACTTTGATTAGAGAATAAACCAATACTCTCATCTAAAAAATATAAACCGGCACCGTGTTTTGTATTATTAATATTGAAAGGGAGGTCGACACTCACCATCGTCGACTTTGGAGCTCCTTCGAGTCCTACCCATTGTTGTCTTGTTGTTCCGAAAAGATTTATCATGCCACTGCTTCCGACATCTGCTGGACTTATATTATTCAGATTTAGCATATATTGGCTAAATTGCGAATGTTGTTGTCCTACAGAGTTTGCTAAACTAAAAGTAAGTGCTATGATTAAAAATAAAAATCTTTTCATAAATCTTATAGGCCACCAACCTATAAGTTAGGCCTTCTTTATAAACAGTAAAATACTCTGTACATAACGATATTCTTCTCTAATTTATTGTGCTAAATAAAATCTTTTACAATTTCGAGAAGAAAAAAGTCGCTACTAGTATTCATCTTCATTAAAGAAGAAATCCTCTTTGCTTGGGTAATCCGGCCAAATATCTTCGATTGTTTCATAGATCTCTCCTTCGTCCTCTATCTCTTGTAAATTTTCGATTACTTCAAGCGGGGCGCCAGACCTAATCGCAAAATCTATTAATTCATCTTTGGTTGCAGGCCAAGGAGCGTCTTCTAGTTTTGATGCTAATTCTAACGTCCAATACATAATTATATATAAAAAGTGTTTACGGTTTGTTATTTTTCGACTAAAAACGCCTAAACTGCTGGCAAAGATAAAGATATTTTTTTATTCAACAACATTTTGAATATATTTTTTTAATGCTAATTTTAGGTTAATTTTCTCGACAAAATAAATAAAAAATCGGATAGCCTATTTACGAATATTGCTGCCTTTTTTTGTTCTTCAGATAACTCTATTTCAAAAATCCTTCTTTCGGTACGGCGACATATTGTGCGGCATATGTTGCAAATGGAAGAATTTTGATTCTTTCCAGGAATTAAAAATTCAGTTATCGGGGGCAAGTTTTTGTCATAATTGTCAATTTTTGTTTCTATCCACGTGATTTTTTTGTTGTCGAACTGATATTTCTGAGCAATTTCCGGATTTTCTTTTTCATCAATAGCAAAAACAATGTTGATTTGAATTAAGGTTTGTTGTATGTTGTTAATATCTTTTTTGTACGAAGTGTCTATGTCTTGGCTTTTCAATAAGCCTAAAAAGCTACTAAGTTCATCAATTGTTCCATAAATTTCCAGTCTTGTATCGTTTTTCTTTACACGTTGACCACCAATAAGACTAGTAGTACCATTATCTCCTGTTTTTGTGTATACTTTCATGATTGTCGGTTGGTTAGAATTTTACAATATAGTGTTCTTTTTTCAAGTCCGGATTAAAAAATACGATACCAATTGAAAAAAGATCGATGGAAATGGATACTTTGGGGTGCATGTATATTTCTTGCCATGCATTCGTCATTTCTTTTGACCAATAAATGTCATCAAATATAAAAATAGTTTGTGAATTAATCTTTTCAAGACACATGTTAAAATATGATAGAGTTGGAATTCCTTTGTGGTTGGCATCGAAAAATACAAGGTCGAGAGATTCCATTTGATTTAAAACATTGGGTAATTGAGAACTTATTTGACCCTCGAAAAGTTGAATGTTTTTGATGTTTATTCGTCGAAAATTTTGTTTTGCGATGTTCGCAATTTCACCTGAACCCTCGATAGTATAAACCGTTGCTTTTGAATTAGCAGAGGCTAGATATGCCGTTGTAATACCTAAAGATGTGCCAAGTTCTAAAATATTTCTTGGGTGAGAATGGACGGTAAGACGAAATAATAGTTGTGCATATTTGCGGGGTTTGAGACTCCTTTTGGCAATATTAGCAATTTTTCTTTGCGATGATTTTCCGGTGCCAAAATCGGCAACAAAGATTGAGTTTTGATCTTTTTTTAATTCATTTCGAAGTCTTTCTATTTTATGGTAGCAATAGTAAGGCTTTTTCTCTTCGATAATTTGGGTAATTAGATAAAAAACGAAAGGAGAATGAATACCAAACCCTCCTTTGGGTTTGCTAACGCAGAGATATTTAATAAATTGGAAAGTATATCTAATTTTTGATTTTAACATTTTATGAGAGAAATTCTATTAATTAATTCTTTTGCTAAAGATGTTTTTTCGAGCGTATCGTTTTTTAAGTATTTTATAAATGGATTTTCTTCCAAATGACCACGAACATTTATAAAATCTGCTTTTTTTTCGTCTTCATTGCCATCTGTTCCGAATCCTATTTGAGCATTTACGTCAAATTCCTTTTTTGCATCATTGTATAATAATTTGTGTAGTTCGGTAATACTCTCTATCCATTTTTCAAGAACAGAGGTGATATCTGATGGAAGAATTTCATCTATCTTTTTTGCTAAAAGTTTTTCTAATTTATCGCAAGTCCAAGTCCACTGATATGTATCGTAAGTTTTGTTTATTGTAAAAAGATGGTCATTTATTGCATCAATGTTGTTGATGGTTTTATTATCGATGTAATCCATCAGGCTATCAATTTCTGATTTTGGAGCGATAAGACCTGAAATATCAACCCAATCGCCCTTTCCTTTTTCTGTTCCCGTACCAAGAACAGTATGAAAATCTTGTATAGTAGAAAATGCATTTTCTTGGAATCGTTTGCTAATGCTATTGCCGATGTATTGAATAATGGCAGTTTCGTAATATTTGATTCCATTTGAAAGTGCTGATTCTTTGATTTTTGCATTTTGATAACTATATACGCCCGCAGTCTCTTTTGATTCACGTTGAATGAATTTCAAAATATTGAGCCCTTCATATATTTTTCCAATTGTGTATGGTGTAAATAATTCTAAATTTATTTGATCCAACAAATTTTTGTCCTTTCGGTTGTCTCTTTTAACCCATTTTTGTGCGTCGCGAATAGTTCCGACTCTTTGTAAGGCTATACCCGGTATGATGTAGGTTTCTTTGTTATTTTCGACCAAATAAGAAAAGGGAAGATTCGAGGAGTCGCAATTGCCGTAATGTCTTCCCATGACTAAAGAAAATGCTCCTATTTTAGCAGGCCACATGATGTAGGAATTGCTAGTGGCTTTAGAACCGCGTTCTATAATTCCTTGATGAACTGGTCCAAGCTTGTACATGTGATTACTTTGATTCGAACCACTACCTGCATTGAAAAATGAGAACATTCCCCCAATGAGTAAGGTTGATTTGTGGTGAGAAACCGTAAATGGTCCACCAAAAATGGCACACGCTTCTCCGTGAAATGCTTGGCTGTTGCAGAAGAGTACAGAGTCGTAGATGGAAAAGTTTTTCCCGACCAATGATGCTTGCCCGATGAAGCAGTTTTCCAAAAGAGCCCCTTCTGTTATTTTTGCTCCGGAAGATACAATGAAGTTATTAGCAATAACATTCTCTCCAACAAAAGCGGGGTCATTTTCATTGCTGTTGATACTACCATTGGTAAGTTTTGAAACGCCATTAAGTATTGCAAAATTACCTATTTTCGTGTTTTTTATAATGCCACAATTTGTTATTGTGACGTTTTTACCAATAGTTCCTATTGTTGAATTAATACTTTCGGAATATGATTTTATGATTTTTTCTATCTGGTTGATGGTTTTTTCTCGATGTCTGTAGAGTGCCATTATGTAGGCCAAGTTGGATGATAATTTATCTGCAATCAAGATTTCTCGACCACCACCTTCATTCAGAACCGAAATTTTTGTTCCATTACCAAAACTTGTTTTTTCTGTAACCGCAATTAGATTCGTATTTTCAATAAAAGAATTTTCCTTAATTACATAATTGGCAATATAATTATTTATATTTTTGATGAATACATTGTCTTGAATGTCACAGTTGTGAAGAGAGGCTTGATAAATACCTGAATGTCTTTTTAATCCACCGTCAAGAGTGAATTCTTTTTCGAACAGTCCAAGTTTTGTGTTGCCTGAGAAATGAACATTATGGATATAATCAGTAGAAAAACCCTCTTTGACGCGGATGTTCTTCCAATTATCGGAGGAGCATTGTTGTTTAATGAGAATGTCTATTTCCTGTTGAGTTAGTGCTCTGTATTTTTCCATAATCACTATAATTTTTCAAAAATACTAAAACTCATCGTTTTCGTCGTACAGATTGAATAAAAAGTCGTTGTATGGGAACCGAGTAGTGTGAATTTCTTTTACTCTATCATAAATGAGAGATTTCAATTCTTCTACGTTTGTTTTTTCTTTTGCCGATATGAAGATACAATTCTTATTTAATTTTGCCATCCAAGTTGCCTTTAAATCTTCTAAAGAGAAATTTTCTCTCTTTTTTGGGGTTAAATCAAATTCATCTTTTTTATCGTATTTAAAAGCATCTATTTTGTTGAAAACCAATATGGTGAGTTTTTCAGAGCTGTCAATTTCGTGCAATGTTTTTTCTACTACATCGATTTGTTCTTCAAATGTCGGATGGGAAATATCCACAATGTGAATTAATATATCGGCTTCTCTAACCTCGTCGAGTGTAGATTTGAAGGATTCAATTAGTCCATGAGGCAATTTTCGGATAAAACCAACAGTGTCTGTTAGTAAAAAGGCCAAATTGTTAATAGTAACCTTTCTTACCGTTGTGTCCAATGTTGCAAACAGTTTATTTTCGGCAAACACATTGGATTTGCTCAATAAGTTCATCATAGTAGATTTTCCCACATTGGTGTAGCCCACTAATGCGACTCTGACCATTTTTCCCCGATTCTTTCTTTGGATACTTTTTTGTTTGTCTATGGAAATAAGTTCCTCCTTTAGGAGTGCTATTTTAGTTAAAATAATACGTCTGTCAGTTTCTATTTGCGATTCGCCCGGACCACGCATTCCGATACCTCCCCGTTGTCTTTCCAGGTGAGTCCAAAGACCTGTTAGTCGAGGTAATAGATATTCGTATTGAGCTAGTTCTACTTGAGTTCTAGCATGTGCAGTTTGTGCTCTTTTGGCAAAAATATCAAGAATAAGATTTGTCCTGTCCAAAATCTTTATTCGCAGCTCATTTTCGAGGTTTCGTAGTTGGGCAGGGGATAATTCGTCATCAAAAATAGCCAAACTGACATCATTTTCATCAACGTATTTCTTTATTTCTTCGAGTTTTCCCTTACCAACAAAAGTTCTAGCATTTGCATATTCTACCCGTTGAAGAAATTTTTTTACAACAACGGCTCCCGCAGTATCTGCCAAAAAGGCCAATTCATCTAAATATTCTTTTGCCTTTTTTTCATTTTGAGATTGAGTTATCAATCCAACAAGGACAACTTTTTCGGTTTCTATTTGTGTTGGGTTTTCCACCATCATTGCTATTCAAAATTGTTAAAAAAGCCTTGCCAAAATCGGAAAGGCTTCCCCCTTATTTTTTTTTTAATATGGAAGTGAATAGATAGAATTCTTACTAATTACCTACGAAGCACTACCATGAGCTTCCAATTCTTCGTTTAGGCTTTTGTTCAAAGCCCTTTTAACCACTCGCAAATGTAGTATTTTTTTTAATATTTAGTTACAATACAAGTCTCTTTTAATAAAAATTCATTAAAATTGTGCTTGGCATTTTAGACCCTAAGTTTTTCATGAAAAAATGTGTATATTTGAGCGTTTTTTTAATAAATGAAGAAATTATTATTAACATACATATTCTTTCTTAGTGGTTTCTTTTGTTTGTTGTTACAAGCAGAAACGACTGTTGTTGGGTCTTTTTTGAAGTATCCCGTTTCTGCACATGTTGCAGCCTTGGGAGGTAATGATGTAGCTTTTGTGGGTGATGATGTCAATTTTGCCTTTTGTAACCCTGCACTGCTTACGGTTAATACAAATAAAATGATTAATTTGAATTATTCTATTTATATTGCCGGATCAGGTTATGGGTCAGGTTCTTATTCAATGAAACTGAGTGATATAGATGCTTTGGCTATTGCGTTTCAGATGGCTGACTACGGAACATTCGACGGGTTTGATGAAAATGGTGTTGCCACAAGTCAGTTTAAGGCACAAAATTTTGCATTAAGTGCCATTTACTCTCGGGTTTTGAATAAATATTTTACAATAGGTGTTGCTTTTAAACCCATTGTTTCGGCATACGAACAATATTCCAGTTATGCATTGGCTGCGGATTTAGGAATACAATATTATGATTCCGAATCACGACTGAAAGTAGGATTTGCTACGAGAAATATAGGTGTTCAGTTTTTAGGATACGACTCTGATGATGAATATTCACAGAATGAAATGTTGCCACTCGAAATAAGTGTAGGGGTAAGCAAACAATTAAATCATGCTCCTTTTGCTTTTCATTGCACAATGCAAAATTTGGAAAGATGGAATTATAGGTATGCTACTAATAGTTCATCCTCTTCTGAATCAACTGATGCATCGAATTTTGCTCAAGTCCTTTTGAGGCATTTTATTGTCGGAGTAGATATTCTACCTCCTTCGAATAGGTTTTGGTTATCAGTTTCTTATAATTTTGAAAGAGGTCAAGAACTTATTGTTCCGGATGTTTTTTCTTTAACGGGATTTTCCGGAGGTTTGGGTCTAAAATTGAATAAATTTGAGATAGCTGTTGGTGTTGCTTCTTATCATCAGGCAGCAACAACTTGCCACGTTTCTTTGTCTACTAATTTGAGCCAATTTGGTTTGTAACCATAGAATCTAATTTTGTATAATGAAACCGATAGTTATAGCGATAGATGGTTATTCCTCTTGTGGGAAAAGTACAATGGCAAAATTTCTTGCCAAATCGTTACGATATTCGTATGTAGATACGGGAGCGATGTATCGTGCAGTAACACTTTATTGTTTGGAAAACAATATTTTATGTGAGGGGAAAATTGACGAAGAAAGATTACGTGAACTCATATCTTATATTCATATAGATTTCAAGACGCGAGAAGATGGAACGATGGAGACTTTTTTAAATGGAAAGAATGTAGAAGATAAAATTCGAAGTCTTCAAGTTTCGGAGTTTGTGAGTAAAGTAAGTGCTATTAAATTTGTACGAAAAGCGATGGTTGCTTTGCAACAAAAAATGGGGGAGAAAAAAGGTCTTGTAATGGATGGGAGAGATATTGGGACGGTTGTTTTTCCGCAGGCAGAATTGAAAATTTTTGTTATTGCAGATGCAACAATAAGAGCACAACGTCGATTTGAAGAAATGCAACTTAAAGGACAACAAGGTAGTTTTGATGAAATATTAAAAAATATTCAGGAACGTGATTTGTTGGACGAAACAAGGGCTGAAAGTCCTTTAAGAAAAGCTGGCGACGCTTTTGTTTTAGATAATGGGAAAATGACCATCGAAGAACAAAATAATTGGCTTTTGGAAAGGTATAAAGAGACAATATGCAAAAGGTAAAGATAGATGTTGATGAAGCATCAGGTTGTTGTTTCGGAGTGGTAAATGCCATCGAAAAAGCAGAGCAAGAATTAGAAAAGGGAGGAATTTTGTTTTGTTTGGAAGATATTGTGCATAATGAAAATGAAGTTAATAGGCTAATGAGTAAAGGACTGCGGATTATTAACCACGAGCAATTTAGAAAACTGAGAAATACGAAAGTTTTACTCAGGGCACACGGTGAACCTCCTTCAACTTATGAATTAGCAAAACGCAATAATATTGAAATTATAGATGCTACTTGTCCCGTAGTTTTGAATTTGCAAAAAAAAATTCACACATCCTACATAGAATCGCCTAATCCGGAAGATCAGATAGTGATTTACGGAAAAATAGGGCATGCTGAGGTTAAAGGGCTAGTCGGACAAACGGATTCAAAAGCAATTGTTGTTGAGGGCACAGAAGATTTGGATAAAATAGATTTTTCTAAAAATATTGTTTTTTTTTCTCAAACGACTAAATCTATTGAAGGGTTTAAACATTTGGTTGAAGAAATCAAGAAAAGAATTTTACCAGGTATAAATTTTAAATATCAAGACACAATTTGTCGTCAAGTTGCTAATCGAATTCCAAATATTCGTAAATTTGCAGCAGAACATGATTTGATTTTTTTTGTTAGTGACTTAAAGAGTTCTAATGGAAAAGTATTGTTTGAAGAGTGTAAGCTCCATAATTCGAATTCTCATTTTATATCTTCAGTCGATATAATTGATGTTGACTTGTTGAAAAATGTAACGTCTATCGGAATTTGCGGGGCAACCTCTACTCCGAAATGGCAAATGGAAGAGGTCCAACATAAAATAGAAGAAAGTTTGTATACTATATAAAACTAAATTAACTTAAATTTAAATTGCCATATGTATCAAGTAAAGACAATAGGAATGTTAACTTCCGGAGGAGATTCTCCCGGAATGAATGCAGCCATTAGAGCCGTGACACGTGCTGCTATATATAATGGGATAAACGTGAAGGCTATTTATAAAGGCTATAAGGGGCTTATAAGTGATGAAATCGTTGATTTTAAGACCCAAAATGTGAGTAATATCATTCAGCATGGTGGAACTATTATTAAAACTGCCCGTTGTGAAGAATTTAAGACAAGAGAAGGAAGAGAGATTGCTTACCAAACTTTAAAGAGGCATGGTATAGATGCCTTGGTTGTTCTTGGTGGTGATGGAACGTTTACCGGAGCCAAACTTTTTGCTCAGGAGTTTAACTTCCCAATTGTTGGGGTACCTTGTACGATTGATAATGATTTGTGTGGTACCGACTTTACCATAGGATATGATACTGCACTGAATACAGTGATTGAGGCGGTTGATAAAATACGCGATACGGCTTCTTCTCATGAACGTTTGTTTTTTATAGAAGTAATGGGTAGAGATGCCGGATTCTTGGCGTTGAATGCTGCTATTGCTTCGGGAGCTGAAGCTGCTATTATCCCTGAGATTGCGATTAAGGATGATTTATTGACAGAAGTAATTCAGAACGGTTTTCGTAAAACAAAAAACAGTAGTATCGTAATAGTAGCAGAAAGTGAAGCTACCGGAGGAGCCCATGGCGTTGCAGAACGTGTGAAAAAAGAATGTCCTCAATATGACGTTAGAGTTGTGATACTTGGTTATATTCAAAGAGGAGGCTCTCCTTCTGCTTCAGACCGTATTTTGGCTAGTAGAATGGGTGCCGCGGCTATTGATGCATTACTACAGGAACAGCGTAACGTAATGGTTGGAGTTGTTAATGATAAAATAGTATTTGTTCCTTTTACAAGGGCAATTAAAGATGATAAACCTGTTGATCATGAGTTGTTTTCAACGCTTAGAATATTATCTATTTAAAATTGGATTATGAAAAATGAAAGCGTCGAATAGTTTCTATTCGACGCTTTTTATGATATCTATTATTGTATGAGTGAAAAAGGGTCGATTAAAATAAAAGGGGCACGGGTTAATAATCTGAAGGATATTGATGTAGAGATTCCTCGCGGAAAATTTGTTGTTATTACCGGAGTTTCAGGTTCCGGAAAGTCGTCCTTAGCATTTGATACTTTGTATGCCGAGGGGCAACGAAGGTATGTTGAAAGTCTGTCGTCGTATGCACGACAATTTTTAGGTAGAATGAGTAAACCCGAAGTAGATTATATCAAAGGTATTCCACCGGCTATTGCAGTGGAACAAAAGGTAAAAACACGAAATTCACGTTCTACCGTAGGTACATCCACTGAGATTTACGATTATCTACGTTTGCTTTTTGCACGCATAGGAAGAACTTTTTCACCTGTTTCAGGAGAGGAAGTCAAAAAACACCATACCAAAGATGTACTCGATTTTATAGGGACATTAGCTGTAGATACGCGTGTGGCAATAGTTTCTCCTATTTATCCTAATTCGGATGAAACGATATCCGATACTTTGCTCTTGCTTCAAAAAGAAGGATTTAGCAGAGTCTTTTTGGCAGGAAAATTTGTGAAAATAGATGAGGCTCTTTTACAACCCATAGAAAAAGGAACGTGTTTTTTAGTCATTGACCGTTTTCCTGTTTTGCGAGATATATCTTTTTTTAATAGAGTAGGAGATTCTATTGAAACGGCTTTTTACGAAGGAAAAGGAGTTTGTCATGTTATCGTTTTTGATAACGAAGGAAAGATTATTACAGAGAAAGAATTTTCGAAAGTCTTTACTGCTGATGGTATTGTGTTTGAAGAAGTAACAGAACAAATGTTTAGTTTCAATAGTCCATTGGGAGCTTGCCCCACTTGTGAAGGTTTTGGTTCTGTTATAGGAATAGATGAAGATTTAGTCATTCCTAACAAATCCTTATCGATTTATGATGATGCTGTTGCTTGCTGGAAAAGTGAAAAAATGAATGAAGATAAGCAAAATCTTATTCTTCATGCCGATAAGTTTAATTTTCCTATACATAAGCCTTATCATGAACTTACATCCGAACAAAAAAGACTGCTTTGGACTGGAAATAAGTATTTTTATGGCTTGAATGATTTTTTTAAATGGATACAATCTAATCAATATAAGATACAGTATCGAGTTATGTTAAGTCGCTATCGTGGCAAAACTGTTTGTCCTGATTGTAACGGCTCTCGTTTGAAAAAGGAGGCTCAGTATGTGAAGATTGCCGGTAAAACCATTACGGATTTGGTCAATCTTTCCATTCTTGATTTAAAAATATTTTTTGATAATATAGTTCTCTCTGAAAATGAGTTGGCTATTGGTTTTCGTCTGTTGACTGAAATTAAAACACGCGTACAATATTTGCTAGATGTCGGATTGGAGTACCTTACTCTTAATCGGTTATCAAATACTCTTTCGGGAGGAGAAAGCCAACGCATTAATTTGGCAACCTCGTTAGGAAGTAATTTAGTAGGTTCTTTGTATGTTTTGGATGAGCCAAGCATTGGTTTGCATCCTCGAAATACAGATATGCTGATAAAAGTTTTGAGGCAATTGCAAGAACTTGGAAATACTGTTGTCGTGGTGGAACACGATGAAAAAATTATGCGAGCTGCGGATTGGATTATTGATATAGGTCCTGATGCGGGTCGTTTGGGAGGACATATAGTCGCACAAGGAAATCCCATAGATTTAATGAAACAAGCGGAGTCTGATGTTTCCTTGAAAGAACAATCTTATACATTGCGTTATTTATTGGGAGATGAAAAAATGGCTATTCCTAATTTTAGACGCAAAAGTGTTAATTATATAGAAATTGAAGGGGCTACTGAACATAATTTAAAATCAATAAATGTAAAGTTCCCATTAAATGTTATTTCTGTTATTACTGGCGTGAGTGGTTCGGGTAAATCGTCGTTGGTAAAAGATGTCCTTTATCCTGCATTAAGAAGACATTTTGGTGAATCGGCAGATCGGGTAGGCAGTTATAGTAAGCTGAGCGGAAGTTTACATTTGGTAAATTCAGTAGAGTTTGTTGACCAAAATCCTATCGGAAAATCCTCTCGTTCTAATCCATGTACTTATTTGAAGGCGTACGATGAAATTCGATCACTATTTGCCAGCCAGCAGTTTGCTAAGCAAATGGGTTTTACTGCTGGTTATTTTTCTTTTAATGTAGATGGTGGACGCTGTGATGAGTGTCAGGGAGAAGGTACCATTACTATTCCCATGCAATTTATGGCGGACGTGGTATTGGAATGTGAAGCTTGCCATGGAAAACGCTTTAAACCGGATATTTTGGAAGTAAAATATCAAGGGTTAAATATTGCTGATGTATTGGATATGACTGTAGATCAAGCAATAGACTTTTTTCAAAAAGGAACTGAAACAATTGAGAAAAAAATTGTGAAACGATTAAAACCCTTGCAAGATGTCGGTTTGGGTTATGTCAAACTCGGGCAGTCTTCTAGTACATTGTCTGGTGGAGAGAGTCAGCGTGTAAAATTAGCTTCATTTTTGAGTATGGAAATGCAAAGTCGGACTATATTCATTTTTGATGAACCAACAACGGGGCTTCATTTCCATGATATTAAGGTTTTGATGCGAGCAATGAATGCCTTGATAGAAAAAGGACATACAGTTATCATTATAGAGCATAATTTGGATGTGATACGAAGTGCGGATTATATCATTGATTTGGGAAAAGAAGGTGGCGAAAAGGGAGGATATCTAATTTGTGCAGGCACTCCGGAAGATATTGTGAATTGTAAGGATTCTTATACCGGACAATACATATGAAAAAAGGGCTTACAATTTGTAAGCCCTTTTTGGTAAGAGTTAAGAAGAAATTATTTTGCAGCTTTTTTCTTTGCGGCTTTCTTTTCTTCTTTATCCATTTCTTCTCTCAAAGCTGCAAGTCCTTCAATATCTCCCAAGGTTGTTTTTTCCATAGAAGATGAAGTTGTTGTTTCTTCAGCTTTTTTCGTGGTTTTCTTAGTCTTTTTAGGTTTTTCTTCAGATGTTGCAGTTTCTTCGGTTACGTTGTTCGCAGCTTTTTGAGCATCTTCGAAAATACGGCTGTGAGACAAAATGATACGCTTAGCATCTTTGTTGAATTCAATTACTTTGAATTGAAGCTTTTCATCCAATTTTGCTTGTGAACCGTCTTCTTTTACCAAGTGTTTAGGAGTGGCAAAACCTTCTACACCATACTCTAAAGAAACAACAGCACCCTTGTCGAATAATTCAACAATAGTACCTTCGTGAATAGAATCATTGGTAAAGATAGTTTCGAATACATCCCAAGGATTTTCTTCTAATTGTTTGTGTCCTAGACTCAATCGACGATTGTCTTTGTCGATTTCTAATACTTGAACATCAACATCAGCACCTATTTGAGTAAATTCGGATGGGTGCTTGATTTTTTTAGTCCAAGAAAGGTCAGAAATATGAATTAAACCATCAACGCCTTCTTCTATTTCAACAAAAACACCGAAATTAGTAAAGTTACGAACTTTCGCAGTGTGTTTGCTTCCGATTGGGTATTTTGCTTCAATATTAACCCATGGATCTTCTTTAAGTTGTTTGATTCCTAAAGACATTTTTCTTTCGTCACGGTCAAGAGTCAAAATAACGGCTTCAACTTTGTCACCTATCTTAACAAAATCTTGAGCAGAACGTAAGTGTTGAGACCAACTCATTTCTGAAACGTGGATTAAACCTTCTACGCCCGGAGCTATTTCAACAAATGCACCATAATCAGCTACAACAACGATTTTGCCTTCAACCTTGTCACCAACTTTTAAATTAGCATCAAGAGCATCCCAAGGATGAGGAGTTAATTGTTTCAAACCAAGAGCGATACGTTTCTTTTCATCATCAAAGTCAAGGATAACAACGTTCAATTTTTGGTCTAATTGTAGAATCTCATCAGGGTGAGAGATACGACCCCAAGACAGGTCAGTGATATGGATAAGACCATCAACACCACCAAGGTCGATAAATACTCCATAAGAAGTAATATTTTTAACAGTACCTTCAAGTACTTGTCCTTTTTCTAGTTTACCTATGATTTCTTTCTTTTGAGCTTCTAATTCAGCTTCGATAAGAGCCTTGTGAGAAACTACAACGTTTTTAAATTCATGGTTGATTTTTACAACTTTGAATTCCATAGTTTTGTTTACAAATACATCGTAATCTCTAATTGGTTTTACGTCAATTTGAGAGCCTGGTAAGAATGCTTCGATTCCGAATACATCTACGATCATACCACCTTTGGTACGGCATTTTACGAAACCTTTAATAATTTCGCCATTTTCAAGAGCTTCATTAACTCTGTCCCAAGAACGATTTGCACGTGCTTTTTTGTGAGAAAGAGACAATTGTCCTTTTTTGTCTTCTTGTGATTCGATAAAGACTTCAACTTTATCACCTACTTTTAGGTCAGGATTGTAACGGAATTCGTTTAAAGAAACGATACCGTCGGATTTGTAACCAATATTTACAACAACTTCTCTTTTGTTCATTGAAATAACGGTACCTTCTACTACGTCATTTGTGTTAATTTGACTAAGAGTCTTGTTGTAAGCATTTTGTAAATCTTCTTTACTCATTTCTGATTGAACTGCACCTTCTTCGTATGCTTTCCAGTCGAAACTTTCATCGGGTTGTACTAATTCTTTTTTCATTTTCTTTTCAGTTTGTTTTTTTTAATTAGTTGTTAGACATTATGTTGTAAAAAAAGAGCTGCAAAGTTAATGTTTTATTTTAAAAAAACGAAAACTATGCAGCAATTATTTTGGTAGATAGATAGTTAAGGGAAAAATGTTACAGGTATTTTTTATTGATTATTGAATAATGGAAAGGGTCATTTTAATATCTTTTTCCGGACGGTCACCTTGGTTAGTTTTTGTTGCAGCAATCTTATCAATTATTTCAATATTCTCAATTACTTCACCAAAGACTGTGTAATCATTGTCTAAAAAAGGTATTCCTCCCATGTTTTTATAATCTTCACGAATATTATCGGGAAGTTTATAGGTGTTGGTTTTGAATTCTTTATCTAGTTGGGCAACCAATCTGGCTTGTAGTTTTTCCAAACCGGCATTGTCCTTGTTTTTGCGACATTCTTTTACCGTTTCTTTGTTTTCATCAACCAATTCGTAGAAGCGGTTTTGTTTTAATTTGTTTAACATACTTGCTTCTAAACGAGTAAGTTCTTCTTCGGTATATTTTTTACCTTGAACGATATAAAATTGGCAGCCGGAGGAAGCTTTGGTTGGATTCACTTGGTCAGCTTGTCGGGCTGCTGCTAAAACACCTTTTTTGTGGTAATATTTTGGGTACACAAACTCTGCCGGAATTGTATAGCCAACATCGCCAGCACCCAATTGCTTACCCGCCGGTGCATTTTTTGAATTCGGGTCGCCGCCTTGAATCATAAAATCCTTGATTACTCGGTGAAAAAGCAAGTCATTATAGAAACCACTTTTTATCAACTTGACAAAGTTGTCGCGATGTTGAGGTGTCTCATTGTATAGCTTAACAACCATATCCCCATATTGGGTGCTGATTTTCACTAATGTATTTGTTTCTTTTTGTGCATTAATCATAAATGGGAAAAATAATATGATAGATAAAAAGAGAATTTTTTTCATTTTGTTTCACAGCAATCAGGTTGGCGGTTCTTTTCGCATTCACTTATGTTTTTTTGACAAGAAGCTTTTAGGGCACAACCGTCACACACATTTTTACCTTTGGTTTTTATAGTACGATAGAATTTCCACCCCACCCAGCCAAAAGCTAAAATGCAAATAATGATAACAATAATCAATTGAAAATCCATTATTACTGTATGGTTAGTATTGATTGTAAATTTTCGGAATCGCTGTTAACAATGATAATATAGTTTCCTTTTGATAATTTTTTGACAGAGATATCATTTCCTTTTTCTATTTTTCCGGACAACAATAGTTCTCCGTTTAAATTGTAAATAGCATAGTCTCCTGTAGCTGAAACCACAATATTTTCCGTGGCAGGATTCGGATAGAATGTTAGTTGATTTTCAGATGTTTCATTGATACTATTTGATAGAGGCTCTCCATTAAAGAATCTCCACATTTCAGTTCCAATATTGATATCTTTAATGCCTGCCAAATCATGTTCAGCACCTGTTATTTTGTAAAACAATAAACGAGGTTCACCCGATTTGGTGTAATCATACGTTGTAACTGTCATATTGTCTTCTTCGGTACTATTGGATATAGCTGTTTCTGTAGGAGCATCATGATTGTTTTTTGCTGCTAACAAGTTTATGATATTTTGAATAGAATCGTTAAATAAGGTTCCGTTAAATTTTACGATTTCGTCATCAATACTGTGAAAATGGCAAGTGGAAATAGGAAAATCTCCGGATGTATTTACTTCATTTCCGATAAATCCGCTTTCAATTGCCATAGCTGTTATTTGGGGATTTGAGCTGAAAGCATATTTGTACGCCATGGCTCCACCCATTGAGAAACCAAACATATATACTTTGCTGTTGTCAACGGTATAACCGGTTTTAATTTTGGTTACGACTTGATTGATAAAGTTTACATCATCCACTTTTTTATTTAATACTGCTTTTCCTTCGGAAGCAATAGTAGGATATGATTGTGTTACCAAGGACCATTGTAGTGGGTTTGTGATGATAGTATTGTTTACCGGAGAACTGACTCCTGCACCCCAAGCTCCATTCGTGCCAAACGGAATGAAACCAGCATTGTGCAAAGTCGTGATAAAGTTAGCAACGGTGGCATCTTTTTCGTCAAGTGCCTGTAAAGAAACAATAATTGCATTTTGTTCGTCTGCCATATTTCCGGGGTTGTATCCATTTTCTTCAAAATAACTCATTGTTCCGTTAAACCCGTGTAATAAAACCAATAACTTTACAGGGTTTGATGAGTTGTAATTGTCAGGGACATAACGTAGAAACGTACGAGTTGTATCTCCAATCATGATGGTCTCTGTCGTTCTTACTGCTCCCCAAACGACATTACATGTGAAAAATAAGAATGTAACAAGGGTAAGAAATGGTTTCATAATTTTTTCGGTGTTTTTATGTGTTGTGCAAATGTAGAAAAAATATTGAGAAATCATCTTCAATGTAAAACCAATTTAAAATAACATACCCACCTGATATACTACAAAGGAACATATCCAAGCCAAAGTTGTTGTATAAACGATAGAAAATAAAGCCCACTTCCAAGAGCCCGACTCATTTTTAATAGCTACAATGGTAGCAATGCAAGGAAAACTTAGCAAGATGAAGATTAGATAACCAAAAGCCACTAAAGGTGTAAACACAGGTTTTCCTAATGAATTCTTTTCTGACTTTATTCTTTCGCTTAGATAGGAACTTTTTGTGCTTTTTGAATCGCCTGTGTAAAGTACACCGAGTGTGCTGACTACCAATTCTTTAGCTGAAAATCCTGCCACAATACCAATACCCATTTGCCAATTGAATCCTAATGGACGAATAGCTGGTTCTATAAATTGTCCGATTTGTCCGATATAGCTTGATTTTTGATGTTCTTCATTTTTGGTTTTTTCTAATGTAGCAATAAGAGACTTAGTTGTTTCCTTTGTGCTTGCGGTTATATATTGAACATTTTTTTGGGGTTGTTCAAGTTTTCTTTGTAATTGTTGTATTTGAACATCGTATTTTTTTGTTTTTTCATTTTCGAGAGGGAAGTATCCTAATGCCCAAATAATAATGGATGCAACTAAAATGACGGAGCCCATTTTTTTGAGGTATTGTTGTGATTTTTCCCACATATGGTGCAACGCTGATTTCACGGTTGGCATACGATAGGGAGGAAGTTCCATTACAAAAGGAATATCATCGCCTTTGAATAAAAAGCGTTTGAACAAACGTGCAGATAAAACAGCCATTAACATACCCAAGGCATATAATCCCAACATAACCAACGAAGCATGTTTTGGAAAAAAAATGCCGGCAAATAGCACATAAACAGGAAGTCGTGCACTACAGGACATAAAAGGCGTTGATAGCATGGTTATCATTCGGCTGTTCTTGCTTTCGATAGTGCGTGTAGCCATAATGGCAGGTACATTACATCCAAATCCCATTAAAAGAGGAACGAATGATTTTCCATGCAATCCCATTTTGTGCATTATTTTATCCATAATGAAAGCGGCTCGAGATAAGTAACCCGAATCTTCCATGAGTGAAATAAAGAAATACAGAATAAGAATATTCGGTAAAAAGACGATTACACCGCCTACGCCCCCTATAATTCCATCCACAATCAAATCTTTGAGCACTCCGTTTTGCATTAAGTTAGACACAAAGTGCGAAAGCCATTGAACACCTGCATCAATCCATTCTTGGGGATAAGCACCAATGGTAAATGTACATTCAAACATTATCCACATAAAACAAATAAAGATAGGGTATCCCAAAAACCGGTGTGTTACAATTGGGTCAATAACACTCGTTATCCTAAAAGGATCTTTTTTCCCTTCTTGGTAAGTTTCAGCAAGAGCTCCTGCAATAAATCCGTATTTTGCATTAATAACGGCAGATTCACAATCTACTTGTAATTCTTGTTCGATATGAGGAACAACCCTTTTGATATATGTGAATATTTCTTCGGCGTTACTCATTGTTTGGATATAATTGATGGCTTCTTTGTCTTTTTCTAATAGTTTGATGGCAAAAAAACGTCCGGCGATACCGCTGGTGAAATTGTTTGATTTTTTGATGAGCAAACTTATTTTGTCAATCGCTTCTTGCAAATCTCCTCCATGGTTGATGTGTATGTGTCGTACCGTTGGCTCAGTACCTTCGTATACACGAATGGCTGTTTCAAAAAGCTCTTTTAGTCCATTGTTTGAATTGTTGAAACCACCACTTGCTATGGTCGGAACAATAGGAACTCCAATCATTTTACCCAACGACTGATAATCTATTTTATCACCTTTTTTTTCTAATTCATCGTACATATTGAGGGCAATAACCATTGGAATGTCCATGTCGATAAGTTGTGTTGTCAGGTATAAATTACGTTCCAAGTTGGAGGCTGATACGACATTGATTATTAAGTCCGGTGTCGTATCAAAAATTTGTCGGCGTACGTAAATTTCTTCAGGCGTATAAGCCGAAAGGGAATAGGTGCCGGGTAAATCAAAAATATTGAATTTATAATCTTCAAAGGTAAGATGTCCTTCTTTTGCATCGACCGTAATGCCACTGTAATTGCCCACATGTTCATGAGAATTGGAAGCCAAATTGAAAAAGGATGTTTTACCTGCGTTGGGATTACCTACAAGGGCTACATTTATGGTTTTACCTTCTTTGTTGGCAATTTGTTGTATGGAATCAATTTCCAATGTACCAAAATAGGTGTCCTCCTTTTCTAATGATTTTGCTTCTTTTTCGCTGATGACTTCGATTAAATTAGCTTCATTTCTACGTAGTGAAACTTCGTAATCAAGTAATTTGTATTTAATGGGGTCTTTCAAAGGTGCATTTAGAATTACTTCTATTGTTTTTCCTTTCACAAAGCCCATTTCAATGATGCGTTTGCGAAAGTTGCCATAGCCAAGCACCTTGACTATAACTCCTTTTTCGCCTGTTTGAAGTTCAGATAATTTCATATATTGTTGTTTTTATTCCTAATTTCTCTTGTACAAAAGTACGATGACAAATTTGCTTGAACAATCCCTATTTATAATGAAAAATGATTTAACTCATCATCAAAGATAATGGTTTAAAATTCAAGACCAAATCGTACAATTGCTACCAATGTATTCTCTAATTTCATCTCTGTTCCTTCAGGATTAATAATATATTGCAAATCAGGTTGTAAATAGATATTGTGTAAAAACTGAAAACGATAGGTTACCTCCAAGTTTGTTTCTGTTTTCTGTTTATTTCCAAAATGTGCCATTGCCACACCGAATGAGGCTTCGTCATTGGGGCGTGTGGACCAAAATCTTATTGTATGACAGCCAAAACCCAGATAAATATTGTTGTGGTTAAGATAGGCAGGGGCTATCCCTAATTGTGTAAATAAATCCAAATTAGGACCTTTCTCGGTATGCAAAATTTCTTGTTCATAACTCAAATATATTCCATAGTTTTTCTCAAATGTTTCCATTTCAGTCGCAATATTTTGACGATAATATCCGCCTAATTTTATATCAGAGGACAATTTCGGGAAAAGTTTATAGCTTGAATGGGTTTCTAAAATGCCAAGGAATTCATTTTCATCTACGTGCCACCGTATATTGTAAGGATTCTTGTCCCAGTCAGTCAGTTGTCCATCATAAACTCCTGCTGAAAGACACAACTGATCGTTAATGTCTAAACTAAAAACGAAACCTAATCCGTTCATAGGGAAAATTGGCACATGCATATTCCCTGAAATAGTGGGGGAGATACCAAAAGCACTATTCACAAGTAGGCTTGCGTTGTTTGTAGCAGCAAAGGTTGTATTCAAATTCATTAAACCCGCTTGTAAGGTTATTTTTTCTATTTTTTGGGTGTACCACAATTCTGATAAATAGGTGTGGTTGCCTGCCTCAATATTGCTAGCTACCATATAATCGCCAATTAAATTAGCTCTTGGCGAATCTCCGTGTGTATTTTCTATTCCTATTTTGAAAGAACCCCCTTTCCAAAAATTGGCTTTCTCTGTTTCGAACAATATACCAATATTTCCTTTTCCAAGGTAGGAAGTTCCTTTTTTAATACCACCCAAAGTGTTTGCAACTACATCTCCTGTATAGGATGCTTCAAATGTAAACGGTGCTTCTTCGACTGCTAGTGTTCGCAGTGCTGTTAAACAAATCATGCTTGAGAGTAAAATTTTCTTTTTCATGTTTTTTAAGCAAAAGTACGACCGAGGAAAAAGGCGTACAATCACTCAAAATGAGGATTTTGCGGCAAAATATTCCCTAAAAAAAGGGAGAATTTTGTTATTCTTCTCCGTTTTCGATGGTAATGATGTTATTCAGAATAGCGTAAATGGTAAGACCTGCAAGCGATTTGATGCCGGTTTTGATGGAGATGTTTTTGCGGTGGGAAATGACAGTATGGGTACTTAGGGAAAGTTTGTCGGCGACTTCCTTATTGGAGTAACCATCTATCAATAATTTAAGTACATTAATTTCCCTTTCGGATAAGTGTGACGATTTGTCTTTGGGTTGTTCCTCTCTATTGTCAAAAATAGTTTTCTGAAAAATGGAACGTATCAGAGAAGGCTCTTGTCCAATTTCTATAGTTCCTACAAATGTGTTTAATTGGTCATTTGGTATATAATCGTGAACAAACGCAATCCAGCGAATGTTGGCAAAATGATTTTTAAATTTACAGAATAGAGATTCTTCCGTTTTCAATAATAATGGATTGGCAATAGCAATAGTAATGTGTTGTTTTTCCAATATAACCTCTGCACTTTTGGTTGATTTTGCCCACCATATTATCACATCTTTATTTCCATCTGTCAGAATTTTTTTTAAACCTTCAAATAGCAATTGATACTCTTCTATAATAAGAATATTGGTTTTCATGACTTAGAACGGATTTGCTTTTGTTCGTAGTTTTCTACCAATGGAATAAGAATAACATCCTCAATGTGGGAATGAATTTTGAGATC
>DAIMYQ010000001.1:77026-90184 GCA_036734385.1 Paludibacteraceae bacterium | reverse complement strand
TTGCAAATATCCTTGACTGTTTGCTCTTGCACAACCAAAGGTATACCAAAATGTTCCAAAAGCACAATCTGATTGTAGTTATCGGCTACTATTTCGGCTATTTTTTGGTTTTCATTATATATCATGCTATTCTTGGTTTTGGTTTACATTAGCATCATGGCGAATATAAAAATTTATTGTTCAAAAATACCCAAAAGGAGCGACTCTTTTTTTGTTAATCTACAAACAGCGGTTTGCTTGGTTCACTTTCATTTTCGAGTCTATCCAATGCTGTGATTACGTATTTGTAGCACATTGAACGTTCATTTTCCGGTAAAATATATTCGTTTGTGTGGACTATCTTTACTAACTTGGCAGACTTTTTTATGTCCATTTCTTCGTTTTCTTCAAAAGCATACACACAAAAATAAAATGCCTTGTCCATTTCATTTGTCGCTTTTTGAACTTTCCATACGATTTTAGGGTCTTTCCCCATAAAAGAATATTCAACATCATAGACCGGCTTTGGCGGAATACAATCAATGCTTTTGATGACAGGGACAAGTGCTATATTTTTATGATAATTAGCTTTCATACTATCCTTGAATGCCTTGTTTTTTAGCAGATAATCTCCACTCCAAAAGCAGTTTCCTAATACGTTGTCTGTTTGTCTTGTCAACAACATTTTTCGTTCCAACTGATTCGTTTGGTTATATTTTTTATCCGGTGTGTTCATGGTGCGTTCTACGTCTTGACCAATATACAAATGAGTATTGTAGCTGTTCTCACTCCACCATGATACCAACGTTTCATAATCAGCCAATTTATGACCAATTTCCCAATAAACTTGAGGAATATTATAGTCAATCCAACTATTTTTCATCCATAACAGAATGTCGGCATAAAGGTCGTCATAATTGGATAATCCTTTCGTATCGCTACCGCCATTCCAATCTCTTTTATTTCTATAGATACCAAAAGGACTAATCCCGAATTTTACCCAAGGCTTTTCTTTTTTGATGGTTTCACTAACTTCTTTGATAAGTAGACTTACATTATTTCTTCTCCACTCTTTTTTTTGATTCGGGCTAAATTCTCCTGTTTTTACTCCGTATTTTTTAAATTCATCCGTATCTGGAAATTCTAACCCTTTTAGTGGATAAGGATAGAAATAATCGTCCATATGAATGGCATCGACATCATACCTTGAGACAATGTCTTTAATTACGGAACAAAAGTATGCCCTGTTTTCGGGTATTCCGGGGTTGAAAAATATTTGATCGCCGTAGATCGCAAATAAATAGCGTTTTCTTTTGTACAGGTTATTATCGCACATTGGATTTTTTTTGTTGGCAGAAGCCCTATAGGGGTTTACCCACGCATGAAATTCCATTCCTCGTTTATGACATTCCGATATAAGAAATTCCATCGGGTCGAAAAACGGCGATGGTGCTTTCCCTTGTGTTCCAGTCAGGTAACGACTCCAAGGTTCGTATGATGATTTATAAAAAGCATCACCTTCCGGGCGAACCTGAAATATAACTACATTGATACCCAATGCTTGGTATTCATCTAATCGTTTAATGAGGTATTCTTTTATTTCATTGCTGTTCATTTTGGGGTAATCTTCGTTGAATACCGTGTGCATCCATACACCCCGAAACTCGCGTTTAGGAGATTCTTGTGCTACAAAAGACGAACTACACAACAGCAGTGCAATGAGTATCCTGAAAAAATATTTTGTTCTCATAGTGTTTATCAAGAGATATGTTGTTAGAATATATTCCTCATAAATAATTCAGTTGCTCCTACATTCTCTTTAATGTAGACGGATGCTTTTTTTGAAGTTTCTGCCAAAAAGTTTTTTTCTGTTAAGAATCGATTTAATAAAACAGTTAATTCTTCACAATTTTGTATAGAAAAACCTCCTTGCCTATTTACTAAATCATTAGCTTCCTTGAATCGGGCATAATTCGGACCGAAAATTACAGGTGTCCCATAAACTGCCGCTTCCAAAACATTGTGTATGCCAACACCAAATCCCCCGCCAATATAAGCAATATCTGCGTATTTGTAAATGGACGATAATATACCGATGCAATCAATGATCAAGCAATCAGCTGATTCGAACTTTTGTTTGTCTTGTTCAGAATATAAGGCAACATTTTTGTTTGTCTTTCTCAGAATACTTTTGATCCTTTCTGGTTGAGTTTCGTGAGGAGCAATAATCAATTTAACATTGCTACTATTGAAATATTCAAACAATAATTTTTCATCAGGTTCCCACGAACTGCCTGCCACAATTACTTGATTTCCACCTTTGAAAGATTCTATCAGGGGCAATTCTTTTGAATTTGAGGCAATGTTGGTTACCCGATCAAAACGGGTATCACCCGAAACCGTTACATTTTTGATATTAAATTTATCAAGTAATTCTTTCGAATGTTTGTCTTGAACAAAAATATGAGAAAAACAGGTCAGCAAATTTCTGTACCAACCTGCATACGATTTGAAAAACAATTGTTTTTCCCTGAAAATAGCAGAAACGATGTATGTTGGGATATTATTTTTCTTTAGTGTCAATAAATAATTAGCCCAAAATTCGTATTTGATGAATATTGCTTTTTCCGGTTTTATAAGTTTAATGAACTTTTTCGCATTGGATTTTTTATCCATTGGCAAGTAACAGATAACATCAGCCATCGAATAGTTTTTACGAATTTCGTATCCTGATGGAGAGAAAAAAGTAAGGACTATTTTATATTCCGGTTGTTCTTTTTTTATGGCTTCAATAATTGGACGTCCTTGTTCAAATTCGCCCAAGGAGGCTGCATGAACCCAAATATAACGATTTTTGTCACTGATTTTTTCAGATAGAATAGCAAAACTGCTATTCTGCCCTTTTGCAAGTAATTTGGCCTTTTGCGAGAAAAGACCCGTTATTCTGATAGCCCAAGCATAAAGCTGAATAAAAAAGGAATATAAAATAATCATTTATTTCAAAATTTTGATAGCGTTTTGTACTCTTTTTATGGTTTCTTCTTTTCCAATAATTGCCGTTATGTCAAATAAGTGTGGACCCTTGAGTTCCCCAACTAATGCCAATCGGAATGGATTCATGACGACACCTAAGCCGTAGCTTTTTTCTTCTGCCCATTTCTTAATTGTTTCTTCACAAGCTTCTGTATTGTTAAAATCAGATATTCCATTAAGCACCTCAATTAATTCCGTCAATATTGCAGAAGTATTTTCTTTCCAGCGTTTTTGAACGGCTTTTTCCTCGTATGACGTAGGGGTAACAAAGAAAAAATACGATTGTTCCCAAAAATCCGCAATAAAGTTGGCACGTTCTTTTATCAATCCGATGATTTTAGTTAATTTCTCAGTTGAAACGGTGATGTTTTTTTCTTTTACAATTGGCATGAAATATGAGGATAGTTCAGCGTTGGATTTTCCGATAAGGTAATGATGGTTAAACCATTTTCCTTTCTCAAAATCGAATTTTGCACCACTTTTGCTTACTCTGTCAAGAGAGAAAGTATTGATTAATTCTTGCATAGAAAATATCTCTTGTTCAGTTCCGGGATTCCAGCCCAAAAGAGCTAGAAAATTAACAACAGCTTCAGGAAAATATCCAGCTTCACGATATCCTGATGAAATATCTCCTGTTTTTGGGTCTGTCCATTGTAACGGAAAAACAGGGAATCCTAATCTGTCACCGTCACGTTTACTTAGTTTGCCGTTTCCATCAGGTTTCAACAACAAAGGTAAATGAGCAAATTGAGGCATGGTTTGTTCCCAACCGAAATAACGATACAGCAGCACATGCAACGGAGCTGATGGTAACCATTCCTCACCGCGAATAACGTGAGAAATTTCCATCAAATGGTCATCAACCACATTCGCTAAATGATAGGTTGGTAATTCGTCTGCTGATTTATAAAGCACTTTATCATCTAGAACAGATGAGTTGATGCAAACTTCACCACGAATCATATCATTAACTTTAATATTTTCGTTTGGCTCAATTTTAATTCTTACCACATAATGTTCGCCGTTGTTGATGCGTGTATTGACCTCCTCTTTAGATAAAGTCAATGAATTACACATTTGCATACGAGTAGATGCATCGTATTGAAAATTGGCTACTTCCTGACGCTTTTCATCCAATGTTTCGGGAGTGTCAAAAGCTACATAAGCCAAATTGGTATCAAGCAGTTGTTTTACATACTGTTTGTAAATTTCTTTGCGTTCACTTTGACGGTAAGGAGCGTATTTTCCTCCGCAAGATACACCTTCATCAAATTTAATACCTAACCATTCGAATGCTTCAATGATATATTTTTCCGCACCCCGGACAAATCGGCTACTGTCAGTATCTTCAATGCGAAGTAGCATATCCCCGCCATGTTTTTTTGCAAACAAGTAATTATATAATGCCGTACGAACTCCACCTATATGTAATGCTCCTGTGGGAGATGGGGCAAAGCGAACTCTAACTTTAGTCATTTTTATATTATCGTTTTATTTATATTTCTTTTTTTGTAAAAATAGAAAAGATTAGAACATCTTTTCTATTTCGACATTTGTTATTATTGATATTATTTTCTTTCCTTCAGTAGTGTGTTGATAATTTTTGCATGCAAAAAGTTTATCAATTAGGTCACTCATTTCTTCTTTGGTCATGCTCTTGCCCCAACCGATGGCTGTTTTTTTTGCTAACGATGAAGCTATATTTTGTCTGATATTTTCTTTGATGTTACTTGGCAATTCTTTGGCTGATTGAATTGTTTCTTTTAATAAATCAATGCAGGTACCCGGGTTTAGTTGTGATGGAATACCATTTATTTTAAAAGCGTTCTTTCCAAAGTCTTCTATTGAAAATCCCGCAAATTCCAAATCTTCCCTAATTTCTTCAAAAACAATCAATTCCGATGGGTTTAATTCCAATATTTCGGGAAAAAGCAATTGTTGTGATAAGCCTTTTTTACTTTCAATATAAGTTAAATACATTTCGTACAACACTTGTGTATGTGCTCTTTGCTGGTCTATAAAAGCAATGCCGGATTCTGTGGTGCAAACAATATATTTGTTATGAATTTGCAAGAACAGTGGAATCTTTTCTATTTCATGATTAATGGTAAGTTGTTCATGTTGAGGTATTTCCACGAAAATCGATTCGTTTTCTTCTTTTTCATTGGGTTTTTGTTTTTCAAAACCTTCGTATAATTGTTCCCAGCGGTAGGAAGAACTTGATTTCTCTTTTGGCGAATTCTGTTTAAATGGGTTGTAGTCAGGATTAAACGATAATTTTGGAGGAGCCACATACCCTGCTTTCCCCAAAACAGGTATTTCAGGAGCATTTTCTTGGTCAAAATCAATGGGTGGAATAGCGTTTGATTTGCCTAATGCTTCTCTCACTGCCGCTGATAAAATGGGGAAAATCGCTTGTTCATTTTCGAACTTTACTTCTGTTTTTGTGGGGTGGATATTTACATCAATAGACGATGGATTGATTTCAAAATAAATAAAAAATGATGGTCGCATATCCGCTGGAAGTAAGTGGTTGTAAGCCATATTCACAGCTTTTGCAAAATATGGATGTTGAATATAACGTCCATTTACAAAGAAATACTGGTTTGAATTTCGTTTTTGTGCGAATTCAGGTTTGCCAATAAATCCTGAAATTTTTATCAATTCGGTGTCAACCTCAATATTGAGTAATTGTTGGTTGATTTTTTTTCCTAAAAGTGCTAAAATGCGTAATCGATGGTTGGAAACCGGTAATTGAAAAATGTCGTTACCATTATGAGTAAGTGAAAAGGCGATGTTAGGATATACCAATGTAATTTGTTCAAAAATAGTAATAATATTACGAAATTCGGTTTCTTGCGATTTTAAAAATTTACGACGAGCAGGAACGTTGAAAAACAAATTTTTCACCATGAAATTGGTGCCATTTGTACATGCAATCGTTTCTTGTTTTTCAACCGTTGAACCCTCTATGCAGATGCAGGTACCCAATTCGTCTGATTCTTTTTTCGTGCGTAACTCGACTTGAGCAACGGCAGCAATTGAAGCCAACGCCTCTCCCCTGAACCCCATTGATTTTAAGCTGAATAAGTCGTTTGAATTTTTTATCTTTGAAGTGGCGTGTCGTTCAAAGGACATACGAGCATCCGTTTCAGACATTCCTTTGCCATTATCTATCACTTGTATTAGTGTTCTTCCGGCATCCTTAATTATAACATTTATGGTCGTAGCTCCCGCATCGATAGAATTTTCCATCAGCTCCTTTACTACTGAAGCAGGACGTTGTATAACCTCTCCTGCGGCTATTTGATTAGCAACAGAATCGGGAAGTAAATGAATAATATCGGACATCTGATAACTCGTTAATTGTCAATATATTTATTATAAATCTAAATCGATCATCACAGGGCAATGGTCAGAATGAACTGCTTCTGTAAGTATTCCGACTGATTTTAATTTGTCTTTTAAGGAATCGCTGATAAGATGGTAATCAATTCTCCAACCAATATTACGTTGACGTGAACCAGCTCTGTAACTCCACCAACTGTAACGTTCCGGTGCTTTGTCTATTTCTCGGAATGAGTCGATAAAACCATCCTCAAGAAATTGAGTCAGCCATTCTCGTTCTTCCGGCAAAAATCCCGATACTCCTATTTGTCTTTCGGGGTGATTAATATCAATGGGTTTGTGAGCAATATTGTAGTCGCCGCAAACAAGTAAATTCGGGCGTTCCTTTTTTAAATTAGAAATAAACGCATTAAATTCTGCTAAAAACTCCATTTTAAAGTCTTGTCGCAGGCCTCCCATTGTGCCAGATGGCACGTACACACAAATAAGGGTAAAATCTCCAAAATCAGCTCTGATAACCCGACCTTCACTATCAAATTTAGAGTTGTTAATGCCATAGATGACCTTATCAGGCTCTTTTTTGGTTAAAATAGCCACTCCGCTGTATCCTTTTTTTTCTGCAGAAAGAAAATAACAGTGATATCCTCTTTCTTCAAAAAGAGCTGCATCTATTTGTTCAGGTTGTGCCTTTGTTTCTTGAAGACATAATACATCAGGATTTTCTTCTCGCAGCCAATCAATCAAGCCTTTGCTTATAGCTGCCCGAATGCCATTAACATTATAGGAAAGTATTTTCATGAATGACTATTTTATTTTGATGATGTGGTGTTATGAATAGCTTTGATTTTTTTAAATAAATCAGATGCAAAAACCAGATTATTCAGTTCTGTATTATCGGAATCAAGAATGTTGCTTTTGTTTCCTTCCCAAGCTTTTTCGCCTTTGTAAATGAATATTATGTTATCTCCAATTTCCATTACAGAGTTCATGTCATGGGTGTTGATAATAGTTGTTATGTTATATTCGTATGTGATTTCTTGAATAAGTTGGTCAATAAGGATGGATGTTTTTGGATCTAATCCTGAGTTTGGTTCGTCGCAAAACAAATACGTTGGTTGTAAAACAATCGCTCTTGCAATAGCAACACGTTTTTGCATACCGCCACTTATTTCAGAAGGATATAATTTATTTGCATTTACAAGATTAACCCGTTTCAGACAAAAATTTACTCGTTCGTCCCAAGCTTCTCTTGATTCATTCGAAAACATTTCCAATGGAAAACGCACATTTTCTTCTACAGTCATTGAGTCGAAAAGAGCCGACCCTTGGAACAGCATTCCGATTTCTTGACGCAGCAGTTTGACTTCTTGCGAATTCATGGCAATGAGGTTACGACCATTATATAGAATTTTTCCACTATCTACGTGGTGAATGCCAATGATGCTCTTTACCAAAACCGTTTTGCCGGATCCGCTTTCTCCGATGATTAAATTTGTTTTCCCAGGATAAAATGTGGCAGAGATATCTTTTAATACCGTTTTGCCATCAAAAGATTTTATAACATTTTTTACTTCAATCATAATATTACATCAATAATAAGTTGGTTAATAGTACATTAAAAAGTAAAATAATGATGCTACTTTTCACAACGGCATTGGTGCTTGCTTTACCTACATCCAAAGCTCCACCATAAGCAAAATATCCATAGTAAGATGAAACAGAAGATATAATAAAGCCAAAAATTACCGACTTAATTAGAGAATAAACGACATAATAAGGTACAAAAGCATACTGAATACCAAGGACATACTGTGACGGTGAAATTACTCCTGTGTATGTGATAATGTATCCGCCAAGAATGCCCATAAACATACTGAAAATAACCAATACCGGAATAATTGTACAAAATGCTACTATCTTTGGCAAAATGAGATAGTTAGGTGCATTTACTCCCATAATTTTCAGGGCATCAATTTGTTCGGTAATACGCATTGTCCCAATTTCAGAAGCGATATTAGAACCGACTTTTCCTGCTAAAATAAGGCAAAGAATAGTCGACGAAAATTCCAATAAAAGAGTATCTCTAGTAACTAGACCCGTAGTATATTTTGGCAACAACGGATTTTCCGTGTTCAAAACCATTTGCAAAGTGATGACTGCACCAATGAAAATCGAAATAATAATCGTAATTCCCAAAGAGTCTACCCCCGATTTGTAAACTTCTTTAATGTATTGTTGAAATGAAATCTTCCATCTGTCGGGCTTTGAAAATACTCCCGACATCAGTTCTGCGTAACGTCCGACGTGTTCTATTGCATTCATTTTCTTATATTTTTCAAAAAAATAGTTTAACAGACAAAGGTAAATATATTTTTATATTTTTTTTGATTTAATCTCTTCTCAATAAAAAATCATCAGCCATTTCTTTGTGTTGGCGACAAAAATTATCAATTATTCGATTATTTCTTATTGGATTGTTTACTTTTGTCGCTGATATTTTCATATTGCTTTCTTTTGTAATATCGTTGAATAAAACCCTATTTTAGTAATAATGGAACATTTACAATCCTTCATGACTCTTGTTGATGATTTCTTTTCTAATTTTAGTTCTTTTTTATGGGGTTTCCCCATGATTATTTTACTTTTTGGGACGCACTTGTTTCTTACTTTTCGTACAGGTTTTGTGCAACGAAAAATGTTTACAGCGATAAAAATATCATTTAGTTCAGATAAAAAATCAGGCGGCGATGTGAGCCAATTTGGAGCTCTAATGGTGGCTCTAGCTGCTACCATAGGTACCGGAAATATTATAGGTGTTGCTACTGCTATCTCGCTTGGTGGCCCCGGAGCTGTTTTTTGGTGTTGGCTTACCGGTGTTTTCGGCATAGCAACAAAGTATTCAGAATCATTGTTGTCTGTAAAATATCGGGTTAAGACAGAAAATGGAAAAATGATGGGCGGTGCCATGGTTGTACTGGATAAAGTGCTTAATATGAGGTGGCTATCCGTTATATTTTGCATTTTTACTGCTATAGCTGCATTCGGTATTGGAAATATGACACAAGCAAATTCTATATCGGTACTTTTGAAAGAAAATTTTGATGTACCCAATTATGTTACGGGTATTTTTCTGTCAGTTTCAGTAGCTGTTATTTTGTTGGGCGGTATAAAATGGGTTGCTTCTGTGTGCAAAATTTTGGTGCCAACTATGGCTATCGTATATATGATTGGTTGTGTTATGCTTCTCATTTTAAATTTTTCGTTTGTCGATGATGCTATCGTATTGATTTTGAAGTCTGCTTTTTCTTCTAATGCTATTGGAGGAGGCTTTGCCGGTGGAGCTGTTATGTTATCTATGCGGTATGGTATTGCTCGCGGACTTTTTTCCAACGAATCGGGTTTAGGCTCCGCTCCTATTGTTGCGGCCGCTGCACAAACAAAAAATGCTGTTCGTCAGGCTCTTATTTCTGCCACAGGAACATTTTGGGATACTGTAGTTATTTGTGCTCTGACTGGTATTACACTTGTGAGTAGTATATTGGCGAATCCGGGCATGGATTACCATGAAGGAACAACTTTAGCCAGTTTGGCTTTTGGAAAATTGCATGTGTGGGGACCTTCCATTTTAACTTTCGGACTGTTTACGTTTGTTTTTTCTACTTTATTGGGATGGTCATATTATGCAGAAAGAACTTTGGAATATCTTTTCGGGTCCAAGATTGTTTTTTATTATCGCTTAGCATGGGTTGTCTGTGTATTTTTGGGATCTGTATTAAAAATATCTTTAGTTTGGAATTTATCAGATTGTGCAAATGCTCTTATGGCGATACCAAATATTATCATGGTTCTTTTGATGAGTGGAGTGGTTGCTAAAGAGACTCGTAAGTATTTGTGGAATAATAATTTGGACGCTTTTGATACAGAAATGGCACAATAAACAGAATTATTCTTCCAATTCAAAAAAACATATTTTTTTGATAGTTAAAAAGCTATGAAAAAATACGTTTTCCTCTATTTTCCCGTTCTACTACAGCATAGTCTTTTTTAAATGGGCTCTTTGTGCTTTGAAATAATTGGATTTGAATGTTTTTATGTGTATCTTTGAACCCTTTTTAGTAAGCTGTAAATAAAACGTAACGTGCTATGTTAGAATATGTTAAAGGCGATATTTCCGAACTTAGTCCGACTTTTGTGGTTATTGATAATCAAGGGTTAGGATATTTTATCAATATATCTCTTACTACTTATGCAGCGTTGGAAAAGCTAACCTCATGTCAATTGTATTTGTATGAGGCTATTCGTGAAGATGCTTTTGTTTTGTATGGTTTTCTGAAAAAGGAGGAACGAAATGCGTTTTTACAATTGATTTCCGTTTCCGGAGTCGGTGCGAATACCGCTCGAATGATACTCTCTTCTCTTTCTGTAAGTGAATTACAAGAGGCTGTTATTAGTGGTAATGAAAATGCTCTCAAAAACGTGAAAGGTATAGGGTTGAAAACGGCTCAACGTATTATTGTCGATTTGAAAGATAAACTTGGAAATTTAGACAATGTTGCAAAAAATTCCCTCTCGTTTTCTCGAAATCAGGGGACTCGTTCAGAAGCTGTTTCTGCTCTTGTCATGCTTGGTTTTAATGCAGCTGTCTCTCAAAAAGCAGTAGATAGAATCCTTGCAGAAATGCCCGATATTCGAATTGAAGAGTTGGTAAAGAAATCATTGAAAATGGTGTAAATTTCTGTAATTGAACAGGTAATATTTGAACAAGATATATAAAATACTCGTTTTTGCTTGCTTGTGTGGGATAGTCTTCTACTCTACACTTTTTGCTATTGAGCCGATAGAACCTGATGCGAATTCTATTGAGCAACCTGTTGCTGTTGAAGATACGACTACCTTGCATTACCCTGTTCGAAAAACTTTTGTTGAAAATTCCGAAGATTTAAAAGTGGTTTCACCTGTCGATTTGCCTCAACCTAAGAATTTATCAACAAAAATAGAATACGACCCTACATCCGAAAAGTTTGTTTTTTCGAGTGGTGCAGATGATATAAGTCTTTCAAGTCCTTTTTATTTAACACAAGATGAGTATTCCGACTACACCATACAAAAATCGATGCAATCATATTGGCGAGATAAAAACAAAGAGGCTCACGCTGATAAAAAGAAGTTTTCCCTTACAGATATAAAAATAGGCTTGGGTGATGCGGATAAAGTTTTTGGTCCTGGGGGTGTGCAGTTAAAATTACAAGGATCTACCGAATTGATTTTCGGACTCAAATTTTACAAGTCTAAAAATCCATCACTAAGTGAACGTTTGCAAAATCCTGCCCCCGTCTTCGATTTTGATGAAAAAATACAACTAAATGTAAAAGGTTCGGTTGGGGATAAGCTTAATTTCGGATTGAATTATAATACGGAAGCTACTTTTGATTTTGACCAATCTATGTTGAAATTGAAATATGAAGGTAAAGAAGATGAATTTATACGAAAACTTGAAGCCGGGAATGTAAGTATGCCTCTAACGGGGAGTTTGATTACCGGAAATACAAGCCTTTTTGGTATTAAAACGGAAATGCAATTTGGAAAATTGAGTGTGGCGGCAGTTGTCTCTCAGCAAGAGTCAGAATCTAAAACTGTCAATTTGCAAGGTGGTGCTCAAACAACCAAATTTGAAATATCGGCTGATCAATACGATGAAAATAGACATTTCTTTTTAGCTCATTATTTTAGAGATAATTATGATAATGCAATGAGCAAATTGCCTAACATAAATTCCAGTGTTGTAATTAGTAAAGTGGAGGTTTGGGTAACAAATAAAAGCACATCATCATCTGTTAGTACGGCACAAACTCGAAACATTGCAGGCTTTACCGATTTAGCAGAACCCACAGAAATTTATAATTCTCACTGGGTAAATGCCTCTGGAAAAAAAGTGCCTCAAAACGATGCGAATTCACTGTACCGTGAGGTTATTGCCATCGATGGTTACAGAGATATCACGCAGGTAAATAATGTCCTTGGTACTCAGCTGTCTGGTTATGGAATTGCTGGTGGAGAAGATTACGTGAAAGTGGAAAGTGCACGTCGATTGGAATCTTCAGAATATGTTTTAAGTCCGAAATTAGGTTTTATCTCTCTGAAAACAGCTCTTAACAGCGATGAGGTACTTGCTGTTGCTTATGAGTATACCTATAATGGAAAAGTGTATCAAGTCGGAGAATTTTCCACTGATGGAATAGACGCTCCACAGGTTCTTACCCTGAAATTATTAAAGGGAACATCTCAATCCCCTTACTTGCCAACGTGGGATCTGATGATGAAAAATATTTATTCTCTTGGAGCTTATCAAGTTCAAAAAGAAAAGTTTCGTTTGGACATTAAGTATAAAAGTGATTCAACCGGAGTCGATTTGGATTATATTCCTGCAGGAGAAATAAAAAATAAAAATTTGTTAAAGGTAATGAACCTTGATCGTTTAGATTCTCGGTTGGAGCAACATCCTGATGGGGCTTTTGACTTTGTGGAAGGTTATACTGTGTATGCTGCAAATGGAAAAATTATTTTTCCCGTATTGGAACCGTTTGGATCTCATTTGCGTAAAGCCTTCAATGATGATGCCATTGCTAAAAAATATGTTTTTCAGGAGTTGTATGACTCAACATTGGTCGTTGCCCAGGAGTTTACTGAAAAAAATAAATTTATTCTTACCGGACAATATAAGGCCACTTCTGGTTCTGAAATACGATTGAATGCAACCAATATCCCTCGTGGATCCGTTAAGGTAACCGCAGGAGGAGT
>DAIMYQ010000001.1:71684-76926 GCA_036734385.1 Paludibacteraceae bacterium | reverse complement strand
TGCTTCTGCTATCAATAATTTGGCATACATAGATGATTTTGAATCCACTAAAATAGGATTTGATGTTCGTTCTCCTCAATCGTGGAAGTTGGCAAGTGTACCCTATAACCCGACAGGAGGGCTTTTCCCTGAAGCATCTTTGGTCAATGACATAGAATCCGGTAAAAATAGGGCATTATTGGCTTGGTATTATATTGATCCATTGTTTACTAGAAGCACTTCTACTACTCCTCAATACATTAAAAATGATAAAGAACAGCTGTCCAATCACTTTATTCGCGAAATTAAGGAAACCGAAGTTTTCCCAAACAAAGAGTTGGTATATGGTCAATCCTCTTATCTTCAGACTCTTAATCTAGCTTATTATCCGAATGAAAGAGGTCCTTATAATGTCTATGCCGATAATTTCAATGCGGATGGAACATTAAAGAATCCTGAATCAAAGTGGGGTGGTATAATGAGAAAATTAGAAACTACTGATTTTGAAACGAATAATATTGAATATGTCGAATTTTGGATGCTTGACCCATTTGTCTATGATACGTTAAGTACCATGAAGGGAGGAGATTTGTATTTTGACTTGGGAGATGTCTCAGAAGATGTTTTGAAAGATGGACGAAAGTTTTTTGAAAATGGTTTGCCAGTTTCTTCCTCAGATGTTGCTGCCGATAGTACAGCATGGGGTAAAGTTCCTGCAAAACAATCGATAGTATACGCATTTGACAATGATGAAAATGCACGTGCATTGCAAGATGTTGGTTTAGATGGCTTACCTACAAAAGAAGAATCTTCTTTTGGTAACTATAAAACGTTTGTTGATAAATTGAAAAACACACTTACTATAGATGAGAAAACGAAAATGGAGGAGGATCCATTTTCTCCTCTGAATGACCCTGCTGGTGATAACTTTCATCACTTTCGTGGATCTGATTATGATAATGAAAAACTAGGGATTTTAGAGCGTTATAAGCATTATAATGGTACAGAAGGTAATTCCCCTGTTCAAAGCAGTACCGGTGAAAGTTATACAACATCTGCTACAAATAATCCTGATGTAGAAGATGTCAATAATGACAATACCATGAATGAGTATGAAAAATACTATGAATACAAGGTTTCTTTGAGACCTAAAGATATGGTTGTGGGTGAAAATTATATTTCAGATATTGTAAATGCAACTGTAGAATTGAAAAACGGTAAAACAGAACAAGTAAAATGGTACCAATTTAAAATTCCAATTCGTGACGCTGACAAATACAAAGCTGTTGGTGGTATTCGTGATTTTAAATCAATCCGTTTTATGCGAATGTATCTGACTGATTTTAAGGAAAATGCCTTTTTGCGTTTTGCTTCTTTGGAATTGGTTAAAGGAGATTGGAGAACCTATACAAAGGATTTGTATTCAATAGACAAAATTCCGACAACAGAAGCAACCCTAGAAGTGTCTGCCGTAAATATTGAAGAAAATTCAAATAAGGTACCTGTCAATTACGTTTTGCCTCCAGGCGTTACTCGTGTTATAGATCCAAGCCAACAACAAATTCGTCAAGAAAATGAACAAGCTATGTTGCTTCGAGTCCTTGATTTATCATCAGGTGATGCAAGGGGCGTTTACAAAAAAACAAGTTATGATGTAAGACAATATGAACGTTTGCAGATGTTTGTTCATGCAGAAGCTTTAGCTGATAATACGACTGATTTAAAAGACAATGAGTTGAAGGCGTTCATACGTTTGGGTTCAGATTGTAAGAATAACTATTACGAATATGAAATTCCTTTAACATTAACGCCTGCTGGAACTTATTCTACAAATAAAACATCTGATCAAGAAATTGTTTGGCCTGAAGATAATATGTTTAATTTTCCTTTCAAATTGCTTACTAACTTGAAATTAAAACGAAATCAGGAAAAAAACAGAGCAGGTTCAAGTGTTACCAATTTAACTCCATATTATGAATATGATCCGGATAACCTCGCCAATAAAGTAACTATTGTAGGAAATCCGAATTTGGGCGAAGTAGACGTTATTATGGTCGGAATACGCAACTCTTCTAGGGATATAAAATCTGGTGAAGTTTGGGTAAATGAACTTCGTATGAAGGGAATTAATGAAGATGGTGGCGTGGCGGCTTTAGCCAATTTAGGTATTAATTTGTCTGATTTTGGAACTGTAAATTTTGCTGGTAGAATGGAAACTTCGGGGTTTGGAGGAATTGAACAAACAGTGTTGGAAAGGCGTCTTGATGACTATTATCAATACAATTTTTCTTCTGCCTTCGATTTGGGTAAGTTCTTTCCTGAAAAAGCAAAAGTTCGTTTCCCTGTTACGTATTCATATTCTCAACAAATATCAAATCCCAAATATAATCCTTTAGATGAAGATGTGCTTTTAAGCGATGCTTTGGATGCTGCTGAAACAAAAAAACAGAAGGATTCTATAAAAAATATTGCACAAGACCTTGTCGTCAACAAAAGCTTTACCATGTCAAATGTCAAGGTCGGTATTACAAGTAAAAAGCCAATGCCTTATGATCCGTCTAATTTTTCTGTTAGTTATGCATATTCCGAGACTGATAGTAAAAATTCGACAACAGAAAGAGCTGTGGAACAAAATTACAAGGGGTCCTTTGTGTATGATTACTCGTGGAATCCAAAACCTGTGGAACCCTTCGCCAAGATACAAAAACTACAACAACCAGCATGGCAACTTATCAGGGATTTAAATTTTTATTATGCTCCTAATAAAATTTCTTTTAATACGTCCATGTCAAGGTCCTATTATGAACAGCAGCTCAGGGATTTAACGGACGAAGGTTCAGTCAATTTATTGGAGCCCTCCTTTCAAAAAGATTTTACTTGGAATACAAGTTTCAATATTGGATGGGATTTAACTAAAACCATAAAACTATCATTGACAACGAATAATGAAGCTAGTATTAGTGAAAATGAAGGAGGTGTAGATAAATGGTTGTATCCTGATGAGTATCAGGCATGGAAAGATTCTGTCCTTACAAGTATTTCACATTTTGGGAATCCTTTATCGTACAATCAATCGTTAAATGCTACGTGGGCAATTCCAATAAATAAAATTCAGCCACTAAACTGGATTACTTCTAATTTAAAGTATTCAGGTTCGTATAACTGGAAGTATGGTACCGTTATTGACGGAGAAAGTTTGGGAAATACTATTTATAACCTCGGTTCTTGGGGGCTTGATGGACGTCTTAATTTTGAAGTCTTATATAATAAATCGAAATATCTTAAGGAGCTTAATAAGAGATATGCTTCTAATAATAAGCCAATTATCAGAAAACTAAAAACATTCGATCAACTTATTAGTTTTCATAAAGGTGATACCGTCGTTATTAATCACAAGCTAAATGATGTCCAACCTTCTATAAAAGCTCTACTGGGGAATAAACCATACAAATTGAATTATAAAGTTGTGGATGCCAATTCTATTTCTTTTGTAGCCCAAGAGGATGCTGAGATTGCTGTTAATATGCAACAGTCTGATAAAGTAAACAAAGAATCATCCAATAAAACATTGGACTTCACGTCACGCTTTTTAATGATGCTTCGTAATTTATCATTTAATTATACACAAACAGATGGAACTACCGTATCAGGTTTTAAACCGGGTGTGGGATTCTTAGGTGTAGATGGTACAGCTCCGGGATGGAGTTTTGTATTTGGTCTTCAAGATAATGATTTTATTAATAAGGCTAAGGCTAATAATTGGTTGATTTCTGATAGTACCTTAAGTCCTGCCGTATATAATCATACCAAAGACATTCAAATAAGGGCATTAGTTGAGCCAATACCCGGATTGAAGATTAATCTTGCAGCTAATCGCACCGCTGTAAATGAGGAAGATATACAGTCTTCTTATGCAGATATGCCAACAACTTTGTCAGGAAATTTCTCTATGAGTTATATTGCTATAGGGACCGCATTTTCTTCTATTGGTAATGATGCAAATTATACATCGGAAGCATATGAAAAATTTGTGAAAAATAGGACGCAAATCCTCAATCGTTTGGAACAAAAAAGACAGGGAACTTTATATCCTGATGAAGGTTTTATCTCGGAAACAGGCTTAGCTAATCACCTTTATGATGCGAGTAACGGTAGTTATTCGGTTACTTCGCAAGATGTTCTTATTCCTGCTTTCTTGGCTGCATATTCCGGTAAAGATGCTTCTAAAATAAGTTTAAGTCCTTTCCCTTCTTTTTGGAGTATGTTGCCCAATTGGCAAATTACTTATGATGGACTTTCACGCATCCCTTGGATAAAGGAAAATTTCCGTAGCGTAAATTTAACGCATGCCTATAACTGTAAGTATCAAGTGGGCTCTTATGATTCATATCTAACGTACGTAGGTGATGGTGATTTTGGATACGTAAAAGATGTGCTTACCGGAAATCCTATTCCCTCAGCACAATATAACATTGGTAGCGTATCTATTAATGAATTGTTTAATCCGTTAATAGGAATTGATGTTAACATGAAGAACAGTCTTTCTACGAAATTTGAGATTAGAAAAGGACGTAATTTGGTGCTAAATTTGGCAAGTGTTCAGTTGGTAGAAACTTCTACGGATGAATATGTAGTCGGATTGGGTTATAAAATCAGCGATTTCGATGTGATTCTTAAACTACAATCGGATCAGAAAAAGAAGGTGAAAAATGACCTTACTTTGCGTGGTGATTTCTCTATAAAGGATAATAAAACTATTGTGCGTAAGATTGAAGAAGGTTATGCTCAAGCCACCACCGGAGATTTAGTGCTTACCATGAAGCTACGTGCAGATTATGTGTTTAGTGAAAAGATAAACTTCTCAATATTCTACGATTTGCAAACCAACAGTCCGATAATTACAACCTCTTATCCTATTTCAAGTTCGGAAATAGGGTTCAGTATCAAACTATTGCTGACGAGATAATTTCAGAGAAAAAATGACTTATTTGGGTGCAGTTTTGTACAAATAAGCTCCAATCAAGAAATAAACAATATTTGGAGTCCAAATAGCTAATGTTGGATTTACTTCAGCTTTCACGGTAAGTGACGCCGAAACCATAGTTGCAAGTATATAAGTTACGCTCAATAAGAACCCTATCATAATGTGAAGGCCTGTTCCTCCGCGTGTTTTTCGGGAGGCAACCGAAACTCCTATTAGCGTTAAAATAAACGCAGCAAATGGCATGGCAAAGCGTTTTTCGTATTCTAACCTAAAGGCATT
>DAIMYQ010000001.1:46233-71584 GCA_036734385.1 Paludibacteraceae bacterium | reverse complement strand
TCGTTTGGAGAAACCTTCATTTGAATATTTTGTATAGTTGTTGGAATGGGTTTGTTGTCAATATATTGCTGTTCAAAAGCGTATCGAACCCTATTCCCTTTAGGTATAACCTCCGAACTGATATAAAAAGTAAAAAGGGCAATGATTGCCGCCGAAACAAAGTAGGGAACCATGATCCTTTTAAAACTTATCCCACTAGCTAACATAGCAATAATTTCAGAATTAAAAGCCAGTTTTGAAGTGACCCAAATAACCGAAATAAAAGTAAAAAATGCACTGAAAAGATTCATGTAATATGGAATAAAATTCACATAGTAATCAAAAACGATTGTGTGCAGAGAAAGGTTTTGACTGTAAAAATTGTCTATTTTTTCTGTAATATCAATCACAATAGCAATACTCATGATGAGCATGATAGAGAAAATATAGGTTCCCAAAAACTTTTTTATGATGTAAAGATCCAGCTTTTTAATCATTGACGTATCTTTTTATGTGTAAATTCATTCAGCTTGCAAAAATAGATAAAAATACGTTGGTTTGCTTCAAGAGTTGTTTTTTTATGAAAAACTTTTTTACCTTTGAAAAACATGAAGAGAGAATATTAAATTGAACACGCTGAAATTATGAAAAGAATTGTGTCGATAGTTTCTTTTTGGCTGTTTTTGACCAAATTTTTTGCACAGTTTACTTTCCGACCCAAAGTTGGTTATCTGGCAACGAAATTTTCTGTTCAACAACAAGATAGTAAAGCAAGTCTTGTGGAAAGTTCTTTGTTTGGGGTTTTTCTTCGATTTGGGAATGGAATACTCCTTTAGCCTGAAGGTAATTTTACTATAGGTATTGTTTTAATCGTCCTGAAAATAGTGATATTAATTTTACAAAGCAAGAAATTAACTTGTATCTGTTTAATTACCGTACGTAACTACCAATTGTACCCAAATCAAAAAAGAGAAGTAATTACTACTTCTCTTTTTCTCAGTTGCGGGAATCCGACTCGAACGAATGACCTCTGGGTTATGAGCCCAACGAGCTACCAACTGCTCCATCCCGCGATATATCCTAGAATTTCTTTAAAATCTTTCTCAGGCTGCAAATGTACTGCTTTTTCTTAGGATTCCAAATATTATTTAGAAAAAGAAATGATATTTTCAGATTCTTTGCCTCTTTTTAATGTTTAATTATGCCCGATGAATGTGAAAACTAATAGATTATCAATCATTTAATGTTTGTTTTAAATGTTCTCTTATGTTTCTGTCTATACTACGTTTTTGTGCTTTTTTAAACTTTTTTATTTTCCTTTTTTTGCTACCTTTGTGAAAATATGAGAGTTTCAATATTTAATTCATTTGTGAATGAAAAAGAAATCTTCTGATTTTTTTAAGCGAATCAGAATAAAATACAAGTTATCTGTATTAAATGAAAGTACCCTTGAAGAGGTGTATCATTTTAGGTTATCTACTCTTAGTTTATTTGTTCTTGCTATGTCCGTTTCCCTTCTTTCTTTCATTTTGTTTTCTACTCTTATTTTGAATACTCCTTTAAAAAAATTATTGCCTGAAAATACTGATAATCACGTCAGAAATGAGGTGTTAAGAAACTCAATGAAGATAGATTCTTTGAGTCAGGAACTGCAAAAGAAACAAGAATATATTGATGTTATTAGAGATATTGTAGCTGGAAATATTAATATAGATTCGTCTTATTCAGCTGATATTGTTGTAGCTAAAAAAATCCAAGAGAAATTTATTGAAAAATCCAAAGCAGAAAAGGATTTTTGCGATGAATTTGAATCCGAAGAAAAATATAATTTGGTAAATCTGACGACTAACCAAAATACTGATTTGTTGTTTTTCAGACCGGTGAAAGGAATTATTACTCAAAAATTTAATTCAAGAAATACAGATAATTTCGGTATAAATATTTCAGTAGATCAAAATACCAGTGTATCTGCCATATACAAGGGAACTGTCATTTTTACTGGTTATGACGTAAATATGGGCTATTTTATTCAAATTCTTCATCCGCAAAATTTCATTTCTGTATACAAACAAGCATCCGTTATCTTGAAAAAGGAAGGAGATACTGTAACTACCGGTGAAGTTATTGCTATTGTTGGTGACAGAAAAGACCGGAAACCTGCTTTACATTTTGAATTATGGCAGAACGGAAGGGCACAAAATCCGGAAGATTATATTGGTTTTGATTAAAATATGGAAAAGAAACAAATAGCGATACTAGGTTCCACTGGTTCTATTGGTACACAAGCTTTGGAAGTGATTGCTGAACATCCTGATATGTTTCAGGTGTATGCTATTACCGGATATAACAATGCTAATTTATTGATAGAACAAGCTTTAAAATTTCGTCCAGAAGTGGTTGTTATGGCGAATGAAGTCCTTTACAATCAGGTAAAGACAGCTCTACAAGATTACGATATAAAAGTTTATGCGGGAATAAAATCTATTTGTGAAGTAGTAGAAATGCCTTCTGTAGATATTGTTCTTACTGCAATGGTGGGTTATGCCGGGTTGTTGCCCACTATTCATGCCTTGAAGGCCGGTAAAAAAATAGCTCTTGCTAATAAAGAAACATTGGTGGTCGCGGGTGATATTATTTGCGATTTATCACAAAAATATAAAGCTTCCATTTTGCCCGTCGATTCGGAACATTCTGCTATTTTTCAGTGTTTGGCGGGTGAAAATATGGATGAGGTAGAAAAAATTATATTGACAGCCTCGGGTGGACCATTTCGTTCCAAAAGTTTTCAAGAACTACAATCCGTTACTAAAAACGATGCCTTGAAGCATCCGAATTGGAATATGGGAGCCAAAATTACGATAGATTCGGCTAGTATGATGAATAAAGGATTCGAAGTTATAGAAGCGAAATGGCTTTTCGGATTGAAACCTTCTCAGATAGAAGTGGTAGTGCATCCTCAGTCTGTTATTCATTCGATGGTGCAATATTGTGATGGTTCGGTAAAAGCTCAATTAGGCATGCCTGATATGAAATTACCAATACAATATGCATTTGGTTATCCTGAGAGGCTGAAAAATAGTTATCCGCGGTTGGATTTTACAGCGATATCAAAATTGGATTTTGAAAAGCCTGACGTTAGTAAGTTTAGAAATTTGGCTTTTGCATACCTTGCCATGGAAAAAGGTGGAAATATGCCTTGCATCATAAATGCTGCTAATGAGGAAGCTGTAGCTGCATTTTTACAGGAAAAAATAGGCTTCTTGGAAATGAGTGATGTTATTGAATTTGCAATGGGAAACGCATCTTTTATTGCCAGTCCTACTTACGAGGATTATGTGCAATCGGATAGAGAAGTAAGGCTTCTGGTAAAACAAAAAATTGATACACATGGATATATTAATTAAAATAGTGCAATTATTAGCGAGTTTGTCTATATTGGTCTTGATACACGAATGTGGACATTTTGTCGCTGCTAAAATATTTAAGGTTAGAGTTGAGAAATTCTACCTTTTCTTTAATCCCGGGTTTTCTCTTTTCAAATTCAAACCTAAAAATAGCGACACTGAATATGGTGTAGGTTGGTTGCCTTTGGGCGGGTATGTGAAAATAGCTGGAATGATAGATGAATCATTAGATACCGACCAAATGAAACAGCCTGTCCAAAATTGGGAATTTCGTTCTAAACCTGCTTGGCAAAGGCTTATCATAATGGTAGCAGGGGTATTTATGAATTTTGTTTTGGCAATTGCTATTTATGCCATGATTCTTTTCTCTTATGGACAAGAATATGTGCCTTTGAAAAATGCTAATTTAGGAATGTCCTTTTCTGATACGGCAAAAAAATGTGGCTTTGTAGATGGAGACATATTATTATCTGCCGATGGAAAAGCCCTTGAGAAACTTGATGAAGAGTCTTTTAGAAAAATATTAAATGCAAAACAAGTTGTAGTAAAGCGTAATGGGATGAGAATTGCTATTGCTTTACCTGAAAATTTTGCTCAACAGTTGATGGGTTCGAAAGAAGGATTTACGAACTTTCGTGCTCCTTTTGTCGTAAAAGAAATTATGCCTGGCACTCCGGCTGCGAAAGCCATGCTACAAATGGGGGATAGTATCGTATCCATTAATGGTGTAAAGTTGGTTGCTCAAACGGATTTCAGTGATGCTTTTTTGCAAATGAAAAACACACAGATTGCATTGGGTTTTTATAGAAATGGGGAGCTGAAAAATACTACTATTGTTCCTGATTCAACAGGTAAGATTGGGGTTTATTTAAAGCCGTATTTCGAAATTTATAAGACCCAAAAGAAAACTTATGGCATTCTTGAATCTGTTCCTGCAGGGATAACGATGGGTTACAAAAAATTAACCGGATATGCCAGCGATATGAAGTATGTTTTTACCAAGGAGGGGGCTGAAAGCTTGGGAGGTTTTGGTTCTATTGCACAATTATTTCCAACTGATTTTTCCATGTTGTTCTTTTGGGAAATAACGGCTTATTTATCTGTTATATTGGCATTTATGAATATACTTCCGATACCTGCCTTAGATGGTGGTCATATCTTTTTTCTCCTGTACGAGGCAATTACGGGTAAAAAATTGAGTGAGAACTTCATGCTGAATGCACAGAAGATAGGGTTGTTATTGCTTCTGTTCTTGCTTTTTTACGCCAACGGGATGGATATTGTCCGCGCATTTGTTGAATAAACTTTAGTCTTTCAAGTAATATTCTATAGTGGAAACAATGCGTAAAACTTTTATGTGAGGGGTTTGAGCGTCTCTATTTGATATAATGATTTGACCTTGGGAAGCATTTTTGATTTTTCCCAAAGAACTTTCAGAGTCATCTGCAAATTTTTGAGCTGTTTTACGAGCATTTTTAGTGGCTTCTTCTATCATTCCACCTTTAATCTCGTTAAGTTTACTATAACTAAATTCCGTAGTATAATTATACTCGTTGGTGACGAAGGCAATTTCTTTTTTGCCCAATTCTGTAATACTGAAAATAAGTTCACGAACCAAATCTACCTTTCGAGAGGAAACTGTAATTACTGAAGTTGCATAGTAGCGATAAGGTGCTTTTTCGGGAGAGTACATCTCTGTTGATCTGTCCACGATACTTGGTGCTGAAAAAGTAATCTCATTTTTTGATATGCCCTTTTCTATCAAATAGCTGGTGATGATATTATTTTTGGCATCAATGCTGTTATACAAATTAGCCAAATCATTGTTAGCTTCTTTGTATACAATAGGCCAAATAACTTGATCGGCAGGAACTTCTCTTTCTGATAAACCTTTTACGGAAACTGTTCGCTGAGATTCTTGGAGATTTTTGAGGCTTGAACTTAATAACCAAAATCCAATGATGATACCCAATCCAATAAACAGTCCCATGATAACATTGGGAGCTGCTTTAATGCTTGATAAATTCATTTTCATATATTTCCGGGGAATTATATTTTTTTACTATTTTTCTTTTGTAACCAAACAGAAGCAATTATGGAGATAGTTATTAATCCAAGTATTATGCCTAATGAAACAAAATTGGAAATATACATTGAATATCCCATTTCCTTACAAAATTCGTTAAAGCACATTTTGAATCCGATAAAAGAAAGAATGCCTGCCAAAGCATACTTTAAGTAGTAAAAATAGCCCATTACGTGGTTTAATGCAAAATACAGAGATCGTAATCCCAAAATCGCAAATATATTAGACGTAAAAACAATAAAAACATCTTTAGAAACGGAAAGAACAGCCGGAATAGAATCTACTGCAAAAACAACATCTGAAAGTTCAATAAATAACAAAGCAATAAAGAAAGTTGTAGCAAATTTCTTCCCATTTTCTTTAATAAAGAAATTTCCGGATGTGTTATCATCCTTTACCGGAAAGAGTTTTCTAAATTCACGAATGAAAACGTTGTTGTTGGGATTGAAATCATCTTCTTTTTCTTCCTTTTTAATAAACATTTTAACTCCGGTATAGATTAAAAATGCTCCAAATACGTACATTATCCATGCAAACTGATTGATAAGTGCGATTCCGCTAAATATGAATATTGCACGCATAATGATGGCTCCGAAGATGCCCCAAAAAAGAACTTTATGTTGGTATTTTGGAGGAATTTTGAAAAAGCCGAAAATCATAATAAAGACAAACAGGTTATCAATACTAAGTGATTTTTCAAGTACGTAAGCAGTAAAAAACTCAAAGGCTCTTGTTTCTCCCAATTGAAAATATACGCCTACGTTGAATGTAAGGGCTAAAGCAATCCAAAAGAGAGTCCAAAGGACAGCTTCCTTTAGGCTTGGGACGGAGTCTTTTTTATGAAAAACACCTAAATCAAGCAATAGCATAATGATAACAAAGACATTAAATCCTACCCAATACCAAGTTCCTTCCATTTTTCCGCTTTTTTGTTGTTAATTTAATAGACTTTTCACTTTTTCAGAGATTAATCTTCCCTCTATTTTTCCTGCTAATTGTTTAGTTGCTAATCCCATCACTTTACCCATATCTTTGGCAGATGTAGCACCTACTTCTGTGATAATGCTTTTGATGACCGTCGTAAGTTCTTCTTCGCTCATTTGTTCAGGCAGATATGCTGAAATTACTTTTGCCTCATCAAGTTCTTTTTCTGCTAATTCCGGACGATTTTGTTCGATGTATATTTGAGCACTTTCTTTGCGTTGCTTTACCATTTTTTGCATAATTTTGATACCGACTTCCTCTGTTATTGTTCCATCGGATCCTTTTGCGGTTTTGGCTTCCAGTAATTCTTTTTTAATACCTCTCAAGGCATCAAGTTTCAGCTTGTCTTTTGCAAACATTGCTGACTTAATATCTTCTGTTATGCGATCAATTAGTTCCATTTTTAATCTACGTTATTGTGTAAAAACTTATTTTTCTGATTAAAATCAACAGAGTTCTCTTTTTTTTGCATAGAAAAATCAGAGAAGTCTTTAAAAGAGGGAGATTCTCTAAATGAATTGGTTAGTTTTGAGCTATTCCTTTTGTACGCAGGAATTGATTCAATCTCTTGTATTTTTTCATCCGAATCCCAATCGTCCAGGGTAATTACCTCTATTACTTTTTCGGGCTCTTTCTGAATGTTGGGCATTTCTTGTTTTTTACCGTAATATTCCTCTCTGAGTTTATCTAGATTTTCTTTGTTTGTATCTTTTGTTTCAGCTTTAACTGTTTGTGGTTCGTCTTCTAATGTAACTGTTGTGCCATCTTCTTTTTCCATTTCATGTATACAAGGAAGATTGTCTAATCCAAATCCTGTAGCTATAATGGTAACTTTGATTGATTCTTCGAGTTTATCATCAAATGACGCGCCCCAAATAACATCGGCATCAGCTGCTCCAACACGTTTGAAGAAAGCTTTGATTTCTTTGGTTTCTTCCATTGTAATTTGGTTGTCGTGAGCGGTATTGATGTTCATCAATATTCGTTGTGCACCTTGTATGTTGTTGTTCTTAAGGAGGGGAGAATTTAATGCTTCTTCAATAGCTTTTGTTATTCTTCTGTTTCCACTGGCAAATCCTGTGTTCATGATAGCCACGCCACTATCTTTCATAATAGTTTTTACATCGGCAAAGTCGACATTGATATATCCCGTCTCTGTTATGATTTCGGCAATTCCTCTTGCGGCATCCGTCAATATATTATCGGCTTTTGCAAAAGCATTGGACATACTAAAGTCAGGAAAAATTTCGGCTAGTCGTTCGTTATTAATAACCAAAAGGGCATCTACATGTTTACTCATTTCTTCCACACCAAGTAATGCTTTTTTTATCTTCTTTTCTCCTTCAAATTCAAAGGGAATGGTCACTATAGCTACTGTAAGAATTCCCATGCTTTTGGCAATTTCAGCAATGACGGGTCCTGCACCTGTTCCTGTTCCACCACCCATTCCCGCAGTAATGAATGCCATTTGTGTATTGTCACGCAATGCATTTTCAATTTCCTCTCTGCTTTCAACCGCAGCTTTACGAGCTTCCTCAGGAACACTACCAGCACCTAAACCTCCTTTTCCGAGTTGTATTTTGAATGGAATAGGCGAACGTCTCAAGTCTTGATAATCCGTGTTGCAAAGGACAAAAGAAACGTCTTTTATTCCTTGAGAAAACATATAATTAACAGCATTTCCACCACCGCCACCAACTCCAATAACTTTGATAATGGATTCGGCATTTTCTGAAAAGTCAAAATTTACCATGGGTAATTAATATTTGTAAATGTACTTATAATTGTTTAAATAGATTCTTCTTTGTCATCAAAAAGAGTAACCAGGCGTTTTGTTGTGCCGTCTACAAGACCATATATTCTAGATTTGAAACCTGTTTTTTCGCTCGTAGCTTGTTGTTTTACTTTTTTGCCTTTTTCTTCTTTTTGTATTGGTTTTTCTTCCGTGATACAATTTTCTGTTCCCATACTTAGCAATCCGACTATTTGGCTATAAGCAGGGTTCATAAATGCTTCAGGCATGGTTTCTTTATCAAGTAAATGGTTGCCGATAGAGTTTCTTACATCCAAACCGGTTAAGGAACGCATTAGCTCATTTATTTTATTTAGTTGAGAGCCTCCTCCTGTTATGACAATACCCGCTCCAAGTTGTCTGAAATATCCCTTTTGTTGCAATGGAGTAAGAAAAAAATTAACTATTTCAGTTACTCTTGCCTCAATAATTTCAGCTAAAAATGAACTTTGTACAGACTTTTCTTCGTTTTGATTTTCTGCACGTGCAATAATAATTTTTTTGTCCGGAACCTCAAGGCAAGCCAATGCACTACCCAATTTTTTCTTTAGCTTTTCTGCCTGACTTTCCAGTAAATTCAATTCGCGGATATCGTTTGTAACCGTTTTACCTCCTAAAGGAATGATTCCGGCTTCTCGCAAATAACCTTTGGTAAATAGAGAATAGGATGTTGTTCCCCCTCCAAAATCGATAACCATACAACCTAATTCTTTTTCATCACTTGTAATTAGTCCGTTGGCTGTGGCTATTGGAGCTGTTAATGTCCCAATGATTTCAATATTTGACTTTTCTTTGATAATCGTTCTAACTTTTTCGAAGCTTTGTATTGTCAAGCTTTTCGTGTGAATTATTTTATAACGTCCTTCCAGACAAGTACAATCAATGCCTACCGGATTACTTATTAATTCATCATCAACCAAAAATTCCTGTGTTATAACGTCCAAGATTTCAAACTTTGGAGAGTGTAGTTTGAAGTTCTCCTGATAGAGTGTTTCTATCAGCGAATCAGTCACAATCTCATCTGTACCCAAAATTCTTTTTGTAATGTTATAGGTGCATTGTAAAAATTCTCCACCTAAACCTACATACGCTTTGGTTAAATTAAGCTTGCTTTTGTTACGCAATTTGGTAACAATACTATTGATATGGAATGCTGTATCACTGATGTTGAAGATAGTGCCCTTTTTTATTGCATTTTCTTTGGTTGCTTCTTCTTCATAAGCAATAATGTTTAGCAATCCTTCTTCCGTTTTTTGAGCAACAGCACCGATAATTTTTGTTGATCCCAAATCGAAAGCTAAAATGTAAGGTGTATCGTCATTCATAAGGCTGTGGTTTTTTTTAAAGTACCGTATATTAGTTTATTATATTCCAAATTGATAGTTTCATATTTGTCTCCAAAAGCATATTCTGGATAAGCTTTATAAAAAGCAGATAACTTTTCCATTTTTTTTTCGTAATTGTCAATTGTGCCAAGCATAACTTTAGCAGTTCCAATTTTCGGTACAAGCTCAATTTTTTTGTTTGGTAGCACGTATATTTGGTCTATATGTGCATTCCAAAATTCATCTTTTGATAGGAAAACGACAAAATCATAGAGCTCTTTTTTTGCAAAGCTTTCAGTTACACAACCCGAAACAATAGGCATTAAAGAGGTGAAGTTTTTTGATGTAGGCATTCTTTTCCGGTCTTGATCAATGTAATAAGAATTGTATTCTGTTATTACATGTAAAATAGGGTGTCGTTGCCAAAGAGTCACTACTAAATTTCCATTATTAGTACGGTAGCATTCTGCACGTTTTACAAAATTCATTTTTCTCAAACATCTTTCTATCTTATTTACTTTTGCATAATCTAATTTTTTATTTAATGGGAAAAGCCCCTTCTCCATTAAACGTTGAGAGATATCATCTGTTTTAATAAAGTTATCGTTAGAACTTTCTTGTTTATAGATGTTGATTTTTTTGCACACTTCTGTTTCCTTCACATTGCTAAACATTATTATTGAGTAAGTAATGTAAGCCAATGCTATCAATGAAACAAATATGCCTAAAAATTTCTTTATCATAAACAATTATTTACTACTCAGATTGCTCGTTAGTTTTCAGATAATTAGCGATTTCTGGAACCAATTTATCAATGTCTCCTGCCCCCAATGTAATTAATACATCAAAAGTAGATGTTTTTATCTCATCAAGCAAGTTTTCTTTTTTACATATTTTCTTTTCCGCACAATTTATTTTGCTAAGAATAATATTCGATGTAATCCCCTCTATAGGCTTTTCTCTTGCCGGATAAATGTCAAGTAAAATAACACTATCCAATGCCGAAAGACTTTCTGCAAATTCATTTGCAAAATCACGTGTGCGTGTATACAAATGCGGTTGAAAAATGCCACATATTTTTTTGTCCGGATAAAGAGCTTTTATAGAATTAATTGATGCTTTAAGTTCTTCAGGATGATGTGCATAATCATCAATGAAAGTAACTTTATCAGTTTTTACTTGTACGTCAAAACGTCTTTTTATTCCCTCGAAGGAGGCGATTGCTTTTTTAATTTCTTCAGGAGTAATTCCGTTCAAATAAGCAATAGACATGGCTGCTACAGAATTTTCTACGTTTATCAATATGGGCACCCCCAATTCTATCGAAGAGATAGTCTCAGTTGGCGTTACAAAATCGAAAGTGATTTTTCCATTTGCTGTAGTAATATTTTTTGCATAAAAATCGGCAGTTTTTGTACCGGAATAGGTATATAATTTAACATTTTTTGCTAATTCGGGTATTAAATCAATTCCTTCTTTTGCTAACAAGACTCCTCCTTCTTGTATAAGAGATGTGAAGTGGGCAAAGCTTTGCAGTAAGTTATTTCTGTCATTGTAAATATCCAAATGGTCGGCATCAGTTGCCGTGACTACTGCCATGTAAGGAGAAAGTTGGTGAAAAGAACGATCGTATTCATCTGCTTCTACTACCACAAATGGGCTTGTTGTGTTAACGAGTAAGTTACTGTTATAGTTTTTCGATATACCTCCTAAGAAAGCGCTTGCTCCAATCTTTGATTGAGTAAAAATGTGTGCTATCATTGTAGAAGTCGTTGTTTTTCCATGAGTTCCGGATACGCAAAGGGCTTTTTGAGAACGAGTAATTTCTCCCAAAATTTCAGAGCGTTTTAATAAACGGAAGCCTCCTTTTTGGAAAAAGACAAGTTCTTGTAAATCTTTTGGAATAGCAGGGGTATAGACAATTGTTGTAGAATCTGTGCTCATGTAGGTGAGAGGAATTAGATTGATACTGTCTTTGTAATGGATTTCAATGCCTTCTTTTTCCAGTTCTTCTGTTAAAGTTGTTTTGGTTAAATCGTAACCCCCAACTTGGCATCCATGTTGCTTAAAATAGCGAGCCAATGCACTCATGCCTATTCCACCAATGCCCAAGAAATAATAGTTGTTTATTTTTTTCTTTTTAGTAGCTTCTGTTGTTTTTGGTAAGTTGTTGATTCCTAATAGTTTTAATATTTCCAGAGCAATATTTCTAGAAGCGTCTGGTTTCGCAAAATGTGCAATGTTTGTACTTAACTCACCAAGGATATTTTGATTTTTTACTACCGAGAGAGCTTTATTAACAAGAAGATTAGATGCTTCCATATCGGAAATCATGATAGCCGCATTCTTTTCCGACAAAGCTAAAGCGTTTTTGGTTTGGTGATCTTCAGCAACATTTGGAGAAGGAACTAAAATACAAGGCTTTTGTAATAGACTTAATTCGGAAATAGAACTTGCTCCGGCTCTTGATACAACTAAATCTGCTATGCTATAAGCCAAATCCATACGGGCTACGAAGTCCGTAATAATCATGTTTTTTGTTTCAAAATGAGCTGTTTGGGCTTTTATGTCATTGATGTAAAACTTTCCTGTTTGCCAAATAACCTGTATATTGGAATCTAACAAAGATTTAATATCCTTTAAAATGCTTTGGTTGATGGTGCGTGCACCCAAACTTCCTCCAATTATTAGAATGGTTTTTTTTGTGTGACTGAGTCCGAAGAATTGATAGCCATTTTCTTTTTGGTCTGCATTTTCAAGTAATTGTTGACGTATAGGATTTCCTGTCAATACAATTTTGTTTGCAGGAAAGAATTTGTCCATATTGTCGTAAGCTACACAAATCTTTTTTGCCTTTTTTGCCAATAATTTATTTGTAACTCCCGCATAGGAATTTTGTTCCTGAATTACCGTTGGAATTCCTAATCTATTTGCCATAAAAAGTGTTGGACCACTAGCAAAACCTCCTACTCCGACAACTATATCAGGTTTGAAGCCCTTGATTATCTTTTTTGCTTTTTTCAGACTTCTCAACAAATTGGAAACAAACGTAATATTTTTTTTCATGCTTGAGCGGTCAAAACCGCTTACCGGCAAACCTTCTATTTTATAGCCGGCGGCAGGTACTTTCTCCATTTCCATTTTATTTTCAGCACCTACAAATAAAATGTTGGCATTAGGTAACAATTCTTTTATACTGTTGGCTATGGATATTGCAGGGAAGATATGTCCTCCTGTGCCGCCTCCGCTGATGATAATATTTATGGTTTTTTGCATTTGAAAAATATTTTGAATAATGAAATCTTAATTTTCTTGTTCTTCTTCCGAGGATACTTCTTCAGTAGGTTTTTCTTCGTTTTTTGTTTCTACTTCTGTTTCTATTTTTGTTTTTTCCTTTGGTTGATTTTCCTCTTTAATGTACTGGCTAACGCTAAGGATTATGCCTAAATATAGACTTGTCATGATGATAGATGTTCCACCTCTGCTTATCAGAGGCAAAGGCTGTCCTGTAACAGGTCCTAAATGCACAGTTACGGCCATACTTATGAATGCTTGCAGTACGATTAATAAAGATAATCCTGTAACTAAAAAGGCAGGGTATGCCTTACTGCTTTTGTGAGCTAACATTCCACTTCTGAATAAAATAATCAGATATAAAATCATGATAAAAATACCACCAAATAATCCGTATTCTTCTATAACAATAGCATAAATAAAATCTGAAAATGCGAGAGGTAAAAAGTCTCTCTGTGTGCTGTTGCCCGGTCCTGCCGGATTGATTCCGTTTGCAATAGCAATTTTTGAGTTCATTATTTGGTTATTATCATCGTTAACCTCGTAAGTCTTTTCGGTTGACTTTTTTGAACTTTCTTCCATAAATTCGTCAATACGACCAACCCATGTGTTAAGTCGATGTAAAACTTTAGGTTGAAATGTATGAGATAGAAAATATAGTGAAACCAATACCACCAAAATGGCTCCAACAGTGAGTCCTATTTTAGCAAATGAAATTCTTCCAATAACCATAAGCAATATGCCAACACCAAATAACATTACTGCCGTAGATAAATTTTGGGGTGCAATAAGGCAGCAAAATAGTCCCAAAACTCCCAAAATTGGGAAAAATGCTTTGTCTGCATTTTGTCCTTCTTTTTGGTTTCGAGCCAACATATCTACTATAAACAGAATTACTGAAAATTTTGCTAATTCTAAAGGCTGAAATTCGAAACCCAAAATTTTGATAGCTCTTATAGCTCCGTTTACCTCTATTCCAACAAATGGCAGCATTATTAAAAGCACCGCCGTTATAGGAAGAAAAATAATGTATAACATTCTGAAAAAACGATAGGGAATGTGATGTGCAATTACCATAACAATAAAACCAAGCGTAAGCATCTGCACATGTCCAATAAACGGAGCCAAATGGTTTTCCGTTTTATAAGCTTCTTGGCTTATTGCACTGAACATTTCTACGGATGATATCAGGAGCAAAAGCCCTATAATTATCCACAGAATGGAGTCGCCTTTAAATATTTTTTTGAAAAATTCTCGCATGCTTTACTTGTTATAAACTTTCAATTACAAATTCTTTACACATTCTTTGAATTTTGTCCCTCTGTCTTCGTAGTTTTTAAATAGGTCGAAACTTGCACAGCAGGGAGAAAGTAAAACCGTATCACCCTTGTTTGCCGATAAATAAGCTGATTTTACAGCATCTTCCATTGATTCTGTTGAAATGATTTTTTTGCCCATATTACTGAAGAAATCTTGCAATTTTTTGTTGTCGACTCCTAAAAATATCAGTGTGTGAACTTTTTCTTCTACTAAATGTTTGATTTCGTTGTAGTCATTTCCCTTATCTGTTCCTCCTAGAATAAGTACAACAGGGGTTTTCATACTTTCTAGTGCATACCAACAAGAATTTACGTTAGTAGCTTTTGAATCATTTATAAAAAGGATGTTTCTTACTTTTGCTACTGCCTCTAGACGATGTTCTACGCCTTCAAAATCCGATAAAGAATGACGAATATCTTCTTTTTTGATATTCATAACACTAGCAGAAAGTGCTGCTGCCATTGAGTTGTACACATTGTGTGTTCCTTTAATGGATAGGATGTCTAAGTTGATGCTCATATCGGTATCTTCTGTGTTAATTTTAAGTTCGTTATTTTCAGTAAATGCCTTGCTGTGTGTATTTTTTTTCATGGAAAAGGGATATTTTTTAGAGATTATATTTCGTTTGGTTAATTCTTTTGCAATGTTTGGATCGTCATCCCAGTAAATAAAGATGTCTTGTTCCGTTTGATTTTGTACAATTCGCATTTTAGCGTCAATGTAATTTTGAAAAGAATAATTGTATCTGTCCAAATGGTCGGGTGTGATATTCAACAAAATGGCTACATCTGCTTTAAACGAATACATATTGTCCAACTGAAAACTACTTAATTCTATGACGTAATAGTCAAAATCATTTTCGGCTACTTGTAAAGCAAAACTTTTACCCACATTTCCAGCCAAACCTACGTTCAGACCTGCACTTTTCAAAATATGATAAGTTAGCATGGTAGTTGTTGTTTTTCCGTTACTTCCTGTAATACAGATTGTTTTGGCTTTGTTGTATCTCCCGGCAAACTCTATTTCAGAAATAATAGGGATTTGTTTTTCCTTTATTTTCTTTATGATTGGAGCTTTATCCGGTATCCCCGGACTTTTAATTACTTCGTTTGCACTTAAAATCACTTCTTCGGTGTGCCTTTCTTCTTCCCACTTGATGTTGTATTTATTCAGCAAATCTTTGTAAATGGGTTTTATTTTTGAAGAATCGGAAAGAAAAACATCGAAGCCCTCTTCCTTTGCCAGAACGGCTGATCCGGCACCGCTTTCTCCTCCTCCAAGTATGACAATTTTTTTCATTACAATTATCTAATTTTCAACGTTATAACAGTAAAAATGGCTAGTGCAATGCCAATAATCCAGAATCTTGCAACAATTTTCGGTTCAGGTACTCCCTTTTTTTGAAAATGATGGTGTAGGGGAGCCATAAGAAAAATGCGTCGACCTTCTCCATATTTTTTTTTCGTATATTTAAACCAAGAGACTTGCATAATAACGGATAAACTTTCTACTAAAAATAGTCCACAAAGAATAGGAATAAGAAACTCCTTGTGTATGATAATGGCAAATACTGCAATAATTCCACCAATAGTTAAGCTGCCGGTATCTCCCATAAATACCTGTGCAGGGTAAGAATTATACCATAAAAATCCGACCATAGCCCCGATGAAAGCACTGGCAAAAACCACCAATTCTTCACTTCCGGGTATGAACATGATATCCAAATATCCTGCAAATCCTATATTGCTGGAGACATAGGCCAATATTCCAAGTGTGACTCCAACTATACTTGATGTGCCGGCTGCCAGACCATCTAGTCCATCGGTCAGATTGACAGCATTAGAAACTGCTGTAACAATGAAAATTGTTATTAAAAGGAATAAAACCCATGCCCATGTCTGAACATTTTCTTTTAAAAAAGGAACGAAGTCGGCGTAATCGAAATTACTTTCTTTAAAAAAAGGAATGGTTGTTTTTGTCGATTTGATGGCATTAGCTTCTTTTTCCATAACTGTAGTTTCTATATTTTGAGCTTGTACAGATTTTACATTTTCTACTATAACAGCCTCCGGACTAAGGTATAATGTCAATCCGACTAACAGACCTAAACCTACTTGTCCAACAATTTTGAACCTGCCGTTTAATCCTTCTTTGTGTTTACGGAAAACTTTAATATAATCATCTAAGAATCCGATAATTCCGAGCCAAGCAGTTGTCGCGAGCATCAATAAAAGATAGATATTACGTAAACGACCAAAAAGCAAACAGGGAACAATAATGGCGATGATAATGATAATTCCTCCCATGGTAGGAGTCCCTTTTTTGCTCATTTGTCCTTCCAACCCCAAGTCGCGAATTGATTCTCCGATCTGTTTTTTTTGTAATAAACGGATAATACTTTTACCTATAATCATTGATATAAACAATGATGTGATGAGAGCCAAGGCTGACCGGAACGAAATGTAATTAAATAATCTTGCTCCCGGTAAGGCAAATTGTGCTTCTAAGAATCGAAATAAGTAGTAGAACATATTTTGCTTTTTATAGTTGTGAAAAAATCTCTGTTAATACTTCTTTATCATCAAAATGGTGCTTGACACCGGCAATTTCTTGATAGTTTTCATGCCCTTTTCCTGCTACAAGTATGACATCACCTTTTTTTGCCAATAGGCAAGCTGTTTTAATGGCTTGGTAACGGTTTTCTATAACGAGTGTTTCTTTTTTTTGTTTGTCGGTTAATCCGGCTAACATGTCGTTTAAAATATCCTCCGGTTTTTCGTTACGTGGGTTGTCCGATGTCAAAATGGTTTTGTTGCTTCCATTCACGGCTTCTCTTGCCATCATAGGTCTTTTCCCTTTATCTCTGTTGCCACCGCAACCTGTAACTGTAATGAGATTTCCGGATTCAGTGTTAGTGTTTTCGAAACGAATAAAATTAATAGTTTCTATTACGTTATTGAGAGCATCAGGTGTATGTGCATAATCAACTATGGCAGTAAACCCGGTAGGAGATTGTAATGTTTCGAAACGTCCTGAAACCGGTTTCAACGTACTTAATGCAACCAAAGCTTCCTCTTCTGAAATTCCTAAAAGGACAGTTGCTCCAAATACAGCCAAAAGATTGGAAGCATTAAATTTTCCTATAAATTCTACAGAAACTTCTTTGTTATTCATTTCCAGAAGCATCCCTTCAAAGCTGTTCTCGATAATTTTGCCTTTGAAATTAGCAAGAGATTGTGTTGAGTAGTTATATTTTCTTGCCTTTGTATTTTGTAACATTACCAACCCGTTTTTGTCATCTAAGTTTGTTAGTGCAAATGCGGTTTCTGGTAAGTTGTCGAAGAAAGTTTTTTTAGCTTTTAGGTAAGCTTCAAATGTTTTATGGTAATCAATGTGGTCTCTAGTTAGGTTGGTGAAAATTCCGCCGTTGAAGTTGAGTCCTGCTATTCTTTTTTGATCAATCGAATGAGAACTTACTTCCATAAATACATATTCACAACCTGCACTGATCATTTCGCTAATAAGAAATTGCAATGATAAAGCATCCGGAGTTGTGTGTGTAGCAGGAAATTCTTTATCTTCAATATAATTGCAAACGGTGGAAATAAGTCCTGCTTTATATCCAAGTTTTCTGAACATTTGGTAGAGTAGGGAGGCAATAGTTGTTTTTCCGTTTGTGCCGGTTACTCCGACAAGAATTATTTTTTCAGAAGGATTTTCATACCATAAAGAAGCTATTTTTCCTAATTCTTCAGAACTATCAGTAACTTGTATATAGCAAATATCTTTGTTTTGTTCTGAAGGGAGTGTTTCACAAATTATGGCTTTTGCTCCCTTTTCTATTGCAGCATTGATGTAATCATGACCATCGGTTAATGTTCCCCTTGTTGCAACAAAAAGGTGACCTTGTTCTGTCTTTCTTGAGTCAAAACTTATTCCGGTAATACTAACAGCCTTTTCATTGACAATTTGAATAACCGAGGTTGCTTTTAATAAATCTATTAGTTGTTTCATGATTGATTAGTTTAAAGTTAAGAGTATATGCATGCCTTTTTGCACATGTGTCCCTTCTGCAATTGATTGATAAATTACCTTTCCACAGCCTGATATTGATACTCTTAATCCCATATTTTCAAGTAAAAAAACAGCATCCTTTGCCGTCATACCAATGGTGCTTGGTACAATTCCTTTATTTATTTCAATAGGCTGAATTTGCAAATGAGAACTTGTCTGATTCATACTACAAATGCCCCATTTTGGATTACCTTGTGTCTGGTATGGAATGTTAAGCATTGAAAGTACTTTTTTGGTCTCAGGCACATAGGTTCTTTGAACATATGGAGAGAGTGTTGTTACGGTATCTTTTGCCCAATCGGGCATATTACCTATTTTTATGGTATAAGCTTTTTCTGCAATGTTTTTAAAAACCATACCGCACATACCTCCTGCTGAAGCGGGCATTGCAGGATCTTTTATGTAAACTATACAAGAATAAATAGGTGCGTTCGCCGGAAAATAACCACAGAAAGAAATTTGATGATGAGTTCTTCCTTGTGCATCACGGTATTTACCATCCACTGCTATTTGGGCTGTTCCTGTCTTACCTGCTATAGAAAATAATTTTGATTTTACTACTTTGGCAGTTCCTTTCGTAACAACACCTTCCAGCATACCATGTATCTTTCCCAAGGTTGCATCAGAACATATTTTTTCGTTGATAACCACAGGTTCCATCTTTTTTACTATAAACCCATTGTTTTGTATTTGTTTAGTGAACAGTGGCTTAAGCATCCTTCCATTGTTGGCGAATGCATTGTAATACATTAACGTAAAAATTGGTGGAAGTTGCACTTCATATCCAATAGACATCCAAGGTAAAGTGGTATTATACCAATCAGCAGCCCCTGGAGTTTTAACTTTCACGTTGCCATGTCCTGGTATTTCTAATGAAATAGGAGCATCAATCTTAGTTTTCTTTATCCCATCAACAAATTGTTGCGGATTATGGCCATAATGGTTGTAAATAAGAGCGGATATTCCAACATTTGAAGACATTGCCAATGCTGTGGGCACACTTATCACCCCTAGTCCGTGTTGTTTGCCGACTGTCCAGTCCTTCATTTGTCTGTTTCCGAAAGCTTTGATTCCTCCTCCCACATCGATGTGGTCTGTTGTATCTATAACACCGTCTTCTAGAGCTACCATTAAAGATAGTGTCTTAAAAGTAGAACCGGGCTCTACTTCATCCGCCACAGCAATGTTGGTAGATTCGGTGTAAATACCTTCTTCTTTTTGTGTGAAATTACTGATGGCTTTTATTTCTCCGGTTTTTACTTCCATGAGTATGGCTGTTCCGCATTTTGCTCCAATTCTTATTAGTTCGCTCCGCAGCTCTTTATCTACAATATCTTGCAAATCAATATTGATGGTACTAACAACGTCTAAACCGTCTTTAGCTTCACATTCTATGATGTCCACATATTTACCTGCCATCTTTCGACGATAATAAACGCCATCTACGCCTCGTAGAATATCATTATATCCTTTTTCCAGACCGTTTCTTCCACCTTTATCTTCCTCTCCATAAATATCTCCGATGGTTCGAGATGCCAATGATCCGAAAGGCTTGATTCTTGTGATTCTTTTTTTTGTATAAAATCCGCCACCGTATCTTCCCTTCTTTATGATGGGAAACGTTTTTACTTCGGTTAAATCAGTATACGATATAGGCGTTGGAAATAATAAATATTCCCGTCTTTTCCTGCTTTTACTATTATAGGCATTTAAGATAGAAGTTTCATATTCCTTTGCTGTTTTATCATTAAACTTCTTGGCAAGGGCTTCCGATAACAATTTGAAATCTTTACGAAGAGTGTCTTTGGGTAAAGCAACTAACGCATCAGCAGCTAAGTCCATATAAATGTAGTAGGTTGGTATAGAGCTTGCCATTAGTCTTCCGTCATCAGAAAGGATGTTTCCCCTATTAGCCTTAATTATTTTGTTGCTTGATTGTTGCTTCTCTGTAAGAGCTCGCAGTTGCTTCCCTTCTACATATTGTAAATCAATAATTTTCCAAATTATTATACCAAAACCCAACGCAATACATATGTACACGAGGGCAAAGCGTAACATAATCTCCGTTTTAACAGGGTTCTTGCGGATAAAAAGTAGTACCAACAATGTTATAATCATTATTGCTGCTACTACTAGACATATGTATATCGCAAGTTTCATTTTTTAGGTTCCAATTTTATTTTATAGGGAGGAAATTGCAATTCTTCTAGTTCTATCTCTTGAGCTTTAATGAGTTCTTCTATTTGAGATTGTCTGCTTATACTCAATAAATCGGATTCTACTACCATAGAGGTATATTTTGCATCAATTAGTTGTTTATTCAGGTCATTTATCACCGCTACTTGTCTTTCGCATTCCATGCGGTTGTCCATGTATAGAAATACCAAACACGTAACAAGGAATATTAGCCATATTTGTTTTAAAAAATAACTCTTAGTAAATATTTTGCCGTCAAAAATATCTCGTAGTGAAGTATTTGTTAAGTCGTTGAATTCTTCGCTTTCAGCAATTTTTTTACCGATCTTCTTTATTTTCTTTTTCTTTTCCATTATCCCTGCTTAAAAAGATGTCCGACTAGCCACCCTTAATTTAGCACTTCTTGAACGAGGATTTTTTGTAACTTCCTCCTCATTTGGTGTTGTAATTTTATTTGTTATCAACTTGAAAGGAGGGCATGTATTGCCAAAAAAATCTTTTTCCACTTTTCCTTCAAAATTTCCGGTTTTCATATAGTTTTTAACCAATCGGTCTTCCAACGAGTGATAGGTAATGATGGAAATTCTTCCATTTTCTTTTAATACTTTTGAGGTACTCAATAACATTTTCTTAAGAGAACTCATTTCATCATTGACTTCTATTCGAAGAGCTTGAAATATTTTGGCAAGAGCCTTTTTTTCATGCTCATTGCCTATCAACGGTTGTAAAACTTCTATAAACGATTGAATGTCACCAAATTCTTTGACTTTTCTTTGTTCAACTATTGTACGTGCTATACGACGAGCATTAGGTAATTCTCCATAATAAAAAAACACATCCGACAATTTTTCTTCATCATAGGAGTTTAAGATGTCTTTAGCTGTTAATTCGGAATTTTGGTTCATTCTCATGTCAAGTATTCCTCCAAATCGAAAAGAAAAACCACGCTCCGGCTTGTCAAAATGATGAGAAGAAACACCTAAATCAGCTAATATTCCGTCCAGTTTGTCAATGCCATAATAACGTAGGAAGTTTTGTATAAAACAGAAGTTGCTTCTTACAAATATGAAACGTTTGTCTTCGATCGCATTTTTTGCAGCATCTGCATCTTGGTCAAATCCAAATAATTTTCCTTTATTGTTTAGTCTAGCCAGTATTTCTCGGGAATGTCCACCGCCACCAAATGTTAAGTCTGCGTAAATACCTGATGGATTGATATCTAATCCATCTACGCTTTCTTTTAGAAGTACAGGTGTATGGTAATTATCCATGTTGTGATTACTGATTTTTATCTTTTTTTGCAATTGCGAAATTTTTTTTATCTTTTGTTTTTTTTATTTGTTCGCAATTGTTCATTCTCCTTTTTCTTTCGAAAATTTCATCAGATTTTCGATTTCGGAAGCAAAATTATCGGACTCAATGAAAGTTTTTTCCACTTTATCAACTGGCCAAATCTCAATGACCGTATCACATCCTAAAAAACGTACATCTTTTTTAATACCCAAAGATTCCATGTAACGCTTCGGTATTAACATACGTCCATTTTCTTCCAGTTCGATGCGATCGGCTTCAGCAACAAATTGTCTGAAAATTTGTTCTTCTCGTCTATTCCATCTGCTTAAGTTGCTGCGTAACACACTTATAATGTTTTCCCAAACTTCTTCGGTATACAAAACAAGACAATCATTGAACAACCCTTTTCTCAAGATGAATTTGTTTTCATCTTGCAGTTGCCTTCTCAATTGAGCCGGGACGAATGCTCGTCCTTTGTTGTCAACCTTTGCTTCTATGTTTCCTATTAGGGATGTCATAATGATTATTTCTACGATTGTAAAAATAGAACATTTTACGACATTTTGCAACTTTTTTAGACACAATTCTCCACCAAGTTATTAACAAATTTATTTTTCGCCTTTTTTAACGGTTTTTTTACTTTTTTTCTTTTTGGTTGGGAATCCGTAGGATAAATAAAAAAATGTTATATTTGCACGATTATTTTAATGAGTAAATGGGAGTTTCGGAAGACGCTGTGCAAGTAAGCATAGAATCAATTTTAAGGGCAAAAAGTGGGAACAGAGAACCTTCACGCGTTTTGGTCAAGGTGCTTAAAAAATTACTTTGTATAGATCGAGTAAATCTTTTTTTGAGAGAGGCTGCAGATAAGAAGAATTTGGATTTTTTCAAGTCCCTCTTGGAGAATCTAAAAGTCAAGGTTGAAATTCAAGGAATAGAAAATTTACCTTCTTCAGGTGAAAGGTCTGTTTTTGCTTCTAATCATCCCCTCGGTGCTTTGGATGCCGTAGCTATTTCTTATGAAATTGGCAAAAACTATCCGGAGGGAATTATCATTCCTGCAAATGATGTATTGATGTACTTGAAAAATATACAAGATTTGTTTGTTCCTGTGAATAAAATGGGAGGACAAGAGAGGGGGCTTGTTGATGCAATGAATGAAGCCTATTGTTCTGTTAAACAGGTTTTTATGTTTCCTTCAGGTGTTGTTTCTCGCAAAAATAAAGGCAAAATAAAAGATTTACAATGGAATAAAAGTTTTATTACAAAGGCTATTGCCAGTAAAAGGAATGTTGTGCCGATTTTTGTTGATGCAAAAAATTCAAATTTATTTTATTGGGTAGCAGGTATGCGTAAGCGTTTGAAAATAAAATTTAACATAGAAATGCTTTTATTGCCTCGTGAATTATTCAAACAGGAAAAAGGAACTTTTACCATAAAAATAGGGAAACCAATTTCATGGAAAACTTTTGATAATACTAAAACTCCGAAAGAATGGGCAGGAGAGGTTAGAAATATTGTTTACAATTTATAAACTTATAAAGTGGAAGAAATTATAGCTCCCATTGATCGGGAGATTTTGAAGGCTGAGTTGACTCCTGATAAATTCTTAAGAGATACCAACAAAGGGAATAATCAGGTTTATTTGATAACAGCCAAAAATTCTCCTAATTTAATGATGGAAATAGGTCGCCTTAGAGAGTTGTCTTTTCGTACATCTGGTGGGGGTAGCGGAAAATCTTATGATTTGGACGAATTTGATGCAATGGATGAGCCTTATCAACAGCTTTTTGTTTGGGATCCTGATGCAGAGCAAATTTTAGGAGGATATCGTTTTATCCACGGTTCTCATGTTAAATTGCGAGAAGATGGGCAGCCTCATTTGGTAACGGCAGAAATGTACCATTTCACCCCTAAGTTCGTAAAGGAGTATTTGCCTCATACGATGGAATTGGGTAGGTCTTTTGTACAACCTGATTATCAATCCAGTAAGATGGGTTCAAAGAGTCTATTTGCTCTTGATAATTTGTGGGATGGACTTGGTGCTCTTATTGTTAAAATACCTGATACACAGTATTTTTTTGGAAAAGTAACGGTTTACCCTCATTATAACTCCCAAGCACGTGATTTGTTGTTTGGTTTTATTAATAAACATTTTCCGGACAAAGATAATTTGTTGTACCCTATAGATCCATTTAAAATATCTATTACGAAACAGCAAATTGATGATATTTTTACGTCTCCTGATTACGACGAAAATTACAAAATTTTGAAAAAAGAAGTTCGTAATCTAGGTACAAATATTCCTCCTTTGGTAAATGCATATATGAGTTTATCTCCTTGTATGCGATCTTTCGGGTTTGGTGTGTACCACGATTTTGGTGAGTTAATAGAGTGTTGCATTTTGGTTCCGATAGAAGAAATGCACGATGAAAAAAAGCAACGTCATATAGAAACGTTCTTAAATATTTAAGGGGAAAATAGTATGTTTTCTCTTGCAAAAAGCAAAATGCTCTTAATGGATGATAACTCTCTATTAAGGGCATTTATTTTTTGATGGAAATCTTTTGGTGGAAAAATAGTTAATGATGAGAGATTTTTCGTTTATAAAGTTTTGTATGAATGAGTATTTGTAAAAAAATGAGAAGATTTTATACTAAAAAATCAAAATAAAACGTTTTTTATATGTATATTTGCTTGCTATGTTTTCTGTTAAGTCGAGAATGTAAAAAAAACTTATTTGAGTAGAATACGATGATAAAATTATACAATAGATATTCTAATTGTTGCTTTCGAAAGCATCTTCTTGCTTTGTTATTTTGTTTTTTCTCTTTGCATAGTTCTTATGCCGCATACATCCTTCACGTGTATGCTTCAGGATCTGAAGTCGCTTCTGCTACTTTTGTGGATGATCCAGATTCTAACGTCGCTGATGAAATGAATGCCTTGTTTAGTATTCCCGGTTATTCCGGAAATACTTCAGACTATACTTTTAAGGTGCAAAATGATGCGCTGACTCCTGATCCGAAAGCAGTAGTAAAAGCTCTTTCCGATTATTTTTCTTCTTGTTCTTCGGGGGAATTTTTCATTTCTATTTATACTACTGATACTGCAGACAATTATTATCCGCATGATGCAAAGTGTATGGATACTAGTGTGTACCCGTACTATGGACTTACCTGTTTTAATTCCCTTATTTCTGATTGTGCAGGAACAACCGGTTCTGCAGCTAACCATCTTTTTACTTCAACCGGAACGGATACTTGGAAGTGTTTTTTTACCGTGAATGCCCTGTCCGGAACGGCTAAAATACTTAAATCGACTGATGGCACTACTTGGGCATGGAATGCAGGTCAATTGGGGTATGTTAGTTCAAATACTACATTAATTGCAGGGTCGGGGGTGTCTATTGCAGATAATGGAGCCGGAGATGTTTCATTGAATTTGCCGGGTTTGGTTTCCGGAGATAAAGTTGTTTTAACCCTTACCAAGTCAGGCTCTACCTACACGCTTTCGGCCACGTTTATAACAACACCTATTCTCTCAAATAATACGGGTTGTGGTAATGATGTGATTTTTACGATTACTAACTATGATGCGAGTG
>DAIMYQ010000001.1:23245-46133 GCA_036734385.1 Paludibacteraceae bacterium | reverse complement strand
AATGGAACGATTACATCTGTTACGGGAGATAATTACACGATATTATCACCTGTTGATGGAACCGCCTATTCCGTAGAAGTTACAGCTACGAAAGACGTGTGTCAATCTGCTATTGCTAATTATAGTCAAACGTATGCCGGTAAACCTGCTACACCGCAAGTTACCAACTATTCTGCTTGTCAACAAGTAGGTACTCAATCTTGGACGAGTTTAGTAACAGCCCCCGGAACACTGTATTGGTATACTTCCGCTACTTCAACTCCAGCTATAAGTACACCATCCGATTTTAACCAAAATGTAATTCAGAATAAGTCTTATTGGGTCTCACAAGTGGTATCAGGTAATAGTTGTGAAAGTGATAGAATAGAAGTAAATGTAACTGTTGCGGGAACTCCTGTTGCAAATGCCGGATCCAATGTTACAGTATGTGAGGGTTCTATTGTTCCACTTGGTGCTACAGCCGTCTCGGGAGTTAGTTACACTTGGACTCCTGCAGTTTTATTGAGCAATGCCGCAATTGCAAACCCTACTACTCTTGCCCTGAATTCTACAACCACTTTTCAGGTAAAAGCTTCTAATTCTTCTATGCCAACTTGTTTTTCTACGGCTCAAGTAATTGTGACGGTTTTGAAAAAACCGGTTATTACATTGGATAAAACAGCAGAAACCATTTGTAAGGGTACAACTACAACTACAACATTTGGTTCTACAACTACTGAATTAGGGGTTAATTATAGTTGGACACCCATAAATTCCTTGGAAAATGCGTTAATACCCTATGTTACCACGAAGGCATTGAATCGTACCTCAACATTTACGCTTACTGCAGCTCTTAGCAGTTTATCAACTTGTACTTCCACAGGTAAAGTGGTCGTTACCGTTGTTAATTATCCAACAGCCAATGCTGGAGCTGATAAGATAGTATGTGAGGGAAAAACAACCAAATTAGGAACTACTAGTGTTTCGGGAGTTAATTATTCTTGGACACCGGATTGGTTAACAAGCACTACTATTTCAAATCCTACAACGAAAGCAATTACTTCTGATATTTCTTATACATTAACTGCAACTCTATCAGTAGCACCTTACTGTTCATCAACAGATCAGGTACTTGTTTCAGTTGCCCATAATCCGGTAGTTTACGATATAGAAGGATCCAATTCTTATTGTGGAGAATCAACGGCCGGTATGACTGTGCGTCTTGTTGATTCGGATACTGATACGGAATATGCTTTGTATAAGGATGGTGTTATGCAAGGAAGTTGGGTTACAGGAACAGGGTCGGCTCTTGAATGGTATGATAATAGTGCAGGAAGTTATACTGTAGTAGGTCGTAATATTGCAGCTCAATGTGAAATTGCAATGAATGGAACGGTCACTATAACGAGGAATCCAAAACCTACAGCCACTATTACTTCAAGTACCTCTTTGTCTTGTGCCGGACAATCAACTGACGTTAATATAAATTTTACGGGAACTCCTCCTTTTGATTTTGTACTTGAAACAAATGGAACGACACAGAATTTAGTAAGTAACACGAACAGCTACACCTTTGCTTATACTCCATTGTCAGCAACGGTTTTTAAAATAAATAGAATTGAGGATGCTTTTTGTACCACAACTTATACTACGGATGCTCCCGAATTGGATTTGAATGTCGATTCTTTGGACGTGTATAAGATAAAAATGACCCCGGAAAAAAGTATGCTTTGCCCTGGAGATGTAGTGAATTTATATGTTGATTATTCAGGCTCCACGTCTCATTTTTTGTGGAGTACGACAGAAACTACAAAACAAATATCCGTTCAACCAAGTTTAACCACTACCTATTTTTTGAGAATTACTACGGACAAAGGTTGTACCATTATAGATTCAATAACAGTCAATGTTGCTCCTAGTTACACGCTTGATGTTATCGGATTAAAGGACCCGGCTACCTATTGTACGTCAGATAGTCCTGTCTTGTTAACAGGGGTTCCTTCCGGAGGTTCGTTTACCGGAACTGCTATGGTTGGTAATACATTTACTCCTAGTACTTTAACCAAAAATACAACAGGGTCAATTACATATAAATATACTGATATGAACGGTTGTGCCAAGGATACGGTCATACCGGTTTATGTAAATCTGACTCCGGATGTGGATTGGGCTGTTACTCCCGATTTTGGACCTCCCTATAGTCCCTCATACCAGTATTGTAAACCTCCAGCCGGTGGAGTGTTATATTTGCAAGGTTATCCTAAAGATATAAATGGTAAATGGACATTATACAAGGATGCCAGTAGTCCGGCATCAATCGTAGTGGTAAATGTAAACCAATCAACGGCAAAATTAATAAATGTTTCGGCAGGTGATTACCAGATAATGTATTCTGTTGAAGACAATAAAGGTTGTACCGGTGAAATGATAAAGACTATTTCCATTGCCAACAAGGAGCAGATAATTATCCCTAATGATGGTATTATTATAGAACCCAATGATACTTTGTGTTCTGTATCTACATGGGCACGTATTTATGCTACAGACCTTGGTGGTGTTTTTACCATAAGTAAACCCAACATGGTTGTTAGCCAAGATACCTTAAGGGCGGAATTGATTATAAATCCGTCACTATCTGGTGGACTTGGCACTCAAAGTGTCATTTATGAAATGACTGATAATCAGGGATGCCCGACTCGATATACGAAGTCATTCTATGTTAAGTCTCCTACTCGTATTTATCCAATAGGCTTGGCAGATTCTTATTGTGACTATGCCTCCGATGTGCAAATAAATATTACTTCTGCAGATCCTACAACAGGAACTATCTCTATTTATAAGGATTTTGATAGAGCAAATCCCATTTTAAATCATATTCCTAAGGGAACTAATGTTTATTTCCGACCAAGTTGGGGTGCGGGTGTGTATGAGATAGAGTATACGTATAATGACAAGTATTGTGATTATGTTTTCAGGGACACAGTTACGGTTTATGCTCCTACACCAGTCAGCATGAATTTAAAATCTGATTATTGTATAGGCGATATTATTAATTTGGCAGCTACACCAGCCGGAGGAAGTTATACGACCGATGCTGTTTCCGGTTCTTTGGTAAATAATCAATTTTATACGGGAAAGGCCGGCATCGGTATTCATCGCATCTATTACACGGTGACGAACAATCATGGTTGTGTATCTTCAGCGGATACTTCGATTCAGATTCATGGAGCAAGCGTACTGACAATTGCCGATTTAGCGAGTCAGTATTGTGAGCCTGCTGGAGTTGTTACTATCCACGGTTTTCCCAATCAACCGGGAACCGTATCTTTTACAGGACCTTCATTTTTAACAAATAAGGCGGATGGCTATGCGGATTTGGATTTGAGTAAGGCAAATTATAATGCTACGTATAATGTAACTTACAATTATGTAGAAACGTATCAAAATTCATTAGGTGTAACAGAAACTTGTACCACCAAATTAACACAATCCTTTAGAGTATTAAACCAGTCTTCCGATTTTAGCGGTTATGATAATTTGGATGTTATTTGCGGAACGCGAGATTCTGTTGTACTCATAGGGAACAAACTTCCTAACGGTTCTTTTGTGTTTAGTGGTCCTTCATCTGCCTTCAAAGACAGAGGAAATGGAACGGCTGTTATTTATCCAAAATTACTTTCTGAGGGTCTTTATTCTGTAACCATGCATTACAATTATAAAGATAGTCATGGGAATATTATCTGTTCAACAGAAAAGACAAAAGCTTTTAGCATTGCTAAGATAGCGGACATTGACAATATCAGTTTATTTTGTGAAGACGGATATAATGCAGTTCGCCTACATGATACCGAAATTGGTGTAACTTACGAATTACAGGTAAATGGTGTAACGTTTGAAACGAAAGCGGGTACAGGTGGAAATCTTGATTTTTCTAAAATGCAGGTGCAGAATGCGTATGTAAAAGTGTATGCTCGTGAGGGAAATTGTGTCATCAAGGTGTCAAAAGAGTTTTCTGTCAGTACACTGAAGTTATCAACCACAAAAACCGACATTACTTGTCACGGGGCAAATGATGGAACTATGGTCTCTACTGTGACAGGTGGAGGAGCTCCGTATTCTTATACGTTTGAAAGAACAGATGGAACAATGACACCTATCAATGATCGTACAGCTACCGGTTTGTCTGCGGGCTTTTATATGTTTACCGTGCAAGATACCATTGGTTGCGAACGTACATCTACCATTGAAATTACAGAACCGGATTCCTTATTGGTATCCATAACGACCATTCCTATTAAATGTTCTGGGGAGAATAAGGCAACTGTATCTGCCCATACCGAAGGAGGTAGAACACCTTATGAATACGTATGGACAAAATTACCAAGTACAATCGTTGGTACAACTGCTACTGTCAGTGGGTTGGGAAATGGTGATTACCAAGTACAAGTTTCGGATAAGAGTTTATGTACTGCTAAAGCAACGACAACTATATCTTCGCCCGATCCATTAAAAGTGAGTTTGGTAAGTAAGCAGGATGTATTGCTTACCGGTCACGCAACGGGTTCTATCACAATGCATGTAGAAGGCGGTACTTCTCCTTACTACTATTTCTGGACAGGGATTGGTATTGATCCGACAAAGGCTACTGTGTTGAATCAAACTGATTTGTTGGCAGGAAATTATTATTTAACGGTAACGGATAGCTTGGGTTGTAAAAAGGATACGTTGATTGTAATAACAGAACCTGCAGCCATCAGTGTAACAGCTCACGTGAAAAATATTTCTTGTTTTAACTATGACGATGGATATATACAATTGGATGTAACCGGAGGTGTGAAGCCTTATACGTATGTATGGTCAACAACCAATGGCTTTTCCTCATCAGATGAAGATATCCAAAATTTAGCTCCGAATGATTATACCATAACCATAACAGATAATGAAGGAAATGCATACTCTAATATGTACAGGGTAACCCAACCTGATACTTTGCTGGTACGAACATTGCTTTCTAAAATAACCCATGTACCTTGTTATGGAGACAAAACTGGAAATATAGATATTGAAGTAGAAGGTGGAACATCTCCTTATGTAGTTCAGTGGACAGGATCGGATATACCAACTGTCGTGGCTAATCCATATAGTGTTCCTAATTTGGGAGCAGGCGTATATCAAGTAAAAGTAACGGACGCAAATTACTGTGAAGCGAGGTTGTCAGATGAGATTATTCAACCTACACTATTGACACTTACGGATTCTGTAGCTAACAATATTTGTTATAACGAAACAGACGGCTCTATTACGATTTTGCCACAAGGAGGAACATTGCCTTATTCTTATTATTGGACAGGAATTGGAGTTGTTTCTTTTGCACAAAATCAAACCGGATTACAGGGGGGACAAACTTATTCTGTAACAGTTGCTGATTCGAATTATTGTGAAGTAAAGAAATCATTTACTTTACTTAATCCTACAGAAATTGTTTTATCTACAACGAAAACAGATATTAGTTGTTTTGGACAAAATGATGGACAGGCAAAAGTTTCGGTAACGGGTGGAGTTTATCCATATACGTTTGAATGGAGGAGAAGCGATAGCACTCTGGTGGTGAAAGATTCTATTGCATCAGGATTGTCACAAGGAACTTACACGGTTACGGTTACGGATGCTTTGGGTTGTGTAAAAACAAGAAGTGTCACAATAAATGAGAACAATATACTAACTGTTACTATTTCAAAGAACGATATTCTTTGTTCGGGAGGTGATAACGGTTCTGCCAGTGCAATGGCCTCGGGGGGGAAAGCTCCATACTCCTATATTTGGACAAAATTGCCTTCTACTTCACCCATCAGTCATTCTGCAGCTATTGGTAATTTAGAAGCCGGAACTTATAAAGTTGAGTTAAGAGATAATAATGGATGTTACGCATCTGCTACTACCACTATTATAACCTCTACACCCATAAATGTGCAAGTAACCAAACAAGATGTTTTAGTTACCGGACAAGCTACCGGTGCTATTTCTTTGACGGTTACCGGAGGAGTTCCTCCTTATACCTTTTCTTGGGCAGGACCAAGTATTAATCCCTCAAATCAGGATGATCAAAATTTAACTGATATTTTGGCCGGTGATTACCATGTTTATATAACGGATGCAAATAACTGTTCCATAGATACTGTGGTATCGGTGCTTCAACCCGAAGTAATAGCTGTTCAAGCGAATATAAAGGATGTAAGTTGTTTTGGTGAAGCTAACGGATATATAGAATTGACAGTTACAGGAGGAACAACTCCCTATACGTATTCTTGGACATCAACCAATGGTTTTACTTCTTCTTCCGAAGATATTACGGGACTTATGGCTGATTCCTACACGGTTGATATATGGGATGCCGCAGGAAACAATTATAGTAAGACATTTGAAGTTCAGGAGCCTAATGCATTGGTCATCAATGAATTGGTATCTTCGGAAAAAACAGTTCCCTGCTATGGAGATAAAACGGGGAAATTAGATATTGAAGTGTTGGGAGGCAATAAACCATATACAATTACGTGGTCGGGTCCGGATATTCCTTCAGTGGTTGCTAATCCTTTGAGTGTTGAAGATTTGGGTGCAGGTACTTATCAAGTGTTTGTTAGAGATAATAAGGGGTGTACACAAAACAGTTCTCACATTATTACACAACCGAACAAACTTCTTGTTAGTGCTGTTGTAACCGACAATGTTTGTTATAACGATGCAAATGGAAGTGTTGTTTTGACTGTACAGGATGGAGTACCTCCGTATTCTTATCTTTGGTCTGGTAATGGTGTACAACCTAATGATCAAAATCAATATAATTTGGTAGGAGGAAAAACTTATGTTGTGACGGTGTTTGATGACAATAAGTGTGAAGTAAACAAATCTTTTGAGTTGAAACAACCTACGGAAATATTACTAAGTGCTGTAACAACAAATATTTCTTGTTTGGGGGCGAATGATGGACAGTTGGAAGCCTTAATTAGTGGCGGTTCATATCCATATAAATCTGTCTGGACAAAGAATGACGGAACAGTAGAAGTTCATGACTCTTTAGCAACAGGATTACCTCCCGGAGACTATACTTTTACAGTTAACGATAGCATTGGTTGTATAAAAAGTGTGGAAGCTAAAGTTACTGAACCATCCAAGTTAGAAGCGTCAATAGATGCTACTGCAGTTCTTTGTTCCGGAGTGGATGATGGTGTGCTTCAAGCTCGTGTTACCGGAGGAACTTCTCCTTATTCGTATTCGTGGACTTTGCTGCCTTCCACACCTATAGGAGTAGGTTCTCGTCTTACCAATCTCGCTGCCGGAACTTATAAGTTGATGGTTCAGGACAAAAATATGTGTTCAGATGATGCTTATACCACGATTTTATCTTCAACACCTTTGGTAATTACATTGGTAAATAAACAAGATGTTTTAGTAACAGGAGATAATTCCGGAAGTATAGAATTGGCTGTTTCCGGTGGTACGTTGCCATATAATTATTTTTGGACAGGAACAGGGATAGATCCTGCTAAACAAAATGATTTGAATCAATACAATTTGGTTGCCGGTAATTACACGTTTACGGTGATGGACAATTTGGGATGTTCTAATGATACCACAATTGTAATAACGCAACCGGAGGTTATTTCTGTTGCGGCAAGAACTCAGCAAATAGATTGTTTCGGCAATAAAAATGGATATGTTGAACTTACTGTTACGGGAGGCTATGCTCCATATACATATACATGGACTAGTGCTAATGGATTTACATCTACAAGTAGAGATATTTATAACTTAAATCCGGGAAGTTACTCCTTAAAGGTTGAAGACAGTCAGGGAAATACCCATTTTGAAAATTATACAATAACTGAACCGTCAGCTTTGGTGTTGAACTTGTTAAACTCCAGCAAGACAGCATTGAACTGCTTTGGAGAACGGGATGGCAATCTCAATATTGAACTACAGGGAGGAAAAACTCCTTATAGCATTGTTTGGAATGGACCTGATGTCCCTGCCGTAATTACGAATCCATATAGCTTATCAAATTTGGGTGTTGGTACCTATACAGTAAATATTACTGATAAAAATGGTTGTGTTATTGGTTTGGCACAGGAAATAACTCAACCGGATGAATTGAAAATGACGGCAACAATTGTACAGAATGTATGCTATAATGATCAGAAAGGTGCTATTGATGTCACAGTTACAGGTGGAGCTACTCCTTATGTTTATAGTTGGTCGGGAGTTGGGGTAGTTAATGCTAACGAAGATCAATCCGGCTTGAGGGGTGGAAGAACTTACCAATTGAGATTTACTGATAATAATTTATGTGAAATTGATACCGCATTTTATTTGGAACAGCCTGAACAATTGGTTGCAACTATTGATGCGGAAAAAGATATTTGTGAAGGAGATAGTATGTCATTGTATTTTAGTTGTACTGGCGATCCTAATTGGTCATATTCATACACAGATGGAATTGATATTTTTTCTCACATTTCATCTGTTCCTAACTTTAGTTTGAAATATGCCCCAACAGTAAGCTCTCAATATGATTTGATTAGTGTTGTTGATGGAAACGGATGTAAAGCTCTTTTGGAAGGAACAGCACCTGTTACGGTACATAAATATCCGCAATTGAATGTTTTATCGACAACCTCAGATTGTTGTTTGGGTGATGAGATACTTGTTGATATGGTACTTGCCAATGAGTTTCCTTGGCAAGTGAGGTATACCGATGGCACAAGTGTTTTTGTAGAAACAGGTTTGAATAAATCAAGAGATTCTATCTATATAACCCCAACAAAGATTGGAACAACAGATTATACTATAGAGACGGTAAGTAATGAATATTGTAAAACTCAGGTTGACTATGATTTTTCTGTAACAGCTTACGAATATCCCAATTTGATAGTTACTGCACCTCCCTTTGTTTGTCATGATGATACGGTTCGTATTACCTTACAGCCAATCGGAGTAGGTCCTTGGCAAGTGATTTATTATGAAAATGGTGTTAAGTATTTCCTTGATATTACAGAATCTCCTTATATACTCAAGAGAACACCAAATTTGGTGAATAATGTGTATCTATTTGAAAGTATCAGTTCCGGGTTGCATTGCTATGCTGCACTTGGTAAAACTTTACAGGTTACTGTTGGTCAATTGCCTTCGGATGCAACACAAATACAAGGAAATACAGCTGTTTGTAGAAATTCGATAGAACGGTATGTCGTACCTCCTATAACCAATGCAGATTCTTATGAATGGATACTGCCTGCGGGATATACGATTATCAGCGGAACCGGAAGTAATGAAATAATGGTACAAGTGGGTCAAAACGCTGAAGAAGGTTTGATTGAAGTATACGGTGTTAATTCTTGTGGAAATGGTTTGAAATCATCTATTTATGTGCGACCTAATGAGTTGTTAGGAACTGTAGGAGATATTTCTGCTCCATTGTTTATTTGCGAAAATGCCTCCCTTTTTCAATTGTCAGTACCTGAAATAGAAGGAGCTACATCTTACGAGTGGACATTACCTACCGGTTATACCATAGAAGCCGGTAAAAATTCCAGAACAATTCTGGTTTCAATAAATGCGTATGCTCAAAGTGGAACCGTTTCAGTTGTGGGTGTTAACAGATGTACTAAAACGGATATTAGAACTGCCTTTTTAAATATTCGTACATTACCGATTGTGGAAGCGGGTGTTGACTTTACAACCAATTGTGTAGATTATGCTAATCTTAAAGGTAATAACCTTGCAGGGACCATTAGTAAATGGACTTTGCTAAGTGGTAGAGCTGATTTTGATGATATTACCAAATACAATACAAAAGTTAGTAATTTGATGTTTGGAAAAAATAAATTTCAATGGAATATAAACGATGGTTACTGCTTGAATTTTGATACCGTTACGGTAACGAACAATAATCCGGGGATTACGGCTCCTGAAATTTCTTCCATCATTATTTGTGAAGATTCGATAACCTTGAGGGCTCCAAAACCTGACTTTGGTAGTTATCGTTGGACACTCATCGGAGGAGATGGTATAGTGGCTAATCCCGAAAGTAATTCAACTTTGGTAACCGAATTAGGATATAAAATAACAAATACTTTCCGTTGGGAGGTGTATACCCCAAGTTGTAGTAATACCGTTGATGTAAAAGTGATTTCAAACAGTTTGCACAAACTTGCCGATGCCGGTGAAGATGATTTTACTGTTGAAGATTATTACAGACTTTCAGCTCGCATAAATTCTGATTCGAATATTACCGGTCAATGGTCTTTGGTGGCAGGAACAGGAAAATTTGATAACCCTAATTCTTATAATACGTATGTAAGAGGTTTATCTACAGGTGTTAATACTTTCCGTTGGACAATACAAGGTTATGGTTGCAGTGCCTATGATGAGGTTCAAATTAGATATGCAGAAGAACCTATTGCAGATTTCTCAATGGATGTTGACTCCGGTTGTAGCCCTTTAACTGTCGAATTTACTAATTTAACAATAGGAGACGCAACGTACTTTTGGAATTTTGGTGATGGAAGCACGTCAACGCAAAGAAGTCCGGATCATACATTTACACGTTCCGGAGTCTATACGGTAACCCTAACTGCTACAGGCTCTAAGAAAACAGATCAAATTACGAAAACCGTAGAGGTTTTTCAGTCTCCTAAAGCATCCTTTTTAATAGCAACTACGCAATTGTATATGCCTTCGCCTGAGGCTCATTTCTATTGTGAAACAAAAGATGTAAGTAAGTACTGGTGGAATTTCGGTGATGGATGTTCTTCCATAGAGAGGGATCCTGTACATACATATACGGCTGAGGGAGTTTATAATGTTACTCTGAAAGTTGAAGATGCAATGGGCTGTCAGGATTCGGTTACGATTTACAATGCAATCAATATTGGAGATTACGGCTTTATAGTATTCCCGAATGCATTTACACCCAATACATCTGTTCCTAACGGAGGATCTTATACAATTGATGAAAGAAGATTAGATATTTTTTATCCTGTTTCTAAAAATGTAGATGAGTATAAGTTGGAAATATTTAATCAGTGGGGTGCTAAGATTTTTGTTTCAAATGATGTCCTTGTCGGATGGGATGGTTACATAGATGATGAGTGTGCTTTGCAAGGTACATATGTTTATAAAGCCACAGGTAAATATAAAAATGGAAGAGAGTTTAAAGTTTCCGGAAGCTTTATGCTTGTGCGCTAACAGGAATTTAATCATGAAGAAAAGTTTAATAATATTGTTTTTATCAATAAATTCGTTTCTTATTTCTACGAAAATTATTGCACAAGATTTTCTTTTATCCCAGCCTTGGTCGTCTCCCACTTTTGTTGGACCTTCTTTTGCCGGATTATCAGGATCTCGTGCATATATGACTTATAGAAACCAATGGGCATCTTTGAAAGGCTCTCAGACATTACTGGCTAGTTTTGACCATTATTATCATCCTTTGAGGTCTTCTTTTGGTGCAGTGCTTTCTTATACGTCTTATGGTGGCAATATGTTATCACAAACGGAATTTGAGGTGCAATACAACTTCGTTGCCAAAATTACGGATGAGTGGTTTTTTCGTCCGGGGGTTGAAATCGGATTTTTTTATCGTGCAATGGACCCGAGTAAATTGATTTTTGTTGATCAAATTGCCTTGGATGGTAGTATTGTTCCAACATCTTCTTTTAATCCTGATGTAACATCTGTGTTGCGGTTGGATGCTTCAGTTTCTTTCTTAGTGTACAATGAATATCTTTTTGTGGGAGCTGGTGCAGACAGATTAGTGCCTAATGATATCGCTTTTACAGATGCAGAAACGAAAACAAAAATAAAATTAAATGCCTATGCTGCCGGTAAAATCCCATTTAATCGTGGACACGGAAAATATGATTCGTACGATGATTTAACTATTGCAGGATTATTTCAAACGCAAGGTCAATACCAACAATTTGATATTGATTTTTTATACCATCACAATCCTTTTATGGCAGGGATTGGTTATAGGGGAATACCATTTATTTCTTCTGAAGGTTTAAGTAATACCGATGCATTGAAGTTTGCGTTAGGATATTCTTTTGAAAACAATATAACCGTTTCGTATAGTTACGATGTTAGTTTATCTTCTTTGATAGATGTTTCTGGAGGTTCTCATGAAATAGTGCTGAGTTATAAGTTCAATCAAAAATCTCCTAACGATAGGTCATTCTTTTGCTATTGATTTCTCAATTATACGGGTTTAACAGCCGATGATTTTTCCGAACCTTGTATAGATTAATTTTTAACGCGTTAAGAGGCTTTTTTATCATGTAAGCAAATCAAAAAGATGCTAATGTCTGGATAGCTCTCGTTATTTTCTTTTATTCAATCTCTTTTATAAGCATTTCTACCAGTTTTGGAACACCTTCGGAAGCGTTCATTTTTATATGGTGTAAAGGGTTAGTAATGCCTGAAATGTTTGGTTCTCCCGGGTCAACCAAATAAATGGGAACGCTATTTGGTACACAATGTACCAATGAAGCAGCAGGATATACCGCCAGTGATGTTCCTATAACAAGTAGGATGTCCGCTTGTTGTGCTATTTTCATAGCTTTGTCAAATTCGGGTACGCTTTCGCCGAAAAAGACAATAAACGGTCGTAATAAAGACCCGTCGGCATGTTTAGTCTCCATCTTTTGTTCCCAATCCTCAAAAGGAATGGTTGCTGTTTCATCTTTGCTGCTGCGTAGTTTTCGTAATTCACCGTGCAAATGTGTGATGTTTTTGCTTCCTGCACGTTCGTGCAGGTCATCTATATTTTGCGTGATTACTTGTACATCAAAATGTTTCTCCAGCTCTGTGATGGCGTAATGTGCAGCGTTAGGTTTTGTCTCCAACAGTTCTTTACGTCTCGTATTGTAAAAATCAATTACTTCTTGTCGGTTATATATCAAGGCTTCTGGTGTACAAATATCTTCGATACGATGATTTGCCCACAATCCGTTTCCACCTCTGAAAGTTGAAATGCCGCTTTCCGCAGAAACGCCTGAACCGGTAAATACAACTATTTTCTTTTTTTTTGTCATGTTATTTTTGTGAATGTGTTACACAAAAATAACATTATTGGTTGAAGAATGAAATTAGTTTTTGTAGTTTTGTGTCGTAGATTTTAAAAATGCCATTAAGACCCATTTATCACATGAAAAAAATTCCCAGTTTTTCTATAGACCATCTTCATTTATTGAGAGGTATTTATGTTTCCCGCAAGGATTATTTGACCAACGATGTTATCACTACATTTGATATTCGCATGAAGGAACCGAACCGTGAACCGATACTTGGTAATGGCGAATTGCACACGATTGAACATCTGGCAGCTACCTTTTTGCGTAATCATCCGGTATGGGGCGATAAAATTATCTTTTGGGGACCAATGGGTTGTTGTACAGGAAATTATTTTTTAATGAGAGGTGATTTACAACCCGGAGATATTTTGGAATTGATGCGAGAAACCTTCCGTTTTATCCGCGATTTTGACGGTGAAGTTCCCGGTACCGTTCCTCGCGATTGCGGTAATTGCTTGCTTCATAATTTACCTATGGCAAAATACGAAGCAGACAAATATCTTCGTGAGGTTTTAGATGTGATAGAAGAAAAAAATATGGTGTACCCAAACTTATAGCTTTTTAGCAAATTCAATCAGGGCGTTGGCAAAGTTCGTCCATGAAAGTTCTTCTTTCTGTTGTTGGATGCCTTTGATAAATTTGCTGCTGTCTTCAGTGTAAAATTGCTTTATGCTATTCGTGATGGCATTGGCATCAATACTCGCACAAACCAGACCTGTTCCGGCATTTTCTACGACTTCTTTTAATCCACCTGTGTCGGTGATAATCAAAGGTACTTCAAAGTGATAAGCAATGGAGGAAATTCCGCTTTGAGTAGCTGATTTATAAGGCAACACGCATACATCGGCAGCAGAAAAAAATAAGGGTACCTCTGCATCACTGATGTAGGTATTAAAAACTTTGATGTTTTTGATGTTTTTGTTTCGGTTAATTTGTTCTTGGTACTTGTCGAAACTACCGTAGCTTTCTCCTGCAATTACCAGTTGATAAGAATCGTCCAATTGATTCATGGCTTCGATGAGCAAATCCAGTCCTTTGTAATCTCGAATCAGACCGAAGAAAAGCAATGTTTTTTTGTCTAAATCCAACCCTAATGTTTTTTTTGCTTCGATACTATCTTTTTTGTTGCCAAAATGATTGAATAATGGGTGAGCTTTAGTGATATAGTTTGCATTTGGAGATAAATCAATTAAATCTTGTTTTACCGATTCACTCATGGCAATAAACCCCGAATTTTGGTTCAAAAACCATTTTGTAAGAGGTTTATCCAATATGTTTCGTTCGTGTGGTAAAACGTTGTCCAATATAGAAATAACCTTGCATCCTTTTTTTTTCTGTTGTTTTGCTACCCAGCCTAATGATGGAGCTAAATAAGACATCCAATATTTCATAATTAATACATCGGGTTTGTATTTGGCAATTTCTTTTGCTGCAGAACAATATGAAAAAGGATTTGCCGTGTCTAAAACAGGAAAACTTTCGATAACAGTAGCCGTGTCCTCTTCTGTTACATATTGGGTTTTCCCCGGGAATAAAAAATCAGGATATTGACGTGTAAAAGTAAAAGCTTTTATTTCGTTGTTTTTGGATAATTCTTCGAATAAATCGGCATTGAACTGGGCAATTCCTCCGCGAAAAGGATAAAATGTGGAAAGGTAAGCTATTCTCATGGATACAAAGATTGAAATTATTTTTGATTGTCTGTTATAACTTTTTTTGCAAAAGAATATAAATCAGCATATTGCTCGTCAAAATATTCGGGGTTGATGTCTTTTTCATTGCTGATTAAAATGGCATACATACCTGCATTACGAGCAAAAAGCATGTCAAACAAAGAGTCTCCAACCATTATACTTTGTTTAAAAACAATATCCGGAAAATCCGTTTTTGCCTCTATTGCCATGCCTATATTGGGCTTTCGGTTAGGACTATTTTCGTCTAAATCCGTGCAACAATAGATTTTATCGATTCTACCACCAATCGTATCTATTTTTTTTTGCATAAAAGTATGGATTATATCCAAATCATTTAAAGACATAACCCCTTTGCCAACTCCTCGTTGATTGGAAACTATGATAATGTGTTTAAAAAAAGGAGCTAAGATTTTTAGAGCTTCCAACGATTGTGGCAAGAACTCCATTTCGTCAATAGTTTTTACATAGTCGCCAAGTAGATGTTTGTTTATAACACCGTCTCTGTCAAGAAATAATGTGTCAAATTTTTTATATAACCCCATTCCTGAAATCTATTTGAGCTTTGTTATAATCTTCGGGAACACCAATATCAATGAAGTATCCATTGGACGAAAATCCTGCTATGAAAGTAGAGTCTATATTTTTTTCGAAGAGTTCCTTTTCCAAAGAACATTTTTCCGGTAATTTTTGTAACGTGTTTTTGCCGATAAGATAAACGCCTCCATTGATATAACCGGAGGTGCAAAATTGTTTTTCCTTAAATTGTGTGATGCGTTGAGTCTTTTCTTCCAATTCGACAAGCCCAAACCGACTGAAGTTTTCCATTTTTCGTAAGGCAATGGTAACTTTTGCTTTTGTTTTTTCGTGAAGTTGCATCATACCCAAGTAATCGACCTCAAAATAGGTATCCCCATTGATAATGAAAGCTTTATCGGTGAGCATAGCTTGTGAGGCAAATCGCAGAGCCCCACCTGTTCCTAAAGGTTCTTGTTCCACCACCCACGAAACTTTTAATTTGGTATTGAAAGTTTTGAGCCATTCGATTACCATCTCGTGTTTGTAGCCTAAGGAAAGAATAACATGATTGAACCCTTTTTGTTCTAAAGAAGTAAGCAAGTAATGCAAAAAAGGTTTTCCTGCTACAGAAGCCATGCATTTAGGTAAATCGGAAACAATGCTTTGTAATCGAGTGCCTAATCCGCCTGCTAAAATGATACATTCCATGATTATTTTTTGCCAAAAATTGCCGATTCAACCATTTCGCAAATGATATGTCCCAATAAAATATGGGTTTCTTGTATGCGTGGAGTATCACTACTCGGAACATGGATAATATAGTCGCTGAAAGCTTCCAGATCTCCTTTTTTTTCTCCAATGAGAGCTATAGTCAACATTTCTTTTCCCCTGGCTGTTTTAAAAGCCTCAACAATGTTTTTGGAATTCCCTGATGTCGAAAGTCCTACTAAGATATCACCCTTTCTGCCAACTCCTGAAACAAGGCGAGAATAAATCAAATCGTAAGAATAGTCATTGGCAACAGCAGTGAGGTAAGACGTGTTACAATGCAATGCTTCGGAAGGCAAACTGGCTCTATCCAAATAAAATCTGCCTGAAAATTCCGCTGCTAAGTGCTGTGCATCGGAGGCACTACCTCCGTTTCCGCAAAAATAAACTTTATTGTCTGTCTTAAAACAAGCAACTATGGTTTCTATTATACTGCTCAGTGTGTTTTTCAAAGAATCATCGTTTTGTACCAAAGAGATGACTTCCTGATGTTGTTGTAATCGTTGTCCGATTAGTTTTTGACTGTCCATGTTTTCAATCCGTATTTGCTAAATTCGAACGGACATACATGTCCGATATGTAATTCTGAAAGAGCTTTCACCACCTGAAAACGACTTGTTCCGGGGCAATAAAAGAACATAAACCCTCCACCACCCGCACCTGATATTTTTCCTCCCAGAGCTCCATTGTTGATTGCTGTTTCGTAAATCATGTCAATGGAAGAATTCGAAATATTGTGAGCCATTTTTTTCTTGTTTACCCAACTGGTATTGAGTGCTTTGCCAAGTTCATTCAATTCACTTCTTAGCAAGCAGTTTTTTATGCGATAGGCTTCTTTTTTTACATTGTGCATGGCTTCAACAGATTGCTCATCGTTTTTACGCACATTTTCCGATTGTTCTTCAATAATTTTGGCCGATACTCGTTGTAGGTTAGTGTAAAATAATACTGTATTCAAACCCCATTCTTGAAGCAACTCATTTTGGATGCGTAATGGATTAACAATCACTTTGTCCTCCTCATTAAATTCCATAAAATTGACTCCGCCGAATGTGGCTGCATATTGATCTTGTTTTCCACCCGCCATGCCTAAATCAATGCGTTCAATTTCATAGGCATAATGAGCTAAATCATATTGTCCCAAGGGTAGTTTCAGCCATTCGGAAAAAGCACCCAAAATAGCGACTACCAAGGTAGATGAAGTGCCTAATCCGGAACCTGTCGGAACATCCATATAGGTGGTTAATTCGAATGATAAAGGCTTATTATTGTTGAATTTTTTGACGATTGAATTATAAATTCCCTTTTGAAGTAAAAGAGAATCTTTTTCTAGAAAAGACAAGACAGCCGTCGAATCAATTTCTTCTGTAATGTCTTCATTGATATGTACTAACCGAATTTTACCGTTGTCCAAAGGACGTATGTTGGCATATGCATACATATTTACGGTTACGTTTAAAATGGCTCCGCCGTATAAGTCAGAGTAGGGAGAAACATCAGTTCCGCCTCCCGCAATTCCTAATCGAAAAGGAGCTTTACTTCTATATAGCACTTTCTTTTAACGTTTAAGGGTTTTCTCTAAAAACAATACAATTACCACAAAAGTAATGAAAAAGTTGTGAAAAGTAAGCATTTGGATTTAAGATTTACGTAAGCAACTTACTGTTACGATATAAATAGACCTTTTTGTCCTTCTGACATTGCTCACTTGGCACTAAATTTATTATCTTTGTAGCCTCAAATCAGTAACTTTACACAATGACTTTTAACGAAGAAATAAAACGTCGTCGAACTTTTGCTATTATCAGTCACCCTGATGCCGGTAAAACAACTCTTACCGAAAAATTATTGCTTTTTGGGGGTGCAATACATATTGCAGGTGCTGTAAAATCGAACAAAATAAAAAAAACAGCGACTTCCGATTGGATGGAAATTGAAAAGCAACGTGGAATATCAGTTGCTACGTCTGTTATGGGTTTTGAATACAGGGATTACAAAATCAATATTTTGGATACCCCGGGTCACCAAGATTTTGCTGAAGATACTTTCCGTACGCTTACTGCCGTTGATAGTGTAATTATTGTTATTGATACGGCAAAGGGCGTCGAAACACAAACTCGTAAATTGATGCAGGTTTGCCGTATGAGAAAAACTCCAGTCATGGTGTTTGTTAATAAAATGGATAGAGAAGGGAAAGATCCTTTCGATTTATTGGATGAAATAGAAAGTGAACTTGGTATTCATGTCCGTCCGTTAAGTTGGCCAATTAACATTGGTGCAGGTTTTAAGGGCGTTTATAATATCCATAAAAAAGGGCTTGATTTATATACCCCCAATAAACAGACAATAACCGAATCTGTAGCCTTTACTGATTTGAATAGCAAGGAACTGGAAAAATATATTGGGGAGAAAAATGCTTCCAAATTAAGAGAAGATTTAGAGTTGATAGAGGGCGTTTATTCCGAATTTGATACAAAAAAATATTTGGCAGGAGAATTGGCTCCCGTATTCTTTGGTAGTGCATTGAATAATTTTGGTGTAAAAGAATTGCTTGATTGTTTTGTAGAAATAGCACCATCTCCGCTGCCTGTTGAGGCGTTGGAACGTACCGTAAATCCTGATGAAGAAGCCTTTTCCGGATTTGTCTTTAAAATTCATGCCAATATGGATCCGAATCATCGAAGTTGCATAGCCTTTGTTAAAATTTGCTCTGGAAAATTTGAAAGAAATGTGAATTACAGACATATTCGTCATAAAAAATTGATGAAATTTTCCTCTCCAACAGCATTTATGGCTCAGAAGAAAGAAACTGTAGATGAGGCTTTTGCGGGAGATATCATTGGGTTGCCTGATACGGGAACGTTTAAAATTGGTGATAGTTTGTCGTCTGGGGAAGACATTCACTTCAAAGGATTACCTAGCTTCTCTCCGGAAATGTTCAAATATATTGAAAATGCTGATCCGATGAAAGCCAAACAACTGAACAAAGGTATAGAACAACTTATGGATGAGGGCGTTGCCCAATTATTTGTGAATCAGTTTAATGGTAGAAAAATTGTTGGAACTGTGGGGCAATTACAGTTTGAGGTAATACAATATCGTCTTCTTCACGAATACAATGCACAGTGTAAATGGGAACCGATTAATTTATACAAAGCTTGTTGGATAGAAAGTGATGATAAAGAAGAATTAGAAAATTTTAAAAAACGGAAATACCAATACATGGCAAAGGACAAAGAAAACAGAGATGTTTTTCTTGCAGATTCAGGGTATATGTTGCAAATGGCTCAAAATGATTTTAAAAGCATTCGCTTCCATTTTTCGTCTGAATTTTAATTTTTCAGATAAAACGAACTTAATTAAAATTAAATGGAAATAGGAAAATTCAACTCCATGAGAGTTGTAAAACATGTGGATTTTGGTGTCTATCTTGATGGTGAGGAATTGGGGGAGGTACTTATGCCCATTCGTTATGTGCCTGAAAATTGTGAAGATGGAGATACTGTAGAAGTCTTTTTGTATGTCGATTCGGAAGATAGACCCATTGCAACGACCGAAAAACCTTTTGCTCAAGTGGGTGATTTTGCGGCACTGAAAGTAAAGTCTGTATCTAAATATGGAGCTTTTTTGGATTGGGGATTGATGAAAGATTTGTTGGTGCCCTTTAGCGAGCAGAAAATCAATTTGGAAGAGGGCGATACTGCGGTAGTGTATATTTACCTCGATGAAAAGACCAACCGCATAGCAGCTTCTGCCAAGGTAGAAAAATTTACGGCTAAAGAACCTTTTGAGGCTGAACCGGAGACTGAAGTTGATTTACTTGTTTGTAAAAAAACAGATTTGGGCTACAAGGCTATTATCAACAACAAATTTTTAGGTCTTTTGTACGAGAATGAAGTTTTTAAGCCTCTTTATATCGGACAAAGAGTGAAAGGATATGTGAAGCAAATACGGGAAGACGGAAAAGTTGATCTTCGTTTGCAAAAATCAGGTTTTCAGCAAATTGTTGGAGAATCGGAAAATTTATTGGTTAGATTGCAAAAAGCAGGAGGCTTCTTAGCTACTACCGATAAAACTCCAGCAGAGGAGATATACTCCATTTATGGTATCAGCAAAAAGATGTATAAAAAAGCGGTAGGCGATTTATACAAAAAACGCTTGATAAGTATTGAAGAAGAAGGAATACGATTGATTAAAAAATAAATTTAGAATACATTGAACCCTCTCGTAAAGCAAATGACACCCTTTATCGTAATGGATGTCTTAGAAAAAGCAAATGAAATGGAACGCAAAGGTGCCCATATTATTCATTTGGAAGTAGGAGAACCTGATTTTAATACACCTTCATGTATTACGAAGGCTATAAAAGATGCCTATAATCAAGGAATTACACATTATACCCACTCATTGGGAGACCCTGAGCTGCGAGAAGAAATAGCTCGGTTTTATAAAAAAGAGTACGATGTGACAGTTGACCCCGATTGCATTGTGGTTACTTCCGGTTCTTCTCCTGCTATATTGTTGGCACTAATGCTCTTGTGCGATAATGACGCTGAAATTATTATGTCTAATCCTGGTTATCCTTGCTATCGAAATTTCACATTGGCATGCCAAGCTAATCCGGTATTTGTGCCTCTAAAGCCTGAAAATAATTTTCAGTACAATATGGAGGATATAAAAAAATCCATTACCCAACGTACCCGTGCCATCATTGTTAATTCTCCGATGAACCCGGTCGGAAATTTAATACATGACTCTGTTTTTACAGAACTGTCAAGGTTAAATATTCCTATCATCTCCGATGAAATTTATCATGGACTAACGTACGAAGGAAGGGCAAAAAGTATTTTGGAATTTACGGATAAGGCATTTGTTATCAATGGGTTTTCCAAGCGTTTTGCCATGACCGGTTTGCGTCTGGGTTACCTTATTGCTCCTAAGGAGCATATGCGTTCGCTTCAAATATTGCAACAAAATCTGTTTATCTGTGCCCCTAGCTGTGCCCAACGTGGGGGTATTGTCGCATTACGCTCTGCACAGAAAGATGTGCAGAAAATGAATGCTACTTATAACGAACGTCGTTTGTATATGGTGGAACGTCTAAAAGCAATGGGATTTGTTATTTATTCGGAACCACAAGGGGCGTTTTACATTTTTTGTGATGCACGTAAGTTCACCAAAAACAGTTACAAGTTTTCTTTTGATGTTTTAGAAAATGCTCATGTAGGAATTACTCCCGGCATTGATTTTGGTATCGCAGGAGAGGGGTTTGTACGGTTTTCTTACGCCAATTCGATGGAAAATATCAAAGAGGGAATGGACAGATTGGAAAAATATTTACAAACCATTCAACCAAAATAAAATCGGATGTTTTTAGTAAAAAAACGTATTGCTTTACTTGTTGCCGGTATAGTTTCTGTTGGTTTTTGCTTTTCCCAATCCTCTGTTTGGAAAGTAAGCAAAGGCGAAAATACTTTGTATTTGGCTGGAAGTATTCATTTTTTACGACCTTCGGATTATCCTTTGCCATTAGAATATGAAACGGCTTTTGAAAAATCGGATAAGCTTATTTTGGAAACGGATTTGGGAGAAATGTCAACCCCAGCTACCGTAAAAAAAATGATGGCAAAGGCAATATTTACAGATACTAACACCTTACAATCTGTATTAGCTCCCGAAACATATAAGTTGTTGACAGAAAAGGCTGAACAGTATTCTTTGCCAATGGAGCGATTGAAAAAGTTTAAGCCGTCTATGGTTATTTCTATTCTTAGTGTGGGGCAATTACAGCAACTTGGCTTTTCTCCCGAAGGTGTTGATGCATATTATTTTTCTAAGGCTAAAGAGGCTGGTAAGAAAATCGAATTTCTCGAAACGGTTGACTACCAAATAAGTGTATTGCTTGGAATGGGAGAAGGATATGAAAACGAATTTGTTTTATATTCTCTCAAGGATTTAGAGAATACCGAAAAGGACTTGCTTTTTCTTGTTACGGATTGGAGAAGAGGAACTTCGGATGAAACTGAAAAACAAATGAAAGCAACCAAAGAAGCTTTCCCCACTGTCTATAATTCTTTGCTGATTGAAAGAAATGACAATTGGTTTACCAAAATTGAATCTTATTTAACTGATGAACCGATAGAATTTATGGTTGTCGGATTAGCACATTTGTATGGACCTGATGGATTGCTAAAAAAATTGCAAGGTAAAGGTTATACTATCGAACAGGTCAAATAATCCATTTTTTGACAAATAATAGTCATCAAATAGTTATTCTCTAACATTTTTTTCGTAATTACATGGTAGATAGATTGTTGTGAAATCAACGAAACAAAAAACCATATTGCTGTCATCTATGTTCCTAATAGTGACCGGGCAATTATTATTGGCACACACTAAGGGCATCCTCGTTGATAAAGAATCGCGTCAACCAATTCCATATGTAAGCATATACACAACGAATGGAAATAAAACATTTGGAACCATGAGTGATGAAAAAGGAGAGTTTTCTATTGATTTTCCTTTTCAAACACTGTTTTTTGTCCATATGAATTATGAAAAATCTGAAATTAAAAAATCGGATTTGAGTGATACAATTCATTTAATGCCAACAACTGTTATGTTAGATGAGGTGGTTGTTAGTAATAGTGAGCCGGCATGGATAAAAAGAGTTCTAAATAGAATTGCAGAACAGAAGTCTCAACATTACCAAACAATAGAAAAAACGTTAGCCTATAAGTATGAAACGTATACATTGACTGACTCAAATGGATATGCTTTTAAAAGTAATGGTAATTTATTAGT
>DAIMYQ010000001.1:0-23145 GCA_036734385.1 Paludibacteraceae bacterium | reverse complement strand
AATAATATTATTATTGAAGCGGAAAGAAATTTAGGAACCGATTCCAATATAAAAACACAGACTTCTTCAATTTTACGAGATGTGGTATCAAATCAAGGTTTTTACTATAATACATGGATTACAAGCAGTCATATTAAGTATGATAAAATCGGACAGAGTTATTATATTTCTGAATGTAAGTATAAATTTTATATGAAAACAACCACTAAAAATAAAAAGGTCAATTCACAATATTTTTCTTCGATTGAATCAAAATTATATTTAGATAGTGAAATCAAAAACACGAGCAAAGAATATAAAGTTATTCCCAAACCATATTACATTATTGCTATATATACAAAAAAGATGCAACGAGAAGAAGACGCTTTGAATAAAGTGCCTGTGAGTTTTGAACAGTTTAAATAATCGTTGCCAAATAATTTTTAATTCTGATTTTCACTTAATCTCATCGAAAGTTGTATCCTTTTTTTAGAAAGATCGATCTCAAGTATTTTTACCTGAATATGTTGGTGCATGGATACTAAACCTGTCGGATTGGAAACATAACTTTCTGCCATTTGTGAAATATGGACTAAACCATTTTCTTTAATACCGATGTCTACGAATGCTCCAAAATTGGTGATGTTGGTTACTATTCCGTTGAGAATCATTCCTATACGTAAGTCTTCTATTTTTTTTATACTGGGGTCAAATTCAAAAACTTTAATGGCTTGTCGAGGGTCTCTGCCCGGTTTTTCCAATTCTTTCAAAATATCTTGAATGGTGAGTACACCTATTTTCTCGTCCGTATATTTTTCAGGATGCAACGATTGTTGAAGTTCTTTCTTGTTGATTAAATCCTCAACATTGCACTTCAAATCGTTAGCCATTTTTTCTACTATATAATAGCTTTCCGGGTGCACTGCAGAATTGTCTAATGGATTTGCAGCATTAGCAATTCGTAAAAAACCTGCACATTGTTCGAATGCCTTTTCTCCCATTCTTGGAACTTTTAAAAGGTCTTTTCTTGAATGAAATTCACCATTTTGAGTTCTAAAATCAACAATGTTTTGAGCCAATGTTGGTCCTAACCCTGAAATGTACGTCAATAAATATTTGCTGGCTGTGTTTAGGTTGACACCTACTAAGTTTACCACACTTTCGATGGTTTTATCCAACGAATCCTTCAATTTTGTTTGATCCACGTCATGTTGATATTGACCAACACCAATTGATTTCGGGTCTATTTTTACTAATTCCGCTAATGGATCCATCAATCTTCTTCCAATAGAAACAGCTCCCCGAACGGTAACATCATATGTAGGAAATTCTTCTCGGGCAATTTTTGAGGCTGAATAAATAGATGCTCCATTTTCACTTACTACAAACACTTTTACATCACGGTCGTAACGAATGTTTTGTATAAAATGTTCAGTTTCTCTACCAGCTGTTCCATTTCCTATAGCAATTGATTCTATTTGATAGGCTTCTACCATTTTTTGTATTTTACGAGTCGCTTGTGCCGTGTCATTTTGCGGTGGATGTGGATAAATCGTCTCGTTGTGTACCAGGTTACCTTGGGCATCCAAACAAATGACTTTACAACCTGTTCTATAACCGGGGTCTATTGCCAAAACACGTTTTTGTCCTAATGGAGGAGCTAATAGCAATTGTCGCAAATTTTCAGCGAAAACTCGTATAGCTTCTGCATCTGCTTTTAATTTACTTTCTGTTGCAAATTCGGTCTCAATAGAAGGCTTTAGTAATCTTTTATAGCTGTCTTTAGCAGCTTCTGCAACAAGTTGTGAGCATTCTGTTGTGTTTTTTACAAAAATAGCATCCAATTTTTGAATACATTTCTCCTCATCTCTCGGACTAATGCTAACTTTCAAAAACCCTTCCGTTTCTCCTCTTCGAATAGCCAATAATCGGTGAGAACTGCATTTTTGTAAAGGTTCATCTACATGAAAATAATCTTGATATTTATTTCCTTCTTCCTCTTTTCCTTTAATAACGGTGGCTGAGATATAAGCATCTCTTATGAATACTTGTCGAATATTGTTTCTTGCGACTGTACTTTCATTAATCCACTCAGCAATAATATCTTGTGCACCCTTTAATGCTTCTTTGACATCTTTGACATCGCCATTTACGAATGAGTTCGCCCGATTTTGAATGTTGTTTTCATATTGACTCATGATAATTTTTGCAAGTGGTTCCAATCCTTTCTCTCTTGCTGCTTCACCGCGTGTTTTTCGTTTCGGTTTGTATGGTAAGTAAATGTCTTCTAATTCGGTAATATCCCAGCATTCTTTTATTTTTTGCTCTAAATCAGATGTTAGTTTATCTTGTTCTTGAATGGTCTTTAGGATGGTTTCTTTACGTTTTTCTATTTCGGTAAATTTGTCATACCCATCTTTAATGTTACCAACTTGTACTTCATCCAAAGCCCCTGTAGCTTCTTTCCTGTAACGACTGATAAAAGGAATAGTGCTTCCGGCAAGGAGTAATTCAAGCGTATTTTTTACTTGTTTTTCTGAAATAGAAAACTCTCTTGAAATAAGAGTGATTATGGTAGTATGCATATTTTAAGCAAAAAAAGAACGGATGTACATAAATAAACAAACAAAGAGTAGGGATGGTAAAAGGTTAATGATTCGTAATTTCTTTATTTCCAATATATTAATACTCAAACCAATAAGTAAAACGCCTCCTACAGCGGTTAATTCATTTATATATTCAATTGGAATATCTTTGGCAAAAACCCAAACAAATATGGTTATGCCTCCCTGAAACAGCAATAGCGGAATGGAAGAAAACAAGACACCTATGCCAAAAGCCGAAGCTAACATAAGGGCAGAGAATCCATCCATTAATGATTTGGTTAAAAGTAAATCGGATGTTTTGCCGAACCCCTCTTCAATTGCTCCGATAACAGACATTGACCCCATACAGAATAAAAGAAATGCCGTTACCAATCCTTCTGTAAAGTGTTCATTATTAAGATGTAATTTCCTTTTTAGCCAATTTCCGAATTTTTCTGTCTTCCCTTCAAGGTCAAAAAATTCGCCTACCAAGCCTCCACATATTAGGCTGAATACCATAAGGATGGGAAATGAAACAGCCAAAGCCATCTTTACTCCTAACAAGATGGTAAATAGCCCGACTGCTTGAAAGTAGATGGAAATGTACTTTTCCGGAAAGTTTTTTTTGAGGAGCAGACCAATACTTCCACCAACAATTATAGCAGAAGCGTTGACGAGAGTACCTATCATAGATGTTTTTTTTACAGATTTGAAAGCAAAAGTAGTTAAAATAATCACGTTTGTTGGTAAAATTTTCTATATTTGTTTTTACAATAAAAAAAATTATGAGAAAAATAACAGCCTTATTTGTTGCCTTTTTTTTACTCGTTTTTCAGGTAACCGTTGCTGAAACAAATAAAGCAAAATCGAAAAACACTGTTGGAATCTGTTTGAGTGGAGGAGCTGCTTTGGGGTTTGCCCATATAGGTGTATTACAAGCTTTGGAGGATAATGGAATTAAACCTGACTATGTTTCAGGGGCAAGTATGGGTGCCATTATAGGTGCATTTTATGCAGCAGGGTATTCTCCGGCTCAAATCATGAAGATAATTTCCATTGAAAAGATGGATAAACTTTCAAATATTTTTAAATTTCCAAAGACAAGTTTGGGATTCTCCGGCATGGAATCAATTTCCAAAGTTTTGAAAAAGTATATTCCGCAAAATAGCTTTGAAAGTTTACACAGGCAATTTTATGTTTGTGTAACTAACTTAAATACAGGAGAATGGAATATAAAGCATTCCGGTGACAAGTTGGCAGAATATGTCTGTGCATCTTCTGCTATTCCAACTGTTTTTGAGGCACAGCTTGTAGATGGTTCTTATTACGTAGATGGAGGATTGTTAAATAATTTACCAGTAGAACCTTTGCGAGAGAAGTGCCATGTTGTTATTGGCGTTGATGTATTGGAATATCCTAAAAACCAGGTTCTTAAAAGTAAGACGGATATTGCAATGCTTTCTACATTGGCTGCTAACGCGGAAACACATCGTTTGCGAAAACCAATGTGCGATTTTTATATAAGTTGTGATGGTGCTAATACCTATACGCTTTTCAATTTTGATGCTTACAAAGAACTTTATCACATAGGGTATAATAGAACGATCGAATACATCAAAGCACATCCTGCTTTACTCAAAAAGGCACAATAAATTGGTCTCAATTTTCAGTGTATTTTTTATGAAGTGCGTTGTATTCCTCGCTGTCAAGGTATCTACTCAGCCATTCATTCAACGTGTTTTTTAACACAGGAGACGACTTCCGTAGTCCCCAAGAATAGTTTTGTGTAAAACTAATAGCCGTTTGTATATCCAGATTTGGAAAATGTCTTTTTTCAATTTCTGCAACAGATTCGTCGCATACTGTGAAATCAATGTTGCCCTCATTAATCATTTTGAACAAGTCCTTAGGCGTTACATTCTTTATTTCTTGAATGTGAATAGTATCTCCGATTTCTTTTGCTAAATTGTTGATGCGTTGCTTATAAGGAGAGTTCAGAGGAATGTAAATGGTCTTTTTTGCCAAATTAAGCTGGTTTCGAATGGTTTGTTTTTTTCCATTTGACGGCATTTTACGTTGAACCAGAATTTGTCTACCCTTAAATACCGGAATCGAAAAATCTACTCTATCTCGCATTTCATTGTGAACAGGAATATGCCACACTAGAATATCAACATCTTCATTTTGTAACATTTTGATAGCACTATCTAAATTAGTTTCATGAATAAATTCTAATTTTAGGTTGAAGTCAGAAGCAAATTTTTTGATCATTTTGTATTGCAATCCAGTTATACTACTGTCATTTTTAATAACAAAACTCATGCTATTTTCTTCAACTATAATACGTAAAACTCCTTCTTTCTGAATTTGGCGGAAATCCCGAGAACTTTTTATCACAGCGAGTGAAATGCTAAAAGATAAAACAGCAATAGCAAGACAGATAGAAATAATATGGCTGATCTTCATGGTTTTAGTTTGTTAAGAAAATGGTTTAATCATAAAAGTTCCATGAAATTCCGAATTTAAACATTCCCGGATTGAGAGCATAATTTGGTACGGTAAAATATTCCTTTTTATCAAAAAGCAAATCGGAGATATTATAATACATCAGGAAAAAGCGAGTTCTTTTGAGATGAAAATTAGCATACACATTCATTAAAGGATAATCGCCTATACGTGTTTCATCTTGCAAGTAAAATTGACCAGTTGCAGGCATATAGGCATTGGCATAATAAGCCGTATTGTACCTGCAATCCACTCCCAATTGAAAATGTAAAACCTTGAATAAAATACTTTTAACATACACATTACTATACAAAGAAAGCATTGGAAGGGGGAGTATTTTATCTTCTGAACTAACTTGATAGGTTGCTTTATTATCTAAATGGAATTTCCATAAAGTTAAATTTAGTTTTGCATCACCGCTAAGAACTTCAATGTTTCCGGAGTATTGTTCAGGTACAGCATCTTTGTTGAAATAAACGTAGTTAGTAATATTTTCCCAGCCTGCCCCTACGGAAAAATCACAATAGTTGTTTGGCAATGCGATATTTCCATATACACGTGTTCGAAAAATATTGTCGAAAGAGTTATTCCAAATAAAATGGTTTGAATAGTAACTTTCCTTGAAAAAGGAAGGTGGTGTGTTTGTCATGAATCCATTTCCGGAAATACGTAATACCTGTTTGTTTAAAGGAATATTTGTTTCAAAATTTCCGTTCAAGTCAAGTTCTCCTCGTTTATCACCAAACAACATTAATTTTCCTGTCGCATCATATTGAAAGATTCCTTGTTTCCGAGATAATTCTCCTCCAACATAAAGCAAATAATCGTTGGTATGAGAAAGAGCTGAATCCCCATTTAAACACATATTTTGTTCTACATCAAATTCAGCAAAGGCACGTATGCCGAATATCGCCCAGTTGTGGAAACCTTCATTGAGTGAGATAGAGGCAACGTTTTTTAATAACTGGTACGAACAAGTATCATTAGTGGCAATACTATCATAATAATTTTTGGCATAAAAGTCGGTTATGCTTTTTTCGTAATATTTTTTTTGATTATTCTCATATTTTGCAGTGTACCCGAAGGTCGTTACGGGAACAAATATTTTCTTTTCCGAATTATTAGGATCATTCTTTTCAAATCCAATGGAGTATTGTTGGTTCGCATACAGATAAAAAGACCTGAAAATAGACCATGATTCAGTCATGTTAACTTCTCGATTGTAGCTTTCTATGCTGTTATCACTCAAATCATCACTAACTAATCCGCCATTTTCATAGTTCTTGAAATTGTTGAGCGAGGCAATAAAATAAATGGAGTATCTATCTCCGCGGTAACTTCCATATAAGGCTCCGTTTAAATCATTAGTTGATTGCGAGTCGTAAGCACCTCTTCCATAAATGTAATCTCCCAGAAGGGTAAAATTCAATTTTTTGTTTGCGTTGACTGAAAATAATCCGGAAAGATGGTCTTCTTCTTTGTACGAGTAACCTCCTGAGGTATATGAGACATTGCTGTAAGGTGTTTTTGTATTAAAAAAGAAATAATCCTCCGGCGAATAATAATAGGCTAAGTAAGGATTTTTAAAAATAAATTCGCGAGACTGATTATACTTGTCCCTGTCAAAAAAGATTTGCGACTCTTCCGGCAATCCCAAGTTGCCCAACCAAGATGCTCCTATTGTTTTTTTATACACGGGCGTTGTTTGGTTCTGGTAGTTTAGAGAGAATGTATCGACATCGGCAACTTTCTCTGAAGCAAAATCCTCTGAAATATACCATCCCTTAACTCCTTCAGAAGGTTCTTTTTTCTCATTTTGAGAGATTCCCTTTCCAATAAAACAGGCAAGAAAGAAAAATAATATTAGGTACTTTTTCATCATCCGACAAATATAGGGTATAACATTCAAAAAAAAATTATAATCGTTGTGAAATTTGTTTAATCATACTCGGTTTCCACGAAGAGAAATCACCCGAAATGATGTGCTTACGAGCCTCTTTTACCAGCCAAAGATAAAACGCCAAGTTGTGAATAGAAGCAATTTGCAATGCTAAAAGTTCGTTGGCAATAAATAAATGACGTAAATAAGCTTTTGAATATAAAATATCTACATCGGAGGCTCCATCGGGGTCTATGTGCGAAAAATCATCTGCCCATTTTTTATTACGCATGTTCATAATGCCGTTTTTTGTAAATAACATTCCGTTTCTTCCGTTTCGCGTAGGCATTACGCAATCGAACATGTCTATGCCACGTTCGATGCCCTCAAGTATGTTTGCCGGAGTTCCTACTCCCATTAGATAGCGTGGCTTTTCTTTTGGTAGAATGGCATTGACAAGTTCAATCATCTCATACATTTTTTCTGTAGGTTCACCAACAGCCAAGCCACCAATAGCATTCCCTTCACGGTTTTGAGAAGCGATAAATTCGGCGGATTTCTCCCTCAAATCGCGATATATACAACCTTGTACAATTGGAAAGAATGTTTGAGAATGTCCATATTTTGCTTCCGTTTCATCAAAGTGTTTTATGCCGCGAGCCAACCAACGGTGTGTTAACTCCATAGAACTTTTAGCGTAGTTGTGATCCGCATCTCCGGGTGTACATTCGTCCAATGCCATCATAATATCTGATCCGATGGTACGTTGGATATCTACTACATTTTCAGGAGTAAATAAGTGTTTAGAACCGTCAATATGAGAATGAAAAGTAACTCCTTCTTCTTCCATTTTACGTCTGTGGGACAAAGAGAAAACTTGAAAACCGCCACTGTCCGTTAGGATAGGTCTGTCCCAACCGATAAATTGATGCAAACCTCCTGCCTTTTCCATAATTTCCATTCCCGGACGGAGATACAAGTGGTAAGTATTTCCCAAAATAATTTGAGCTTGAATATCTTCTTTCAATTCACGCTGATGAACTGCTTTGACAGATCCAACCGTCCCCACAGGCATAAAAATCGGTGTTTCTATGGTGCCATGGTCAGTGGTAATTAGTCCTGCACGAGCGTTGCTTTTGGGGTCGGTATATTGAAGTTCAAATTCCATTTTCTGTGGTATAATTATCGATACAAATGTTTTCGCTTGTTAGCATGACAGTTTCAATTGTATTTATTTTCTCAGGACAAAAATCTCTTGATACTTTGATGTAATTTTCGGTAAATCCGAACATTTTACTTTCTTTTTTGGCAGCTTCCCACAAAACTTTATGCTTTTCACCAACATGACTGCGGTAAAAATCGATAGTCTTTTTATCTGAAAGAGACAATAACAATTGGCTGCGGTGTTTTTTATCTTGAGGCTTGACTTTATAGTCAATTTTCAATGCCTGTGTTCCAGCTCTTTCTGAATAAGAGAATACGTGGAGTTGAGAGATGTTAAGTGATTCGATAAATTGGTATGCAGCATCAAAATATTCTTTGGTTTCACCACGTACTCCTACAATTACATCTACCCCAATGAACGCTTGTGGTATAGTCGATTTTATTTTTTCTATTTTGTGAGCAAAAAGTTGTGTGTCGTAACGGCGTTTCATTAGTTTCAACACTTCATCGCAACCCGATTGCAACGGAATATGAAAATGGGGTGCAAACCTTTTTGATTGTGCCACAAAATCAATAATTTCGTCTGTTAACAAGTTTGGCTCAATAGAAGAAATACGGAAACGTTCAATTCCTTGCACTTCGTCTAACGCTTTTACAAGATCTAAAAAAGTTTCGTTTGTGCTATGCCCGAAATCTCCAATATTAACACCTGTCAGTACAATTTCTTTGCCTGCATTAGTCGCAATTTTTTTTGCACTTGCTACCAAATCAGCTATTGAACCATTTCTACTCCTGCCTCTTGCAAAAGGAATGGTACAATATGTACAAAAATAATCGCATCCGTCTTGCACCTTTAAAAAGTGGCGTGTGCGATCGTTACTTGAACTTGAATGGTGAAATTCGGTCTTCAAGGTTGTTTCGGAAGCGAGGATTTTTTCGTTAAGAGTTATTTTTTGTGCGAAAATATCCGGAATGATAAATTTGTCATTTGCACCCAAAACTAAATCTACATTTTCTATAGATGCTATTTCTTGAGGTTTTAATTGGGCATAACAGCCTGTCACAATTATATATGCGTTTGGGTTTTCTTTGATGGCTTTGTGAATGGCTTGTCTACATTTTTTATCTGCACTATCTGTTACCGAACAGGTATTGATAATACAAACAGAGGCTTTTTCGTGCGGTTTTGCTTTTCTGAAACCTTGTTCTGTCAGTTTTTCTCCAATAGACGATGTTTCTGCAAAATTTAATTTGCATCCCAACGTATAATAAGCAACTGTTTTATTTTCAAAAATGAGGTCGTCTATCATTTCCCTGCTAAATGGTTACCGATTTTTCTTCAAAAGGACTTCATCAATAGCCTTTTTTAGGTCGGCTTTGCTTATTCCTCCCACAGATATTTGCGGAGCTTTGTTCATAGGGCAAAACATAAGAGTAGGAATACTCTGTATGCCGAAAAAATCAGATAATTCCTTTTCTTGTTCGGTATCTACTTTGTAAATATGAATTTGTCCTTTATATTCTTCAGCCAATTCTTCCAAAATAGGAGATATCTTCTTGCAAGGTCCACACCAAGAAGCATAAAAATCAACAATACAAGGTTTATCTCCCAAATATTTCCATTCGGTAGGATTTGCTTCGTAATCCATAATCTTTTTTAAAAAATCGTTTTTTGTAATATGTTCAGGTTTTGCAACGACTTTTTCAACGTTTACTTTTTCTTCTGTTTTATTGCACGAGGCAAATATGGAAAGGAATAAAATGGTGCAAATGAAAGATAACTTTTTCATGATGAATAACATTAAGTATAGCCTGCAAAATTAGTCATTAATTGGCAATTAACAAGGGCTATGTGTCTTGTTGCAAGGCAAATTGCTTCAAAAATTCAGATAAAAATCTTTTGTTAGCATTTTGTATTGCTCTGTGTAACTATGCCGTTCGCCTGTTTCGATAACCAAATTATTTATTAATGGCACGTCTGACGGAGTAGGTGAAAATTCGATTAACAATCGTTTGATGGAAGCATTGAAGTTAGAATACACATTTGTTTTTTTAGTACAAAAAAGATTATTTTTTTCTGCCAAATCAATAAAATTGTTTCCTTCTTTTACCGGAAAAATAACGCAAAAACGACCTGTTTTTCTTAATAGTTGTTGTACCCCGATAAGTAAATCCTGTTGAGAAAGTTCGTCGTTGTGTCTTGCCAAGCAGCGTGATTCGGATGGGTTTTTTAATGATTCGGAAAAATAGGGCGGATTGGAGACAATCAAATCATATTTTTCGGTGGATGAAATAAAAAAGTCTTGAAACGAACAAATATGAACCTGCACCCGTTTATTCCATGGCGAAGTGGCAAAATTTTCAGCAGCTTGTTTGCCTGCTAGCTCGTTTATTTCGATGGCATTAATCTGTGCCGATGACTTTTGTGCCAACATTAAAGCAATAAGACCTGTTCCTGTGCCGATATCCAAAATATAATTAGCCGACTTTATTTCCGTCCATGAACCCAAAAGAACCCCGTCTGTTCCTACTTTCATGGCACAATCAGATTGGTTTATCGTAAATTGTTTGAATTGAAAAAACGAATTGTTACCCATAAAAACCCTTTGATATGTGCAAAAGTACGGGATTATTTCCAAAATAGTAGGATTAAAGAACATAAAAATTGGATGAGTTTGTCTTTCTTAATTTCCACACAATATGTTCAAAACTTGTTCAAAACTCTTCCAAAATACACATGACCAGATTTGTTCTATTTACTAAAACGATGTATTTTTGTACAATTTTTGAGTGGATGTCACTCTTGTCCAAAATTTTTATTTAGTATGCAAAAAAGTAAACCTGCTACATTGGTTTTAGAGGATGGAACCGTTTTTCATGGATACTCCTTTGGTTATGAAAAATCCACGGCTGGGGAGGTGGTTTTTAACACCGCTATGATGGGCTATCCGGAGAGTCTCACAGATCCTTCCTATTCGGGTCAGATATTGGCTTTTACATTTCCTTTAATCGGCAATTATGGTGTTCCTTCTTCAAATATAAAACATCACATTGCCGATTTTTTTGAGTCGGAAAAAATACACGTGAGTGGCATTGTTGTTTCTACCTATTCTTTTGAGTACAGTCATTGGAATGGTAAACAAACGCTTTCCGATTGGCTTATAGAAAACAAAGTACCGGGCATTTATGGTATAGATACAAGGGAATTGACGAAAATCCTTCGCGAGAAAGGTTCCATGAAAGGAAAAATTGTTTTCGGTGAAGAAAATGTTGAATTTATTGACGTAAATGCGGAAAACCAGGTTGATAAAGTTTCTTGTAGAGAAGTAATTCGATATGGAAACGGCAAAAAGAAAGTCGTATTGGTCGATTGTGGTGTAAAACATAATATCATTCGTTGTCTACTTAAAAGGGATGTGACTCTTATAAGAGTTCCCTGGAACTATGACTTTAATACGCTTGAATACGATGCATTGTTTATATCTAACGGTCCTGGAGACCCTTCTATGTGTGCTGTAACCGTAGAAAATATAAAGAAAGCTATTCAAAAGGAAGTGCCTATTTTTGGAATTTGTATGGGAAATCAATTGCTGGCAAAAGCTGGGGGTGCTGAAACGTACAAGTTAAAATATGGACATCGTAGTCACAATCAACCCGTAAGAATGGCAGGAACAAACCGTTGTTTCATTACCTCTCAAAATCATGGGTATGCCGTGGATCAAAAGACCTTGAGTAGTGATTGGGAGCCTTTATTTGTCAATATGAACGATGGTACAAATGAAGGAGTAAAGCACAAAACTAAACCGTTTTTTTCTGCACAGTTTCATCCTGAGGCTGCCAGTGGTCCTACTGATACTGAATTTTTATTTGATGAATTTATAAACATGATAGACTGATGAGCGAAAATCTAATACAAGGAATAAAAAAAGTTTTGGTTTTAGGCTCCGGAGCACTAAAAATTGGAGAAGCCGGTGAATTCGATTATTCAGGTTCTCAAGCTCTTAAGGCATTAAAGGAAGAAGGGGTATCAACTGTATTGGTTAATCCTAATATTGCTACTATTCAAACATCCGAAGGAGTAGCTGACCAGATATACTTTTTACCGATCACACCGTTTTTTGTTGAAAAGGTTATTCAAAAGGAAAAGCCTGATGGCATTTTGTTGGCGTTTGGTGGTCAAACAGCTCTCAATTGTGGTGTGCAACTCTTCAGAATGGGAATTCTTGACAAATACAATTTACGTGTTATGGGAACTCCTATCCAAGCTATCATGGATACTGAAGATAGGGATCTTTTTGTTAAAAAGCTGGATCAAATTGATGTAAAAACAATAAAAAGTGTCGCTGTTGATAATGTGGTTGAGGCTCGTAAGGCTGCTAAAGAGTTGGGCTATCCAATTATTATTCGTGCCGCTTACGCATTAGGTGGATTAGGTAGCGGATTTTGTGACAATGAAGAAGAGTTGAATGCCATGGCAGAAAAATCTCTTTCATTCTCTCCTCAAATTTTGATTGAAAAATCTCTCAAAGGATGGAAAGAGATTGAATATGAAGTAGTTAGAGACCGATTCGATAACTGTATTACGGTTTGTAATATGGAAAATTTCGACCCTCTTGGTATTCATACCGGAGAAAGTATTGTAATAGCTCCTTCTCAAACCTTAACCAATAGCGAGTACCATAAACTCAGGGAGTTAGCTATACGAATCATTCGTCATATAGGCATAGTCGGTGAGTGTAATGTACAGTACGCTCTTGACCCTGAATCGGAAGATTATCGCGTTATTGAAGTAAATGCACGTTTAAGCCGTTCTTCAGCGTTGGCATCAAAAGCTACCGGTTATCCATTGGCTTTTGTAGCTGCCAAGTTAGGACTGGGTTACGGGTTATTCGATATTAAAAACTCGGTAACCAAAACGACTCCTGCATTTTTTGAACCAGCATTAGATTATGTCGTTTGTAAAATACCTCGTTGGGATTTGGGAAAATTCCATGGCGTTTCTCGCGAATTGGGTTCCAGTATGAAATCTGTCGGAGAAATCATGGCAATAGGTCGTTCTTTCGAAGAAGTTATTCAAAAGGGACTTCGTATGATTGGTCAAGGTATGCACGGATTTGTTGCCAATAAAGAATTGGTAATAGCGGATATCGACAAATCATTAAATGAACCGACTGATAAACGTGTTTTTGTTATTGCGGAAGCATTTCGTAAGGGTTACACGATTGATCAAATACATTCATTGACAAAAATTGACAATTGGTTTTTACAACGCTTGCACAATATTGTGGTTACGGCGAACGATTTGGAAACTTTCAAAAAAGTGGAAGATATTCCTGAACAATTGTTTCGTACAGCCAAAGAGCAAGGGTTCTCTGATTTTCAAATAGCTCGTTTGACAAGTGATGATGCCGAAGAAGAAGAAAGTTTACTCAATGTTCGAAATAATCGAAAAAAGAGAGGAATCCTTCCTGTTGTGAAACAAATAGATACATTGGCTGCTGAATATCCTGCACAAACCAATTATTTGTATTTAACATATCAAGGAACGGCTAATGACGTCAAATACGTGGGAGATAAACGCTCTATTATAGTATTGGGTTCCGGAGCCTATCGGATAGGTAGTTCTGTCGAGTTTGATTGGTGTAGTGTAAATGCTCTTCAAACTATTCGTAAAGAAGGCTGGCGTTCGGTAATGATAAATTATAATCCTGAAACTGTTTCTACTGACTATGATACTTGTGACCGTTTGTATTTTGACGAATTATCATTTGAGCGTGTCATGGATATTGTAGAGTTGGAAAATCCTCATGGAGTGATTGTTTCTACCGGAGGTCAAATTCCAAATAACTTAGCGTTACGTTTAGATGACATGCATGTCCCTTTACTTGGAACTTCTGCTCAAAGTATTGATAAAGCTGAGGATAGACATAAGTTCTCATCAATGTTAGATCGCTTACACATAGATCAACCTCGTTGGAAAGAGCTTAGTTCAATGAGTGATATTCAGGCTTTTGTCGATGAGGTCGGTTTTCCTGTGTTGGTTCGTCCTTCTTATGTGCTTTCGGGTGCGGCAATGAATGTGTGTTCTAATAAGGAAGAATTGAAAGATTTCTTACAATTGGCAGCCAATGTTTCCAAAAAACATCCGGTAGTTGTAAGCTCATTCATAGTAAATGCAAAAGAAATAGAAATGGATGCAGTTGCCGAAAAGGGTGAAATCATTATGTATGCCATTTCTGAGCACGTTGAATTTGCAGGAGTCCATTCGGGAGATGCAACTATACAATTTCCTCCTCAAAAACTATATTTGGAAACCATGAGAAGAATCAAAAAAATTGCTCATGAAATTGCCAAAGAATTGTGTATATCGGGACCTTTTAATATTCAGTTTTTAGCAAAAAATAATGATATCAAGGTTATCGAGTGTAATTTGAGAGCATCTCGTAGTTTTCCCTTTGTTTCAAAAGTGTTGAAAATTAATTTTATAGAGTTAGCAACAAAAATAATGCTTGGTGTACCTGTAGAAAAACCGAACAAGAATGCCTTTAATTTGGATTATGTCGGAATTAAAGCTTCGCAATTTTCTTTCTCTCGTTTACAAAAAGCTGACCCCGTCTTGGGCGTAGATATGGCATCTACCGGTGAGGTTGGATGTTTGGGTAATGATATGGATGAGGCAATCCTAACGTCTATGCTTTCTGTGGGATATACCATACCAAAGAAAAATATTTTGTTATCAACCGGGACTTCTAAACAAAAAGTTGATATGTTGGATGCAGCACGTTTGTTGCACGAAAAAGGTTTCAATCTATATGCGACAGGAGGTACTTTTACTTTTTTAAAGGAAAATGACATACCTTCTACCTTAGTGTATTGGCCTAGTGAAGATCAAGAACCACAAGCTCGTGATTTGCTGAAAACCAAACAAATAGACTTGGTTGTCAATATCCCCAAAAATTACACACAGGGCGAACTTGATAATGGATACAAGGTGCGTCGTTTGGCTATTGATTTCAATATTCCATTACTGACTAATGCTCGATTGGCTTCTGCATTTATAAATGCATTTTGTCGTTTAGATGTCGAAGATATACCTATCAAAAGTTGGAGCGAATATAAATAATTACACCCAAGCAAGGAAATAATAAAAATGGAACAGTTAAAACATGAGTGCGGTATTGCCATGATTCGTCTACTAAAACCGTTGGAATATTATCAAAAAAAATACGGTACGTGGATGTATGGTCTCAATAAGTTGTACCTTTTGATGGAGAAGCAACATAATAGGGGTCAGGAAGGTGCCGGAGCAGCATGTGTAAAGTTGCAGGCACATCCTGGTGAAGAATTTATGTTTCGCGAAAGGGCAGAGGGATCAAGTGCTATTAGTTCCATTTTTGCTGCCATGAGTCAACAAATAAAAACTGCTGCCAATGGAAATATAGATGATGTAAAATATGCCGAACAATTTGTTCCCTTTGCCGGAGAACTTTATATGGGGCATTTGCGTTATAGTACAACTGGCAGATCAGGCCTTTCTTTTGTCCATCCCTTTATGAGGAGAGATAATTACCGTGCTAAGAATTTAGCAATTTGTGGTAATTTTAACTTGACCAATGTGGATGAAATTTTCAATTTTATTTCAAAAAAAGGACAACATCCAAGAGGTTCTGCGGACGGATTTATTTTGCTTGAGCAAATAGGGCACCGCCTTGATCGTGAAGTAGAGCGTATATACGATATATCAAAAAAAGAAGGCAAAAAAGGTCGTGATATTACCAATGATATAGAAGATAACATCAGACTCGAGAATGTGTTGGAATCCACTTCTTGGTTGTGGGATGGAGGGTACGTGATATGTGGGTTAACCGGTAGTGGAGAAAGTTTTACTATTCGTGATCCATGGGGTATTCGTCCCGCTTTTTATTATGCCGATGATGAAATTGTGGTCGCTGCGTCTGAACGTCCCGTGATTCAAACGGCATTTAATCTTTCATGTGACCAAGTTAAAGAACTGAATCCCGGTGAAGCATTACTCATAAGCAAGGCAGGAAATGTAAGAGCCGTACAGATTTTGGAGCCAAAAGAGAGAATGGCTTGTTCTTTTGAACGAATATATTTTTCTCGTGGAAGCGATAGTGAAATTTATAAGGAAAGAAAAGCATTGGGCGAAAATGTGGTTCCTGCCATTTTGAAATCCATTGATAATGATTTGAAGAATACTGTTTTTTCTTTTATTCCTAATACAGCCGAAGTTGCTTTTAACGGAATGACGCAAGCATTGAATAAACATCTGAATGCTGTAAAGAATCAACTGATACGGGAAAGTAATGGAAACATGACATCAGAAAAGTTGGAAGATATTTTATCCATGTCTGTTAGGTCAGAGAAAGTTGCAATTAAAGATATTAAGTTGCGTACATTTATTTCCGAGGGTAATAAACGAAATGAATTGGCGGCACATGTTTATGACATTACTTATGGAAGCATTATCCCTTATACTGATAATTTGGTGGTTATAGATGACAGTATCGTCAGAGGAACTACCTTGAAACAAAGTATTATATCAATCTTATCGAGATTAAACCCTAAAAAGATTGTTATTGTATCATCTTCTCCTCAAATTCGATATCCTGATTTTTACGGCATTGATATGGCAAGCATGGATGAATTCATTGCTTTTAAAGCTACAGTTGCGTTGTTGAAGGAAAATAACATGCAATATATCATTGACGATGTTTATGGCAAGTGTAAAAAACAAGAAAAAAAATCTACAGGAGAGTTGAAAAATTATGTAAAAGAAATTTATTCTCCTTTTACGGCAGATCAGATATCTAAAAAAATAGTTGATTTATTAAAGCCTGATGATGTTACTTGTGAGGTAGAAATTATTTATCAAAGTTTAGAAGGTCTTTTGCAGTCTTGTCCGAACAATAAGGGTAATTGGTACTTTTCCGGGGATTATCCAACAGAAGGTGGCAAAAGACTTGTAAACAAATCGTTCATCAATTACTACGAAAAACAAACAAAAAATTCCTTACTACTTTTTTAGTACGTAAGGAATTTTTTTGTTGATTGTGATTCCCTAATTAAATGGAATTTTGATTTATTTCCTTTGTTATCATATCATCATTTTTGTACGGAAAAATATCCAAAATAGGGCTTTCGGCAATTGAAATAACTACGAAATCCGATAAAGTTCCTTTCATCCCTTCCATTAACTTATTCCAAGCATCATTAACAGCCAAAGCTTGCACTAAAATAAAATTAGCTACCTTTTTTTCAATTCCTTTTCCTTCATCCAAAAGAATAATGTTGATTTTGCATGTATACCAACGGTCTCCCGTTTCATCCGGAAATATCTCAGCTATTTTAGCTCGTTTTATATTCGTAATACTATATTCTCCACTAATGAAAGGAGTTAGTTCTTTTATTATTCTAGCTTCCGCTTCCGTGTATGAATAGGCCTCGATTAAATAGGGTTCGGTTACTTTTTTCATTTTACCATCTACTATTTTTTCATAGCGAATACGGCATTCAAACCAAGTGTACATATTTTATTTATTAAGTTTATTGAATCGCAAAAGTAAGAATAAAAAACCAACAAACAGATTCGAATATGGAAAATTATTTTATTCGGAAGACCCTTAAATCATCAAATCTTATTAAACAAATTTAGTTTGTGTTACTCAGTCTATTCAAAAAAGATAACCGTTAGCATCAGTAAGTTAGCGAGAAAACTATTCAATAAAATATGCCAAAAAAATGTGATAAAAATCCAATATTTTTCTTTGATAATAAGACAAAAAAAAGTACCTTTGCAAGGTTTAAAAAATTAACTTAATTCGTAAAAAAATGATTAAAGTAGGTATTAATGGATTTGGCCGCATCGGACGTTTTGTTTTCCGTGCTGCTATGACAAGAAGCGACATTCAGATCGTAGGTGTTAACGACCTTTGCCCTGTGGATTACTTGGCTTATATGTTGAAATATGACACTATGCATGGACAATTCGACGGAACTATTGAATATAGTGTTGAAAAAAGCCAGTTGATTGTTAATGGTAAAGTTATTCGCGTAACAGCAGAACGTAATCCTGAAGATTTGAAATGGGATGCAATAGGTGCAGAATATGTTGTTGAATCAACAGGTCTTTTCCTTACTAAAGAAAAAGCAAATGCTCACATCAAAGCCGGTGCAAAATATGTTGTTATGTCAGCTCCTTCGGGTGATGATACCCCAATGTTCGTTTGCGGTGTAAACGAAAAATCTTACCAAAAAGGTACTCAATTCGTATCTAATGCTTCTTGTACTACCAACTGTTTAGCTCCTATCGCTAAAGTATTAAACGATAAATGGGGAATTACTGACGGTTTAATGACAACTGTTCACTCAACAACTGCTACTCAGAAAACAGTTGACGGTCCTTCTATGAAAGACTGGAGAGGTGGTCGTGCTGCTTCCGGCAATATTATCCCTTCTTCTACCGGTGCTGCTAAAGCTGTAGGTAAAGTTATCCCAGCGTTGAATGGTAAATTGACCGGTATGTCAATGCGTGTTCCTACTTTGGATGTTTCCGTAGTAGACTTAACTGTAAATTTAGCAAAACCTGCTACTTACGCTGAAATTTGTGCTGCAATGAAAGCTGCCTCTGAAGGAGAATTGAAAGGTGTCCTTGGATATACGGAAGATGCAGTCGTTTCTGCTGACTTCTTAGGAGATACTCGTACTTCTATTTTTGATGCAAAAGCCGGTATTGCTTTGACAGATACTTTTGTAAAAGTGGTATCTTGGTATGATAATGAAATTGGTTATTCAAACAAAGTATGTGATCTAATCGCTCACATGGCAAAAGTTAACGGATAATTTCTTTATAAAGATGAAAATAGCCTTCTTGTACAAGAAGGCTATTTTTGTTTAAATGAGTTGGGCTATTTTTAGTTAAAAAGTTGTTTCGAAAGTAAAAAATAGTAGAATATTGCTTTAAAATAAAAAAAAGTCGTATATTTGGGACGTATTTTGTATCGAAAAATCGTAACCTTTAAATAGAAATACTACATGAAAAGAATATTTATAGCAACTATCTTTTTTCTTTCTCTTTTCCTTTCTGTATTTGCTGCTCCGGGTGAATTAATTTCTAATCCGACAGTTCCTACAACAAAAAATTCCATTACTTTAATTTATGAACCAAGTGTAAGTCAGAATTGGATGAAAACACAAGATGTGTTTATTTATGTTTGCTTGGAAATGGATCAAAATGGGGAGTGGGTAAAAGAAAAAGCAGAATGGTCAAAATCTGATTTGCCTAACTTTAAATGGGTAAAAGGGGCGGATGGAAAGTTAACCTACACTATTTCTAATATAAAAACATATTTCAATCTTACCGATGCTGATATGTCAAGGGTTTCAGGTTTGTTTGTCATATTGAAAAATGACAAATACCAAACAACCGACAAATATATTAGGATAGAATCAAAGGAAGGTAAGCAGGAAAAGTTTCAGGGAACAGTTTCTTTTAATGTTACTGTACCGGAGGGAACAAAACAGGTTTATGTGGCGGGTACTTTTGCCGAACAAGGTAGTCCCTTGTATTGGAAGCATGCCGATGAAAAATTAAAACTTACTCAAAAAGATGCTACTCATTTCTATGGAACTATTAAAAATGTTCCTGCTGATTTACAGTATCTTTACGTTTATGGAGAAAGAGTTGATCAGGCTGAGTTTCGTATGGGGCATCGTCCGTTGGGAGGCAAAACTAAGGTGACTGATATTGTTGAATATTGGGGCGATATGACCTTGAATGTTACTGTACCAAAAGGAACTAATGAGGTGTATGTGTCGGGTAATTTTAATAATTGGGGCTTTAGTTTAATGACGGACATAGGTAACAATACGTGGATTTACCATGTTGCACCAACCAAGTTAGGTGCTGATGAACAGATAGAATATAAATATTTTACGAAAGCTGAAAAGCAAGCTGTTGAAAAACGAGCAGATAACAGAAAAATTAGTTTTACCGGATTTGCTTCTCAATATGATGAAATAAAGGCTTGGTAATATGTGATAGAAATCTCTTAATTTTCCAGATAATAACTAAAAATGATTTATTAATTTAAAACTAGAACAAAAATGAAAAAGATTTTACTTTCTTTGGTAGCGATGTTCGCTGCTGTTGCTGTAGCGAGTGCTGTTACAGTAACTGTTAATGTAACTGTTCCTGCAGGAACTCCTACATGTTATCTTTATGGATTTATTAGTGGAAATAAATTTGTTCAAATGACTAGTACCGGTACAAATACTTTCTCATGGACTAGTGCAGATGTAAATGTTGCAGATGTAAATAACTGGGGATATAAATTTGCATGGTCGAACAATTGGGATACACAGGCTAATCCTGAAACAACTTATCAAGTATATGATGGTACTATGAATGATGTCGCTGGTTGGAAGACAAGTCCTTCATCTCCTTCTGGAGCGGTAGTTGTTACGGTTCAAACTAGTGATCCGGTTTCTGCAATTTATGCCGTTGGCTCTTTCAATGGTTGGGATCCCTCTAATGGTGCTTATCCATTGGTAAAAAGTGGTAATAATTGGACTATAACTTTACCCTCCGCTATTGGTTATGACGTGAAATTTATTTCTGGTTTAGGTTCAAGTAGTGCAGATTGGCAATATGCTCAAACACAGGAAGCTAATTATACAGTTACTTTCTCTGGTAATCCAAATTCAATAACAGGCGTTACCTTTAAATCAATTGCAACTTCAATAGGTGAAGCATCTTTTGATGCTAATGTATATGCTACAGCAGGAACTATTACTGTGGGTGCAGAAAATTTCTCTATTCTTACATTAGCTGGTGTAGATGTTACAGCTCAAAATGGCAGTTTGGCAAATGGTCAATATATTGTAAAATTGGCTAATGGTGCAGCTCAAGTAGTTGTATTGAAGTAGTAATAAGAAATATTTGTTTAGTTGGGAAATGCCGTGATTGGTTTTCAGACAAAAACAAATGAATAAAGACAAACAGTTGCAATAATACATTGCAACTGTTTGTCTTTTGTAGGTTTACGTTAAGCAGAATTATAGATTCTGCTTTTTGTTTTTTACGAGGATTATAGTGGTTGAAATAAATTTTCGGAGAAGACTTAAAATCTTTTTTTCACGAAGACTTTTAATCCATCAGCAACGTTCTCTATTTCTATTTTCGTGCCTTCTTCGTAAGGTTCACCATCGTAGTGGAATGGTCCGGATTCTTTGCGAAATAGTGTTATTTTATCGGAGCGTAGAGTAGTCATGAATAAGTCTTTATCTATTCGTTTGGCAAATAGTTGCAATGCTAAAGTAGGAATGGCTACGACCGGGAAATTACTCATGATGGAAATATCCAGCATCCCGTCTTGAACACTTGCCTTGGGTGCAATATAAGCGTTGTTTCCCCATTGTGAAGCATTGGCGAAAGTGATGACAAAGGCTTTTATTTTTAGGTTGATACCATCGCCTATGATATGGTAGTTCTGTGATTTATAGTTGAAATATCCCGTAATGATATTTTCGATATAGCTTATAAAGCCACGTTTGTTTCCTTTTGCAAATTTGCTGCTCACGTAAGCATCAAAACCTGTTCCGCAAGTACAAAAAAATGGTATTCCGTTCACCCTTCCATAGTCAATTGTAATAGATTCCGAATGATTGAGTTGCTCAATGGCTTTGCGTTTGTTCATGGGGATGCCCAAATGTCGAGCTAATCCGTTTCCTGAACCGATTGGGATAATTCCTAAGGAACAATTGGTATGAACAAGTGCTTTTGCCACTTCGTTTACTGTTCCGTCTCCCCCTACGGCAACTACTATTTCAAAGTTTCTTTTAACGAAAGATGTCGCCAATTCCGTTCCATGTTCGCGATATTCGGTGAAAACAATTTCGGGGGTAAATAACCTCTTGTCCAGTCCTTTTCGTATCATGTCAGGAAGATCTTCCTTTTTCATGGTACCCGAAATAGGATTAATAATAAAGGCTATTTTTTTTGTCATAAAAAGTTCTTTTTAATCAGCCGATAAAGTTAGTCAAATTTTGGCAATTTTCAAGACCTATTCATAGACGAATGACGTAACTTTTTAGGTTCAATATGATTCAAAAGCAAGATTTCATTTTTAAAAATAGACCGCAACATAGTTTCGATACGGTATAATGTATTAAATTTGCCGGATACGATACAGTTTAAAAACGGGAACCAGATTATTAACCGTTATACGGCCAATGGCGTTAAGCAGCGAGCGGATTATTACACGGCATTGACGCAGGAACTGTTGCCGATAGGAGGTGTTTGCCAGTGGGTAAACCGCCCGAGCGATGTGGTACATACGCGTACGGACTACAGTGGTAATATAGAGTACGAGACCGACCAGAGCGGTGTAACGGCACTTTCGCGCGTACATAACCCGGAAGGTTACCGTGGCAATGATGGGATGTATTATTTTTATATAAAAGATTACCAGGGCAATATTTGTTCCGTTTGGCGGTGGGATAACACATACGTGCAGACAACGCAATATTACGCCGATGGCTTACCCAAAAACACCAGTACGAATGCAGCCGTGCAGCCGTATAAGTACAATGGAAAGGAATTTATAACGATGCATGGTTTGGATACCTACGATTATGGAGCCAGAGGGTATTATGCTGCTTTGGGGAGGTTTACGAGTGTGGATCCATTATGCGAAATGAAACCGTGGCAATCGCCTTATATGTATTGTAGTGGTAATCCGGTGAATAGAACAGACCCAACAGGTTTATACGATTTACCAGAAGTTACTGTAACGGCACCTAGAACGAATAGTTCTTATGATGGTTTTGCTCAACAAAGAATTATAGCAAATGCTTCTCATGGAAACCAAAATATTGACCATACTCCAAGAGTGAACCAGCCTGATCAACTGATAAATATATCTCCTTTTTCTAATGAAAATGAACACAATTTTGTCTTGCCAAATAGTATAACTTCGAAAAAAGATAATAGTACAATAGAAACAATAAGTA